>NZ_VLLC01000005.1:26190-163952 GCF_007830435.1 Desulfobotulus alkaliphilus | reverse complement strand
TAAGGTTCTCTTTTAGGGTCCACGAACATGCCCGATTAGAGGGGATTGAGACACGTATTTCTCAGACCTGCTGGCAGCAATGGAAATTTCATGTCCACGAACATGCCCCGATTAGAGGGGATTGAGACAAATCCACAAAGGGTACTTCCCCTATGGGATCTTGTGTTTGGGTCCACGAATAGGCCCCGCTTAGAGGGGATTGAGACTGGCTGCTTCAAAGATTTCCTTCGGACACCAGCTTTCGTAGTCCACGAACATGCCCTGATTAGAGGGGATTGAGACTTCCTTGGTTTTATTTGTGTCTATTCGTGTTCATTCGTGGTTAAGTCCACGAACAGGCCCCGATTAAAGGGATGGATTAAAGCCATTGGGAAGTGAAGATTGGGAAGTGGGAAGAATTAAAAAATCTGATTTCTACAATCACTTAGCCATGCTTTATGCCAGAGAAATTCCATGGCAGGATTTTGCGCTGTCAGCGGGCACCCGTATAAAGGGTGGCCCAACAAAACAGGGCCATAAAAATCCATTGGAGTGTGTTTCAATCCTATCCTCAATAAAGTTTCTTTCAGTTTTTAAAAAAAATATCCCCGGTGCCGTTCTGGTTTTTAGAGTTTGTCACAATGGCCATTGACATAAGGCGGTATGACAGAACCTAAAAGAATGAGGAGGCACCATGCAGACAAACCTTTCCAATTCCAATGCACAGCCCCGTAATTCTGTCCCCATGGCCCTGATCCTGCCCTGGGAAAATCGTAAACCCCGTTCCGCAGAACCCGGTATCCGGCTCATTGAGCGGCTGAAGGTGATGGCAAGGGATGCCCGCTGGCAGGGTATCATTACAGAAGCCTATCCTTTGGAAGAACGCAGGCCGGATTGTCTGGGTACGGTACATGAGGCGGATATCCGTGGAGAAATTGCCTTTGCCCTTGGTCAGATGGGGGAATCGGATGCTGCCGTTGAGGAACTGCAGAAAGCGTTGGTCCTTCAACCCGATAGTTTCCGTCTGAACAGCAGCCTTGGCTATACCGCTTATAACAGCCTGCTTGATCCGGGAGCACGCAAAAAAGGGCTTTCGGGCAAACGCCGA
This sequence comes from Desulfobotulus alkaliphilus, assembly GCF_007830435.1. GTDB lineage: Bacteria > Desulfobacterota > Desulfobacteria > Desulfobacterales > ASO4-4 > Desulfobotulus > Desulfobotulus alkaliphilus. The sequence continues at coordinate 162,865 of NZ_VLLC01000005.1, read as the reverse complement.
AAGGAACGGCTGAGCCTTGCCATTGAGCATCTTGAAGCCGCCCTTCGCCTGAAGCCGGATTCCGTGACCAATGCCTACCGAAGGGGCATGGTTGCCCACCGCATTGAAGACAAGCCAAAGGAAGCCCTCACCTATTTTCATAAGGCTGTGGATATCTGGGAGGGGCTTTCCATGGATGAGCAGGGCAGCCGTCATATGGAGCGTAAAAATTGTGTCAAGAGCCTCTATCATCTGGTGCTGTGCTATCTGGCCGTTAAAGATCCTGAGACGGCATCGGCTTACATGACCCGGTTTGCCGAAGCAGACCCCCATGGCAAATGCATTGAACCTGTCTTTCGTTTTTTTACGGAGGGAAAGATATTCTTTGCAAAGGGCTTGTTTGAAAATGCCGTGGAATCTCTGGAGGTTGCCTGGCAGCGAAAAAGCAGAAAGCCCGTTCCCTTTGTTCCGGAGCTTATGGCCCGCTGCCATCTTCTCATGAATGATGTGGCTGCCGGTCTTGAAGCCATAGGCAGGATTCCTGAAAAGTTCCGGCCACCCTGGTGCCGGTGGACAGAAGCGGATCTCCATTGTGCAGGGGGGCGTTTCCATGATGCCGAACGAATATTGCGCAAGGCAGCGGAAGAAGATACACGATATCGCCATAAGGCCTTAATCCGCCTTGCTGCTGTGGCCTATGTGACTGGCCGCCCGGAAGACTGCATGGTCCATGCCGATGATGCGGGGGCATTTTTCAAGGAAAGGTGGGGGGAGATCATGCACACCTCCATCGAATGGAAGGCCAGGGCACTGGAAGCCATGGGAAGAATGGATGAAGCCTTTGTTCTGTATGATGAGCTTGACAGGTTAAGACCCGCCGAGGCAGAGGCAGGTAAAGAAACAGAGGGGTATTCCCTTGCTGGCTGAACATTTTCGGGCAATGAAGCACTGCCACATAAATCACTTTAGAAATTTCTGTTTAAAATAAAAACCCTTTGATTTCGCCGCCGGAAAATGCCTTTGCATATCCAGCTCTGCGAAAACAAGGGGTTTTTTTGTCAGGTTTCATCAGAAGAAATGGGGTGAAAGGAAATTTCCACTTTCTCGCTTGCATCTGCAAGGCTGTGGAGATTTTTGAGGATATGCCAGGTATATATTTCCGTACTTCCATCCCCAAGGATTAACTCTGCCCTGATCATGCTTGGCATGGGTACTGGCGAGGTATGTCTGTTGAGCAGACTGATCTGTATGGTGTCGCTGCTTAGCTTTTCACTTTCAAGTTCTTTTATTAAAAGGTTGCGTATTTTTCCGGGGGACTGCCGGTTTTCTCCACGGATATCAGGCTCCAGAGAGCATATATGGAGCTTTTTTATGGTGTCGGACTGTTTGGCAATGGCCTGAATGATTTTATGCAGGGCCTTTCTGTGGGGTTCATGGATGCACAGGGCATCCTGTATAAAAAGGGAAGAGATGGGGTTTCCATCAATTATTTTAAAAATCTTCTGAAGATTTCTGCTCTTTGCAGGGGCAAGAGTAGAGAATTCAGGCGCACCAGCATCACAAACATTGGTGGGGTGCTGGTAGGCAGCAGAGAAAATTTTTAAAATGTCAGCCGTTTCTTTTTTACCACAGGAAGTCTGCCATAAGGGTTCAGAGAGAATATTTTCAAGAATTGCATCACAGGCCTGCATTCCCAAAAATGAAATGGGCTTTTCCCCGTCGGTTCCCACGATCAGTGGAAGATCCTCTGGGGCTGTATCCATGTGGGTGAGTACAAGGCATCTTTTTTGGATGTAAGGTCTGAGCTGTCGCCAGCACTCATGCTCCATCAGGCTTATGCTTTTTGCCTGCCATGGTTCTTTCTCACTAAGATGACAGATGATTTTTTTACCTGCATCCATTTCTTTTTTCATCCAGCACAGGGCGGGCTGATCCGGGAGCGTATCCAGAGTCATCAGTTTTTCACCCCTCAGGTGAATGGTCCCAAAGGGGGTAAGGAGGTGGCTCAGTTCTTCAAAGGAAGCTTCCTTCCATGGAGCGGATGAATCGGGGAGCAGGCGTTTCGTATTGTTTCCCATCAGGCTTTCAAGCCACTGGAGGCATGGTTTACGGCAGAAGCTGTCCCAGAAACGCTGATTGGAATAATCACACAGGCAGGCCCGGCATGCTGTATCGCAGGATTCAGGGCAGAGAAGTTTTTCACAGGCATGGCGCAGAAGTTCCAGGGCAGAAACGTTCATTAAAGAACGGGCATAGCCTGCACCGCCGGGAATGGCATCGTAAAGAATAATGTCCATGCGCTTTCTGCGGATCTTCACGCTTGACCGGATTTCACTGTCCTGAATATTCAGCAGATTGATTGCTGCAAAACGCAGGGCTTCTGCAAGTGTATACGCCATGGTTCTGGCATTTACTGCGGGTCTGGATGGATCTTTTTTTTCTTCGGAGTGATGATAAAGCGGGCTTAAAAATCGAAAGATTGCAATATCCGTATGAAATGTATGGGCAAGGCAGACAGGTTTGGATAGCATATTTTCGCTACAGTTTTCACCTGTTCTTATATCCTTGTGTACCTTTTTGTCCCGTGAGTCTTTCTGGGCAGATTCCATGTAATTGCATTTCTGGCACCTGTGGAAGCCTGCTCCTTTGTTCCCTTTATTCACAACAAAAAGCTGGCCTGCCTGTTCAAAGCCTTCTGGTACGGCCTTGAGCAATGCCCTCCGTACCATGGGATGATCTGTTTCCAGAAAATCATTGCTTAGGGCCCGTGTAATGAGGCGGGCCTCTTCGGAAAAAACTTTTACGGGCCGCACATGGGCCGGACTTTCTCCATCCCTGTTACTATGGGCGTTCATAAATCCATGGGGTTCAATAAAATTCTGTTTTCTATCACGCCATGGACTGCCACAGAAAGGACAATGGGCGGAAAGATCTCTTGCTTCTTCTCTTATTTCCACATGGTTGCAGTCTCTGCATACCCTGAAAACCCTTTCCGGCATAAACTGCTTTGGCATAAAGGTAAGCCCGGCACTGGTCCAGATACGGCCATTGGCCACTACGCGGCTGCCGGGGGCATATTCACTGATCCCCAGCACAGCATCCCTTGTAAGGGCAATCTCTTTTTCATTAAAACCGGAATAATTTTGTGATTGGTTTTTCCTGATTATTTCGAGGCTCAGTGAATGAACAGGAAAGCTGTATGTGGGAATAAGGCCGTGGCGCACAAGCATATTGACCAGAAACTGTTGCATGAACTGTTTTGTAAGGTTTTGCCAGACAAGAGCCCGTCTGGGGTTTTTCTGGGATGAGTATTCGTTTAATTTATCATGATAAATCTGAAGACGGGCAAGGATTGTGGCTGCAAAATGTTCCATTTTATCTGAAAAAGTATTTTCAAGGGCAAACGTATCCAACCCGCAGACCGAGGATATATCTTTTGGAAGGGCTTTGAGAAAATCTGTTGCTTCTGCAAGGCTTTTTTTCCCGGCTGGGCCTTGCAGCCATGTCCGCAGCTGATTCATAAAAAGCTGAAGATCATTATTATTTTCAGGGTTGCTTCCGAAATCATCACCGAAAAGATGAGTGAGACAGGGAGCATGGACACCTTCTTTGATATGTTTCTTTAAAAAACCTGAAAGAAGAATGGAAAACTGGTGGCGGTGCAGGAGCTGTGCATTGCCAAGATGGACACCAGGTACCGGAGCGGGTGTTTTCAGGTAATTGTGGAAATCACGAAACACGCTCTGATCATAGCGGCTGCCCTTTGCAAGGGTAATGCAGAAGGGGGCCGCCTGCGCCCGTCTTCCTGCCCGACCTGTCCTTTGCTGGTAGTTGCTGATGCCGGGAGGAATATTGAGGCAGACAATGGCTTCCAGTTCGCCCAGATCCACACCCATTTCCATGGTTGTGGTACAACTGAGAAGGTTGATTTTCTTTTCAGCAAAACCGGTCTCTATTTTCTGACGGATTTTCTGGGAGAGGACTGCCGTATGTTCCCTTGCAATGAGCGTTCCCGCTTCGCCCTTACTGAAAAGATGGAAATAGTGATTTTGAAGGAGCTGATTTTGCCATTTTTCTGATTCAATTTCTTTAAGGCTACCCTTGCAGCGGAATGAAGGGCAGCGACAATCCACATGATGAAAGAACAGGATGCCACAGTTTTCACACTGGAAAACAGGCCTCTGTCTGGGGGCACAGAGCAGCACCTTGCTGCTGTTAAGGACAAATCCGGGCCTGTTGTTTTCAATAAGTTCATGTTTTTTCATGGAATTCCAGACAGAACCTAAAAACGCCATGCTTTCATCCCTTGTCCATCCAAGCTGCTCTTCAAGATACCATGTACGGCGGTTATGGCGTTTTCCTGCATTCATGGCAGGCATCCATGCATGGCTTACATTGCTTCCTGAGCTTCTTTGAATTTCAAAGGCTTTTTTTTCACCGTAAAGATCGCCCCAGATATGGATGTTATCCATATCCACATCCTCTGTTGGCGGGGTAATGGCCTTTTCCCTGCGGATATGTTCAAGGAGAATATGGGTCATGGATTCAGCAAATTCTTTGTGCCTTGGCATGGCCTTTTGTACATCTTGCACAAAAGGCCTTAAAATTTCCTCATCATAGCTGACCATTACGGCACCAAGGGCTTCAAGGGAGTTCCGACGACCTCCCGGAGTGCAGAATTCCGCAGCCACAAGTCCTGTCAGTGTCTCTCTCTGGGCATTGTTTTTTGATATGGGGCTGCCATTATGATCCAGAATAATGGGCTGGGAACTTTTCTTCCATTTTTTGATGACAAGACCTGCCGTATCTTCAAAATCAATTCCTTCCCCTTTTTTTTGTTCCAGTGCCTGAAATATTGCTTTGCGAAGTGCCAGATCATTGGCTGTCCGCTCAAAGTAGGGGGCAAAATAACCTGCATCCTGCCGGTTGTCTGAAAAGGTAAGGAGATTGCGGCCACCAAGGGGAAGAATGCTGCTTTTTTCCCTGTCATCGGGCAGTACATGGAGTACGTGCTGACAGATGACAGCGCCCATGGCTGCATCGCCCGGATGCATGGGGGTTATGACTTCCGCAAGGCCGCCACCAGCCTTGCCGCCGCAGGCAGGGCAGGTTTTGACATAGTATTTTTTTTCCAGATCATCCCTTTTGGTGGCAACTTCATAAAGGGCGATGGTATCGTTTTTTTTCTCATGACCCATACAGCCTGTTTCAGGGTTCAGAAACAGGACCGCAGGTATTTGTGATCCTTTGTTTTTTGATTTATCCGAATCTGCGGGGCTGTCTTCTTCATCCGATTCATCAAGGGTGCCGTTTCCGGGTTTTCCAAGCCAGAAGATTTTGCGTCTGGTGATCATTTCATCACCGGATTCACTGGCAGGAAAAAGCCTGCTGTCTTCCATGGCATGGCCCTCAATGTAGGGTTGTCCGCAGCGTCTGCACACAAGAAGCGGATAAAAGGGTTCACCCTTTTCACCATAGCCATTGCGGAAAAATTTCATTTCAGACCAGCAACCGTCTTTATCCGGTTTCAGATACAGACTGATGCCTTCAATGCCATTGGCGGCAATGTGGTATCGGCAGGGCAGAAGGGGATAGGCTTCCGGTGACTGACGGGCAAGGATGCCTGCCTGTATCACGCCATTCATGGCATGGATGTGAATTCCTGTATCGGCATCCTCAGCAGAAGAAAAAACTTTTTTTGCCAGATCATTAAAGTGGATTACGCTTTCTTCTGTCAGAGCTTTTGCTGTGTCACGAATTTCATTATTTGTACTGAAAATACGAAGAAAAGCCGGACCTTTTTCTTCATCCTCATTGATTTCAAGCCCCGGATGAATCTTTTTTACATCCTCATTCCATGAAGTTATAAAATCTGTGGAATCTTCTTCATCTCCATTGATACGGGTCAGGGTTTGGGAAATGAGAACCCACTGCTCAGCCGAAAGACTCCAGGCTTGTTTTATGCTTTTTTGCAGGTTTTCATGGGGTTCACGGTTTCCACGGATCAGGGTGTGGACCTTTTCTCCGGAAAGGGTGGAGGCAAAGTCAATAAGATTGCGGGTGCTTTTTTCTTCATTGCTCAAGCTTGCACTGGTACCAAAAAACTGCACATCACGGCTGATACCAAGGCGGTTTTTCAGTTTGCGAAGGAGAAATGCAACTTCTGTTGCCTGTGCGCCCGTGTAGGTATGGATTTCATCGAGTACAATACACTGGAGCATATTCTGTGCAAAAAGGGGGGCATTGCGGGGCAGGAGAAGGAGATGTTCCAGCATGGCATAATTGGTCAGAAGGATTTTTGGGGGTGTTTGCAGCATCTGTTCCCTTGTGATGAGCCATGATTCGGGAATCTTGCCATCTAAAACCTGCATCAGTTTTTTATTGTCTTCAAGTTTTTGCTTTTCATCCTGCAAAGATGCGCCTGTACGTATCTGGGATGTGTAGCGGCCAAAGGTGATTTTATGTCTGCCAAGCCACTTGCCAAAAAGGGGGGCAATTCGATAAAAAAGCTGGTCATTGGCAAGGGCGTTCATGGGATAAATAATGAGTGCCCGGACACCGGCAGCTTCAGGCTCCGGGTCTGAGAGAAGCATGTTTGCAATGGGAAACAGAAAGGTTTCTGTTTTTCCGGAACCCGTACCTGTGGCCGTCAGCAGGCTCTGATTTTCCCTGCATGCCCGCTCAAGTGCTTCATGCTGATGTTTGTGCAGGGGCCTGTCCAGCAGTTCGGGAGGAAGATCAAGGAAACCATCATTAAGAAAACCGCCATTGCTCAACACCAGGGAACGCAGGGCAGGGCCTTTTTCAAAATCCGGAAGGGCTTCCACAAAGGGGCCTTTGACCAGATTCTGTCCGGCAAGTCTGCTGACAAATTCTTTTTTGAGTTCAGGATACTTCTGGCTGATGTTTAAGCCTGTAGCGATATATCTTCTAAGGGTTTCTTCAAGCTGCTGTGTGAGATGGCATGGGTTGATTTTCATCTGTATTTCCTTGACTTATAACGTGTCTAAATTTTTGGGTGAAAGACCTGCCTGAAAGCCCCACTCCCAGAAAAGCAGATAAAATCCAAGAAGTTCCTGTCCTGTGCCTGCAAGATAACGGTTGCCAACACCAGCCTCTCCCGCTTTCATTGCAGCACTCTGTTCGAGTTTTGATAAAAATCCTTTTATGGCCTGATCCGCAGGGCTGCCTCCGTGGGCCTGATTGCGGCAAAAATATGCGATACTGGAGAGGTAACAGGAAACTCCCGATGCAAGCTCTGCCTCGGCTGTATCACTGATTCTGCCATCCAGTCCGTAGGAGCTTATTTTCTCCACATCCCCTTTGTTCATTTTCAGGCTGTAAAAAAATGGATTCGTATTATTGGCTTTTTTGCACAAAAGTGAAGCCCAGCTTCTGCGTCGGTTGTTGCCTGTTCCGCTGATGGCCTGATGGTGTTTTTGCAGAAACTGATTCATGGCCCATCTGTAGTGCAATGGCCCAAGGAGTTCTCCTTCTTCAGGCATCCAGCTTGATTTAAATCGCTTTTTCCGCTCTTCCTCAAGATCCATATTTTCCCAGGTTTGAAGATAGGTTTTAATGGTTTGGGCGCTGAATGATGGGTTTCTTCCCGCTATCCAAAAAGAAGAATGAAACACGGGAGACTGGATAGCTTCACTCAGATTTTCAAGCTTTTTCATGTGGACAAGGCAAAACAGCAAAGAACTTTCTTTAGAGCAGAGGCAGGGATACTCTTTGGCAGGCCATGCCATGAGATCCGGTTTTTCATCAAGCATCTGTAAAAGGGGGACCCAGCCGGAAGAAGCATCTTCAGGTGGTCTGTCAGCCAGTGTTTCAATGAGTTTTTCACGACACATTCTATCCCCTGAAACAGCAGAATGGTGGATGTCATGTACCATGCTTTTCCATAAATCAGGCAGCCAGGATCTGATTGTATCCCATGATTCCTGGGAGTGACAGCGCAGAGTCATGTCATGGATTCTTCTGAAAAATGCAATTTTTTCTGATGGTGGAAGGGAAGAATATTCATCTTTGATTGTGGCAGGATCAGCAATGGAACCTTTTTTAATATAAGCAAATGATGAGTATTCATCCTGGCGGGGATTACATATTCTTCCAAAGCGGCCATTGCACTGCATGGAGGGTGTGAAACGCCAGAGGCCGTCCTCCCAGCCTTCCGGAAGAATACTCAGACGGCAGCTTTTTTCTTTGATGGCTATGCGGCAGTTCCCCCCATTCTCAAAGGTAAGTATTTCTTCAAATTCTGCTGATACCTGTGTGCCGATTTTTGCGGTATTTCCCATAAGCAGGTTGATGGCTTCCATCAGAATACGATCCGGAGATACCATGGCCAGAAAAGCCATGGACACATCTTTTTCTGAGTCAGAAACATGAAAATTACTGCAATGGTGAGGTGTTACGAAGGTCAGCAGATCCTTTGCCATACCGCTGTCTCTGCTTTCGTGAATCAGTGTGGGGGAGGTATCTGTAATGACATCATGTAAAGAGGACAGTGATGCACACCATGTATGCTGATTCTGTCGGATGGTCCATGAGGTATTCCCCAGCAAAATCTTCCCTGCATCAAGACCTTGAATGACAACATCTTGATTGTAAACGTTTATAAGGGGAATGCTTTCTCCTGCACAGAGTTCTTTTGTTCTGCAGCTTCCCGATTCAAAGCTTCGCAGCACCATGTGGATTCCCGGTTTTCTCCACGTGGCTGATATTTTGTTGGCACCATCTTGAAAAGTCAGTTGCCATGAGGGTTCTTCAAACTTGTGAATACCAAAAGACCATAGTGATTCCTTGCGGGTCAAGTGAAAATTTTCAGATTGATTTTCCAATAGATTTTCAGGTTTTCTCCGGCATAAAATTGCATTATTTTCAATTTTTTCAAGTCCGTTCCAGATCCTTGCTGCTGTTTTTATCAGAGGCCGGTTGCCGTTTTCAGGAAGGCACTCCACACTGACCATGGACATACCCGCTTTCCATTTTTCCAGCAGAGACTCAAGTTCCATGGAAATATTTTCTTCATTATCCATGTGCAAAGGTACTTCGATAGGTTCTCCAAGATCACGTGAGCGAAGCCGGACACGAAGTTTTTGGTCAGAAAATTCATCGGGAATTCTGATATGAAGTCCAAGATCCCTGGAAGCAAGAAAATCAAGGCCTGCATAATCCCTGTACCATGCCCCCCTAAACTCCATATGGGGCATGGCATTCGCCTGCATCAAAAGTGATGCAGAACCATGAACAATGCGTACTTTTTCTCCCGGCCCGAGATGGATCTCACTGGCATAGATACTGGGGGTATCTGAAATAAGTGTACTGCCTGTATCCGTCAGGTCCGGTTCAAAGCGGGAAAGCAGGGTATAGCTGCCTGGCGGGAGAGTATCTATATCTGTCCCAAAATGGACCCTGTTCAGCAGGCGCATATCCCTCTCACCAAATAAAAGCATGCGATTGTTTTTTGAGTCTTCCCAGACATCAAACTCCATGGAATTGACACCATCGCTGACCTTGATTTTTTGTGGAAGCACTTTGTGGACAGGTAAAAAGGGAGATTCCGTAACCTCACCTTCAAAAAGAATCTCCCCGTCCACTTCAATTCGCCAAAGGCTGTTGTTGCTGCATGGAATATGGATACCAAGTGTTTCATCAAGGAAAATAATGCTTGGAATGCAGGCCTGCCTGTAGCCTTTATTTATTTCCTGCACTCCTTGCAACATAGCCTGCTGCACTGGATTCTGGGGCTTGTTGTTATCCAGAAGATCCAAAAAAAGCTGGATATAGTAACCTTGTTCGTCTTCTTCAATTGCATTTTTTGCAGTAATTGAGAATGGAAGACTGAGTTTTTTAAGCAGTTCTTCCTGCCATTGTTTCAGGCCAGCCGGGTCCTCCCTGTCAGGAAGCCCCATTTTTTCGGCAAGCTGCTGCATGTGTACGGCCAGAGACCCTGCATAAGCAATGGGGACACCCATGTGGCGGGTATATTCCCTTACCATGTAATGGGTTCCCGAAGTTTTGGGGGATACGGAAAGGCCAAGCCCTATACATGTTTTTCGGAAAGCCCGCCATAAACGCTGCTTATTGGTATCTGAGCCGAGGTCGATTTTAAATAAGTTTATGATATATGGATAGATTTTAAAATTTTCCGAAAAATTACTGTTGAGTTCAGCCGTAAGAAGGGTTGTCATAATGGCAGGATAATTACTGAAAGCTGCGCATATCTGTTCTAATGAATTTTCCTCCTTTGAATCTGAAAAATAATCTTTGAGCTGCTGATAAATTTTTTCTGGAATTTCTTTTTCAAAAGTCCCTAAAAAAGGTGCTGTACCAAAGTGAATTTTTTTCTTCAGGTCTTCTTCAATCGTATTGAATATTTTGTGCGGCATGGGTATCTCCCCGCATGAAGTTGATTTATGGCTGTGATTACCAAGAGCTTTAAAAAAGAATAGATCACATCAAAAAGCAAGGATAAGTTGATTAAATTTTAGGCTTCAGGCTTTTTTGATTCGAAATCTTTTTAATTTTATAGACTTGGATCAAGGGCCGCCTGTTTTAAAAAGACCTGGGCAGGAAAAATTTTCAGAAATTTTTTTAAAAAAAGAATCTGGCCAGTGCCGTCAGGTATTATTGGATGCGTCACTGGTATGGGGTAGAGGAACAGCGCATCCGATATTTTCATAATACCTGATGAAAAGGAGGTTGTGCCGAATGCGCTGGTTATTCTGTCTGATGGTTCTGGGAGTCTTTCCCGGTTGTGCAACCATGTTTAGTGGTTCAACGGATACAATCACATTTAAATCTGTCCCGGAAGGAGCTGTGGTAGAAATTGACGGTATGGGTTATGGAAGAACGCCCGTTACTGTTCCTGTAAAAAAACGATCTACTCCACCTCAGGTGCAGTACAAGCTGGAAGAGTATGAATCGAGACATGTATTTCTTCAAAATTCCTTTGATGCTGTCGGTATTCTCAATATTTTCATTTGGCCGGGTTTTATCGTTGATGCGGTGACTGGGAGTATGTGGAAGTATGACAGATACGTTTATGAAGTTGAACTTGAACCAAGAAAAAAATAAGGAGTCGTTGTGAAAAAAAATTTGTTTCCCCTCTTAATAACCCTTTTGTTTTTTAGTACAGTTTCTCCTTCTGTGGCCTCTCCGTGGACAGGAAATCTGAACTTCACCTTAGGTTCAAAGGTTCTGGATGAAGATGACTGGAGACCCCTTGATGAACATGGGCTTTGGGGATCAATGTGGATTTCAAAAAAACGGACTGGCCTGTGAGCATTGCCATTGGAATTTTGTCTTCCTACAATGATGGCTATCTTTATGATTATAATCGTTACTCTGGTTTTAAGCTGTATAAAGTGAAAGCTTATACCCAGGAACTGCGTATGGGAGTGAAAAAAATCTGGGAGCCGGGCAGCCATGTTCGTCCTTTTATTGGCGGGGGAGTTGCACTTTTTCGGGCTGAATTAGAGGCAGAGGCATCCAATGGAATGAAGCATAGTGAAGATGATACTGGTTACGGAATCTGGCTCAGTGGTGGTGTTTACTGGACTCTGGGAAGTTCTTTTAACATCGGTTTTGAACTTGGGGGGTCTTCCGGTAAAGTGACCGTTGGAAATGAAGATATTGATGCCGGAGGCGGCCACTTTGGGCTTCTGCTTGGTTATCACTGGTAAATAATCCGTAAATTTTTCCTTACTTTACAGCAGTTCCCAGGATTTAAAGAATCTGGAAGCTGCTGTTTTTTTAATATTAATCGCATATGTTTTTTATGATTTTTTATCCGGGACACGCATTTATATTTCCTGCCATAAAAAAACACCACAGTGCCGTTATATCAATAGAGGGTCACGTTTTTTTAAGAAAGCGTCCTTATGTGATACATTCTTTTGCTTCAGGCCTTGACCTGCTTTGGCATACCCGCTTAAAAGAAAAGCATTAAATCCATATGGTGATCTTATTCCTGCTTTGAGGTGATGAAATGGAAAGCAAAACAGATAAAAACGGGCTTCATCTCTGGGTCCGGCAGGATCTGGAAAAAAAGGACAGTGTTTTAAAAAAACTGGCTGGCTTTCTTTTGAAAGACAGCAGGAAATGGGGCAGCAGGTTTGATGATCCCTTTGTTCAGGATATTGACGAAATGCTGAGTATCCTTGTGGCAGAAGTTCTTGAAGCCCCTTCCCGCTATGGTGCTGCATTGCAGATGCCCCATCCCCTGCCATGGTTTAAGAAAGTATTCCAGAACCGGATGCAGGACAGAGAGCGTTCTTTGGATGTCAATCCTTCGGCATATTTTCGTAAAAAACTGTTTGAGAATTTAAGCCCGCCTGAAATTCATTCCTTTGCCTGGGGGCAGGGGAAACGGAAGACCCCATGCTATCGCAATACCCCCCCTGATTATGCCCCTTTGCATCTGCCTTATTTTTTCATACAGGATAAACATCTTCCAGCAAACCTTGCGGATATTTCTGGACGGGAATGGGGAAAGCGGAATTATCAGGTATCTGCGGCCCTTTATTTCTGGGATCTTATCGCTGCGGAAGAAAACAGGGTGGATTTTTCCATTGAAAAAGAAAGTCTTCTTTTATGGCTCAGGGAAAAAAGCCATCTGAAAACCGTGTATGACAAAAAAACAGGAATTTCTTTAGATGAAGATGATGAGGTAAAACACCGAAAAGTGGAGGAAGCCACCGGTGCGTTTCCGGATATGGAATATCTGCTGGATGCAAAAAACAGCCTGCAGTCCCTTCCTTTTTTCCGGGAAGCCGTGAAAAAGCTCCTGCCCCCTGAAGGCCTTCAACTTCTGGATGGACTGAATGAAGGCAAAAGTCAGGGTGACATTGCCCGGCAGATCGGATGCAGTGAACCCGCCCTCACACAGCTTAAAAAAAAGTGTTTCAGGATTTTAAAGGAGCATTTCAGTAAAAAGGAAATGGCACTTCTGCTTGCGGATATGAAAAGCAGGCCGAAAGAGGAGGATTTCCATGAATAAGAATTCAGGGTTCTTTCAGGATATCCCTGATGCACTCAGGGAATTTGCCTCAGGCCTTGTATGCCCGCCGCTCCTTCATCTGCTAAATTCTACAGATGATGAAAAGGTGAAAGAACACCGCAGCCGATGTAATCTTTGCCATGGTGATGAAGAGACAGAGGCAGCCCTTTTTTCCCTGAAAGAGGCTTTGGAGAGTCATGGAGATCAGGGGGCGGAAGACAGTGTTTTGCCCGGTCAGCTAAGAAGTGTTTCTCCGGGCAGGGGCGGCTGGTGGGAGGATGGCTACAGAAATCCGCCAGAGGTGCTGGTGCTGGAAACGACAGGGGACTACATCACCTGTATCCCTTGCCATCCTTTTCCCGATGCGGCCATTCCCGGTGATTTCATCTCCGAAGATAGCTTGGGTCTGCCGCTCGTTTTTGTCCCTTGCGGCAAAATGGCCCTGAAACCTTCTGATCTTGGGCCGTCTTGGGGAAAGGCCGAAGGCAGCGTACTTTCAGATCTGAAAAAAATGATTAAAAATCCGATCTTTTACCCTGAACAGGGTATGCGTATTCTTTCTGTCAAAGAAGATGACCCACGGACAGAGCTGCATGGTCTTTTTTTAAAAACAGCCATGGCATGCAGCCGTGTGCCACTTTTTCAGATATTTAGCGGAAGTGCAGAGTTTTGTGACACCCTCAGGAAAAAAACCGGATTCAGGGTGGAGGCAAAAGATAACATCAACCTTGCATTTTTCATGGCATCTCCTCCTGAAGACAGCCTGCCCCTGGTAGCGGCTTCTGAAGAAACCATTGCAATCCGTGTGGCTTATCTGAAAAGGGGAGCGCTGGACCGTATTGATACCTTAAACGTCTCCCTTATGTCGGATTATGTGGATGACAGGGGCTGGAGAAATATTTCAGGAGCTTTTCCTGAAATGATCCGGGGTATCTGCGGCAGCATGGTTATGATTCAGGCAAAGGACGGGCAGATCTACGATGGGGAATGGCTTGAAACGGACGGATGGTTTTTTCAGGCCGCCTTCCGTGCCGAAGTACGCAGTGGCAGCCCTCTGCTGGCACTTGTGGTGAATGGTTCCTGAAAGCAGGGCTGTAGGCTTTTGGCAGGATGGGAAGGCCTGAAAAAGTAGAAGTGGCTTCCAGTCGCTTTGAATAAAATCAATCATGGATTTTAATGTCTTCAGTTTTTATCCGATATCTCCATTTTCTTATGAATTCCCATGGTGGGCCGGATGTTTTCCGTGCTTTTTTAAGGAATGCTTCCCAGCGCTTTCCTGATTTTTCAAACCCGGAATCAGAAAAAGCGTTTTTTAAGCTGGATGCGGCTTTAGAAAAGCGGCCTTCCTGCCGGATACTGCTGCACCGGCGTCTTCTGCTGGAAGGGCTTATGCAGAAAGACCCATGGATCATGGGCTTATGCAAGCAAATCTGCCCTGCTTCTTTTCCATTTCATCTTAAAGACAGGGTGGAAGGTCTCTGCTTTCCTGTGTTTTTCCAGAATAGTGCCCCCCGGTGGTGGCTGATTCTTGCCGATGAAGAGCTTGCGGATATGGTTATCTACGATGCGGATGACAGTTTTCGGGAAAGCATTCTGAGGGCAGCAGAATGGGCTGGAGTTTCTGCGGGCGTGCATATCCTGCCGGTTGATACGCCAGAAGGTGCTGCGACCCAGCAGGGGGCTTCCGCTGGTCTGGCCTTTTTTCTGGCTTTTTGCAGTCTGAAGCGCCAGAAAGATTATCCGGTGGGTCTGGGGGCTACGGGCTGGCTGGGAGAAAATGGTGACATACTGCCCGTTGCTGGTTTGAGGGAAAAAAGAGACTGGGCAGAAAATGTCCGGATGCGTTTTTTTCTTCTGCCTGAGGCATGCTGTGAGCCGCACTGGGCATCATCCGATCCGGTATGTCTGGGGGTAAACAATATTTCAGATGCTCTTTTGTGCATGGAAGCCTTTGAAGATGGTATGGATTTTTCCGGGATATTATGGAGCAAAGATGCCCGTGCCTGCCTTGATGATTTTATTAAAATTCCCTTTTTCAAACTCCGCCGGATGGTGCAGGAAGAACGTTTTCAAAAGCATCTGGAAGATTATATTAAGGAAGATGGAGCATGGAAAAAAATCTTTATTCTGATCCATGAAAGCATTGTGAAAGGTGAGCTGGAAAAAGCCCTTTTGCTCAAGGATTCCTGTCTTCCCCTGCTCAGCAGGATGCCGGATCAGACAAACTTACATTTTCTCTGGGCCTTTGCCTGTTTTTTTCTGGAGCTTCGCAGGGGACACCCTGAAAGGGCTGCTTCCATGGCTGAAAAAATGCTCTGCCATCAGC
Source organism: Desulfobotulus alkaliphilus (assembly GCF_007830435.1). Taxonomy (GTDB): domain Bacteria; phylum Desulfobacterota; class Desulfobacteria; order Desulfobacterales; family ASO4-4; genus Desulfobotulus; species Desulfobotulus alkaliphilus. Next base: position 147,551 of record NZ_VLLC01000005.1, on the reverse strand, counting down.
AGGCTGTGGAATGGGATGATACCTGCCGAAATATATGGAGAATCGGTATCAGTCTTGACCTGATCCACAAATTCCATGACCGCTACCGCTTTGATGAGCCCTTGCCGGACTGGGTCATGCCTTTGGTTGAAAAAAGCTGTCATAAACTTTCCATCAGAAAACAAAGAGCCGGGCTTGCTGCTGATACAGGGCTGGGTGCCCTCTGCGGTACCTTATCCCAGCATTTCGGTTTCCAGCAGAATTATGAGGTTTCAGTGTACTGGGCAGAAAAATCCATATGGGCCTTTGGAGGAAGGGAAAACACGGAAATGCGTGAAAGCTGGATCAGGGCCTTTCACTATCTTTTTTATGCTGCCTGCGATGCCGGAGATGAGGCCGCTGCAGAAGATGCCTTTCTTATGGTTGCCGGAGGAATTTCCCCAGAAAAATTCATGTTGAAAAAAAGGCACACCCCATGGGAAAGGGCATTGTTTGCAAGATTTGGTGCCGAAGCCGGGACTTCTTCCCTGAAGGAGTATCTTGTTAAAAATCTCTGGCCAGAAGCTTTGGGAAAAAAGGGTCATCCATGGCAGTTGATCTGGCATAATGTGGGCCGCATGGCCCGGTCTCTTGGTGATGAAAAGGCTGCTCTCATTGCCCAGAAAGAAAGTCTGCGGTGCTGTCTGGACAGGATGGGCGGCCCCACCATACGCATGATGGCCCTTCTGCCCCTTTCAGAAATGGCATCCATGGGAAGACTCGATCCCCAAAGGGCCACAAACTGCCTGGCCATGGTACAAAGCTCCATTCCGGAAAAAGACTGGGGAATTACTATTCCTGACAATGCAGACCTTGACTGGCTTCACGGTTTTAATGCAATGAGAAAAAAATGGTTTCCTTTTTCGTACAGGTAGTAATCAAACGGGTAGCAATCAAACTGATGGGCATGGATAAACCTTCGGAATATAAATACCAAAAGAAAAGAAAGTGGCAGACATGCGCTACGGATTTTACAGATTTTTTTGCAAATTTCAGACTCCAGCGGAACTCCCACCCTTTAAGGGTTCCACCTTCAGGGGCGGTTTTGGTCACAGTTTAAAATCAGCTGTATGTGCTTTGAGAAACTGCAAAACATGCAGTGACTGTTCCCTGAGTTCCCGCTGTGTTTATGCCATGGTTTTTGAAACGGAAACGGATGTGGGCCGGGAAAAAGGGGGCCGTGTTTCTGCTCCTCCCCATCCCATGGTATTTGTTCCACCTGAGGATGAAAAAACGGGATATGAACCCGGAGACGGGCTTGTCTGCGGACTTAAGGTTTTTGGTTCTGCCAATGATTATCTCCCCTATTTTGTCCATGCCTTTGAACGTATGGGAAAGGCAGGGCTTGGCAGGAGATTGCAGGGGCAGCGTGGACGTTTTGTGCTGGAAAGGGTGGAAGAATCATTTTTTCCTGAAGTTTCGGTATACGAGAATGGAGGCAACAGCATGACAAGGCCTGAAAACCTGAAAGCGCTTTGCTGGGACTTCCCTGAAACCTGGCCTGCCCATGGAAAGGCCGTGCGAATTGTGCTGGATACTCCCCTCAGGCTTAAGGTGGATGGCCGTCTGCCTGCAGACCTTCCCTTTGATCTCTTTGTGCGGCAGGCTCTGCGGCGCATGTCATCCCTTTTTAATGCATGGGGCGATGGTGAGCCGGAGCTGGATTATCCGGAAATGATACGCATGGCAGGAAATATCCGGATACGGGAAAAAAATCTTCGCTGGTTTGACTGGCAGCGTTACTCCAACCGTCAGGAAAGCAGGATGTTCATGGGGGGGCTGACCGGTGATGTCCTGTATGAAGGAGATCTGACTCCTTTTCTACCCCTTCTGTCCCTTGCCGAAGCCCTGCATGTGGGAAAAAATACCATGTTCGGCCTTGGAAGGGTGCGTATGCTCTGGCAGTAAATTCGGACTCAGGAAAGGGGCAGGTAAATGGCAATGGTGGTACCCGCCTGCCCTTCTTCCGGAGGTAGGGGCATGATGTGGCCGCCATGCTGTTTGATGACGGCATAGGCCAGAGAAAGGCCCAGCCCGGTTCCTTTGCGGGCATCCCGGCTTTTGGTGGAAAAATATGGGTCAAAGATTCTCGCCAGATCCTTTTCCCGGATGCCTGAACCCGTATCCCTGAAATAGATGGCAAGATAATCTCCGGGGTTCAGCAGAAGGGGGGCATCGTCATCACCGGTTTCAATGCGCAGTCCCCGGACTTCGATGGAGAGCACGCCGCCCTTTGGCATGGCATCCAGACTGTTTTCCATAATGGAAGCAAAGGCTTCGGAAATCCCTTTTTTATCCATGGGAAAGGCCGGGAGAATCACAGGAATATCCATGTGAAGGCGGACTTCCGGCGGAATGGGCCCCAGCATGTCCAGGGCCTTATGGATGCATGCATGGATCTGGCCGGGAATGCGTACGCCCGTATCCGCATCCGCCAGTACCAGCATTTTACGGGTAATGTTTTTCAGATTGGCCGTTGCATTTTCAATCCGTGAAAGGAGGGTAACCGTGCCCTGGGGCAGATCACTTTCAAAGCCTGCAAGGGAAAGGTTGCCCATAATCACGGAAAGCATGTTGTTCATGTCATGGACCAGTCCACCGGCAAGGGTTTTGAGCATGTCAAATTTTTCGATTTTACTGCGCTCTGCCTCCAGACGCTTCTGTATGGAGATATCCTTTACAACGGCCTGAATCATGGGGTGATCCGTGTTGATTACCTGACGGGCGTTGATATCCACGCTTAAGGTTCCGTCATCTTTGAGCATCAGGGTTTCTATGCGGACACTCCGGCCGGAACCGATGTCGTCTCTCACCTTTCGGATCTGGGCCTGTTCGGTTCTGGGGAAAAGGTCACAGGCCGGTTTTCCGGCAAGCAGCTCCTGGGAAAGTCCCGTCAGTTCTTCGGCCTTTTTATTGACCTTAAGAATGCGCCCTTCAGGGTTCAGAAGCAAAATGGCATCATTGCTCTGGGCAAAGAGATCCCTGAACTGTTTTTCGCTCTGGCTCAAGGCCTTTTCTGCCCGGCGCAGGGCTTCTTCCATGGCCATTTCTCTGGAAACCGGTGTCAGAACGCCCACAGACAGGGTGATTTTATCCTCAGGAAAACGCTCAAGCCTTGCCTGATCCTTCAGCCAGATACAGGAATCATCTGGCAGTTTCACTTTGTAAATGGCCTCCGAATGCCCATCTTCAATGTTTTTGCTGCGCAGGATGGCCCGGTCCTGATTCAGGGCCTGGGGCTCCAGCATTTCAACCCGGAGGGCGTCACAGTCTGAAGGGTAGACTTTCTGCTCCACTACGGCTTTGCGGAAGGCAGGGGCCAGAAGATGGAGGCGGCTGGTGAAAAGTCCGCAGAAACGGGGATCGGCAAATTCATACCAGATATCTGTTCTGTCATCCTTCCATGCGGCAATGTAGTGAAGGACAGGCAGGTTCATGGAGGTCATGATTCTTGAGGTGGTCAGAAGATTCACAAGCCTTTTCTGCAGCTTATCAGAGCAGGGCTCATTGAGAATTCTGCCATCATAGGAGTTGTCCTGAAGTGCTGCGGGGCAGGAAGGCATGGGATGTCCTTGGCTGGGGTGAAAGGGTGATCTGAAGGCGGTGATGGCACTTCCGAAGAAAAGCCTTTTGAATAATGATGATAAGGATCTTAATGCAAAGAAAAAAAGAGGGCAAGCTCTGGTTTGTCTTTTTTGGGAAGGGATACCGGCATTGACATAAAATTATTGATCCCATAGAACCCCTGAGAAGTGTTTTCTTTACCATGGAGGGATTTATGGGTGCTCTGGAAAATAAAAGGATATTGCTGGGTGTGACGGGCGGTATTGCGGCATACAAGGCTGTGGAGCTTCTGAGGCTGCTACAGAAGGCAGGGGCCTCTGTCCGGGTGGTCATGACGGAAAACGCCGCTGCCTTTGTGGGGCCGCTGACCTTTCGGGCCATATCCGGCTCCCCTGTATATATGGATGTGATGGCCGAAAGTGAGGGGGGCGGCATCCGCCACATTGACTGGGCAGAGTGGGCCGATGCCGTGGTCATTGCACCGGCAACGGCCAATTGTGTTGCAAAGCTGGCCCATGGTTTTGCAGATGATGCCCTTTCCACCCTCATGCTGGCGGTCAGGGCACCGGTTCTGATCTGTCCTGCCATGAATACCAACATGTATGAATCCCGTCCGGTCCAGAGAAATCTGGACCTTCTGGAAGCTTCCGGCATGACGGTGCTGGAGCCGGACTCCGGTGATCTTGCCTGCGGGGTGACGGGGCCGGGCCGTCTGCCTGATCCTGCCTTTATTGCAGACCGGCTGGAAAAGCTGCTTCGTCCCAAAGACTTAAAGGGAATGCGTGTTCTCATGACCGCAGGGCCTACGGTGGAGGCCATTGATCCCGTAAGATATATTTCCAATCATTCCTCCGGCAAAATGGGCTATGCCATTGCAAGGGCTGCGGAATACCGGGGTGCTGAGGTCTGTCTGGTGACGGGCCCTGTGAATCTGCCCATTCCCCATGGGGTGGAAAGCGTTCATGTGCAGGCCGCCCGTGAAATGCTCCACGCCATGGAAAACCGGATGGATGAGGCCGATATAATCATCAAGGTGGCGGCTGTGGCGGATTTCTATGTGAATAATGCTTCGGATCATAAAATCAAGAAAACCCATGGCCTGCCTGTTATTGAGCTTGAAAAAAACCCCGACATTCTTGCCACCCTTGGACAGAGGAAAAAGCAGCAGTTTCTTGTGGGCTTTGCTGCGGAAACAAGGGATCTTTCTGCCTATGCAAAGGATAAGATCGCAAGGAAAAATCTTGATATGATCGTCGGCAATCTCGTCACCGGCCCGGAATCCGCCTTTGGTTCGGATCAGAACACCGTGACCTTCTTTTATCCCGATGGCAGTGAGAACGCCCTGAAGGCCATGCCCAAGGAAAAGGTGGCGGATCATCTTCTGGATGCCATTGTTTCCCGCATGCATGCCCGGAGAAATGGGCATGTCTGATGGCCTGAACACTGCCTTTCATTCCGGCAGAGAAAATTTACGGGCACTTTTACTGGCAGGTCTGGAGAATGCCGGTATCTGCCTTAAGGATTTACAGGACATCGGGCTGGATGGTGTGCATGCTTCTCCCCGGACGCTGGAAATTCTTTCGGAATGGGGCAAGGGCGGAAAGCCGGATCATTTTCCGGAGCTGGTCAAAAAGGTTGCCTCCTGTACCCATTGCGGTCTTCCGGCTGCGGTTCGGGGAAAGCTGCTGCATCCGCCACCGGGCAGTGTGCGGGTTCTTTTTGTGGATGAAATGCCGGACCGGGCCGCCCTGAGGGAGGGCAGTGCCATGGGAGGGGAAGCCGGTGCCCTGCTCTGGAAGATTGTGGGGGCCATGAAACTGAATCCGGATGCGGTTTATGTGACCCACACAAGGATGTGCCGTCTGTCACCGGGCCAGACTTCGCCATCTTATGCATCTTTGCCATGCAGGGCTTTTCTTGCCGATGTGATCCGTCTTTTGCACCCTGAGGTGATCATTGCCCTTGGCGAAAGGGCGGGGCAGCTTCTTTCCGGAGACAATCAGCCCCTGCATTCCCTGAGGGGCCGTTTTCTTTCCTTTGCGTCCCTGCCCCTGATGATCACCCACCATCCTGCGGATATGCTGAAAGATCCGGGGCTGAAGCGGGATACCTGGGAGGACGTGCGTAAGGTGATGGAGTTTCTGGGTCTCTAATTTTTGAATATATTTGTATTGTAATCGTTCAGCATATTTTTTTAATGTCCTACTTGTCAGGCAGGTGCACAGGCACCCGGACTATTTGCCTGTGACGCAATCTTATTCGGGAGCTTCTTGCCCTGTGCGGAAGCGGCAAAAACTCCCCGCCACAGGCAGGATAAGCTTTTTGATTACCATGGCAGGCTTTAAGCACGCTGCCTTTGTGGCGGCTCAGACAGTTTGCCGCTTCTTTCGCACAGGCCTGCAAAGCTCTGATCCGAAACGATTGCAATGTCACTTGCAAATAGCCTTGGTGCCTTGCAACAGTACAAAGCAGCTGCAAATACAGCATTGGAATTTTTGAATAAATTGTGGTGAATAATTACCTTGTATGATTTTTCCCCAAGGAGGTTGTTATGTCTGAAAAAGTTCTGATTGTGATTTCCTGTGGCCTTGACAATCCCAACCGTGCCACCCGCGGCCTGCATCTGGCCACCGTGGCCCAGAAACAGGGCAGGGATGTGGCGGTTTTTCTTCTGGGTGATGCCGTATTTATTGCCAAAGAAGGCCTTGCGGACAATCTGAGGGCCGCCACCGGTGACATTGCCCAGGATCTCATTGCCCATCTGCAGGCCTTTGAGGTTCCTATTCTGGCTTGCACACCATGCGCCAAAGCCCGGCGCATCGGTGAAGACGAACTCATTGAGGGGGCCCGCTATGCCACGGCCATGGAACTGATTGATCTTTCCTGTGAAAGTGCCGTGATCAGTCTTTAAGCATGATATACTCCAAACGGTCAGCCTTGAAACATTTAAATATTTCATACTGCATAGGTCACTGTAATAGTAGAAGCGGCTTCCAGCCGCTTTAAAGAATGCGCCAGGATGGCGCATCTACAAAACTCAGCAATACGGTACCGGCTGCTGTTCAGGAGTGTTTTAACATCGTTTTAAGACTGGCCCGTGTATCAAAAAAGACCGTTCGGAGTATACATTCGGGTAATTCAGATTTTTTTTGTGTTTATTGACAGCCTTTCTCTGTCTGGGATAAGGTTCCAGCTTGTTTTTTACGCCAAGCAGGGAGAATGTCCATGGTGGTTTCACTGGAAAAAAACGGGCGGTCATTTTTAAAAGATCAGGCCTTTGCCTTTGATTTTGACGGGGTTGTGGCAGATACCATGAGCCTCTTTGCCTCCATCGGCAGGGAGGAATTCGGGTTGACGGATCTTTATCCTGAAAAAATAACGGATTATGATCTGACCCGATGCCTGGATGTGGAGCTGGATACCCTGATACAGATCATCACACGGGTGGTCAGTGCGGACTACAATCACCGCCTTGCCCCCCTGCCCGGTGCGAAAGACATCCTTCAGAAGCTGGCAGACAAAAGCGGCCCTTTGCTTTTTGTGACAGCCCGGCCCGATGGTGAATCCGTGAAGCACTGGCTGAAGGATACCTTACATATGGGTGAGGATATCTGTGAAGTCATCGCTACGGGAAGTTTTGATGCCAAAGCGGAAATTCTGCAAAACCGGGGAAAGAAGCTTTTTGTGGAAGACAGGCTGGAAACCTGTTTTCATCTGAAGGAGGCGGGCATTGAGCCGGTCCTTTTTATTCAGCCCTGGAACCGCAGGCCCCATGGCTTCCATGAGGTCAGGGGCTGGTCGGATCTGGCGGAATTTTTCGGTGTATGACCATGGCATTTGGAATTTTAAGGGAAATACTGCCTGTTTTTCTGGAAAGCCTGAAGGCTGAACGCAATGCAAGCAAGCATACCCTCAGTGCCTATGAAGGGGATATTTCGGATTTTCTGGATGTTCTGGAAAATAAAAGAAAAGCGCCCCTTGCCATTGCTGAGCTGGATAAAGACATGGTACGGCTCTGGCTGGCGGATCTGTTCCGTAGAAAAATGGCCAGAACCACCATCGGCAGAAGGCTTTCGGCACTGCGCAGTTTCTGTGCCTGGCTGATCCGGCAGAATCTGCGTGAAACGGATCCCACCGCAGGGATTTCTACCCCGAAAACGGAAAAGCATCTGCCCCGCTGGCTCACGGTGGATGAGACCTTTCAGCTGCTGGAGGGGCTTCCTGCCTCGGACTGGAAGGATCTCAGGAACCGGGCCCTCTTTGAAACCCTTTACAGCACAGGATTGAGGGTTTCGGAACTGGCGGGTCTGGATGCTCCGGATATTGATGAAGAGCGGCAACTGGTTCGGGTCCGCTCCGGTAAGGGGGAAAAGGACAGGCTGGTTCCCCTTGGTCTTCCTGCTTTGAAGGCCCTTGCAGATTACAGGGAAGCCCTTTCGGGCATGGCGGTTTTCCGCCTTCTTAATGATGAAAATGGGGCTTTATTCCGGAATACCCGCATGAAACGGCTTGGTGTCCGCAGCATCCGCAGCATTCTGGAAAAGGCGGCCCGAAGTGCGGGACTGGCTTCACGGGTGTCTCCCCATGACATCCGGCACAGTTTTGCCACACACATGCTGGACGGCGGGGCGGATCTCCGTTCCGTACAGGAGCTTTTAGGCCATGAAAGCCTTTCCACAACCCAGCGCTATACCCACATGACCTTGGACAGGATGATGGCGGTGTATGACAAGGCCCATCCGAGAAGCGGTGCAAAGGAGTGAATATGGAAAATTTTCACGGCACAACCATTATTGCCGTATGTCGGGACAATAAAACCGTTGTGGCCGGAGACGGTCAGGTCACCCTTGGCAGCGCAGTGGTGAAACACGGTGCCCGCAAGGTCCGAAGAATCTATAAAAATAAAATTGTTGTGGGCTTTGCCGGTGCCACTGCCGATGCCCTTACCCTTTCTGAAAAACTGGAGGCCAAACTGGAGGCCTTTGGCGGCAACCTCACACGGGCGGCCGTTGAGCTGGCCCGGGACTGGCGCACAGACCGTATGCTGCGCCGTCTGGAAGCCATGATGATTGCCGCTTCCGATGAAAGCATCTACCTTCTTTCCGGTACAGGGGATATCATTGAGCCGGACAGCGGCGTCATTGCCATCGGTTCCGGGTCCGTAGCGGCTCAGGCAGCCGGAGAAGCCCTTTTCAGGCATACGGAAAAAAGTGCCAGAGAGATTGCCGAAGGAGCCATGGAGATTGCATCCGGCCTTTGCGTCTATACCAACTCCCAGTTCACCATAGAGGAGATCGGATGAACGAGATTGCCCTCACAGAAGAAAAAAAAACTGCCATCACCGACACAGACAACCTGACACCGGCACGCATCGTTGAGGCGCTGGATGCCTATATCATTGGCCAGAAGGCAGCCAAGCGTTCCGTGGCCATTGCCATGCGCAACCGCTGGCGCAGGCAGCAGGTTCCCGAACACTTAAGGGATGAGATCGCACCTAAAAATATCATTCTCATTGGTCCTACGGGTGTGGGTAAAACAGAAATTTCCCGCAGATTGGCAAAACTTGCGGATGCCCCTTTTATCAAGGTGGAGGCCTCCAAGTTCACGGAGGTGGGCTATGTGGGCCGGGATGTGGAGTCCATGATCCGGGATCTGACGGAAATTGCCGTTGCCATGGTTAAGGCAAGGGAAGAAGAAGCGGTAGGGGAAAAGGCCCTGAGCCTTGCCGAAGAACGGGTGCTGGATGCCCTGCTGCCGCCGGGGCGGACCTCCAGTCCGGTGCTGGACGGCAGCATTGACATGGTGGGCTCCGGTGATGCGGGCAGTACGCGGGAAAAACTGCGTACCCTTCTGCGGAAAGGCAAGCTCGATAAGCGGGAAGTGGAAATAGAAATTACTGAAAAGCCCAAGGGCATGGTCATGGATATGTTTTCCGGCACCGGCATGGAGGATGTGGGCAATAATTTCAGGGATATGATGGCAGCCTTCATTCCCAAGCAGACCCGACGCAGGAAGATGACTGTGAAAGAAGCCCTTGAAACCATGGCCACGGAAGAGGCCCAGCGCCTTGTGGATATGGAAAGGGTGGGGCGTTCAGCGGTGAGCCTTGTGGAAAATTCAGGTATTGTCTTTCTGGATGAAATCGATAAAGTAGCTGCCCGCAGTGGCGGAAAGGGACCGGATGTGTCCCGTGAAGGGGTGCAGCGGGATCTCCTTCCCATTGTGGAGGGAAGCACGGTGAATACCAAGTACGGTCCGGTCAAAACCGACCATATTCTTTTCATCGCAGCGGGTGCTTTTCATATCTGCAGGCCTTCGGATCTCATTCCCGAGCTGCAGGGGCGTTTCCCCATACGGGTTACCCTGGACAGTCTTGAGAAAGAGGATTTTATCCGTATCCTGACGGAACCCCAGAACCGGCTTCCTTTGCAGTATGCGGCCCTTCTGGAGACGGAAGGCCTTTCCCTTGAGTTTACGGAAGATGCCATAGAAGAAATTGCTGCCATCGCAGAGGACGTGAACCGCAGAACGGAGAATATCGGAGCCCGAAGGCTGCATACCCTGATGGAACGCCTCCTTGAAGATCCCCTTTTTGATGGTCCCGATGTCAAGGAAAAGAATATTTTTGTAGATGCTGCCTATGTGCGGGAAAAACTGTCGGAGCTGAAATCCGATGAGGATCTGAGCCGTTTTATTCTCTGATTCTTCTGTTCCCTGGGGCAGATTTTTATCCGATACCTTATAATAAGCGAAAAAAACACCATGCCATCACAGAACGTAGCCGACATTCTCATTGAGGCCCTACCCTATATCCGCCAGTTTGCTGGAAGCACCATTGTTGTGAAATATGGTGGCCATGCCATGGTGGATGAGCAGCTTAAAATGGATTTTGCCAGAGACATCACCCTGCTCAAGTACATAGGCATCAACCCTGTGGTGGTGCATGGCGGTGGTCCCCAGATCAATGAGGTCATGGATCGCATGGGTATAAAAACCCAGTTTGTAAGGGGCATGCGCCTGACGGATGCAGAGACCATGGATGTGGTGGAAATGGTTCTGGGGGGCAAGGTCAATAAATCCATTGTGGCCCAGATAGCCCAGGCAGGTGGCCGGGCCGTGGGGATTACGGGCAAGGACGGAGGCATGGTCTCTGCACGGAAAATGACCATCATGAAGGAGGGGGCAGGGGACGCACCGCCTGAAATCATTGATCCGGGCCTTGTGGGAGAAGTGACCCATGTCAATCCGGATATCCTGAAAACCCTCACGGACAGGGGCTTCATTCCTGTGGTGGCACCCGTTGGCGTTGGAGAAAACGGAGAAACCTATAACATCAATGCCGATGTGGTGGCCTGTCGCATTGCAGCGGCTCTGGGGGCTTTCCGGCTGATTCTTCTCACCGATGTGGATGGTGTGCTGGACAGGGATAAAAAGCTCATCCATTCCATAGATACGGGTGAGGTACGGCGTATGATCAGTGATGAAAGCATTGTGGGAGGGATGATTCCCAAGCTTGAGTATGCCCTTTCCGCCCTTTCCGGTGGTGTGGGTAAATGTCATATCATCAATGGAACCCGGCGGCACTCCCTGCTGCTGGAACTCTTTACGGACCAGGGAATTGGAACGGAAGTGCTTCTATGACGGATAATCTGCAACAAAGGGCCGATGCGGTCATGGCCCATACCTATGCCCGCTACCCCCTGACCCTTGTGAAGGGGGAGGGAACAAGGCTCTGGGATGAAACGGGCCGTGAGTATATTGATTTCATCAGTGGCATTGCCGTCTGCAGCCTTGGGCACAGCCATCCTGCTCTGGCAAAGGCTATGGCAGCCCAGGCCGCAGAACTTGTGCATGTGTCCAACCTTTTTTATACGGAGCCTCAGGTAAAGCTGGCCGAATGGCTGACCGCCAGAAGCTTTGCAGACAAGGTCTTTTTCTGCAACTCCGGTGCCGAGGCCAATGAGGCGGCCATCAAGCTGGCCCGCAGATATGGTCACCAGCACAAAGGGGCAGACTGCCACCGCATCATCGCCATGGAAAAGTCCTTCCATGGCCGCACCATGGCCACCCTTTCAGCCACAGGTCAGGAAAAAATCCGGGAGGGTTTTGCCCCTGTCCTTGAAGGTTTTGACCATGTGCCCTATGGCGACCTCACAACCCTTAAAAAGGTGATCACGGATCAGACCTGTGCCATCATGCTGGAACCTGTTCAGGGAGAAGGCGGGGTACGTGTTCCGGAGGCGGGTTACCTTGAGGCTGTTCGCCGTATCTGTGATGAAATGGGGCTTCTTCTGATATTTGATGAAATCCAGACGGGTATCGGCCGCACGGGAACCCTTTTTGCCTATGAGCACAGCGGTGTCAGACCCCATATCATGACCCTTGCCAAAGCCCTTGGCAACGGCTTGCCCATTGGTGCCATGCTGGCCGAAGACAGGGTAATGGCAAGTTTCACGCCCGGCTCCCATGCCAGTACCTTCGGGGGAACCCCCCTTGTGACTGCCGGTGCGCTGGCCGTACTGGAGACGCTGGAAAAGGAGAATCTGGTACAGCGTTGTTTTGAGACGGGGCAGTATTTTAAGAAAAAACTGGAAGGCCTGCTTTCTTTGCCCGTGGCAAAGGAGGTCCGGGGGCTGGGTCTTCTTCTGGGCATTGAGCTTGCGTGTGAGGGAACGCCTCTGGTGAAAGCCATGATGGAAAAAGGTTTTATCATCAATTGCGTACAGGGGAACACCCTTCGCTTTGCCCCCCCCTTTATCATTACAAGGGAAGAAATTGATGAAATGACAGAAACTCTGGCGGCGCTGCTGTCCGGGCTTTGATATTTCAATATTTTTGTAACTGTTCAGCACAGTTTTCCAAGTACCATACCTGTAAAACAGATGCACAGGCCCCAGGCTATTTGCCCGTGACGCACTCCGGCACTCAAGCCTGAAAAGGCTGCATCGTTTACATAATGAGCTTTGGTTTTAGAGCTTGAGTGCCGGACAAAGCTCTGATCCGAAACGATTGCAATGTCACTTGCAAATAGCCTCGCAGCCTTGCAACAGTACGAAACTGCTGCAATTACAGGATTGGCAGTTCGAAATAAATTGTTCTGAATAATTACCTTATTTTTTAATATTCGGCAGCACGCATCATCACTGTGCTGCTTTTCTGGGGAGGAAGAGAGCTGGTGAAAAAGGATCTGCTGCATCTTGGAGAACTGAGCCGGGAAGATTTCCGCATGCTCATGGACAGGGCACTGGCAATGAAGGCCCGCAGGCGTCTGGGAATCGTGGACAGGCCCTTTGCGGGTAAGGTAATGGGGATGGTCTTTGACAAGGCTTCCACCCGGACAAGGGTTTCCTTTGAATCTGCCTGGGCCCGTCTGGGGGGGCATCCCATGTTCCTGTCCACTGGAGCTACACAGATGAGCAGGTCTGAACCGGTAAAGGATACGGCACGGGTTCTGTCCCGATATATTGATGTTCTGGTGATCCGGACCTATGCCCAGGATCTCATTGAAGAGTTTGCCAAATGGTCTTCCATTCCCGTGATCAACGCCCTGAGCGACCGGTTCCATCCCTGCCAGATTTTAAGCGATCTGCTGACGGTGGTGGAGATGAAGGGGGGCTTTGATAAACTTAACGATCTGAAATTTGCCTGGGTGGGTGACGGCAACAACGTGGCCCAGTCCTGGATCAATGCCGCAGGGGTTTTGGGGTTTTCTCTGATGCTTGCCTGCCCTGAGGGCTATGATCCGGATGGCGATGTGCTTGCACTGGCGGAAGAAAGATCCCCCGGCCGGGTGAAGGTGGTGCGGAGCCCGGAGGAGGCCATGGCGGATGCGGATGTGGTTTACACGGATGTCTGGGCCAGCATGGGGCAGGAAGAAGAGCAGAAAAAACGGGAAAAGGATTTTAAGGGCTTCTGTGTGGATGAGGCAGGCATGAAACTGGCGGCAAAGGATGCCCTTGTACTGCATTGTCTGCCTGCCCACAGGGGGGAGGAAATTACGGACGGGGTGATGGAATCCCATCCTGAACTCTGGGATCAGGCGGAAAACAAGATGCACATGCATGCGGCTCTGCTGGATTGCTTAGTAAATAAATAAGTAACTGTTCAGCACAGCTTTCCAGGTACCATAGCTACCATACAGATGCACAGGCCCCAGGCTATTTGCCCGTGACGCAATCTTATTCGGGAGCTTCTTGCCCTGTGCGGAAGCGGCAAAAACTCCCCGCCACAGGCAGGATAAGCTTTTTGATTACCATGGCAGGCTTAAGCACGCTGCCTTTGTGGCGGCTCAGACAGTTTGCCGCTTCTTATTAGCACTCCGGCACTCAAGCCTGAAAAAGCTTATTGCTATTTATTGTAGGCATTGAGTTTATGGCTTGAGTGCCGGACAAAGCTCTGATCCGAAACGATTGCAATGTCACTTGCAAATAGCCACGGAGCCTTGCAACAGTACGAAGCTGCTGCAACTACAGCATTGGCAGTTCGGAATAAACCGTGCTGAATAATTACATAAATAAGGCCATTTTAAGAAAAAATTTCTTTTCTCCCCCTCTCCCTCCGGGAGAGGGCCGGGGTGAGGGATCTGTTTTCGGTTGTTTGAATACCAAAAGTGGCCCAATGATAACTTAATGAACCATCAGGCATCCAAGGGGCCTGTATCCGATGGGGGGAAACAATTGATGAGCGATGTTAAGAAGGTGGTGCTTGCCTATTCCGGTGGTCTGGATACTTCCGTTATCCTCAAATGGCTGATTGAAAGCTATGGATGTGAGGTCATCGCATTTTCTGCGGATGTGGGGCAGGAGGAAGAACTGGATTTCATTGAGCCGAAGGCGCTGAAAACCGGTGCATCCAAAGTCTACATTGATGATCTGCGGGAAGAGTTTGTACGGGATTATGTATTCCCTGCATTCCGGGCCAACGCCATGTATGAGGGGGAATATCTTCTGGGAACCTCCCTGGCCCGGCCCCTCATTGCCAAGCGGCAGATGGAAATTGCCAAACTGGAAGGGGCGGATGCCGTCAGCCACGGTGCCACGGGTAAGGGCAATGATCAGGTGCGTTTTGAGCTGAGCTATTTTTCCATTGATCCCCACATCCGCATCATTGCTCCCTGGCGGGAATGGGATCTCACGTCCCGCACGGCCCTTATGGCCTTTGCCGCAAAGCATGATATCGAAGTACCCAATACCCCTAAAAAACCCTACAGCACAGACCGAAACATGCTGCATATCAGCTATGAGGGCGGCGTGCTGGAAGATCCTTGGCAGGAAGCCACGGATGATATGTACACCATGAGTGTGGCTCCGGAAAAGGCACCCGATACCCCTGAAACCATAGAAATCACCTTCCGTGCCGGAAATCCAGTGGCCGTTAATGGCGAGGAGCTGAGTCCCGCCCGCATGCTGAAAACCCTCAATACTCTGGGGGGACGCAACGGTATCGGCCGCATTGACCTTGTGGAAAACCGATTTGTGGGTATGAAGTCCAGGGGCGTTTATGAAACACCCGGCGGCACGGTGCTGCGCAAGGCCCACATGGCCATGGAATCCATTACGCTGGACAGGGAAGTGGCCCATCTGCGTGACAGCCTCATCCCCAAATATGCGGAGCTGGTTTATAATGGTTTCTGGTTCTCTCCGGAGATGCGCCTTTTACAGCACATGATTGACGAAACCCAGACCGTGGTCAATGGTGTGGTTCGGCTTAAACTCTACAAGGGCCAATGCTATGTGCTGGGTCGGAAGTCCGATAATTCCATTTATTCCGAAGCCTTTGCCACCTTTGAAGATGACCGCGTATACCAGCAGCGGGATGCGGAAGGCTTTATCCGGCTCAATGCCCTTCGCCTTCGCATCCAGCGGCTGATGCAGAAATAGGGCCAATCCCAGGAATAACGATACCTTTTGTTCCCCTCTCCCTCCGGGTGCTGGCGGAGGCTCCCGAAGCGAGGGGTGGGGCGGTCCGGTTTTTGTCTACATTTAATTTCGGAAGCAGCGTAAGGAAAAATAATCATGGCGGAAAAATTATGGGACGGGCGTTTTGATATCCCCACGGACAAGAGCGTGGAGCGCTTTACCTCATCCATTGCCACGGACTCCCGTATGTTCCGGGAAGATATAGAAGGCTCCATTGCCCACTCTCGCATGCTGGTGGCGGCAGGTATCCTTTCTTCCGAAGAAGCCGATGCCATTGAAAAGGGCTTAAGGGAAATTGAGAAGGACATTGCAGAGGGCCGTTTTGTGCATGATGACAGTTTAGAAGATATCCATATGCACATAGAGTCGGCCCTTACGGAAAAAATAGGGGATACGGCAAGAAAGCTCCACACGGCCCGCAGCCGTAATGATCAGGTGGCACTGGATGTGAGGCTCTGGCTGCGCAGGGAAACAGAAGAAATCATAGCAGGGCTGCATGCCCTGCGCAGGGCCTTTGTGGATCTGGCCGAAGCCCACATGGGAGTTCCCATGCCGGGCTATACCCATTTGCAGCGGGCACAGCCCGTGCTTTTTTCCCATCACATGATGGCCTATTATGAGATGTTCACAAGGGATGCGGAACGCTTCAAAGATGCCCTGAAGCGCATCAATGTTCTGCCGCTGGGGGCTGCCGCACTGGCAGGAACCCCCCACCCCATAGACCGGGAGATGACCCGCCGTCTTCTGAATTTCCCTATGGTTTCTGCCAACAGCATGGATACGGTGGCAGACCGTGACTTTGTGGCAGAGTTTTTATCCTGCGCCTCCATCTGCATGATGCATTTTTCAAGGATTTCCGAAGAACTGATTCTCTGGTCCTCTTCGGAATTCGCCTTTATTCAGCTTTCCGATGCCTTTACCACGGGCTCTTCCATCATGCCCCAGAAGAAGAACCCGGATATTCCTGAGCTGGTGCGGGGCAAGACGGGCAGGGTTTACGGTCATCTGATGAATATCCTTACCCTCATGAAATCCCTGCCCATGGCCTATAACCGGGATATGCAGGAAGACAAGTTCCCCCTCTTTGACGGTGTGGATACCCTCAAGTCCGTTGTGGATATTTATATCCGTATGCTGCCCAACATGAAAGTGCTTTCAGAGAGGATGCGGACCTCCTGTGAAAAGGGCTTTTTGAATGCAACGGACATGGCGGATTACCTTGTGGAAAAGGGGCTGCCCTTCAGAAAATGCCACAGCGTTGTGGGCAAGGCCGTGGCCTACGCCCTTTCCCTTGGAAAGGAACTGCAGGATCTTAGCTTTGAAGAGCTGAAGGGATTTTCTGATCTTGTGGAAGACGATCTTTTTGAGGCGCTTTCCGTAGAAAGCATGATCAACCGGAGAACATCTGCCGGTGGAACGGCAAGGGAAAATGTACAAAAGGCCGTGGATACAGCCAGAGAGGTTCTGGCGAAGGAGCAGGTGTAAGGATAAAGCTCAGGCTTGAGCGGTGGATACATGCCACAAGCTCAAGCCTGGGCGGGAAGCCAGATAAGGACACTTTTTTTCCACAGGGTTTGTTCTGCGATGGCCGTGCAGACGTCGTTGTGATGCATGCTGTATAGCCATGGAGGTTCATGGTGCTGTCATTCTCCTTACCCCATCACGAAAAGCTCTGAAGCTTGGAGACTGATTTGCTTGTATATCAAGTAGCGGACTGAGCTTTTTTGCCCAAATTCTTTTCTGTTCAAGAATTCTGACAGATCGCTTGCCGTGCTGTCCTAATTCAGTCAAGCCGCCAGGGTGAATCGCCTCTGCAAGCTTTTCCCATGTGCCACACTGGGAATCCTGAACATAGGCGTCCAGTACCTCTTGCCGGGCATCGGGGTATGCTTGCCTGATTGCCTGCTGATCGCCAAGAAACCAGGCTTCAAGTTCTTCGATGGCAATACGAAAGAGTGCCTTTGGCTGCTGTTGGCAATAGTTCAGAAGCCCAACCAGGTCTTTTTTAAATGAGACACAATCAGGCCTCTCATCGAGGTCCACCAGCACAACAACAACTACATCGTCACGACCTTCATCACCATAGGCACGAAGTTTTGATGGCAGGTTATGCAAGAGAGTCTGGTCGTGTTTATTGGGTCTGGAACCCGGATCATCGGGAATCCGGCCGATTCCCCGATGCTTATGGATTCTCCATGTGTGGGGTTGGCCATAATCACCAAGGACCCGATTCATCAGAATGGAGAGGGCAGTCAACTCCGCCTGTCCTTCAACAAGAAATTCAAAGTGCATGGCTACCTCGCATCCAGATAATCACTGTACCACAAGGATCCGAGTGGCTGTCCCTCATTGACCATGTTTTGAACAAACGGAATTTCATTTGCCCTTTTTACCGTAGAGAATCCATCACTTCCTTTTTCAAGAACCCATACCTCGTTTGGTTCTAAGGCATCAACAAAATAGGGCTGGTGCGTGGTAATAAAAATCTGCGATGCCCGTTTCCTGCCAGTAGCATGTTCACGAAACTCACTTGCCAATGTTTCAAGCAGTTTATGGTAAAGGCCGTTTTCCGGCTCTTCGATGCAAATGAACGGTACTGGTTCTGGATCATTCAACAGCAGCAGATAGCTGAACATTTTGAGGGTGCCATCTGACATCTGTTGTTGTGTGAATGGTCTGGCAAAGCCTTTATCTTTGAAAAGCAGATAAAGATTATTTGTTATTGTGTCCCGATAGGGTTCGATGGTGCCGATGCCAGGTATTTTTGCTGATATTTCATCGAGAATGCGCCTGAAAATGATGGGATGATTCCGCTCCATGTATTGCACGACATTGCCAATATTGTCGCCATGCAGGTTCAGATGTTTCTGGATACCCGCCTGTGGGATTTGCCTTGCGGCATCGGGCGTGAAATAGCTTAAGTACCAGCTTTGAATAAAATCCTTGAATTTTTTGATCCGAGGATTTTCCTTAATGTGTTCAGCAAGGGTCACGATACCTAACTTACGTGGGTCCAGTTCTTCCTCGCGCCTCGCAAAATCATCACCTTCCAGGCTTTCATCTCCAACCCAAACACTTCCTTTGCCATATTCAAGATGGAGAAAGGATAAAGGTCTGCCCTTGGATTGGTTCTTTCGTCTCTGCCTCAGGCGCTCTGAAACCACAACGGGTAATCCGCTTTTATCATCTTTTCCGATGGATACTTCGTAGGTGATGGGTCGGTCATTTTTTGATTCACGATAGTATATTGTAAATGAGATCGGCCCATCAATGCCTGCTGAAACCAGCTTATCGAAGCCTCCACGCTTTCTTGCGTTACAGGCCGTTTCCAGATCGGTTTCCATACAGTCTGCCAATAAGCCGAAAGCATCGAAAATCGAGCTTTTACCGACACCATTTTTCCCAATGACAACAGTTAAGGGTGTCAGGGGCTGCGTGTTTCGTAATGCCTGATCTGTGCCTACCCGTCCCATTGCAATGTCACGCAATGAACGATAATTTTGAATCTTTAAACCTTCAATAAGCGCCATTATTCGTCTCCTGCCCTTGTTACTGTCTGGTCGCACCACAGAGGAGCCAGTTTTTTTATGAGAAAATAGCCATACTTCTTTGAAGCCAGCTGGTACAGACTTCAAGTCTGAAGGCCTTTTTTAAGAGCCTTACCTCGTTTTTTTTATGGATGCCTGAAACCTTTTTTGAAAAAGAATAAGTGTGTAAAGAAATAAAATCAATATTTTTTATGGGAGAGGATCGGGTAATACTGTTTTATGGGGCATTTTCTGAACAGCAACCCACGCCGTGTTACGGCGCTTTGTCATAAAGTAACTTTTGAAGTTACTCAGAAGATAAGGGGGTGGAATCGAAGCTTTACCGGAAGTGACGAAAACCGAAGGGCTGGCCATTGTGATAGCTTGATTTTGAAGTCCCCATGATAAGTTTCGGGTTCTGTGTGCTGTCCATCGGCGGGTTTATTTTGTTCGGTCAGCATGGTGGGTGGTTCTGTTGGCAGGCGCAGAAAGCCCCTTTTCTTTCAGGAAGGAAAAGGGTAAATAAAGAACATCATAGTTTGTTTTTTTGTGTTCTTTTCAAAAGCTCAAAAAAACACTTCTGATTTGATTTTTTTAAGTGTTTGTTTTTATGTGGTGCCTGGAGCGGGAATCGAACCCGCACAGCCTTTCGACCGAGGGATTTTAAGTCCCTTGCGTCTACCAGTTCCGCCATCCAGGCACTGCAGATGAAAGTTCAGGTTTTATAGGCCTTTGATTGGCTTTTGTCAATCTTTCGGAACAGGTCTTTTTTATTTTTATGGAGAAGAAGTAAAATGTTTTTTTCAGAAAACAGCATGTCCGTTGCAGACCGCATCCATCCGGATGACCGTCTTGTCTTTGAGAATACAACGGATGGCATCATTGTTCTTCAGGATGGCTTTCTCCGTTATGTTAATGCCATTGGTGTCCGCATCATGGGCTATACCCACGAAGAGCTTGTGGATCATCACTTCCGGGAGTTTGTGCATCCGGAAGATCTTCCCATGGTGGAGATGCGTTATGCCCAGCGCATGAACTATGAGCCTGTTCCAGATGTCTATCCTTTCCGTCTCATTAAAAAATCCGGAGAAGCCAACTGGTTTGAAATTCATGCCATAGAAATCAACTGGAAGGGGCAGAGGGCAAGCCTTACTTTTTTCCATAATATTCAGCGACGCATGATGGCAGAGCAGGCCCTGAGCCAGAGCGAGGCGAAAACCCGCGCCCTTCTTAATGCCGTGCCGGATATGATGCTCCTCCTTGCTCCCGATGGTTTGTGCCTGCATTACAAGCCCTTTGAGGATCAGCGGTGTGCCAACAGGATCTGTACCCTTGAGGGTCAAAACGTAAGGGATATTTTTCCGCAGATGATTATCAGTGCCTGCATGCAGGCCATTCACCGGACGATTTCCACCCGTGAGATGCAGATTTTTGAGTTCCCCTTTGATTCAGAAAGGGGGCGTATGTATTATGAGGCCCGGGTGGTGGCTTTTGTTGAAGATGAAGTTATTGTTATTGTAAGAGATATTTCTGACAGAAAACGTATCGAAGAAAATCTGATGCAGCGGGAAGCCGATCTGCGTAAGGAAAATATCAGGCTTCGTTCCAGCATTCGGGATCGCTATGGTTTTCATAATATTATTGGTAAAAGTCCTGCCATGCAAAGGGTCTATGATACCATTCTTCAAGCGGCAGCTTCCAGTGCCCATGTGATGATCTATGGAGAGTCCGGAACGGGTAAGGAACTGGTGGCAAGGGCCATACATGATCTCAGCGATCGTGCCAGAGAGCCTTTTATACCGGTTAACTGCGGTGCCATTCCTCCGGGGCTTATGGAAAGTGAATTTTTTGGTTATAAAAAAGGTGCTTTTTCCGGTGCGGTTTCCGACAGAAAAGGATATCTGGATCTGGTCTGCGGTGGCAGCCTGTTCATGGATGAAATTGGTGAAATTGATACCAACCTCCAGGTAAAACTTCTCCGGGCCATAGAAGGCGGGGGCTTTATTCCCGTCGGGGGGAGTGAGCTGCATCAGCCGGATCTTCGTATCATTGGCGCCACAAACCGCAATCTCATGGAGCTTGTCAAGCGGCGTATGATGCGGGAAGATTTTTTTTACCGTATCAATATCATCCCCGTTCATCTGCCACCCCTGAGGGAAAGGGGGGAGGATCTGACTCTGCTCATCTATCACTTTATGGAGCAGTTTACAGAAGATGGCCGTGTGCCGGTACTTCCTCCCAACATCATGGCCATGCTTCAGTCTTACGCCTGGCCGGGCAATATCAGGGAGTTGCAGAATGTCATTCAGCGCTATGTGACCATGGGCCGTATTGAACTGTCCGGTAAGATGGATATGGATGAGGTGGATATGGACTTCATGCCCGAGATGGATAGCACCAGCCACTTTCCTGATCTGAAAGAGGCCCTGAACAGTTTTGAAAAAATTTATATTGAAAAGGTCTTGAAAAAGAATCGTTGGAAAAAGGCGGAAACGGCAAAAGCCCTTGGTATTCACAGGAAAACCCTTTTCAGGAAAATGAAGGAACTGGGTATAGAGTCCTGATGCAGGATTTTATGTAAGTATGGGGGGCCTGTGCATCTGCCTTGAGAGGTGTGGTTTTTAAAAAAATGTTCTGAATAATTAGAAAAAGCATAAACATGTGGAGCATAAATGAGGATTTTTGTGGCAGAAGGCTATATTCAGGCGCTCTTGTTTGCTCTCTACCCGGATGGCCGGGTTCTGGCCCTGGACGGGGGATGCCACTGCGATGTTCCGGCCATGGAAAGCATGCTGGAAAAAGAGCTTGGCAGACAGTGG
Source organism: Desulfobotulus alkaliphilus (assembly GCF_007830435.1). Lineage (GTDB taxonomy): Bacteria > Desulfobacterota > Desulfobacteria > Desulfobacterales > ASO4-4 > Desulfobotulus > Desulfobotulus alkaliphilus. Next base: position 125,705 of record NZ_VLLC01000005.1, on the reverse strand, counting down.
ACGGACGTTAAGCTACAGCTGGTTTCCCATATCCATCCGGACCATGCGGGTGCAGCACCTGTTTTAAAACGAAAGTACGGTCTTCTTATGGCGGCCCCGGAAGGAATCAACCGGTGGTATGCAGGGGCAGGTGGGTTTTTGCAGCATAAGATTGATATATCTCTGGGATACTTTGTTGTTTATGCCATGAAAAAGCGCTGGAAAAATATTTACTATCGGCGCAAAGTCTGCATGGATCATGTGTTGAAGGATGGAGACCTTCTTCCGGGATTTCCGGACTGGCAGGCACTTTCAGCTCCGGGGCATACCAATCATGATATGGTATTTTACCATGCCCAGAGCAAGACCCTGTATGCTGCTGACGTTATATTATATGTAAACAGACGTTTTCAGCTTCCCTTTCCTGTATCGATTCCCCATGAAATGGAAGAAAGCCTTCTGCGCATACGCAATCTGGATGTGGAAAGACTGATACTGGCCCATGGGGGAGTTTTGCAGGTTGAAGGTATGGCAGAAATTGTTGATGGCCTGCTGGCCCTGCTTGCCCGAACCCGGCTCAGTCCCCTGCTGAGACGAATCCGGCCCCTGACCCGCTTTTCTCCCGCATTAAAAGATTATCCGGTATAAGCCTCTGTGCAGGTAATTGGGCACCCGTAAAGGGTGCCCCTACACAATACAGGGTCGTAAAAACCATTCGTAGGGGCAGGCCTTGCGCCTGCCCGTGTTAAAGCTCGCACCATAGGCCTGGCAACACCCTGATCAGCAAACTGTGGCTGAGTCAGGGTAGTAATCAGAAAAAAGAATGGCCTTTTATATCAAGCAAAAAGCAGCAGATTTTATTTCAGCCAGCCCTTAACCTGTTCTTCATTTTCTTTAATAAAACGTTTGGCATTTTCATAGCGGTCAGCACCCCTCTCCTGATCCCAGGCCATGACCATCTGAAGCTGTCCTGCATCTTTCCATGCAAAGTTTTTTAGGAAATTATAAACTTCAGGCATGTCTTTTTTCAGATCTTTGCGGACAAGGGTATGGATAAACTCCTCTCCCCCGAGAATGCCTTTGGGGTCATCAAGGTATTTGAGATCCCAGGCGCCAAACATCCAGTGAGGAGACCAGGCCGTTACCACCACCCACTCATTGCGGCGGATGGCCGTATCCAGAGCTGCCGTCATGGTGGCGCCACTGCCTTCCATGAGCTGCATTTTATTGAGTCCGTAATCTTTCATGGCCTGTTCGGAAAGGCGCATGAGCCCGGCACCGGGATCAATGCCCACAACCCGGTTTTTGAATTTTGCCGCATGGTCGTTGATTTCTTCAATGGAATCAATGTTCACATAGGATGGCACCGCCCATCCCAGCTTGGCACCGCCCACAATGGGTCCGAGATCTTCCACCCGGTTTTTGACCCTCTCATAGTAATCCTCATGGGTCACGGGAAGCCATGCCGTTACCATGCCATCCACATTGCCCGTAGCAAGGGCCTGAAACATGGCTGCGGCGGCCACGGGAAGAATTTCCACCTCATATCCCATTTTTTCCTGAAGAACAGCCTGAACAAGGTGGGTGCTGGCTGCGGAACAGTCCCACTCGACATAGGCAAGACGTACTTTTTTCTGGGCAAGGGCTGTGCCGGATCCCAGAATCATCAGGGTCATGAATGCTGTAAAAAGGGAAAGGAAAACGGATCTTTTCATCATAAAACTCCTTTACAAGTTATTGTTTTTTGGATCCAAGGTGCTGAAGCACCCGGTCCAGAATAATGGCCACTATGACAATGGCGATACCGGCTTCAAAGCCGCTGCCCATCTGCAGGCGCTGGATGGCCCGCCAGACTTCACCCCCAAGCCCCCTTGCACCGATCATGGCGGCAATGACCACCATGGAAAGGGCCAGCATGACCGTCTGGTTCACTCCAGCCATGATGGTGGGGGTTGCCATGGGAAGCTGGAGCTTGAAAAGCTTCTGCCACCTGCTGGATCCGAAGGCATCGGCACACTCCACAAGATCTTTTGGTACCTGCTGAATACCGAGGCAGGTCAGCCGGATGGCCGGTGGCATGGAAAAGATCACCGTAGCAAAGATGGCGGCAACCTTGCCAAGGCCGAAAAAGGGGATGGCCGGGATGAGATAGACAAAGGCGGGCATGGTCTGCATGACATCCAGTACCGGCTGCACCACCCTGTTCACCCTGCTGCTCAGGGCTGCAACTATACCGATGGGTATGCCGATGACAAGGGCGGTCAGTGTGGCGATGAGTACCAGTGTAATGGTACTTACGGTGGCATCCCACAACTGCATGTTCCAGATGAGCAGAAGACCTGCAAGGGAAAACAGTGAAAGCCCCCTTTTCCGGGTCAGCCAGAAGACCAGTGCCGCCACGATAACAATGAAGAGCAGGGGGTGCAGGAGCATCAGGGTGTTTTCCATGAAAGAAATGACACCTTCCATGATGCGGGTAAAGGCAATGGTCAAAAAAGAAAAATTTTCAACAAAAAAATTGATGGAAGCTTCAATGGCTTCTCCAAGGGGAATTCTAGGCATTGTCACTGCTCCTTCCCCTTTCGGACAGGGCTGCCAGCAGGGAGCCGCGTATAATGATGCCCTTCATTTTTCCATTTTCCAGTACAGGCAGGGGGTAGGGGATGTCTGCCAGTATGGGAATCAGGTCGGCTGCGGGCGTGTCCGGTGTGACATGGATAAAATCCTTTTGCATGATGGAAAAAAGATCCTTCTCGCCCCGCTGTGCGGCTTCCGAGGCAGCATCCGCAGAAACCAGTCCGATCACCTGCTTTTTTTTGTCATGGACAAATATCTGGGAAAAGCCTTCCTTCTGCATAAAGCGCAGGGCAGATTTTGGGCCGTGGACCTCCGGGGATGCCATGGCCTTGGGTTTAATCATAACGGACTCGGCGGTAAGAACCTTGCTGATATCCACATTTTCCACAAAACGGGCCACATACTCCGTTGCCGGATTTGTGAGGATTTCTTCGGCCGTACCACTTTGAACGATGGCCCCATCTTTCATCAGGATAATCCTGTCCCCGAGCTTTAAGGCCTCATCCAGATCATGGCTGATGAATACGATGGTTTTCTGAAGCTGTTGCTGCAATCCGATGAGCTCATCCTGCATGTCTGAACGGATCAGGGGGTCCAGAGCACTGAAAGCCTCATCCATGAGAAGGATGTCCGGATCCATGGCCAGTGCCCTTGCAAGGCCCACGCGCTGCTGCATGCCGCCGGAAAGATTGTGGGGATAGTGGTTTTCCCAGCCTTTCAGCCCTACCTGTTCAAGAGCTGTGAAGGCTTTCTGACGCCTTTCTTCGGGGGCCATCCCCTGAATTTCAAGGCCGTATTCAGCATTCTGGCAGACCGTTCTGTGGGGAAAGAGGGCAAAATTCTGAAAAACCATGCCAAGCTTGGTAAGCCTGACCCTGCGGAGTTCATTGGGGGAAAGGGTGGTGATATCTTCATCATCGATGAAAATTTTTCCCTCTGTAGGGTCGATGAGGCGGTTAAGGCAACGGACAAGGGTGGATTTTCCACTGCCGGAAAGACCCATGATAACGATGATTTCCCCTTCCATTACCGTAAAGCTGGCATTGGAAACGCCAATGCCACACTTGGTTTTTTTTAAGATGTTTTCTTTGTTTTCCCCCTTTTCAAGCAATTGCTGTGCTTCGGGAATACGTGATTTCGGGCCGAAAATTTTGGTGAGATTTTCTACCCGTATTTTGATTTTATTTTCTGATTCCATTGATCATCCTGTCGTTTTGGAAAATACCATACTCCGTGAAGTATTTTCCTTCATAGCCTTATACATACTGAACAAAGGATAATATATGCACAAACTGAGGTTTGTGTCAAATTTTTGGCGTTATTATTTTTCGAGTCGTATTTTTATCTTTTTGATTATTAAGTGTTTTTTTACTTTGGGTGCCGGTGGGAGAACATTTGAAATACGAATATAAAGGGATCTGTGGTTTTTTTGTTTATTGTATGCAATGGATCTGGCTGTCTGCCATCTGCCGCAGACGCTTTCAACGGCCTTTAAAAGGCAAAGGGTGGCCCCTGCGCTTTTCCTGTATGGTAAAAATGGCTGCTTGCATAAAATCCATAAAATCTGATACTCGATATGGAATTATTTTTCAGATTACCAGGCAGATTCAATCCTTATTATCTGATCCTTATCCTGCCATGAAAGGGTTCCCGGTAGCTGAAAGATACAACATACTCCCATTGCTCCGGACACACAGGCCCCTAAGCTATTTGCCGTGACGCAAACGATTGTAATGTCACCTTGCAAATAGCCAAGGGGCCTTCCAAGGGTACCAAGCTGATGAAAATGCAGTCTTGGCAATTCGAAATAAAATGTGCTGAACAATCACTCTGATTATAATATGACAGGAGAAAGAGCGTGTTTAAGGAAATTTATAATAAGTGGATGCACCGGTATTTTTCCGATGAAGAAGCCATTATTTTTACCCTGCTGCTTTTGGTCTTTTTTCTGGTAATCATTTTTTTCAGCCGCATGCTTGCCCCTTTTCTTGTATCTGTAGTTATGACCTTTCTGCTGCAAAGCGTTGTGAATACCTTGCAGCGTTTCCGCATGCCCCGTCTGCCTGCAGTAATTATTGCATTCAGCCTTTTTATGGGGGTTTTGCTGGGCGTTCTTTTCTGGCTGTTGCCTCTGATCTGGCAGCAGATACTGAGTCTGGCCCGGGAATTGCCCGGTATGGTCAGGGCTGCCCAGGTCTGGTTTGTGGAAATGCAGGCGGCCTATCCCCAGTTTTTATCCCAGCAGCATATCGATCAGATCTTTACTGAGGCCAGTGGAGAACTTCGCAAGCTGGGCCAGTGGCTGGTGGGACTTTCCCTTTCCAGTATTCCGAGTCTTGTGGCTTGGCTGATCTACCTGATTCTTGTGCCTATTCTGGTTTTTTTCATGCTGAAGGATCAGGAAAAGCTGGTTGCCTATGTTTCTTCCCTCATGCCTGAAAAACGGAGCCTTCTCAGCAGGGTCTGGAACGAAATGGATGATCAGATTACAAACTATATCAGGGGTAAGGCCATAGAAATTCTGATAGTGGCCGGTGTGACATGGGCCTGCTTTGTCTGGCTGGGGCTGGGGTATGCGGAACTCCTTGCCCTGCTTGTGGGATTTTCTGTCCTTGTACCTTATATAGGTGCTGCCGTTGTGACCATTCCGGTTGCACTGATTGCGCTTTTTCAGTTTGGCATCAGTTCGGATTTTTTGTGGGTCATGGCCGTTTATGGCTTGATACAGCTCCTTGATGGCAACGTGCTGGTTCCCCTTCTTTTCTCCGAGGCCGTGAATCTTCATCCCGTATCCATTATTCTGGCAGTGCTGGTTTTTGGCGGACTCTGGGGATTCTGGGGAGTATTTTTTGCCATCCCCCTTGCAACCCTGCTGAAGGCTATTTTCCATGCCTGGCCCAAGCTCCATACAGAAGATCCTGCGTGAAAAGATATCGGTGTTTGCGCCATGGGCTCAGGCTGAACGCTTGTGATCCCCGTGCCATGGATCTGTTTGACTTTGGGATATGCAGATTGCACTGGGATCCGTTTATTTTTAAAAATGTATAAAGGGAGTGCAGAACAATGAATGAAAGGAAAGGGGGGCCCCGGTGGCTGGAATTTCTTTCCGGTTTTTTCCGCATAAGCACAAGGCAAGGGAAAAAGACGCCAGAAGAGTTTAACGGGCAGCGTATTGAAGAGCTTGCGGATCTTCAGGAAAAAGGGGACGGGCGGCTTGTGGAAGAAATGTTTGCCGCAGGGCCGGGGATGTCTTCATGGGCCATGAAACTGCAGCAGCGCTTCCTTGAGGTTCTTGAGGAAAAGGAAACCTATATTGCAGATAAAGGAGCGCTGCCCTATCCCGAGGCATGGATACGGCTGGCTTTTAAGTTTCAGGCCCTTCGCTGTATCCGTGCAGGACAGGAAGAGCTGATTCCTGCCATCAGAAACGGGCTGGATCACCTTGCCTGCTTTCAGAATGTAAGCCCTGCGGACAGGGAAGCTATCATGACTGTGGAGCGGTACAGGGATGAAATCCGAAGCACGGGCGTATCTCCGGGGGAAGAGGATGCCGTTTTTCTGTCCGATGGCACTTCCCTGAAGGAGGTGCTCAAGGGCTATTCAAAGGCCCTGCCCGTTTTTAACCGTTATCATGATGCCATAGAAGAAAGAAAAAAAATCTGTTCCATGGAGCTGGATGGTTTTATGGTGCAGGTAAAAAAACATGCTGGCAGTGCAGCAGATATGGGATAGCAGGGGGCTTTTGCTCAATGCTTTCATGATGAAAGAGGGGGCAGGTATGGACCGATGCAATTTCTGTGGCCGGTATTCAGCGGCATCAAGCTGTGCTGAAAGCCGTATTCGTATTCATGGGGTGCATTATCTGCCGGTTCCTTACAGCCCACGGAAAAAGACGGTTTTCGAGCAGGATGGTCTGCCATCCCGCTGTCCCTGCTGCGGTGTGATGCCTGGTGGTCTTCATCATGTGGGGTGTTTTCTTGAAATATGCCCCTGTTGTCAGGGATACTGGCTTTCCTGTCGCTGTTTCGGCATTAAGGTCAGGGTGGATCATGGTGATCCTGTTTCAGGCTGCCGCATCATTCCCTTTCCCGCTGCCTTTATGGCACCGGATGCTTCCGGAGAGGTATAATCATGGAGTGGATCGTTCTTTTTGTTTTATTTTTTCTTGTGTTTTTCGGGGTACGAAGGCTGGCTGACCGTAAAAAAAAAGGTGCTGCACATTTTATCTGCACACAATGCGGAGAAAATGACTGTATCTGCCATGAAGAGAACAGGGATCAGGAAAACCCGGACAGGGAGGACGCATGAGACTTTTTTTCCGGGCGGTTCTGATCCTCTTTTTGGCCGGACTTGTCTCCTGTGGTGGTGAAAGGGAGGAAGACCCGAGATTGCTTCTCATTGGAAGCTGGCGGATTTCCCATATGAATGTCCATACCATTCTCACCTTAAGGAATAATGGATCATGGCAGTCCGAGGACAGAATGGAAGGACAGCATACCAAAATTATAGAAAAAAGAGGGCAGAGTACGGGGCGCTGGAAAATGGAATCCAGAGACCGTCTGGTTTTTTCCGTTGAAACAGCAGAGGAAGCAGGTATGTGGCCAGCTGGCTCCCTGCAGACCTTTGACATAGAAACCCTTGAGCCGGGAAAGCTTGTCTTAAGGCATCCGGAAACAGGAAGAACATCGGAGTGGAGCAAGGTGAGGGCCCAACGTCCTGTAGCTGGTGAAATACTGGCCCATCAGGTGGTGAGAATGGAACCTATTATTGTCAATATTGCCCGCACCAGAGTACTGGAAAGGCAACGTTTTCTTTGTATGGAGATGGAGTTTGTCCTGGGGCTTGAATATCCGGTAAGCAGTCCGGAAGAGATACCGCCACCGCCGCCCCTGCATCCTGAAGTTCGTGAAACCATTCTTTTTTATCTCTCCAGTCTGGAATACCGTGATATGAATTCATTTGACAGGGTAAAGGAATTTCGCCTTCACCTTCGGAATATGCTGGCTCCGTACTTTGATAACCGTCTGGAAGAAATAGAAATCAGAAATATCATTGTGGCATCCAGTGAAGAAAGCCTTGAAGAGTTTATCCTTGGCTATCCGGAGCTGCGCCACGAGTTTGGTGTCATGCCCCCGCAGAGGCCCGTCCCGCAACAAACGGAAGCTTCAGTATCGGAGTGAAAACCGCTGAACTGCCCTATGGCAGTGGCAAGAGGCCTGTTCAGGAATTACGGGGAGAGGGCGGTGTCTGTTCCGTTATCTTCCTTTTTTTTGCTTTAATATCAAGAACATTGTTCTCGTCCCTTCGCTGGGGATTGTTTGGAAAAATATTGATGAAAGTATGCAGATTGACCTTAAAATATTTGCATGCTAAAGGATACAATTTTTTAAGTTGCCATATTTGATATGGTCGCTGGTTTTCAGAACTTAACCTTTATTCATACTTAAGGATTTCAGTCTGTAGCATTCCGAATGAAAGGATAAAAATAAAGACTTTTTGCTTAAAGAGTGCGTATATGCTGAATATCTGCAATTCTAACCCCATAAAGAGACTTGAAAAATGATCGCACAACTGAATGTTTTTTTTAAACTGACGGAAAATCGGACCTCTTTTCGTCAGGAAATTATGGCAGGCCTTACAACTTTTCTTACCATGGCCTATATTATTTTTGTAAACCCCAATATCTTGGGGGATGCAGGGATGGACAAGGGCGCACTGATTACCGCCACCATTCTGGCTGCAGCCTTTGCAACCATCCTTGTGGGTCTCTGGGCCAATGTCCCCTTTGCCATGGCACCGGGTATGGGGCTGAATGCTTTTTTTGCCTATACCCTTGTGTTGGGACAGGGAATGGCATGGCAGACGGCGCTGGGGGTTGTTTTTATTTCCGGTATCTTTTTTCTTGTTCTCACCCTTCTGGGGGTGCGTAAATGGATTATTGCAGCCATCCCCATGGAACTGCGTCTGGGAACGGCTGCGGGTATCGGACTTTTCATCACATTTATTGGTTTCAAAACCCTTGGTCTGTTTGTGCCCCATCCCGCCACTATGGTCACGCTTGGTACCCTGACAACTCCCGTTGCACTCGGTCTTGTGGGGCTTGCCCTCATTGCGGTTTTTGAGGTGATGAAGATTCGTGGGTCTATTCTTGTGGGTATTATTGTGACCACCATTCTTGGTATGATATTCGGCCTTGTGGGAGTTCCTGACGGCTTTTTTTCAACGCCTCCTTCCATCGCTCCTATTTTTATGGAACTGGATATCCTTTCTGCATTGAAATGGGGCTTTGCAGGGGCTATTTTTTCATTTATGTTTGTGGATCTTTTTGATTCAGTAGGCACTGTTGTAGCCTGTTCCTATGAAGCGGATATGGTGGATAAGGATGGCAATATCCGTTCCATTGACAGGGTGCTGGAAGCCGATGCCGTGGCAACCGTAGCCGGTGCACTTATGGGAACCAGTACCACCACCACCTACATTGAGTCTGGCTCCGGTATTGCACAGGGCGGCCGCACAGGACTTACGGCATTGAGTACGGGGTTCTTTTTCCTTGCGGCCCTTCTGTTCACGCCTTTTATTGCTGTGGTGCCTGCCTTTGCAACGGCCCCTGCCCTGATTGTTGTGGGCGTTTTCATGTTTAAAAATGTTCAGAAAATTGATTTCCAGAATTTTGAAGTGGCCCTGCCCGCATTTCTTACCATCATACTCATGCCCCTGACCTTCAGCATCAGCATGGGGCTTTGTGTAGGGTTTCTTTCTTTTATTCTTGTCTCTTCATTTTCCGGTAATATCCGTAAGATTCATCCGGTTATGTGGATCATCGGTGTCTTTTCCATGATCGAGCTCCTGCTCAAGGCGCTGTAAAAAGCTTGTAATTATTCAAGCATGGGTTTTCTGACTTTTTCAGCCTTAAAATCTTTAGAAAAAGTCAACGGGCAAGGTGTTTTTTACGGCTTTCTTTCTTCCCTTCGGCACTCAGGCCAACAAGCTTACAGCACATGGAACAGCTCCGGTTTGTGACCTGTGTGCCGGGGTTCCTCAGGCTTCGAGAGCCTCAGCCACCGCCTGGAGGGAGAAGGGAAGCCTGCTGAATCATTACAAGGCTGACGCTTTTTTCACGTTATAATTATTTCCCGGATACAGGAGGCACATGGAAACATTCCATGAAAAGCAGTATATATCCGCAGGCCAGATGGAGCAGGATTGCTGGGCTTTTGCCAAGGACCTTTTTCGAAAGGGACTGGATTTTGACCATTTTGTCGGTGTAACCCGTGGCGGGGCCCAGGTTTCCATTTATATGCAGGAAGTTTTTATGGTGTTGACGGGAAAGCCCAAAGATTATGCCACCATTCAGGCACGTTCCTACTCGGGTTTTTTTGAGGCCGAAGAAGAAGTCTTTGTGGACAATGTGGGTGCGGTGATACGTCATCTAAAACCCGGAACCCGCATCCTTGTGGTGGATGACATCTTTGACCGGGGCAGAACCTTGCTTGCGGTACACGATGCCATTGTTGCAGCACTTCCCTATCCGGATGTACACCTTTCCCTGGCAGCCCTTTATTATAAGCCTGAAAATACTCAGGTTCATATCCGGCCGGACTACTTCTACCGGATTTTTGGACCAGAGGACTGGATTGTTCTTCCCCATGAGCTGGAAGGTCTGAGCCGGGAGGAGATGGCACAAAAGGGTTTTGTATGGCCTTGATTTAATTAAAAAAACATGATATCAAAATTTTGCTTGCCACCTATGGCAGGCATTGACTGACAGAGCTGGGTCAGGCCGTTAAAGGAAGAGGTGAAAGGGACGCATGAGTTTTTCTATCGTCATTCCGGCTTACAATGAAGAGGACCGTATTCAGAAAACACTGCATGAAACTGCCGCGTGGCTGGAAAAGAATGCCATGGACGCAGAAATTCTTGTGGTAAGTGACGGCAGCCGGGATGGAACCCGTCAGGTGGTGGAAACTTTTAAAGGCCCTGCCAGCCTTACCATACGCTGCCTTGAATATTTTCCCAACAGAGGCAAGGGCTACGCGGTACGTTATGGTATGCTCCGTGCCATGGGCGAGAGGATTTTGTTCATGGATGCGGATTATTCTGTACCCGCATCGTTCATTCCCAGAGCAATGGAGGAAATGGACCGTGGTGCGGATATTGCCATGGCATCCAGGGCCATACCCGGTGCAGATATCAGCCGTCACCAGAAACCCCTGCGGGAGATGGCGGGAAAATTCTATACCCTGATTCAGAATTTTTATCTGGGAATGGATTACCCGGATACCCAGTGTGGTTTCAAAATATTTTCGAGGAAGGCGTCGCAGAATCTTTTCTCCCGACAGCAGTTGCACAGCGTAATTTTTGATCCGGAAATTCTTTATCTTGCCCGTCGGTTGAACTACAGGGTGGCGCAGTTTCCCGTTACATGGACCCATCAGGAAAATTCCAGAATTAAATACGACACACTTGGAAAAACACTGGCGGTTTTCCGTGAACTATTCAAAATCCGGGGGCTGCATAAAAAACTTGGTCGCCATGATATCGGCTGAAGGTGCAGGTAATGCGGTTTGATTTAAAAAGTGGCCTTGCAGGGGCTGCAAGGTCACTTTCCTGCATGGGCCTCAGATGGAAAAATTATTTCAGGGGTGGAACAGACAGGGATTTTGAGGAGGATCAGGCACCTCTTGTGAGGGATAGAACCAGCCTGCTCCTTGTGCTTGCTGCACTGCTTTTTCCTTTTTTTACCGTTACGGACTGGGCCTATTATCCCGATAAAATATGGGCACTTACCCCTTTGCGTTTTGGGACGGGTCTCATCTGCCTGATGCTTTTCTGGGTAAACCGCCGCATTGATCTTGGTTTTCAAAGTGCAAGGCTGGCCTTTGCCGGTTTTTATGTCTGCGCCTTTGCAATGATCCTTATTGTTGTTGTTACGGATGGTTACCGGACTTCCTATTATGCCGGTTTTCTTATGGTCATTGTGGCATTTTCTTCCATTATGGCGCTGCCCTCGCGCATGATGCTGCCCCATATTTTTATCCCCTATTTTGTTTATTTTCTGGTCATTCTCCGGAAAAGCGGGTCGGAACAGGTATCGCTTTTTTTCCTCAGTCATATACTGGTTCTTGTGACCCTTGGGATCTGCCTCATGGCTGCTGAGACCAATCACCGCCTGCGCATGAAAGAGTATAAGGCAAGAAAAACCCTTGAAGAAACCAAGATGAAACTGCAGAAACAGGCACGGGAACTGGCCGAAAGGGTGGCTGAATCCCGCATGCGCTACCGCCAGCTTGTGGAGCGAATGAATGACTGTCTGGGGGTTTCCGGCCCTGATGGTGAAATTGTTTATGTCAATGATCGCATGTGTGAACTTCTGGGGCTTTCGAGGGAAGAAATGCTGGGCCGTCATTTTTCTGAGTTCATGGATGGTCTTGCAAAGGTCCGGGCGGAAAAGGAATTTGAAAAAAGAAAAGCCGGACAGCGCAGTGCCTATGAGGCCTGTCTGCAGGATCATTCCGGGAGCAGTATACCTGTGATTATTTCTGCCGAAGCCCTGCTGGATGAAAAGGGGCTTTTTCAGGGTAGCTTTGCTGTTATTACAGATATTTCAAGCCAGAAGCGTGCGGAGCGGCGCATTGCCCAGTTGACCCATGAACTGCTGCGTGCCCTTGAGAATGAAAGGCACAGGATAGCAAGGGATCTGCATGACCATGTGGCCCAGGATCTTTCATCCCTGCGCATTGCCTTTGAGGATATGGCCATGCAGCTTGAATCCGGATCCCCCATCCGCCGTCAGACCTCACACCTGTCACGAAGGCTGCAGGATGCCATAAAGGATTTAAGGGAAATTGCCTATGCCCTTCGTCCGCCAGATCTCGATACCCTTGGACTTTCCCGGACCATTTATCGTTATTGCCAGGAATTCACGGATCACACGGGCATTCCCGTGCATTTTGTTACGGCGGGTATGGAGGGGTCGGCCAGGGATTTTGACAGAGAAATCAACCTCTACCGCCTTGTACAGGAGGCCTTGGGGAATATCCGTAAACATGCAGGGGCTACCCGGGTGGATATCCGGCTGATTGCTTCCCATCCGGATATTATTCTGCGTATCCGTGACAATGGGATGGGCTTTGATGCGGAAAGGCAGGAGGGCTCCGTATCGCCGGAACGGGGCATGGGCCTGAAGGGCATGGCGGAACGCGTGGCCCTCCTTGGAGGGCGCTTTGAGATACGTTCCCGGCCCGGTGAAGGCTGCTGTATTTCGGTATGGATTCCCATGGAAGTTGAAGGTGGAAACGGTTCTGCTTTAAATGCTGTTCCGGACCTACTGGATGGGCAGGCGGGCTGAATCCGGCGCAGCAGGTATTTTGAAGACCTGCTGAAACCTTTGAGGTTCGCTGCGCTATCCCCTTGCCCGTACATCATCGGGCCTTGAGGGCTGCCACCGGAGCCCCCCTTTAAAGCCATAGCATCGGTAAATAAAGAGTTCCCGGACTTTCTCTCCCCGCCGCATCACAGAAAACACCTCAGGCTCGTCCACATGCTCAAAAACTTCCAGAAGCCTTTGCCTGAAATCCGGATGCCTTGACACGCCGATGGCGTTTTTTCCCAGAATATCCGCATCTTTCCACCAGTAATCATAGACATTGGGCCTGTGCCAGCGGTTGATGGAAACGGTACGGGGCTGGCCCGGCATATAAAAGGCCAGCTCGCTTGCAATCTGATACCTGAAACCAAAGAAAAAGGTGTCCTGATCCACGGGCATTTCTTCTGCCATGGCCGCAACCCGTTGGCCAAGGTCATCCCAGCCGCTGCTTTCAATGGCAGACCTGTCCTTATCCGGGGGGATGGGCAGAATAGGGTAGAGTACGTGGACGAGGAGGAGGCCCGTGAGCAGCAGCCCGGACCCGATGGCCCATGGCCATATTTTACGTCCCTTTTTGAAGATGGGGGCCTCAGGAACCCTTGCTCCGTGGCTGAAAAAAGCGGCTGCCAGTACAGCGGCCCCCAGATAGCCCGCCGCAGGCCAGTTGCCGTAAATGCGGGTTTTCAGGCTGAGAAGGGCAAAAAACAGAATCATGGGCAGGGAGGTGGCCAGAAGATAATGGCGTATCCATGGTTTTCCCGGTGCATCGTTACGAAAGGCTGCAAACCAGGCCATGATGACAAGGAGGAATATCAGGGGGGTGATCAGCCCGATTTCCGAGCCCAGATACTCAAAAAAATATTTAAGGGTAAAAACCGTTTCCGAACCGGCCCCTCCCAGATGGGCCACATGGCGCAGGGAATTCCAGTTGTGGGAATGATTCCAGAAAATAACGGGCATGAACATCAGGCTGCCGAGGATGACCGCCACCCATGGCCGGATGCCTGTAAGGCGTTTTCTGTGGATTTTTGATCCAAGGCCGTAGGCAAGGGCAAAAAAACCGAAGAGTACCATGGTGAATTTGGATAAAAGACCGAATCCGAACCAGAATCCGCCCCAGAGCCACTGGGACCAGCTGTTTTCTTCATAAGCCCTTGCCACATGATAGGTGGCACCGGCCCAGGCAGCCGCCTGTATGCCGTCTGAGGTGGCGAGGATACCCCCCACCTGAAAGAGCAGGACGGACTGGGTGATTAAAGCGGTTCCCAGGGCTGCCTCTTCTCCGAACCAGCGTCTCGCGGTAAGTACCATATACAGACCGGCAAGGGCCATGCCAAGGATGGAGGGCATGCGTACGGCCCTTTCCGTATGCCCCATGATTTCACAGAAAAAACGGATCAGCCATCCGATCATGGGCGCCTGATCATGGTAGCCCCAGTCCAGATGCCTTCCCCACTGCCAGTAGTTGGTTTCATCGGGGACCAGCATGAATGCACCGGCATGGAAAAAACGCAACAGTGTAAAAAGGGTAATAATCCACAGGGCCAGAGTAAAGGGGCGCATACGTGTCAGGGGCATGGGATTGATCACCGGAGTCTGGGGGTTGTTGTCGGGTAGGGGGGGCTGCCGACAGCAGAGGAAACTTCTTTTCCATCTGCTGCCGGATAATGCAAACAGGGCCGTTTTTCAGGATTCCGGACCGTTAATGGCATCCCGGAGCTTACCGGAACATTTAAAGGTGACAACCCTTCGGGGACGAAGAATCAGATCACTACCCGTGGCCGGGTTGCGTCCCCTGCGGGCTCTTTTTTCCTTGACGCAGAATTTTCCGAAACCGGAAATCAGTACGTCATTGCCTTCTGCCAACTGGTCTTTCATGATCATCAGCAGGGTTTCAACAATGTCCACGGATTGTTTTTTGTTGAAGCCTGTAATGCTGATTCTTTCCACGATGTCATTTTTGGTCAGCGCCATTGCAACTCCTGAAGTCTTTTTTCGTGTTTTTCCCCACAGGGCTTTACGTTCAGAGGGGGTAGTTCTGTTCGTGATAGATACGGTCAAAGTAGTAACCGTAATATTCTTCGTCGGGTTCCTTTTTTTCTTCCGGTCCTTGGCTGCGGGAAGACAGCCACAGCGTTTTTGCATAAATATACAGCTCACGGGTCAGCAGGCTGGGGTCACTGACCACTTCCCGGTTGCTGCCAACAAAACTGCCTGCACCTTCAACGGCAGCCTTCAGACAGCGGATACATTCTGTGTCATCGCATCCCTGCTCCCGGGCCGTATGATACAGTGTGTCAATGATCTTTTTAGCTACACCCTCAATACCGTCAATGCAGTTCATCAGATTTCCCTCACTTGTGAAACGGGCTTCAGGCAGAAATCCTCTGCATAAAAAAGTTTACATATATGGCAGTTAGATACAAGTCAAGGCAACATATTTTTCCGGAGGGAGAAAGGGACCGCTGGATCTGACTGTCTCCTCGGGTGTTTTTTTCAGTTGTCCTCTCCGGGGATTCGTTTATGATGAGCCCGTTTTTATTTCAGAGGGGTCTTTTCGGCTTCCTGATATTGTCCCCGTTACAGGGAAATGTGAAAAGCGTATGGTGTCCTGATCGGCAGCAAACGATGAAGGAACCATAAAAAAGGGATTTTCCGGCAAGCGAAAAATCCCGTTCCATTCAGATGGAGCCGACGAGCAGAGTCGAACTGCTGACTTGCTGATTACGAATCAGCTACTCTACCAACTGAGTTACGCCGGCAACAAACGCGAAAATTAATACAGGTACCATGGCGCAAAATCAAGAGAAAAAAAAACTGGCCCGGCTGAAAAGCCTCCTTGCTTCCGGAAACGCTTCCATCGCTTGTGGCAGTATTCCTGATACAGCCCGCTCCTTTGTGGTTTCCCTTCTTGCGGCAGCGGAAAAAAGACCACTTCTTCTGGTTGTTCCCGGCCAGAAAGAGGCAGAAGAGCTTCTGGAAAGGCTGCATTTTTTCCGGGATGGGGACGGGCCTTCTGCAGACATCTTTCCCGCTTACCATGTGCTGCCCTATCAGGCCATGGCCTGCCATGGGGAAACCGCAGCCCGCAGAATACGTTTTCTTTATACCTGCATTACCGGAGAACTTCCGCCTGTCCTGATTGTGTCAGCAGATACCCTTTCCCAGCGGGTGATACCACCGGAAACCCTTGTGGCCTTCAGCCGGGTGATCTCCTCCGGGGAAAGCCTTGACAGGGATGTGCTGGTGTCGATGATGATTGCCGCAGGGTATCAGCGAACGACCCTTGTGGAAGAACCCGGAGATTTTGCCTTGCGTGGTGGGATTCTGGATTTTTACTCTCCCGGACATGATGATCCTGTGCGCATTGAATTTTTTGGGGATCAGGTGGAGTCCATCCGTTTTTTTTCCGCAGCAACCCAGCGCAAGCTTAGGGATACGGATACGGTGGTGCTGCTGCCCGCAAGGGAAATGATCCTTGCCCCCTCCACGGTGGAAGCCATGCTGGGCCGGGTTCGCAGACAAGCCGCAGAAGCAGGCTTTGGTGTCAGCAAGGTTCGTGAAATTGTGGAGCGCATACGGGAGGAAGGGATTCATCCTGCCATAGAGGGACAGCTTTCCCTTGTTTACGATGCGCCCGGTTTTCTCATGGACTACCTTTCCCCGGAGACACTGACCATAACGGATCAGCCGGAAGCATGCAGGAGCCTTGTGGAGCGTCAGGCCCAGAGAACGGACAAGGCCCGCAAAGAAGCCCTGTCCGCCCGGCGCCTTGCCGTATCGCTGGGGGATCTTTATGTGGACTGGGAGTATATCCACAGGCGCATGGCCTCGGCAAGGTGTGTGCTGTTCCGGGAGACCCTTCCCCTTAACGGGGAAGGTCTGGATTTTGATGTTCAGGAAAACATGGCCATCCGGGGCGAGCTGGCCGGTCTCCGGGGAGGCATGCAGCCCCTCCTGCCCCTTGTGAACTGGCTGCAGACCCGGGTGAGGGAAGGCTGCCGGACCTGTATTGTCTGTGCCACCTCTTCCCAGATCAGCCGGGTGAAGGATCTTCTGTCTGCCTATGGGGTATCCGTGGCTACAGCCCTTTCATTTAAGGAAATTTACGGGGCCAGACGTCCGGGTATATGGCTTTGTGAGGGCCGTATCCGCACAGGGTTTGTCTGGGAGGAAGAGGGACTGGCCCTCATCAGCGAAGATGAGATTTTCGGGGCCAAACAACGCAGAAGAAAGACCCGCAAGGGGGGGGTGAAAGATCGTTTTCTGAATCTTGGGGAGCTGCGTGAAGGGGATGTGGTTGTCCATGCGGACCATGGTCTGGGGCGTTTTGAGGGCCTTGAGAAACTGCGGCTGAATGGTGTTCTGAGTGATTTTATCCTGCTGACCTACAAAGATGGTGATCGTCTCTATCTGCCCGTGGACCGCATGGGAATTCTCCATAAATATGTAGGGGTGGACGGGCTTGAGCCTGTGCTGGACAAGATGGGGGGCAAGGGCTGGGACAAGGCCCGTGAAAAGGCCAAAGCTTCTGTCGAAAAAATGGCAGGAGAGCTTCTGGCCCTTTATGCCGCCCGCAAGGTGCATACCCGCAAGGCCTTTTCTTTGCCGGACAATCGGTTTCAGGATTTTGAGGCGGCCTTTCCCTATGAGGAAACACCGGATCAGCTCAAGGTCATCGGTGATGTGCTGGAGGACATGGCCGCAGCTTCACCCATGGACAGGCTGGTCTGCGGAGACGTGGGCTACGGGAAAACGGAAGTTGCGCTGCGGGCGGCCTTTCAGGCCGTCATGGACGGACGGCAGGTGGCTGTGCTGGTTCCCACCACGATTCTGGCGGAGCAGCACTACAGAACCTTTACCCAGCGTTTTGAAAATTATGCTGTCCGCCTTGCGGCCCTGGACCGCTTCCGCAGTCCGAAGGAGCAGCGCCGGATTATTTCGGAAATGGGGGATGGCCGTCTGGATATTGTCATCGGTACCCACAGGCTCCTGCAGAAGGATGTGCAGTTTAAGGATCTTGGACTGGTCATCATTGATGAGGAGCAGCGTTTCGGAGTCCGGCACAAAGAGATCTTGAAAAAGATGCGGGAAACCGTGGATGTGCTGGCCCTGACCGCCACACCCATTCCCCGTACCCTGCACATGTCTTTAATGGGCATGCGGGATATCAGTGTGATTGCCACGCCACCGGAAGAGCGTCAGGCCATTATCTCCTATATATCCGAGTATGATGAAAGTGTGATCCGGGAATCCGTGAGCCGGGAGATGGAAAGGGGAGGGCAGGTCTTTTTTGTCCACAATAATATCCATAGCATTGAAGGACAGGCGGCCCGTCTGCGGGAGCTTCTGCCCGATGTCCGCATCGGGGTTGCCCATGGCAGGATGAAGGAAGAGGATCTTGAAAACCAGATGCTGGCCTTTATCCGTAAGGAACTGGATCTGCTTGTCTGCACCACCATCATTGAATCCGGCCTTGATATCCCTTCGGCCAACACCATGATTGTCAACCGGGCGGATCGTTTCGGGCTTTCCCAGCTTTATCAGTTGCGGGGGCGTATTGGCAGGGGAGAGGTGCAGGCCTATGCCTATCTCTTTGTGCCCGAGGAAAGCCGCCTTTCAAAGGATGCCATGCGCAGGCTGAAAGTGCTCATGGAGCACTCTGATCTGGGTTCGGGTTTTCAGATAGCCATGAGCGATCTTCAGATCCGGGGCGGGGGGGCTGCCCTTGGTGCCAGCCAGTCCGGCCACATTGCAGCCGTTGGCTATGATATGTTCCTGCAGCTCATGGAAAACGCCGTTTCAGAGCTTAAGGGAGAGCCGGTGCTGGACCCCCTGGAGCCGGAGATCAACCTTTCCATGAATGCCTATATCCCCGAATCCTGTGTTCCGGACATTGATCAGCGCATTGCCATTTACCGCAGGCTTTCCCGCATGGTATCCATCGGGGAGATCAAGGCTTTCCGTGAGGAGCTGACGGAGCGTTACGGTGCCCTTCCGGTGGAGGCGGGGAATATCCTTTTAAAAATCATGCTGAAGGTTCTTTGTGTGAAGGCCGGTGTCCGTCGTTTAGACCTCACGGACCGCCATCTGGTGCTGGTTTTTTCTGAAGTTCATCAGAAAAGACCCCTTGCCATTGCTGAAGTGATGGATGTTTTTCCCCAGCCCATGGCCTTTCTTTCCGATGGCAGTCTGAAGGTGGAACTGCTCAAGGATCGCAGGCAGCCTCCCATGGTTCAGGCCAGAAACATCTTGAAAGAAATTCTGGCTCGTGTTAACGGCTGAAGGGTTGCATACAGTATTTTTTTCCAGATGGAAAAAATCTTTGATCCCGCCAGAGAGGACCATGAAGCCCTTTTCCGGAAACACTCCCCTTTTGTATTTTTATACTGTACTTACGGGTCTGATACTTATGATTTCGGGCTGCACCTTTATGCAGCCCGAAGATGACACATGGGTGCTTGAACTTGGTGAAAAAAGAATCAGTCTCGGGGAGTATAAAGATGCCTATGAGATGGCCAAGTCTGGCTATGAACACAATCTGCTTCAGGAACAGCTTGTTCGCAGGGTCCTGCATTATCGTGTACTGAAGGATTTGGCAGAAAGCCTTGTTCTGGAAGTGGTCGCCATGGAAGTCGGAATAGAAATTTCAGAAGCCTCCCTTGCAAAGTCTGCGGAAAAAATCCGCTCCATGTATCCGGAAGGGGTTTTTGAAAGCATGCTTTCCGAAAATGTGGTTTCTGAAAGGGCATGGATGCAGGGACTCAAACGCAGGCTGCTTACGGAAAAGCTTGTGGACAGGATCATGGAACGAGAAATTGCCATTACTCCGGAAGCCATGAAAGACGCCCTGCTGGCATACAGCAGAGTTGTTGGCAAAAAACCGGAGGAGGTGGACTTTAATGCAGAACTGACAGAAAAGCTGATCTCCCGTTTCCGCAGACAGGAATCGGAAAA
This sequence comes from Desulfobotulus alkaliphilus, assembly GCF_007830435.1. Classification (GTDB taxonomy): domain Bacteria; phylum Desulfobacterota; class Desulfobacteria; order Desulfobacterales; family ASO4-4; genus Desulfobotulus; species Desulfobotulus alkaliphilus. The sequence continues at coordinate 105,826 of NZ_VLLC01000005.1, read as the reverse complement.
ACTCTATGGTAAATGGCTGCAGGAGAAGAAAGAAAGCATGCCCGTGCAGGTTCACACGGAGCTTCTTTACAGGGTTTTTCCGGAAATCCGTCCCCTGTTGGCCGGGCTGGGTGAGGAAGAAGGGGGAGTTTTGTTACTGCCCCCGGATTCGGCCCCTGACGTGGATCTGTATGAGGAAACAGGCTTGTAATTATGATAAAGCACTCTGGAAAAATTATTGTTTTTTTGTTGTTATGCTGTCTCATCCCTTCTGTTTTTGCACAGAAAATTGTGGACAGGATTCTGGTTCTGGTGAATGATCGCATCATTACCAAGGTGGCCTTTGAAGAGGCCTTTTTTCCCGTACGGGAAAGGATTGAAGCTGCTGGTTACGGTCCGGAAGAAACTGCTGCCCTCATTGAACGCTACCGTTCAGAGATGCTGAATCAGATGATTGATCAGACTATCACGGATATTGCCGTGGAAGAGATGGGCATTGAGATTTCGGAGAAGGAAGTGGATGAGGCCGTTGAGCAGTTTCGTCTTTCCAACGATCTTTCTGAAGAAGCCTTTGAAAGGGCCCTTGCAGCCGAAGGTATGACGCTTGATCAGTACAGGACACAGGTCCGGGATCAGATGCTGCGTTCCCGCCTTGTCAATTTTCAGGTGCGTTCACGGATTGTCATTACCAGAGAACAGGTTGAAGCCTATTACAACAAGAATGCCAGAGACTTCGGAGCTGTCGAACGTTATCGCCTTGCCCATATTCTTCTTCCCTTTCCTTCGGGCATGACAGCGGAACAGGAAAAGGCGCTCCAGGTAAGGGCGGAAAGTATCGTGCAACGCCTCAGGTCCGGCAAAAATTTTGCTGAACTGGCGGCGGAAGAAAGCCGTTCCCTCATTGCCGGTCCCGACGGAGAGCTTGGGTGGTTTGATGCGGAATCTCTGTCTCCTGTCATTCGTGAAGCCACTGTTATTCTTGAAGAAGGTGAGGTATCCAGGCCCGTGCGAACCCCTCAGGGTATTCAGATTTTCAGATTATTGGAAAAGGGGATGCAGGACCCAAGGCCTCTGGATGAGGTGTTTGATGAAATAGAAAGTAAACTCTATGACCGAGAGGTGAACAGGAGATTCCAGACCTGGGTCACAGAATTGCGGGAAAAAGTCCACGTCCGGATACTGGACTGACTTCTGAAGGGATAGGCAAGCTATGGGAGAAGAATCCCTGGGAAGGGAAGAGAGTTTCGGCACCTACCTTCAGAATGGACGCCTCAGATCCGGGCTTTTTCTGCATGATCTGGAAGCGGCACTCTGTGTGGGCAGGGAAACGCTGAGGCTTCTGGAAGAAGAGGATCATGCCGCACTTCCTGAACCAGTTTTTGTCAGGGGTTTTGTTCGTAACTATGCCATGGAAGTGGGACTGAATTCGGATCATGCTGCGTTTTTATACAAGGAATCCCGTAAGCAATGGGACGCCGAGGCCGAAGAAGCAAGGAGGCGGGCTGTAAGAAGACAACGAATCCGCCGCTGGCTGCGTGGCAGTTTCTTTTTTGTTTTTCTGGTTTTTCTGATGAGCTGGATGGGCATATGGTTTGCTGGGTTTATTTCCGGTGAAGAAGAGGAAAGGGATGGGGTTCTCATGTCAGTTGTTGCATCAACCCCTGACTTTGATTCCCTTGAAAAAGCTGAAATAAGCGGTTATCATCTTGAAATTATGGCAATTGAGTCTACATGGTTGAGAGTCATTGTTGATGATCAGGAATCCCTTTCTTTTTCTGTGGAGCCGGGAGATATCCTTGAATTTGATGCGGAAAAAGCGTATAATATCCTAATTGGAAGTGCCACAGGGGTACGGCTGCGCCTGAACGGAAAGGCCATGTCCCTTTCCGGCGCAGGCGGGCAGGCGGTGAATCTGCACATCCCGTAAACAAGCCTGCCCCGTAAGCTGATTTTTTCGACCCGCCGATATCCCGGCTGCATCCTACCCCAAGGGCAGTTGCGGCATCGAACGGGTCGTTTTGCGTTCTGGCGAGAGGCCGGGAGACCGGGAGAATTATGTTTCATGACCGTCATACCATCCTTGTGGAGAGTATCAAGCGCCTTTTACGGCGCAATGCCCTTCCCCATCTGAAAAAAATTGTCCGGAAGACCCATGCGGCGGATCTGGCAGATGTTTTCCGTCAGATCGGTCTTGCCGAGCAGAAGCGGCTTTTTAGCCTGATGAATGATGTGGAGCAGCAGGGGCTTTTACTCTCGGAGCTGGAAGAAAGCATTTTTCTGGAGTTTATCCGTGAAATGTCCGTGGATGACATTGTGCGCATCCTCGATGAAATGCCCAATGACGATGTTGCTGACCTCATTGGCCTGATGCCGCCGGAAACGGGAACGGCTGTTTTGGAAAAAATGGAGAAGGAAGGTTCCGAAGAGGTGGAGGGCCTTCTGCGTTACAGTGATGATACGGCCGGTGGTATCATGACGCCTGATTTTGTGGCGCTTTCCCAGGATGATACGGCAAAGGAAGCCATTGAGTCCTTGCAGAAAGAACACCGGGATGTGGAGATGCCCTTTTATCTCTACGTGGTGGATGACCTGAAACGCCTTGTGGGTGTCATATCCCTGCGTCAGCTGGTGGTGGTCAAGCCGGAAACCCGTCTTAGGGATATCATGAACCCGGAGCTGGTTTCCGTGCAGACCTCCATGGATCAGGAGGAAGTGGCAAAAATTGTTGCCCGCTATGACATTCTCGCCGTACCCGTTGTGGATGAAACAGGGGTTCTGGAAGGTATTGTCACCGTGGATGACGTTATTGACATTTTCCGTATGGAAGCTACGGAAGATATACTGAAAATGGCCGGTGTGGGAGAGATGTTCGTGGAAACCCAGACCATTCTGGGGGGCATCCGCATCCGCCTGCCTTGGCTTTTTGCCTCCTGCCTCGGCGGTATTCTGGCCTTTTATGTCATTTCCGGTTTTGAGGATACCCTTGCCAAATATGCCTACCTTGCGGCATTTATGCCCGTTATTGCAGGGATGGGTGGTAACGTAGGTACTCAGTCTTCTACCATTGTGGTCCGGGGTCTTGCCACGGGCAGACTGTCTTTGGGGGATTTTTGGAAGGTAATCGGCAAGGAGCTTCTGGTGGGATTGTTTCTGGGTATTGTTTATGGAACACTGATTGGTCTTGTGGCAGAACTCCAGTACAGTATTTTCATGCTGAATATTGTTGTTGCCCTTGCCATGATTTCTTCCATGACCATAGCCGCCTCCATGGGTGCCCTTGTACCCATGGGTCTTGCACGAATGAAAATTGATCCGGCTGTGGCAACGGGGCCCTTTGTGACGACCAGTACGGATGTGATTACGGCTTTTCTTTATTTTACCATTGCCACAAAGCTGCTGAATATGTAATCCATGGAGTACTGTCCTGTGACCCCTGAGAAATCTGCCATTGTCATGCGCCATGTGGAGTATGGTGATTATGATGTGATTCTGACGCTCTTTTCCCGTTCAAAGGGAAAGATTTCTGTCATTGCCAAAAATGCACGTAAAAGCAGACGGCGCTTTTCAGGCAGGCTGGAGCTTTTTTCCGTTTTGCATCCGGACTGCAGCCAGCCAAAAGCCGGTGGCATCCCCGTACTGCGGGAAGTGGATCTTCTGGAGCCTTTTGAAAATCTGCGTTCGGATTTCATCCGCATGGGCTATGCCGCTTACTGGTGTGAAATCCTGTGCTTTTGGCTGGAAGAAGGGGCAGCCCAGCCGGAGGTCTATGATCTTCTTGAAACCATGCTCCGGGAGCTGCATATTGGGAAGGTAAGACCTGAAATTTTAAGCCTTTTGCTTCAGCTCCGCTTTCTGACCCTTGCGGGACTGGCACCCGGACTTGACACCTGCGGCGGATGCGGGGCAGCACTGGTTGAGGTAAGGGCCGGTCGTATCCGTTTTGATTATGGCAGGAGTCACATTCTCTGCGGCACCTGTTCTCCTCTGGCAAAGGTCTCTGCCATGGCTCCGGGTACGGTGAAAACCCTTTGCTGGCTTCAGAGGAGGAAATATCAGGGCGCAGGAAGGATGCAGTTTTCAGGCGATGCCGCCCGGGAGGGGCTTTTTTTTCTGGAGTCCTTTCTTTCCTTTCATATGGGAAGGGATTTTCGTTCCCTTAAGTTTCTGCGCAGTGTACGAAGCTCAGGGACATTGGCGGCGCAAACCCTTTCTTTTCCTGTTCGCCGCTTAAAAGCCTGAGCTAATCATCTGTACTTCAAAAATGACTGCGTGGAGTGTAAACCAAAGGGGGTGGGATTGGATTACTGGATACCAGAAAAAGAAATTTTGGCCTCTGCACCCTGCCGCATAGATTTTGGGGGAACGCTGGATCTGCCTCTGTTTTATTACAGCCTGGGGCCAGCTTTGGCCTGCACACTGAATATTGCCCTCAATCTCAGGACCACGGTAAAGATAAAACCCTATAAAAAAGGAAGGGTCCGTGTTGTTTCAAGGGGATTCTCCTTTGCAGAATTTCCCTGTGGCAGGGCACCCTACAGACATCCGCTGGGTCTGGTTTTTGCCATCCTTGATGCCTTCGGGGCAAGGGATATCTTTGTGGAAATCCATTCCGCATCTCCGCCCAGAAGTGCCCTTGGTGGATCTTCCGTTATGGCCGTGGCACTGATTGCCCTGCTCATGAAGATAAAAGGGAAAAATGCCGGGGTGAATAAAAAAGATGTGGTTATTCTGGCAAAAAACATGGAGTCTGCCGTGGCTGGTGTTCCCTGCGGTATGCAGGATCATCTGGCTGCGGCCTTTGGCGGGATGAATCTCTGGCACTGGGATGGTGGCAACCTGAAACAGCCCTGGAAACAGTCTCCCCTGATGGCGGGTAAGGAAAACGGAAACCTTTCTTCCCGTATGCTGGTGGCCTACGGGGGGGAACCCCATGATTCTTTAGATGTGAACGGACGCTGGGTGCAGGGATTTGCCGAAGGTAAAACCCGGATGGAATGGGAAGACATTGCCATGCTTACCCGGCGTTTTGGTGAAGCGCTGGCGGCAATGGATCTGGAGACAGCCATTGCCTGCATGGAGGAGGAGCTTGCCATCCGTTTACGCCTGACTCCGGATGTACTGGACCCTGCGGGTATGCGCCTTGCCTCGGCAGCGGGCAACCTTGGCTGTGGTGTCCGTTTTGCCGGTGCCGGAGGAGGGGGATGTATCTGGGCGCTGGGGCCTGAGGATAAGATAGACGTTTTAAGAAACCACTGGCAGCGGCTGATGGAAACCATGCCCGGTGCCTTTATTCTGGATGCCGTTCCTGAAAAGGACGGTGTGCTGTTTGATGTCTGAGGGCGGGAATCGCGCCTGATCAGAAAATGTTTTGTACAGTTCTTCTTTTAAGGATATTTTAAAAACCCTTTAAGCTGATAAGGATGAAGGATATGCGGTTTCAGGATCTTATTTTTACCCTGCAGAAATTCTGGGCAGACAGGGGATGTGTTCAGGCCCAGCCCTATGACCTTGAGGTGGGTGCAGGCACCTTTCATCCCACCACCCTGCTCAAAGCCCTTGGACCGGAACCCTGGAGTGTTGCCTATGCCCAGCCCTGCCGCAGACCCACGGACGGCCGGTACGGGGAAAACCCCAACCGCATGCAGCACTACTATCAGTTTCAGGTCATTATAAAACCCTCTCCGCCGGATGTGCAGGATATGTATCTGGAGAGCCTTAAGGCCATTGGCGTGGACCCTCTGGCCCATGATATCCGCTTTGTGGAAGATGACTGGGAGTCGCCCACCCTTGGTGCTTCGGGGCTGGGCTGGGAAGTCTGGCTGGATGGGATGGAAATTACCCAGTTTACCTATTTTCAGATGACCGGATCCATAGAGGTGAAGCCCGTGAGCGTGGAGCTGACCTACGGGCTGGAACGCATTGCCATGTATCTGCAGGGTGTGGACAGTGTATATGACCTCAAGTGGAATGATACGGTGACCTACGGGGATATCTTCCATCAGCAGGAAGTGGAGCAGAGCCGCTACAACTTTGAAGAAGCCAATGTTCCCCTGCTTTTTGACCTTTTTGCAAAGTATGAATCCGAAGCAAAGCGGCTCATTGAAAAGGATCTGGTGCTGCCCGCCTATGAGTTTGGTCTGAAATGTTCCCATACCTTCAACCTTCTGGATGCAAGGGGAGCCATCAGTGTGACGGAAAGAACCGGGTATATTGCAAGAATCAGAAATATTGCCAGAGCCTGTTCCGAAGCCTATCTGCTCCAGCGGGAAGCCATGGGCTTTCCCCTTCTGAAAAAATAAGCCGGATATTTACACCATGTACATCCGGGGGGAATGCCCCGTAGCCATAAGGACACCATTATGACAAGTCTTCTTTTTGAAATTGGAACCGAAGAAATACCGGCAGGATACATTGACCCTGCCATTGCGGCCCTTGCCGTATTTCTGAAAAAAGAGCTGACCGCAGCCCGTGTTGACTTTGGAGAGGTCACGAGCTTTGCCACCCCAAGGCGGCTTTGTGTGCGCATTGCGGATGTGGCTGCCATGCAGCGGCCCGAAACCACGGAGCTGATGGGACCACCGGAAAAGGCTGCCTTTGATGCGGAAGGCAAGCCCGGCATACCTGCTGTGAAATTTGCGGAAAAGGCCGGAATCCCCTTAGAAGAGATTGAAATCCGGGAAACCCCCAAGGGCCGCTATCTTTTTGCAAAGGTTGAAGAAAAGGTACTGCCTGTGGCGGAGCTTCTCTGCCATATGCTGCCTGCGGCGGTCCGTGCCCTGACCTTTCCCAAGACCATGCGCTGGGCAGATACGGAGCTGGCCTTTGCAAGGCCCATCCAGCGGTTTGTTGCCCTTTTTGGTGAGGCCCTCATTCCCTTTGAAGTGGAGGGTATTGTTTCTGACCGCCTGAGCAGCGGCCACCGTTTCCATCATCCTGAGCCCGTAAGTATTCAAACCCCTGAGCAGTATGAAGGTCTTCTGAAGGATGCCGGTGTCATTGCCGATGTTCAGGAGAGAAAAGCCGCCGTGGCCCGTTCCGTTGAGGAAGTGGCAAAAAGCTCCGGCGGCAGGGTGCTTGCGGATGAAGAGCTGTTAAACATTGTCACCCACCTTGTGGAAGCGCCCTATCCTGTCATGGGCAGTTTTGATCCGGCCTTTCTGGAAGTACCCAGAGAAGTCCTCATCACATCCATGAGGGAACATCAGAAATATTTTGCCGTTGAAGATGAAAAGGGAAATCTTCTGCCCCTTTTCATTGCCGTTAACAATACCTCCCCCAAGGATATGGATCTGGTACGTCAGGGTCATCAGCGGGTACTGAGGGCACGGCTTTCCGATGCCAGATTTTTCTGGGAAACGGATAAGAAAGCCACCTTTGACCAGTGGAATGAAAAGCTGGATCAGGTACTTTTTCAGGCAAAGCTTGGCACCATGGGGGAGAAGGTGGCAAGAATCCGGAGCCTTTGTGCCGGCATGGGTACGGGCCTCGGGCTGGATGGGGACATGATGGCGGATCTGGACCGGGCAGCCAGCCTCTGCAAGGCGGACCTTGCTTCCCAGATGGTTTATGAATTTCCTGAGGTCCAGGGCATCATGGGCAGAGCCTATGCCCTTTTCCATGGAGAAAAGGAGCGGGTGGCCCTTGCCATTGAAGATCATTACAAGCCCCTTGGCAGCGGTGGAAAGCTTCCGGAGGATCTCTGCGGCATTGTGCTGTCCATGGCGGATAAGCTGGATACCCTCTGCGGCTGTTTTGCCGTGGGCCTGAGGCCCACAGGTGCGGCAGATCCCTTTGCCCTGCGCCGGGCAACCCTTGGGATTCTTCAGATGCTTCTGGACAGAAATTTAGGCCTCTCCCTTCGGGATCTGGTGTCCCTTGCCCTGAAAACCCTTGGGGATAAGAAGAGCGAAGATGGCGATGAAACGGTGCAGGCGGTCTGTGACTTTATGGTGACCCGCCTTGCCAACCTGCTGGCGGAAAAAGGACTTTCAAGGGAAAGCATTGCCGCTGTTATTGCCGTTGAAAGCAACCATGTGCCCGAGGTGCTGCGCCGGGTGGAAGCTCTGGACCGCATCAAGGATCAGCCGGATTTTCTCGCCCTTGCCGGTGCCTTTAAAAGGGCTTCCAATCTTTTGAAAAAAGCCGGGGATGTAAAACCGGCAGTGGATGCATCCCTGTTTGTGGAACCGGCGGAAAAAGCCCTGTATGAAGCCTTTGAACTTTGTGTCCAGACCGTTGACGGGCATATGGCATCCTCTGATCTGGATGCTGCCCTTGCAAGCATTGCCACCCTGCGTCAGCCCGTGGATGCTTTTTTTGATGCGGTGATGGTCATGGCGGAGGATGAAGGGGTAAAGAACAACCGCTTGGGGCTTTTGGCTTCCATTGCGGCCCTCTTTGGAAGAATTGCGGATTTTTCACGGCTGGCTTAGCAGAAACAATATATATCGACTGAAGACAGATAAGGAGGCAGGAATGGCTGGTGGTTTTGATCCATCAAAGGATAAGGTTTTACAATCATGGAGAAGTGAGGAAACGGGCCTTGTGGTGGCCATTCACAGCTATGACGGCGGTGAGGCCAAGCTGCAGATCGGGCCGAGAATGCTGAAAAAAAAGGATGGCTCAGACAGAGCGCCGGTGAAGGCGGGCAGGCTGACCATCGAGGATGTGCAGTGGATCTATGATAACATTGATGACATCAAAGATGGTCTGGAAGAGCATAACAACCCCATGGATTGATGCGCAGCAGGGAAGGGCAGGGGATTCATGGAAAAACCCGTGGAAGAAAATGAAGGGCAGTGCAGCGAAAAGGAAAGGCAGCGGGCGGCCCTTCTCCGGAAGGATCTTTCCCGGCACAGCTACCGCTATTACGTGCTGGATGATCCGGAAATTACCGATGCCGCCTATGATGCCCTTTTCCGGGAGCTTCAGGAACTGGAAAAGCGTTTTCCCGAACTGAAAACACAGGATTCTCCCACCTTGAAGGTGGGAGGGCCGCCGCTTTCGGGTTTTCCTCCGGTTTTCCATCGTCTTCCCATGCTCAGCCTTGAAAATGCCTTTGATGAGGGGGAGTTTTCTGCCTTTTTGCAGCGCATCCGGAAAAGCGTGGCAGGGGAGCTGGTTTTTTCCGTAGAGCCCAAGTTTGATGGCATTGCCGTTTCCCTGCGCTATGAAAAGGGTGTTCTTACGGAGGCGGCCACACGGGGCGATGGCCTTGTGGGTGAAGGTGTCACGGAAAATGTGAGAACCATTGCCAACCTTCCCCTGCGCCTGAGGGTGGAAGATCCGCCTGCGGTGCTGGAAGTGAGGGGCGAGGTACTCATGGACCGCAAAGGCTTTAAAGCCCTGAATCTAATTCGGGAAAAAGCCGGAGAAGCGCCCTTTGCCAACCCAAGAAATGCGGCTTCCGGCTCCCTGCGCCAGCTGGATTCCCGCATTACGGCCACACGGCCTTTACGCTTTTTTGCCCATGGTATGGGAGAGGTGGAAGGCCTTTTTCTTTCTTCCATGGCAGAATTGTTTGCCTTTCTCAGAACTGCTGGTTTTGCCCTGAGTCCTCTGGCACAGAGCGGTGTGCCTCCTGAAAAAATTCCGCAGATTTATGGGGAAATGGTGCAGCAAAGGGAGGCTCTCGACTACGAGGTGGATGGTATGGTGATCAAGGTGGAAGATTTTGATCTACAGACCCGCCTCGGTATGACATCCCGCACGCCAAGGTGGGCGCTGGCATGGAAGTTTCCTGCCATGGAAGCCCGTACCCGGCTTGAAAGGATAGAGGTGCAGGTGGGGCGCACCGGCGTTCTCACACCCGTAGCCATTCTCACACCTGTGGAAGTGGGTGGGGTGACGGTGAGCCGGGCCACACTGCACAACATGGATGAAATCCTTCGCAAGGATATCCGCATCGGAGATCAGGTTTTTATTCAGCGGGCAGGGGATGTTATCCCTAAGGTTGTGAAGGTCATTGAGCACCTGAGGGATGGTTCGGAAATAATTTTTCAGATGCCGGATCACTGTCCCGTATGTGGCAGCCTCTTGGTGCAGGAGGAGGGGGAGGTGGCTGTGCGCTGCGTATCCGCCACCTGTCCTGCCCAGCTTAAGGAAAAAATCCGCCATTTTGCTTCCAAGTCTGCTCTGGATATGGATGGCATGGGTGAAAAGCTTGTAAACCAGCTTGTGGACCGGGGGCTTGTAAAGGGCTTTTCAGATCTTTTTTATCTGGATGTGCCGGCCCTTGCTGCCATGGATCGCATGGGTGAAAAATCCGCAGCAAATCTTGTGAAGACCATCCATGACCGGAAAAAAATCCCTTTTTATCGCCTGCTGTACGGTCTGGGCATCCGCCATGTGGGGGTTCACACGGCAAAAATTCTTGGCCGTCACTTCCCTGGTTTTGAAAAGCTGATGGCGGCTGATGGAGAAAGCCTGGCTTCCGTGGAAGGCATTGGTCCTGTACTCGCAGACTCCATTCGGGATTATTTTCTCCGTCCGGAAAACAGGCAAGCCCTGCAAGCTCTTTTTGATGCAGGGCTTGAAGTGGAAGCGGTGGAGGAAAAGATCGGCGGGTACCGGCCCCTTGATGGGAAAACCTTTGTCATAACAGGGGTGCTTCCTGTGCTTTCCAGAAAAGAGGCCCAGGATCTCATTGCCGCAGCAGGCGGCAGGGTAACGGGCAGTGTCAGTGCTAAAACCCATTATGTGGTGGCAGGGGAAAAGGCGGGAAGCAAGTATGAAAAAGCCCTCTCCCTGAATGTTCCCATTCTGGATGAAGAGGGCTTAAAAAAGCTTTTGGCATCAGATATGTGATTGTTTGAAGCATTCACAGGGGCAGGCCTTTAAGCCTGCCCGCATTAAAGCTCGCACCATAATCTGACCAGCAAGCTGTGGCTGAGTCCGGTAGACATCAGGTTATTTTATGGGACGCTGTATAATCGTTTCTTCCCGTCCGGGGCCTACGGAAATAATATTGATGGGCACACCGGCAAGGGCTTCAACCCGTTCAAGGTATTTTTTTGCATTTTCAGGCAGCCCTTCATACTCCTTCACCTTTGAGATGTCTTCTTTCCATCCCGGCAGGGTTTCGTACACGGGCACACAGCGGTCCAGCTCCTTGAGGGCCGTGGGAACGTGGCTGATGGTCTTGCCGTCCAGGGAATAGCCTGTGCATATTTTCAGTTCAGGCAGCTCTCCCAGTACGTCCAGCTTGGTGATCACAAGCCCCGTCAGGGCGTTGAGGCGGGCCGCATTGTTGAGGATGACCATGTCCAGCCATCCGCAGCGCCTTGTCCGTCCTGTGGTGGCACCGAATTCCGCCCCTTTTTTCTGAATAAACTGTCCTGTTTCATCCAGAAGCTCCGTGGGAAAAGGTCCGGCACCGACGCGGGTGGTATAGGCTTTGACAATCCCCAGAATATCCGTGATGCGGCCCGGTCCCACACCGGAACCGGCACAGGCGTTGCCGGAGACGGTATTGGAGGAGGTCACAAAGGGATAGGTTCCGTGGTCAATGTCCAGATGGGTGCCCTGGGCACCTTCAAAGAGTACGAAGCGTCCCTGCTCCATGGTCTGATCCAGCTCCACGGATACGTTGGCGATGTAGGGCGCAAGGCGACGGGCATAGTCCGTATATTCCTTATGGATGGCTTCTTCGGAAAGTCCCTCTGCGTCAAAGAAGTTTACCAGCATGTGGTTTTTTTCCTTCATGTTGACGCTTAAACGCTCTGCAAAAACTTCAGGGTCCAGAAGTTCCACAAAGCGGATACCCCGGCGTGAGGCTTTGTCTTCGTAGCAGGGACCGATACCCCGTCCGGTGGTTCCGATTTTTCTTTTACCGTCGTTTGCTTCACGGGCATTGTCCAGGGCCTTGTGATAGGGGAAAATCACATGGGCTTTTTCACTGATGCGCAGGTTGTGGGGACCGATATCAACACCTTTTCCTGCCAGATAATCCATTTCTTCCAGCAGTACGGCAGGATCTACCACCACACCATTGCCGATGTAGCAGGTTTTTCCCTGAAGAATACCGGAAGGTACCAGATGACTGATAAATTTTTCTCCGGCCACCACCATGGTGTGTCCTGCATTGTTGCCGCCCTGAAAGCGGACAACACTGTCTGCGTGCTCCGAGAGAAGGTCCACAATTTTTCCCTTGCCTTCATCTCCCCACTGGGTTCCCACAATTACGATATTGCCCACGTTTGACTCCTTATTTTTTTTCCGGAAAAGATCCAGAAAAAAACCGGAATGCCGGTGAAGCGTTTCCGGTCGAAGAGGGTTTTTACCTGTATGTTTCAACGAAAAAACAGGGTTACGCCTGCTGTTTTTTTCTTTCCTTGGCAAGGGCTCTTTTTTCACGGAAAAAAAGCTGGATCATTTCCCTGCAGGGCTGCTCCAGTACACCGCCCTTTACATCCAGCCGGTGATTCAGGCGGATGTCATTTGAAAAATCATAAAGGGAGCCCGCAGCACCCCATTTCATATCCGCCGCACCATAAACAAGCCGTGCTATGCGTGCATGGACGATGGCCCCCATGCACATGATGCAGGGTTCCATGGTGACATATAATGTAGTATCCGGCAGTCTGTAATTTCCCATGCATTCCGCAGCCTTTCGGAGAGCAAGGATTTCCGCATGGGCTGTCGGGTCACAATTACCGATGGTCCGGTTCCAGGCGGTGGCCAGCACCGTACCTGTTTTTTGAACAATCACTGCACCTATCGGAACTTCATCCATTTGTCCAGCCTTTTTAGCAGCATCCAGGGCAAGCTGCATGTAGTATTCATCTTCCATAAAAAAAATTGTATACGCAGATTTTATGTTTGACAAGCTGCAAAGCTTACTCTATAAGTCGTCTCAGTTTTGAGCGCCCGTAGCTCAGCTGGATAGAGTACCGGACTACGAATCCGTAGGTCGCACGTTCGAATCGTGCCGGGCGCGCCATAAAAATCAAGGGTTTACAGCATATAGCTGTAAGCCTTTTTTGTTTTATGGAAAATGGAACACCAAAAGAACACCAAAAAATAAAGCTTGGTGTTCCGGGTTCCTGGGTGAAGGGACGCTGGCAAAACGATTTTCAGGAAGATGTGCCGTGTCTTCATCTCCTCCAAAAAAGTCATTCCGGGGAGCGGTCGCAGAACCTGCACACAGAACCTGCAAGGCATTATTTTGTATATTTATAAAAAACAAGGCTTTACATAAAACCAGAAATTACCATGCAGGTTCTATAAAAAAGAAAGAAATCAGAACCTGCACCTTTTTTGCTATATAAACAAAACCTTATGCCGTTTTGCAGGTTCTGCGGGTTCTGGAAGGGGGACTCAGCCCTTATATACATGTGTGTGTGTGTGTGCGTTAATCGTGTTTTTTTATTTCCGTGCGATAGGTTGTTTTTTAGAACCTGCAGAACCTGCAAAACACAATAATATATTGATTTATAAGAAAAAAGCTTGAAGGTTCTGTTCTTTTTATTTTTTGCAGAACCTGCACCTAAAATATAAATATCTGATTTTTTAAACAAAAAAATGCAGGTTCTAAAACGGCACTTTCACCGCCAGAACCTGCACTTGTATTTTTAGGGTTTCAAATCAAGTGAACGCTATTGCCAGCCCTTCAATTTCCGTTACTTCCGGTAAAACTTCTGGGATTGTCCGCTTGTCCGTTCTGCATACGCCCCACAAGACAGTCTTGCTCCGGTCCCGGCCCACTTCCTTCAGCACCAGCCCTCCCATGACCCGGTCCTTTCTGGCCGAAAAAAGATTCCCCAAGCTTCGTGCGTTCTGCACGGGCTTTCCCATGGCTTCTTCGAAAGCTTCCATAAAAGCCCTGTCTGATCCGATGCCCTCCCACAGATTCCGGCACACAAAGGGCTTCCCGCCACATTCTTTGGCCTGATAATCGGCGATCCTCTCAAGAACCTCTTCCCAAGCGTTCTTGTCCGGTGCCTGGGACGCACTTGTGTAAAAGGCTCCTAACACATCAATCCCGGTCACACCAAAGACCACCTGCCGCACAAGGGCATCCCACATGGGATACGCACTGAATTTTTTGGGTGTCAGCGTCTTCCCGTTTTTCAAGATGTGGTCCTTCACAAGTGAAAACACATCACACAGAATGCTCATCCGCTGGATCTTTATTTCTTTCACGGGATCAAAGTCAAAATCCCGCTCCGCTGGCCGTTCCGTTTTTGGATCAATCCGGCACACCATCACACGGCGCACTGCCATGTCGCCTTTAAGTCGAATATTGTTTCCTGTCAGGCAAAACAGGCTTTTGTTTTTCACCGTCCGTGTCCGGCTGGCACCCAAGATCCGATCCGTTATACAGGGGGCTGTGAATACGCTATTCAGCGTGGGGCTACCAAAGCCCCCCTCGATATTGTCAAAAGCAATGCACCGCCTCCCCTCCAAAAGCAGGGCGAAGACTCGTTTTCCCATCTCATCATCGGGGGCAGATCCCGGAATCAGCCCCGCAATGTCGCCTTCAATAAAAACGCCCAAACAACTCGCCAACAGGGTTTTTCCGCTGGCCGGGCAGGGCGCATCGAAAGCAAAGGCGGGTTTTGTGTCCAGGGCAGGGAGCATGGCACCAGAAATCATGCCCGCCAGCAGCACCGCCTTGTCTCGCTCGCCGCAAAAGGGAAAGCCCCTGAAAGGACGCATGATGCGTTCATACGCAGCCTGCACCTCAGCCCCGCTAAGTCGGCCCACATGCTCCGGCATCTTCGGCCATGCCTCGCCGTCAAAGTCCAAAAAAAGCCTTGTGTCGGGGTCGTATCCCGGCCTCTCCCGCACCCTGCCATCCGGCAACAGGACAGGGGCATTGTTGATTCCTTCGAGTCTTGGCAGGTCGGATTCATGCGCCACGGCCAAGATTTGCCGTAAAAATGGAGCAGGGGGATCAATGCGTTCACGTTTTTTTTTCGCTGACCGGAAAAAATAAATGTTTTTGCTGAGAAAATTTTGCAAATAGCTTTCGGTGACAACCCGTGCCTTTGCTCCGGCACCGCTGGAAAAGTCTATTGTGCAAAGCTCCCCAGCGGGGTTCAAATAAAGCCCGAAGTTCTTTTCAGTCAGAATTTTTAAGGTTGATGACACAGCCTCAGCCATTTGTCCCGGCAATATCTCAACTTCCGCAGCCTGTCCAATCAGCCGGAAACTTCGCCCCCCATGGGCGAAGCTGTGCAATGTGGCAGGCCCGTCAGACAAAAAAAGTTTGCCGCAGGTTTTCCCCCCTTGGTAGTCTGGTTCATGGGGGTCTTTTGTTTGCATTCCGTCAAACTTTTCCGGCTCCGCCAGCACTTCTCGAATTGTTACCCCCCGCCCGTTGTCCAGTATCAAAACATGGTGTGCAAGCAAGGCATCCCCATCCACAGCTTGAGTTTCAGACTTGCCCACACCCCAAACTTTTTTTTGTGTGCGCCTGTCCAGTTCAAGGCTTTGCCGCAGGGCTCCTTTTATGGATTCAAGCTGTTTCAATTCGGAACTTGTGAGATCTGGCAATGCTTGCCTTGTATTGAGCGGACCACCTTCAAGCACCAAAGGGGCAGGCCGATTCTGACGTATACCGTCACGACAATACGCCCCGGCCACAAAATCCAGACGCTCCGGCTGCCAAACTGACGCATCCACAAGGGATCTTTCAAGGAGGCTTCCAGACTTTGAAATCTCTATCCGCCCGTGTCCCGCAAGCCACAAGCGGTCAAAAAGCACCTGTCCGGCCCTGGGAATGTCGTTTGCATCCTCAACAAGCACCCAAACCCTTTGCCCCTTGGCTCCGGTGTATGGGGCACCATCCGGCAGGGCAATGTAGGAACTTGCACTGTACCACTGCACAAGCCCGGCCTCGCTCATGCCCGGCACAACCCCGAACAGGCTTTCCCGCAAGGTGTCCTGAGACAAGGCCCCTTGGCTTTCTGGGGGATCGTAGTCCATCATCATCAGCCCGCCACCCTCCGGCCACTGGAAGTTAGCAGCACACCGGGTAATCGTTCCTTCAGGGCAGCCTGCTTTTTCAAAGAGCTTTTTTGAAAGCACAGGCATTTCCACTTTCCCGGCAATCCGGGGTAAACCATAGCTCACTGCTTGATTGTGCTTCAGACTTGGAAGCCATCGGGCAAAATCTGTAAGGCTCCCGAATCTAACAACCGCAGCGACCCCCCTCGACAGGTTTCCCCCCGGTTCTTTGCTGAGCTGTCCGTCTCGAAATCCATACCCCTTTGTCAAAACCTTCGGGGATTGGGCAGAAAACAGGGTTACGGGAAAATCACCCATTACGCACCCCCTTCCTTTGTGCGGTCGGCCAACCACTGAATCAGGGATTCCTTCTCTACGGCCAACAGTCGCCCGATGCGGAAGGTTTCAGGCCCGGCACAGGCAGCTTTTCCGGTGATTAAATTCCGAAAATAAGCTCTTTTGTAGGGGAAGCCGGACAACATGCCCCGGTCTGCATCTTTGCAAAGGATCAGCTCCGGCCAGTTTTTGGCCGCTTTTCTCCAAAATTCCAGAGCTTCAAATTTTTCAGGTGTTCGCATGGTGGCACCCCCCCGCAAAGATTCCCGAAAAATCAGGGATCATATGCGGGGCAGGGCTTTTTCGTGAGGGAATGCTACGCTTGAAAATCGATCTGGGGGTGTTTGGCGGGGCTTCCAAAGTTTTTAAAAAAAAGTTTTCGGAAATTTCGCTAAGCAGGGCTTCGTTGCAAGCCTCTACCTCAAAGTCTGGGAGGGGGTGAATTTCTAAAAATTTGTGTGTTTGGGAGGGCTTGCGCAGGGTTTCTTCGACCGACTCATCCCACCCAATAGAAATGCTTTGTAAAACATTCTCCAACATAAATAACGTTCTCCGTTTTTTTTCAAACGGGAAAAAAACTTGCTATATCAATAAATCTTGATATATTATTTTTTATGCAAAAGTATTTTTCCCTTATGTGCCAAGCTCCCTTTGCGGAAGGGGGGCTTGGCTGCTTCATGCCTAAAAAAAACTGATGCGGTGAGCATCATTTTTAAAAACTTTTCAATGCTTGCCGAGACTGTTTTGTCTGTCAACGGGATTTTTTTTGCCTTTGTTTTTGGTAATACCAATTAAGAAACAAAGCTGCATGTTTGGAGTATTTTTGACTAAAGGAGCATAACAATTTCGACTTTTTTTTGAAAAAAAAATGCCCGGACAGAAGGTTTCACAGAAAATCCCCCCCTTGAACGGGCATGGCCGGACACGTTTTCAGGGTGCTTGTGTACTTCCGGCCCAGATTTCAAGAAGGGCCTTTCCAGCGTAGGTGTCTCCGCCTTTCGCCGCCTTAATCATCGCCCTGGTAACAGCATCAACTTCCTTTTCCAACTCCCGCAAGATCCGGCTGCGCCGGGAGGCAGGAGCCGGAAGTCGCCCCACTCGTTCTTTTATGCACATATATAAAATCCTTTCATTTTCAAGATTTTAGAGAAACAGAAATCCCATGGTTATCTGGATCATGCCCACCAGGGATGATGCACTTGCTCCTCCTCAAATTTTTTTTTTCAATGGCATCCAGCACGCTCAAAGCCGCACCTCGAAGGGCATCGACATCATCGGCCCATGGCTCAGAAATGATCTCCATGGACAACCCCTGCCTGATCCGGCTCAAGATGTTTTTGGAAACGGCCTCCACAAAATCTTCGGTTGCGGGATAGGTTGCCGCCGTAGGGAAGCCTAAAAGCATATCCCGCAATGCTTCCGCAGGTGTCACCTTCATGTACATGGCGGGGGCATCTTTTCCGCAAACTTTTTTGTAATGCTCTGGCAGTCCGTGTGCATCCAAAGAATCCAAAAACTGTCCTTCATCCTGATAATCAAACATAAAAACCCTCCTTTTATTGTGTAAAAACAAAAGGTCGGGCCTGTCTGGTCCTCATCCCTTTTAATTGGTAGCTTGGTTCTCCACCGAACCGCCGTCCAGCGGGAACCGGTTCAAATCCAGATCATCTCGGCATGGAGCCGCCAAAAGAGATCCCGGAGAAATGTTTCTGAAACCTCGCCATTCCCCACACTAAAAACTTCAATACCCTGCTGCATAAAAAACCTCCCTTTGGATAAAAAAAAGGGCCGATGCGGAATATCCCCTATGGATACTCACATCGGCCCTTATGGTGCTCGTATGCGCTATGATGTATCGACCACCCAAAGAAGATGGCCTATGTTGTGGTGATGTTAATTGCTTTTTTATATCATGTCAAATGCCGAACAAGGAATCCGTACTTTTTAATGCTTTTGAATTGCCTGTCCCGCCCTCCGGCATCAGCCCACCTTTTTCACTCTCCCCGCTGCCTCTCGCTGCGCACCTTGGAAGCACCTTGATATAAGCGGTTCCCCCGCTGATTTGCCGGAATTGCGCAATACCATGCGCAAGGGATACAAGCAGGAGTACACTACTATGCCCTGTCCCTGAAAAATCCCCCCGACACCCAGAACTCAGAATTCATATTCATAAAGTTTGGCAATTTCTTGTGGTTGAATGCCCAGGTATTTCAAGGTCAAGGCTTCGGAGCTGTGGCCATACCATTGGCAAAGGACCGGCAGACTAAAGCCAGCCAACCGCCGATGATATCCGGCACTTTTCCGCAAGGAATGGCTTCCATAGTTCAGCTCATTCAGACCAACGGCCCTACACCAGCCTGTTATCAATCTGCACAACCAGCTTGTACTCATGCGCCCACGCTGCCCGCTGAAAAGCGGGGTATCGTCTGAGGCATCTGGCCTTTCCGATAAAAATTCGTCCAAAAGTTTTCGGATATGGTTGTTTATGGTGATGCGCCGCTCCTTCCGGGTTTTCTTCTCCGTGACGGAAAAAGACTGGCCTGCTTCAATGCCCCTGACATCGCCCACATCCAACGCCAACAGATCCCCCCCTCGCAGTCCCCAAGATAGGCCGCATTCAAACAAGGCAAGGTCTCGCCTCGATTTCTTCTTGCGAAGCATGGCCCGGATCTCCTCAATTTTTGCCGGATCAGTTATCGGGTGAACAAATTTAGATCCCTTCCCGTTTATCTTCAATTTTTGCCTCCACAAGTAAAAATGTTTTCTGTGTTTCTGGTCTTCTCGATCCCCATTCACTCCCTAAAACTCGAACTCCCCCACTATTTTACGACCAGTTTTCTTTTCTGGCAAATATTTTTTCCGGAAATCAAAAATATTTTTAATTCAAAGGGCTTGAAGCTTCTCAGGAGCAAAAAAAAGGAGAAAACGAAGGTATCCGGCCAGACCTCAAAAAATATCACCCAGAAAGCCTGTTTGTGAGCTTTCAGGATATTATCTTTTATGGGAGCATACGGAGAAAAAGCCGGGGATCTACCCTTTCCTTCATGTCAAGCAGGAGGGGCGTTTATAAAACGGAAAAAAGGCTTGCAGATCCTGCGGAAAAATGCCAGTTTCATACTGCCATGGAAAAAGACCATGGTCGGGATTACCACCCCGCAGTTAAGCGCATGTGCGCCCATGTCAGAAATGAATGCTGGTGCATTTTTTATGGTTTCGTTCATTCTTTTTATGGCGGGGCTGTGTGGGCCTTTTTCGGAAGGGCCGGTCGCTTACCGGTTGTGGTAACTCGCACAGTCCCGCCGCCCTTTTTGGTGGTGGGGGAAACAATCCATCAGGAGGGCAAGGCATGAAAACAAAAAAAATCTTTGTAGACTACACCCATCCGGGAGACCTGGTTTCTCAGGCACAAAGCATTATCACGCTGATTGAAGCCCGTGCCGAAACAAAGCAAGACTGGATTGACAGTTACACCGACATTCAGGCCGCTTTTTCAACCATAAAAACGCTCCTTGAACTGAGCGAGTCGGCCATGATGCACCCCGAATGATTCCCAATACCGGGCAGACCTTCGGGCCTGCCCGTGAATATAATCCGCTAAACCCCTCTTACCGCCTTTGATATGGTTCTGCGGCTACACCCAAGTAGCCCTTCAATCTCAGAATAAGACAAACCCCGCTCCCGCAATACAAGGATCTGATTCCGCTTTTGTTCATCCTTCTTGCGCCCTGCGTACTTCCCCTGCTCCTTCGCCTTAGCAATACCTTCCTTCTGCCTTCTCCGGCGATCATCGAAGTCTTTTCTGGCAACCGCCGCCAAAACATCCAGCATCATCCCCGTTATGGCTGCCATGATGCGTTGCTGAAAATCATCCTCCGCAACAGAATCCTTTTTCTCCAGCACCGGGAAGGTGAAGGGCAGATCCAGCGCACACAGACGAATCCCTTTTCCCTCAATGATGGCCCGGAGCTTCTCCCATTCCGCAGATTTAAGCCTTGTGAGGCGGTCCACCTGTTCAAGAAGAAGGACATCTCCTTCCTGCATGAATGACAAGGCCCTCATCAATTCCGGCCTGTCCAGAGTTGCGCCCGAAGCATTTTCCACAAAATACCCTGAAATGGATGCCCCTTGCTCATGGCAAAAGGTATCCAGCATTGTTTTTGCTCTGGTTGCGTCCTGATCCGCTGTCGATGCCCGAAGATATGCAAACACCCGGCTCCCGTTCCCCATGATTCCCCCTTATTGTCTGGTTTATTTAGATCATGGTTTACATATACGGTTTACCTGATGCGGTGTCAAGGAAAAAGTAAACTTGTTTTTTATGGGATTTTTCCATGTGCAGCAATGGGCTTTTTTTGGTGTTCAAAGGGTATACTCAAAATAAACCATTTCCCACTGAAAAGACTTTTTGTGTAAAAACACAAAAATGATTTGATTTTTTACTTTTACGCCCTTATCATTTTTTAAAGAAAGGATTCTGGCACCCATGAAGAAAAGTGAACTGGTAAGACTCTTAAAAAAGGCAGGGTTCCAGCAAGAGCAAGGCGGCGTTCATGAAATCTGGACAAAGGAGGGTTTCCCCAGAATCCCAATCCCCAGAAATCCACGGGATATACCAAAGGGGACAGCGGAAAAGATCCTTAAAGCCGCTGGCATAAAATAGAAGGAGGCCACATGCAATACTATTATGCAGTTTTTGAAGTAGGCGAAGAAGGATTTACGGAAGTCTATTTCCCGGACATCCCCGGATGTGTCACCTTTGGAAAGGATTGGGATGAAGCTTTCAGGATGGCCACGGATGCCCTGGCTGCTTCCTTGGCTGGCCTGGACAAAAAACCCACGGCATCCCCAAGGGAAAATATCCTGTCCCAGACAAACGGGGGAGATGTTGTCCCGGTGATCTTGGATAGTAGGATAATGCGCTCCTATGAAAAATCGGTGCGGGTCAATGTCAGTATTCCCGAAAGCCTCTTGCGTGAAATTGACACTTTCAGGGGCAAGCATGGGAAAACCCGATCAGGTCTGCTTGCTGAAGCCATATCAACCTACTTGGAAGAAAACGCACAGGCTTAACCACGCTTACCCCCATGGAGCAGGTGTGGTCATGCTTACTTCCGGCCTTACAGCCAGCCCATCTTCTTCATGTATGCCTCGCCTGTCTTGAGCTTTTCCTTCGCCTCTGCCAGCAATTCCGCAAGCTCCCTCTCTTTATCCTTCGCCTTTGCCAATAGGGAATCAGGCTCTTGCTCTCGTGCTTTTTTCTCTTCATCGGATACTGCCATCGTGCCTCCTTATTTTTTCAATATTCACAACATTCGAGTATTCATCTTCCATGGCCTTCCCCAGACCTTGAACGGCACTCCTTAGGGTATTTTCGCCCAGATGGGCATACCGTGCAGTCATTTTAAAATCTGAATGCCCAAGGAGTTCCTTCACGGTGTAAAGGTCTGTCCCGTTCATTACAAGCCACGAAGCGTGTGTATGACGGAGGGTGTGAAACACCACTTTCGCTTTGGGGTCTGTGACACCTTCGTTAAAACCCAAGGCATTAACGGCCCGGTTGAAAGTGTCGGATACCTGTTTTATTTCAACCCCATTCCTACCGGGAAAAACTAAGCTGCCTGGCTCTGTGTCCGCAGAGTTCCGGCTTTGCAGCATTTCTTTTACCTGCGGGGTCATGTATGCCATCCTGTCCTTCCCGCTCTTGGTTTGTTTCAGCAGCAATATTTCATTTTTCAAATCGACACATTCCCATGTAAGGGAAAAAATTTCTCCTGCTCTCATGCCCGTATGCAGGGCCAAAAGGCATTGTTGGTAAACATCAACACTCCTGCGTTTTATTTCCTCCAGAAGCAAGGCTGCTTCTTCATGGGAAAGAAACCTTGTTCGCCTGTTGTCCTCGGAAGGTATTTTTACCTTTCCCACGGGATTGTCTCCATTGAAGAGGCTGTGTCTTTTGGCGTGATTGAACACCTGTCTGGTAACGGCCAAGGCGTATTGAATTGTCCGCTGTGCTTTCCCTTCTGATCTCATGTTGCTTTTTATTTTTTCCAGATGCAGGGGGACTATTTCTGAAATGGGCTTATCCCCAAGAACTGGTTTTATCCAAAGAGCGTAAAGGTTTTCTTCCCTTAATGTGGAGGCTTCACCCCGGTCTGCCTTGGCTTGCGGAAGGTAATTTTTTTCCCATACCTCCCCAAAGGTAATGGCTTTTCGCTCCTGTTCGGTTCGCTTATCCAGAGCTTTTTTTCTGCGGTCCTTAAGTGTTATTTCTCCCTCACCTGTTCTTCTGGCCTGTTTGAGCTTTGCCACCTCAAGGAGACATGCTTCTTCCGTCCATCCTTCGGAAAGCCAACCAAAAGATTCCTGAACTCGTATCCCGTTCTCCATGAGTCTGTATTGATAAAAGCGATCCCGCCTTACTCCGTGTTTCCGGGTTTCGTGTTCTCGATACCGTAACCCTTTATGCTTTGTTGTGAACCATTTGAATTGGGCCATAAGCTCTCCTTATCTCTGAAAACAGAACACCAAAAGAACACCAATGGAACACCAAAAGAACACCAAAAATTCCATGATTGCAAGTTTGAAAAAATCCTGTCTTGTGAAGGAGTTTAGAGCAAAAGATCTTTAAAAACAAGGATTTTTGATCGGTCAAATTGAAAGAAATTGAAAAAAATGAAGGTTGTTGTTTTTAGACTACGAATCCGTAGGTCGCACGTTCGAATCGTGCCGGGCGCGCCATAAAAATCAAGGGCTTACAGCATAAAGCTGTAAGCCTTTTTTGTTTTCTGGTAATTATTCAGCACAGTTTATTCTGAACTGCCCATACTGTAATTGCAGCAGCTTTGTACTATTGCAAGGCTCCGTGGCTATTTGCAAGTGACGGCACTCAAGCCATAAATCCAAAGCCTGCGAGAAAAGCAATAGACTTTTACAGGCTTGAGTGCCGGAGTGCTAATAAGAAGCGGCAAACTGTCTGACCCGCCACAAAGGCAGCGTACTAAGGCCTGCCATGGTAATCAAAAAGCTTATCCTGCCTGTGGCGGGGAGTTTTTGCCGCTTCCGCACAGGGCAAGAAGCTCCCGAATCCGGCACTCAAGATCCATAGGCATTTCTACTCCCGTAAAGGGGCTTGCGTTTTTTAGCTTGAGTGCCGGATTGCGTCACGGGCAAATAGCCTGGGGCCTATGCATCTGTCTTGCAGGTATGGTACTTGGAAAACGGTGCTGAAAAGTTACGTTTTCTGGAAAAATGGAACACCAAAAAAAAAAGCATTGGCGTTCCGGGTTCCTGGACAAAAGAGCCGTTCAAGTGATCCGTCAGAAAGGTGTGCCATAGACAGACAAATCAATCAGGAATCAAGGTTTATAATAAATCGTTTCGATTATAATGTTCATCAGGAATGATATCCGAAGAATCTGGGGAGCAGAAGCACCAGCGTAGGAAAGTAGGTGAGAAGCAGGAGCACCAGAATCTGTATAATGAGAAAAGGCATGACGGCCTTTGACATGAACAGGAGATTTCTGCCGGCCACGGATCCTGCAATGAACAGGCTGACACCCACAGGGGGTGTGCAGTAGCCCAGGGCCAGATTGACCGTCATAATGAGACCAAAATGCATGGGGTCAATGCCGTAATGGGCGATGATGGGCAAAAGGACCGGCCCGAGGATGAGGGTGGCCGAAATGATATCCATGAACATGCCCACAAAAAGAAGCAGAATATTCAGAAGAAGCAGAAGTACCTCGGGGGAGCTGATACCAGCAAGCACGGCTTCCGTGATACGTCCCGGTATATTCTGCAAGGTCATGTAGCGTCCAAAAACCGTTGCACCCGCCACAATAATCAGCAGTGCGGCGGAAGTGACGGCCGAATCCACAACCACATCCTTCAGACGCTTCATATTCATGGCCTTATGGATGAAGACCTCCACAAAAATGGCATAGGCGGAAGCCACCACAGCGGCTTCGTTGGCCGTGAAAACACCTGAAAAAATCCCACCGAAAATAATCACTGGCAGAAGCAGCGCCCAGATGCCATCCTTTAAAGATGCCAGCATTTCAGATGTATCGAGGCTTGTAGTATGCAGATCTTTATTGTTACGGAAAATCCAGGCCGTATACAAACAGGTGGCCGCAGTGATGAGGATGCCCGGCAGAAAACCCGTGAGAAAAAGCCCTTCCAGGGAAACATTGCTGATCATGCTGTAAAGGATCATGCCGATACTTGGCGGGATAATCACACCAAGGTTAGGTGCTGTGGTCATGACACCTGCACTGTAGCTGTCAGGATACCCATGGGCCTTGAGGGCAGGAATCATGAAACCGCCGATGGCCACCACCGTGGCAACGGTGGAGCCGGAAATGGCACCGAAAAAAGCACAGGCAAGAATTCCTGCCATCCCCAGCCCTCCGGGGAGAAAACCCACAAAAGCCTGGGCGATTCGGATGAGTTTTTCTACAATTTTTCCGGAGGTCATGACGTTGCCACAAAGGATGAAAAAAAGAACCACCACCAGGGCAAAATTATCAAGACTCCGGAGAAGGGTCTGGAAAACCAGAAGGACCGGCATGTCCGTGAAGAGCAGAAAGCCTGCGAGGGCTGCAAAAATGAGGCAGATGAATACGGGGATATAGGCGGCCATGGCGCCCAGAAGTATCAGGAGAAGAATGAAATCCGGTGAACTCATGTATTTTTCTGTTCCATGCTTTCAAGGCCCTCATCCTGCCATAACCACCACATCTGCTCTCCGGCCCGGATGATCATAAGAAGACCGGAGAAGGGGAGGATGGCATAGAGTATCCAGAGGGGCATATTCCATATGATGGTGGATTGTCCGGTCCTGAACATCATCATCATGAGTTCACCGCCAAAACGGATCATGAGCAGGGCAAAAAAGACAACTGCCGCAAGACTGATCATGGCCAGAAGGCGTTTCAGCCTTGGAAAAATCTGGGCAAGGGCATCCACCCGTATCAGCCTGTCTTTTCGTATGGCAACGGACAGACCCACAAAGCTTGTGTATATAATGGTATTGCGTACCAGCTCGTCGGCTCCTGCGAAGGTGACATGGAAGCCGTAGCGCAGAATCACAGAGATGAGCAGCCCCGCAAGGGCCGCCATAACGGCGGCAAAAAGGGTCCACTCTTCCAGAAGATCAAGGAAGCGACCAAACCTTTTCATGGTGCAAATTCCAGATACCTCTGTACCTCAAGGAGGTAATCAGCGGGGCGGTAGTCATCATGGCGGTAAAGGCGGTTGATTTCCCTTTTATAGCGGTCATGGACTTTTACGGAACGGGATCTCATCTCTGCCATATCCTTTTCGGGCAGTCTGTGAAACTTTATGCCCGCATCCTTTGCCCTCCGGATCTGTTCGTTTTCCTGGGATTCGGCTTCTTTCCTGATTTCAGAGGCCACTTCTTTTACCGTTTCTTCAAAAAGCTTTCTCAGATCTTCGGGAAGACTGTTCAGCCATGCGGTGTTGAAGATCCATATGAAAAGGCCCTGGGCATAACCGACCTCGGTAAAATGATTTGCTACTTCAAACTTTCTGGTGATATTACAGACCGTAGGAGTGTGGTCCAGGGCATTGATGACACCCTGTCTCAGGGCGACGGGTACATCGGGCCAGGGCATGACAACGGGCCTGAGCCCCCATTCACGGTAGATCAGCTGGTTGACCGCAGCCTCAGCAATGCGGAATCTGGCGTTTCTCGCCTCTGCAAGGGTGGTGATGGGCTCCACGCTGGCCCATCCGTAGGTGCCATAGGCTGTGATATCAAGACCGGTAATTCCCTGATGCTCCATGGCTTTCAGAAAGTGGTCAAAAAGGGGACCGGAATTTACAAACTGATCAAGTTTTTCAAAGGAATCCACAAGAAAGGGAAGATTCACAACACCAAAACGGGGGCCGAGGTTGGTTGCGGCAACGGAGCTGACGCCCATACCCTGTATGGCACCCATTTGAAGGAGATTAAGAACCTCCACCTCACCGCCGAGCATGGAGAGGGGTTTGAAATCCACATAAATCTGGCCGCCACTTTTTTCCCAGATCCGGTCCCGGAGAACAAAGCCTGCGGAAACCCCCTTGATCACCGGATGGGACACATTGGATACAATACAGCGGAAGGGCGCACCCGAAGGGTCGAAATCCGGGTTAAAGGCATCCAGTGCACTGTTGGCTGAGGCTGCATGACCCATGGAGAGCATGGCAACGGCTGTGAGAATCCCTTTCAAAATCCGGGGCATGGCCCCTCCTTTCTGCTATGGTGTTTTGTTTGGTTTCTGTGGCTGTTTGAACAGAGGGGCTCCCAGCGCAAGTATGGCTCTGCGAAGATCCTGCAGGGAGAGAACTTCGCTGCCCATGCGCCTTTGGATCAGATATCCTTCAAAAATGGCCGTTACCAAAGCACCCAGCTTGCGGAGTTCTCCATAGTTTTCAGAGTAGGGCGCAAGGATGTCTGCAAAAAGATCGCTGGAAAGTCTGTAGATGCTTGTATTCAGGCGTTCCCGTATATCAGGGTCACCGGAACCCTGAACCGTGAATTCCAGAAAAATCTTGGGCCATTCATCATCGGCTATCAGGGCTTCAAGGAAATCCACCAGCACTTCGAGGGCGCTTTCTCCGTCTCCGGCTTCCTGCAGACGGCTTTGCCGTTCTTCCCTGTGCTGCTGCATCCTTGCCTGCATGATATCAAGAAAAAGCTCATCCTTGCTTTTCCAGTATCTGTAGAAATTTCCTTTGGCATAGCCCGCATAATCCGTAATTTCGGCTATGGTAGCCGCAGAATAGCCCTTTTCTCCAAAAATACGGACGGCTGCTGCCATCAGCTCTTCTTGGGTCTGTCTGGATTTTAACTGCTGTTTTGTTGGCATGGTGACCCTTATTCATTTTTTGACCCGCGGTCATTAAGGCAGCCTGATAGCACCTTTAAACCTGGTTTGTCAACAGGATTGTCCGAAAATAAAATTTGCATTGCAGCAAAGATTTCTTATGTTTAACATCATATGCTTTTATGGTTCTTTACGTAAAAGCGTCTTTTTAGAAGGATAAGGGCGGCTGTTGAAAAAAAGACACTGTATCTTGATTTCTTATAAAACAGCAGCGGATAAAAATACAATTAAAGAGGACCATATGGATACATTTGCAAAAACATCCGTGTTTAATGAAGCTGTCAATCCGCAGGATTTTACTGATTATATGGTAGACACCATCCAGAGGCAGATTCTTTTCTGGGATACCTTACGCAAGCGAGGGAATATTTATCTGGAGCACCTTGAAAAAGGGCAACCTCCTGTCCTTGTCTTTGACTATGAGAAAATCATGGATGGCCGGACCTTTGAAAAACCCGTTAATTTTTCTCTGGTTCGAATCCTTGACAGCCGTTCAGCGCCCTCAGAAAAACTGCCGGATGGCGTAGAGCGCAGACAGGATCCGGATGTAAAAGCAGAGAATAAAAGACCCAAAAGACCGATTCTGATCATTGATCCCCGTGCAGGACATGGTCCGGGTATTGGTGGATCAAAGCAGGATTCCGAGATCGGCATGGCCCTTAAAAACGGGCATCCTGTCTATTTTATGCTGTTTTATACGGAACCCTTCAAAGGCCAGACCCTGGTGGATGTGCAGCGGGCTCAGGTTCTTTTTCTGGAAGAGGTACACAGAAGACATCCGGATTCGGAAAAGCCTGCCATTATCGGTAACTGCCAGGCGGGGTGGGCTGCAGCACTCGTTGCCGCTGACAGGCCGGATATCACAGGTCCCCTTGTGCTGAACGGCTCTCCTCTGTCCTACTGGTCCGGCGTGGAAGGGGCCAACCCCATGCGTTATCGGGGAGGGCTGCTGGGGGGTGTCTGGGTCAACTCCCTTCTGAGCGATCTTGGCAATGGTTTCTTTGACGGGGCCAATCTGGTAGCCAATTTTGAGGGTCTGAATCCTGCCAATACCTACTGGACCAAGCTGTATAATGTTTATGACAGGGTGGATACAGAAGAAGAACGATTTTTGGATTTTGAAAAATGGTGGGGTGGTTTTTTCATGATGACCCGTGAAGAAATTCACTTTATTGTGGAAAACCTTTTTGTGGGTAACCGGCTGGAACGGGGGAGGCTCTGGCTACAGGAAGGACAGGTGCTGGACCTGAAAAAGCTGGAAGATCCCATTGTGATTTTCACTTCCAATGGAGACAACATTACCCCGCCCCAGCAGGCTCTGAACTGGATTCCACGGGTATATGAGACAACGGAGGATCTGAAACGCCACAGACAGGTGATTATCTATATTGTCCACAAAGATATTGGTCATCTTGGGATTTTTGTGTCCGGTGCCATAGCAAAAAAGGAACACAATCAGATTATTGGTTCTGTGGATATGATTCCTTACCTGGCACCGGGTCTTTATGAAATGGTGATAGAAGAGGAACCGTCAAAACCCTGGATGAATGACTACAGGGTCCGTTTTGAGGAACGGAGCGTGGAGCAGATTCTTGCATATGACGACGGCATTGAAGATGAAGAGGCTTTTGTGCCGGTTTCTAACCTTTCCCAGGCCAACGATTATCTATATAAGGTCTTTGTCAGCCCCTTTGTGCAGAAGTGCAGCAACAGATATACGGCAGAGCTTGCCAAGCAAATGCATCCTCTGAGGGTTCAGCGCTATGTGTTTTCCGATTTAAATCCAATGATGCTTCCCTTTAAAACAATGGGCCGGATTGTGGCAAAAAAACGCAGACCCATCGACCGTGAAAGCAACTCCTTTGCCCGTTTGGAAAAATATACATCCCGCCTGATTGAAGACAGCCTGAACCTTTACAGAGACACAAGGGATAAAAGAGACGAGTTTCTTTTCAAACTTACCTACGACAATCCTGCCATGAAGCTTTTTTTTGCTCCTGCCATTGAAGGGCTTGTCCATGGGAAAAAACCTGAAGATGAAGTACAGGCCAAGGCTTTGCGGCGGGAAAGTGACCGTGAACTCTGGCTTTCCAGAACAGGGGATGGGGGCTTTGAAGAGGGGCTTGTGCGGATTATGGTCGCCATGGTCAGTGCAGATGCCATTTATGATAAAAGTGAGATGATCATGGCCCAGCAGATCATCCAAAAGCATCCCAGGCTCAGCACCATGAAGCGGGAGGCATTCAGAAAAATGGTGATGGAGCAGTCCCGCATTCTTCAGGTGGACAGGGAAGGGGCGCTTAACGCCCTGCCCAAACTGATTCATCTGAAAAAGGACAGGGAAGAAGCTTTAGGAATTGCAGAACAGATTGCCCATGCCGATGAAAATTTTCCGGAACCCGAACAGAAACTTCTGAAGCGTTTGCGCAATGCCATGAATATCGGATAAGGGCAATGGTTTCCATGACAGAGCGCTGCAGTGATACAAGCTTAACCATATGCCTTTTAAAGTGTTAAAAAAATAATCGGGTGCAGGTTTTTCTCTGTATCCGGTTTTTTTTTTACACACAAATATCTTACCTCTACTTGACCGAACCGCAGGCCTTATGGAAAATTTTGTTGGTATTTGCTTAAAAAAGCTGTTTTAAAAAAGCTGGATTAAAAACATAATGGAAATGATTGTACTGTGATACGCCTTCTGATAATGTAAAATCCTTTTAAATTAGCCACTGTCAGCTTACTTTTGGGAGATTCCATGTCCGTCAAAGATAAATTTCAGGTTATTCTCAAGGAAGCTCGCCTTTACTCATCACAGGGTCTTTTTGACGAGGCCCTTACCCGTTTTGAAGCCCTTGAAAAGCTAGTGGAACCGATAATCGGACTGAAAAACAAAGAAATACTGCTCAGTGATATACGGCAGCGTATTTCTGAGCTGCATGAAAAAATATCTGCTGCATCGGAAAAAAATGAAAACCGCACCTTTACGGCACGGGAGTCTGAGCTGGTCAATACCCTCCTGCCGGACACCGAAGAGACACCTGCTGAAATGCGGCTGGAAAAGGCAAGGCTCCTTGCAAGGTACGGTTCTTATCCTGCGGCAATAGCTCTTTTTTCAGCGATTCTGAAGGATAAAAAATTTGGTGAAAATGCGGGAAGCGGTTTAATCACCGCCATGGTCAAAGATCAAAGGGAAGGGGAAGCGGCGGATCTCCTGCGACAATGGGAAACTTCGGGAATCTTTTCCCAGAAGCAGCTGGCCCGTTTCCAGAGCTTGATTCCGGGTATGACCTCCGGTATGGAAGCCGTGGAAGACAGCAGTATGGATTTACTCCCTGTCAGCTCTGTGGGTATTCGTCTTGAAAATGTTCCAGAGGAGCTGAACGATCAGGTGGATCTGGATGTGAGCTTTCAATCCGGAAACCTTGTGAGTCTGATTATTTCCAGCAAAGATAAAAAACTCATCGATGACCTTAAGGTGGGTTTACGCTTAAATGACATGCGCTGTTATTCTCCTGTGGCTGTATTCAGAAGCTCCGGCGTTGTGGCATCCAAGCACCAGATTAACGCAGGACCCAAAAAAGGGGACTGGTGTCTGAATATAGAAATTAAAGGGTGATATTTTTCTTCCGAATTGTGTCGTACCGGAGGAAAATCCGTAAAAATGGAATTCTGGAGGGCTTCATGGCCGTTTTTAATATTCAGCAGCGGGTCATTGAATGTAAAATTGTTTATTATGGTCCGGGCCGCTGTGGTAAAACAACCAATCTTGAAACCATACATAAGCTTTTTCGGAAAAATATGAGCGGAGATCTGGTTTCCATTGATACGGAAGGCGACAGGACACTTTTTTTTGATTTTCTGCCCATGGGCTTAGGCAAAATTCATGGCTGTGATGTGAAAGTACAGCTTTTTACCGTACCGGGGCAGCCCCAGTATGCTTCGACACGTAAACTTGTTTTAAAAGGCGCTGATGGGATTGTTTTTGTTGCGGATTCTCTGGCTGTACGCAGAGAAAAAAATATGCTTTCATTAAAAGATCTCCATGAGAACCTCAAATCCTATGGCCTCAGCATTGCTAAAATTCCTCTGGTCTTGCAGTATAACAAAAGGGATCTGGCCAAAGAAGGATTGCCTGTCATGCCGATAGAGCAGATGGAGAGGGATCTGAACCGGCAACTGAAAGTACCTTCTTTTCCAGGAAGTGCGGTGACGGGCGAAGGCGTTGGAAAGACCCTTAAGGCTTGTATCGAGAGTACTTTGAGGCATTTACAGCAGGAATTGAACTGGGTGCAGAAATAAGTTGCCCAGTATCTTTTTTAACCTGTGTCATTCTGGAATAATTCTATGGATATAGCCGAGGTTCTTTCTGGGAGACTGTCCTTTGTTGGCCTTGCGGAACTGCTTCAGTTTCTCGGAGGAGCTGCTGCCACTGGAAATATACGTATTTTTGCGGAAAATGGTGCAGAAGGTACCATCTTCATGAAAAACGGGGAGGTACTTGATGCAAGACTGGAAGAAAAAAACGGAGAAGATGCCTTTCATGATCTTTTTACATGGCAGGAAGGCCGTTTTCTTTTTGTTCCGGGAGAAGGGAGTGGTCCCCGCAGGATTCACAGAAATCTGACGGGTCTCCTTCTGGATGCACTGCGGCAGATGGATGAGCTTCAGGCAAGCCAGAGGGAAAAAGGTCCTGAACTGCTCAGGGAACCCTGCCTGAAAGGGCCTGCCATTGAGTACAGCGATGTGGTGGATGAGGAATTTCATAGAGATGGCAGTGTGGTGGTACGACAGGGGCGTTTTGGATCGTGGTTATGGGTGATTCTGGAAGGACAGGTACGCTTGCATAAGGAAGTCGGGGGACGCAGTGTTCCCCTTTTTTGCCTTGGTAAAGGGGCCTATATCGGAAGTGCGGCAAGTTTTGTCATGATGAACCGCCCCCGGAGTGCTTCCGTTCAGGTTGTGGGTGAAGCTCTTCTGGGAGTGCTGGATGCCCAGCGGCTGGCCAGAGAATTCACTACCTTTTCCACAGTCCTTCAGGATCTTGTTCTGGGAGTGGACAGACAACTGACCCAGCTTGGAGAAACCCTTGCCCTTCTTCGGATATCTTCAGGACTGCCTGCAAAAACGCCTGCATCTTACCAGAAAATCAGGGTACCGGAAGACCACCTTTCTGC
The DNA here is from genome assembly GCF_007830435.1 of Desulfobotulus alkaliphilus. Lineage (GTDB taxonomy): Bacteria > Desulfobacterota > Desulfobacteria > Desulfobacterales > ASO4-4 > Desulfobotulus > Desulfobotulus alkaliphilus. The sequence continues at coordinate 73,494 of NZ_VLLC01000005.1, read as the reverse complement.
CACTTTTTTTTCAGCAGGCGGTGGCAGAATTCTGCTTGCATGGCAGAAGGAAGATGCGTTTCTGGAGCTGGCATCCTTTCCTGAGGGAAGTGTTTTTGCCTATCCCATGCAAAAAAAAGCCTCCGATGGTAATGGTTTGATTTTTCTGGGAGAGGAAGGAAGTTTTCTGGAGCCGCTGGAAAAGGGAGATGCGGGTATGCTCTGGGACAGACTCTCGCCTACTTTCCGGAAAATGCTCGGCTTTTCCCTCAGTTCCATACAGACAACACTGGCACTGATTCAGGAGGCCATAGACGTTAAAGGGAGAAAAAATGATACAGACGAAGAATCCTGCTGAAAAAAGACGGTTCCCCTTTCGTCCTGAAACCCGTAACCTGATACATTTCACCGTCCTTGGGGAGGAGGGGGCCATTACCATGCAGGGTATGGGAAGAACCCTGAATATCAGCCTTGGGGGTGTACTCCTTGAAATTCACGCCCCTGTTCCTGAAGGAAAAAAGGTGCAGCTCTCCATGGGCATGGGAGATGATGTACTGGATCTGGATGCCGTTGTGGCCCATGCCCGGCCTTCGGGAAAGAACACCATCTATGCAGGACTTTCCTTTTTGCCCATGACAGGTCCCAAGGCAAAGCTTCTTTCCCTTTTCATTGAACAATTTGAATCCGAATAAATACAGAAAAGTATTCCATGAACAACAGACATAAAGAGGCCATACGCGTAGGGGTTTTGTCCGACACCCACATGCAGGCGGCGGATGATACATTGTTTTCCCTCAGGCAGGGCGTGTTTTCAGATGTTTCCATGATTCTCCATGCAGGGGATATGACCCGTCTCTCTGTGCTGGATGCATTTTATGATGTGGATGTTTTTGCTGTCTGCGGTAATTGTGATGGCCCGGATGTCAGGGAACATCACCCTGTTTCCCGTATTGTGCCCATAGGACCTGTGCGTGTAGGGCTTATCCACGGATGGGGTGAACGCAGCGGTGTCATGATGCGGGCAAAAAATGCCTTTGAAGGGGTAGATGCCGTTGTCTTCGGTCACACCCATGTCCCGGAATGCCACAAACTGGATGATGTTTTGATGTTCAATCCCGGCAGCTACTCAGATAACCGTAAGGGTCCATGGCCGCATACGGTGGGGATATTGACAATTTTTCCCAATGGAGATATCAGCGGAGATATCGTACCCGTTTCTTTGTAGGAAAATAATTTTCTTCATTTTTTCTTTCTCTGAAAGGATTTTGTTAAATTTATGATTACATCTTCAGAAAATATGGAACTTGAAGGTCTTAACCGGCTTCGGAGTGGTAAGGTTCGGGATATTTATGATCTGGGCGATTCCTATCTCATGGTAACATCGGATCGATTGTCTGCCTTTGACGTGGTCCTGCCCGATGCCATTCCAGGAAAGGGGCGGGTTTTAACAACACTTTCCCTTTTCTGGTTTGAACGCATGAAGCGGCTTGTGGGGAATCATATTATCAGTGGCAGGGTAGAGGATTTCCCTGACGTTTGCCGTCCCCATGCAGACTATCTCCGGGACCGGAGCATGTGGGTGAAAAAAGCAGAACCCTTGAGCATTGAATGCATTGTCCGGGGGTATATTTCAGGCTCCGGCTGGAAATCCTATAAAAAAGATCAGACCGTTTGCGGTATCCATCTTCCTGCAGGCCTGCAGGAGTCTGAAAAACTGCCCGAACCCCTTTTCACCCCGTCCACCAAGGCCGAGGTGGGGGACCATGACATCAATATTTCCTTTGGAGAAGCAGTGAATCTTGTGGGCAGGGAAACAGCAGAAAAGGTGAGGGATCTGAGCCTCACCATTTATACGGAAGCTGCGGATTATGCCCGTGAACGGGGAATTATTATCGCAGATACCAAATTTGAATTCGGTATGGCAGATGGTGAAATTATTCTCATTGATGAGGTGCTGACACCGGATTCTTCAAGATTCTGGCCCGTGGACAGCTATGCACCGGGATTTTCTCCTGCAAGTTTTGATAAGCAGATTGTGCGTGATTACCTCGAAACACTGGACTGGAACAAGCAGGCTCCCGGTCCCAGACTCCCCGAGGAAATTATTCTTAAAACCGCAAGCAGGTACGAAGAGGTTCTGCAACTTCTGACCGATTCTAAAAAATAAAAAAACAAGGGGAGATCCTTTACAGGTCACCTCTTTTTTATACTGATTCATGGATAAACATCGTTTATTGCGCAGGCTGCCCATGGGGGGTGGCAGAACTCATACTTTATCAATGGGAGAGAATGATGAAGCATGTAAAATTGGGGGCCCTTGTCCTTATTATGGTTGCGGGCCTTATGGGGCATGCCCTTGCGGATGTCCTGATTATTGCCAACCGGGGAGTGTCGGTGGCCAGTGTTTCAAAGAGTGATCTGGAACGTATTTACAGGGGACAGCTGAGCCGCTGGGAGGATGGAAGCCGTGTGAATTTTGCCATTCTCAGGGGGGATGTCATGGACAGCTTTTTGTCTGAGTATGTCAGAATGTCTCCTGCCCAGTTTGATCAGCACTGGAAAAGACAGGTTTTCACGGGAAGGGGACAGATGCCGCCTACCATGAACAGGCCTGCAGATATGGTCACCTATGTGGCCAATACCCAGGGGGCCATTGGTTTTGTTCCCGAAGGAACGCGTATCGATGAGGTGAAGGTTCTGGGTATTACACCATAATATTTTCATCCATTTTATTTAAAATGCATATGAATATAAGGAGATTTGCATGAAAAGCTTAAAAGGACTGATGCTGGGTCTGGGCATGCTCTGCATGGGCTTACCGGCAATGGCTGTGGAATTTGGGGATGACCTCTATGGCGGCGTTACTGTCCATGGTTTTGTTTCCCAGGGATACTTATTAAGTGATAACAATAATTTCTTTGCCAAAACCGAAGACGGCAGTGCCCGATTCAATGAATTCGGGGTGAACATCAGCAGCCAGGTCAGCGACAACCTCCGTGTGGGCCTTCAGATTTTTGCCCGGAATCTTGGGGAATTCGGTGAGGGAGAACCGGAAATTGACTGGGGCTTTGCCGATTACCGCTGGAGAGACTGGATGGGTATCCGGGTGGGTAAAATGAAAATGGTTCACGGTCTTTATAATACCACCCGTGACATTGATATGCTCAGAAACAGCATTTTCCTTCCCCAAAGTGTCTACAACGAAGCCTGGAGGGATACGGTATCCGCCATCAGTGGTGCTGAAATATACGGTGACCTCTACATGGGCAATGCCGGTACCCTTTCCTACCAGTTTCAGGGGGGTGAAACCGAATTTGCAGTGGATGGCGGGGTTGTGACATCCCTTACAGATCAGTCCAGACTTGCTGGCGTCCTGTCTGACCCCCAATCCACCCACACCAAATATTCCATGGCCGGTGGCCTTGTATGGTATACCCCCATCAATGGTCTTCGTCTTAGCACCACTGTGTGGTCTGTGGAGTTTGATATGGAAACTAATGCTGTAGCAGAGGATTTTTTACCTGATTCAGGTTCTGCGAATGTTAAGGCAAATACTGTTTCCAGGGCATACACGGCCTCTTTGGAATATCTTAGAGGCCCTTTCACCTTTGCCGCGGAGTACATGGGTAACCGCTATGAATTTACCAACCAAGCAGAGGGGCATTCTGATTTTGCAAACTTTATTAATGCAGCTGGTACCAGAACCCTGAATACGGAAGGATATTATGCAGCCATGGCCTACCGTTTTACGGATTGGCTGGAGCTGGGTATTTCCTATTCTGAATACTATGCAGATAAAGATGACAGGAGCGGAAAGTTAAATACTATAGATGAACACCCTAGGTTTCCGGGTTTAAGCAATCCACGCAAAGATACCGGCTATAAAGATCATGATGCCTGGCTGAAGGATATTGGCATGACAGCCCGCTTTGATCTTACCCCTAACTGGGTATTTAAACTGGAAGGCCATGCCATGAACGGTGCGGCCATTCTTATGAAAGACATCAACTCCGATAAGAACAACAATCTCAATACTTCCGAAAACTGGTTCCTCTTTGCTGCCAAAATGACGGTAAGTTTCTGATTCTTTTTTTAGTGTTCATGCAGGATCTGCTGTGCTCTGCTTCTTTTCAGGGAAGCAGGGCATGAACTATTTTATACGGGGGAGGGAAAATGAAATGCAGGGCCTATTTTGCAATTGCAGCTACTTTATTGCTTTCATGGACACTGTGCAGCCTGCCAGTTCTGGCGGATACTGTAATGACAGAAAAAGAAGTGGCCATGGGACTTCAGCTTGAAGACAAAGAAAGTGTTGCTCAGATTCTTCTTCAGGCCAATGAACAGATTGTACAGCGTCAGGCCAGACGTAACAGAAATGTCCGCATGGAAGGTATCCGTGACTTTATCGATCTTAGTGATAAATATGCTGCCGTAGCCTACCGTGCGATGATTCTTCCGGATACACCAGCCATTGCTCTGGTACTGTTTGAACGTAGCGATACTACCCTCTCAATGCCAAGAAATTTTCCTTATCTTTTTTTTGTAGGACCTGAAAAAATTGCGGATTATGAACGCATCGATGATGCTGAAATTTGTGGATATTTCAGGGAAATGGGGATTTCTGACTGTGTTCCTGTTTTTACCCAGCGCAGATGGAAACAGATGTTGTCTGAAAAGGCAGAGAAAAATCATACCCATCATATCTCTGACATTCAGGGCATCATTCCCTCAGACCGCATAGACCCCTCCCTGGTCCGTCACTCTGAGCTTCAGGCAGCCCTTGAGGCCAAGGCAGATATTACCCTTGTACAGCCCCTGCTCGTTGGAGGCATTGCAATGGCTGATGGAGAAAAAGCCCAACTGCAGCATCGGGTGGCCGCTCTGGAAGCCCAGGTGGCCCGCCTGACCCGTATCCTTGAAGGTGTTCAGCGGAAGGGGCAGAATCTTGAATTTCAGGGAGTCAATCTTGTTGTTTTGAATGGAGAGGGTGCAACGGCATCAGGCAATGGCAGTGGCAATCTTATCATCGGGTACAATGATCCGGAAAAAATAACCGGTTCCCACAATCTTGTTCTTGGTGAAGGACACACCTGCACATCCTACGGCAACCTGATTTCCGGAAGAGGGCACAGGGTAACGGGTTCCTATGGTGCTGCGGTTTCAGGAACAGACAATGTTGTTTCTGGCAGATCATCCTCTGCCATCGGTGGTGAAGGAAACCGTGCAGAAGGTGATTTTTCTACAACTGTGGGTGGGCGAAAAAACAGAGCGGGTGGGAAAAATTCCATTATCACCGGAGGAGAAAACAGGTCTGTGATGGATGCCAATCCCCATTTTACAGCGGAATAGCAAGGTCTTTGACGTTCGAAAAGGAAAAAAAGCGCTGAGTAGAGCCTTGCCTTTAAACCTTTCGTTTTTGTTTTATCATGACCGCTGTGCCTGAACCCTGCAGAAGTATCAGGGAGGGATCCTGAAAAAATGTGAGGAAAAAATGAAACCAACCCCAAGTTACTGTTCCATCATTACAGGCATACTGGCATTTTTGTGCTTATGGATGGTTACACTGAATATTACGGCCGTTGCGGGCCAGAACAGAGCGCTGGTCATAGGGATTGATGCATATCAGGATCAGACCATATCTTTTCCTGCAACAGCTAAAGAGGATGCAAGGGCACTTGCTGGATTTCTTGAAAAACATCTGGGTTTTCAGGTCACGCTGCTTTTGGGCAAGGCTGCGGACAGAGCTGCCATGCTTAAGGCCCTCCAGAGTCTGAGTGAAAATGCGGAACCGGAAGATACGCTGCTGATATATTTTTCCGGAGCAGCCGAGGTTGAATCGCTTTATGGCTATGGATGGTGGCTGGGATCGGATGCCATAAAAGGTAACCTGCAAAGCTACCTTGAAGTTCGCACCATACAGAGGATACTGCGCAATACGGGAGCGAGAAATGTGCTTTTAATTTCAGACGCTCCTTTTCCAGATGCAGCCATCGGTTCTCCTGTAGCAGAAAGCAGAATGCTAGAAACGGCTGAAAATCAACAGGGCTTTTCCCACGCTGTGCTCTATAAGAGTAGAAATGAAACAGATCCGCCAGAAACCGGTGGAAAAAATGGCTTACTGGTATCTGCCCTTATGCGGAGTTTATCACTTACGGAAAACCAGTTAACCGGCATAAAACTGTTTTCAGCCCTTCTTTCAAAAACCCATGAAAGTGGAGCTGTCTTTGAATACCGAAGCTTGAAGACAGGAAGAGATTTTTCTAAGGATTTTGTATTTACACTTCCCGTAAAAGAAAAACATGTCTCGAAACCTGTTCTTGTGAAAGAAGAACCCAAAGCACAGCTCAGCATAGCTTCCAACGCTGATGGAACAATGATCCGGATCAACGGGCAGGAGCAGGGAAGCGCCCCCTTAGAGAGGCTGGTTCTGGAAGCTGGCAGATACCGCATAGAAGCGAGGGCTGCCGGATACGAAAATATTACTGAGGAATTTCGGCTTGCGCCCGGTGAAGAGAAGAGGCTTGAACTGACCCTTGCGATCAGAAAACCTGAAAAAGGACGTCTTGTGATCCGGGTCTCTCCGGAAAATGCCTCCATCCAGTTTAAGACTCAAAAATTATCTTACAGCCCGGACATGACCCTAGCCCCGGGAAGCTACAGCCTGCGTGTAGAAGCTCCTCTATATCAGCCAGTTCTTCGGGATATCCATATTAAATCTGGCGAGAAGACCGAAGAGGAATTTTTTTTAACGCTTAAGCCTTCCTATGAAAACAGTCTGGCAATGCGTTTTATTCCAATAGAAGCCGGCGTTTTTGAAATGGGAAGCCCTGAAGATGAAGTCAGAAGAAATCCCGATGAAAAAAGAATTTCAGTCGAAATAACAGAACCTTTTATGATGCAGGTCCATGAAGTTACAGTGGGGCAATGGAGGCGTTTTGTTGAGGACACGGGATATAAAAGCGAAGCTGAAACCGGTGCTGGCGCCCATGCTCTGGAGAGCGGTTTCCGATGGGTTCTGGACCGTCATTACAACTGGAGGAACCCCGGCTATAAAGTCACGGATGAGCTTCCTGTCAGCGCAGTATCTTATAATGATGTCCAGAATTATATTCTATGGCTTCGTGAAAAAGAAGGGCTTTACTATGATCTTCCCACGGAGGCGGAATGGGAATATGCAGCAAGGGCGGGAAGCAGCACGGCCTATGCCTACGGCAATTGTCTTTCCGATGATCAGGCCAATTTTGCAGCAAATTCTTTCCGGGCAGGTTGTGCTGTTGGTGCTTTTCGTCAAAAGCCCCTGCCAACAGGTTCGCTGCAACCCAATAACTGGGGATTGAAGGACATGCAAGGTAATATGTGGGAGTGGTGCAGAGACTGGTATGGAAAATACCCGGGGAACCATAATGCCTTGATCCAGAATCCCTTTGGGCCTGAGACAGGTGAAAGACGTGTTCTTCGTGGGGGTGGATGGGATACGGATATGGATTCCATCCGTGTTGCCAACCGCTATAGTATGCCTCCTTCGGCAGCCTATGCCAATATCGGTTTTCGACTTGTGATTCGGCCTTAAGCCAAGTTCGTTATTTTTTTATGAAAACCCTATGGAATCAAACGACGTGATTTTTTTGAGTTCTACATATCCATTTTTTAGCAATTTAAACGAAGCCTTCAGAAGTGTGGTCACTACTTTGGCGAAACTTGGGTTAAGCGGGTTCTTGATGGTTCAGTAAAAAAAGGGGGGGCTTTTAGCCCCCTCTTTTTTTTCAGTACAAGTTCACTTTATAAAGACGATGAATGATGCGGCCTGGTCTGGCGTCATGACCTGACTTCAGATCAGGGGTGATACTCATAGACTTCAGAAAAGTTCCGGATAGGTGCTACAAAGCCACCTGGAGCAATCTGCGTTAAAAAAATCTGATTGGAACCCGTATGCTTTTTATCAGAAAATGAAAAGCGGAAACCGCCGAGATCGCTTTCAAACTGCTGCTGCGCCGTATGGATAAAGGAGGCAGCATCCAAAGAAGGGCTTTGCTTTAAGATATAAATAAAAGCCTGAAAATTTAAGTAAGCTTCAAAGCCTGGAAAGGTCATTTCAATAGCAGGATCCTCTTCTTTAAAAGCTTCTACATCGGCTGCATAGGCGTTGACAATGGGGATTCTTCTATAAAATGGAAAGGGAACGGCCTGACTGATAACAACACCTAAGCCTGTGTTCATCAGTCGTTCTGACAGTTCTAGAGGATCGGTGTGGCCAACTGCAATCAGATGGATATCCCCCCGGCTTTGCCTGAGCTCTCTTATAAAATCAGTTGTCACATTCAGTTCTGCTGCAATGATGATAGCATCAGGGCTGGTTACCAGAATATTGTCTATGGCAGAAGATATTTTTGGATTTTGGGGAGTAACTGGTACTGCAGCCAGCAGTTCCTGCTGTCTTTTTTCCAGTGCACTGCGCACCCCGTTCATGTATTCAGTACCCTTTTCATTTTCACTGTATAAGACAGAGATCCGCCTCTTGCCCGTTTCCTGCATAAATCGGCTGACCAGAAGATCCATTTCCAGATCCATATCGGGTCTTAAGGTAAAGATGTTGGGTTTGGCATGGGAGCCGGAGGTTTTTATGCCTGTATTGGAACCAAAAAAAAGCGTTGATTTTTCTTCAGATATACGCAATGCATCCTTCGTACTATTATAGCCGAAGGCAGATACAAGGGCGAAAAGATCTTCCTTTTCTGTCAGTTGGTTAAGATTGTTCTGACGTCTCACTTCGTCTCCGCCATCATCAAGGGCAATAATGCGCAGTTGTCTCTGATGGACTCCGCCTCCATAATTAATTGCGGAAACGGCGGCTTCCATACCCTGAAGCCATTTGACAGCCTGTGTACTTTTCGGTCCCGTCAGTGGCAGACTGACCCCCAGAGAAAGAAGAAGATTTTTTTCTTCTGGCCAGGCGGGTCCTGTCATGGTAAAAAAAATCAGAAAGCACATAGAGACAGAAAAAAAATTTTTTTTAGCAACTGATCCCATTCTTAATATCATTCCCGTCACCATTTTTACCTTATTTTAGATTTAATTTATTTTTGAAGTTTCAATACATACGGTTACTCAAAGACCTTGTCAAGTAACCCACAATTTAAGATTCGATGTTTTGCCCAGTAAACCCCAGTCAGACCGTAAGAACATTGTCCTGAACTTTGGGTTTGCCAGCAATGAATTTTTAGGTTATATTTTCATTTTAAGTGTTTGTATGATTCAATAAAGTACAGAAGGTGAAAGTTAAGGATCTAAAGGAAAATAAGCATCGATGGTTTCCAATGCCCAGTTTGTAACTGGACAAATACTGCCTCTCTGCAATGGTCAGTATCTGATTTAAAGCTGGAGGGCTTCCGCTTACCTGTGATTAAATCTTCAGTAGACAGGGCAGGTTGTTTATTTTGTTCAGCAACAAAATCTGAATTATATTTTTCAGCGTGTGCATTGTACTTAATTACCCAAGGAATCATTTGAGGAAGGGACTATGGAGTTTACTCTGGATTTAGACAGGCAGCAAATTGAAAAGATAGAAAAAATTCTGGATGAAGAACTAATTGAGCTTGGTGTTATTAACGTTATCCTTCTGGACCTTGCGGGCAATGTTATTATCAATCTTGATAATGGCAGTACGCAACACGATGTGTATTCTCTGGCGGCCCTTGCAGCAGGCAACTTCGGTGCTGTCAGTGCCATGGCAAACCTCATCGGGGAACAGGAGTTTTCCCTTCTTTTCCACAAGGGAGAGACCGACAGCATCCACTTCAGCAAGGTAACCGACGATCTCCTTTTGCTATCTATCTTTGGAAAGGAAGTTTCACTTGGTTTTCTTCGCCTGAAGGTCAGTGAGGCTGTAAGAAAAATCGAATCTCTCTTTGGATAAAAAAAATCGGAGGCTTGCTTTGGCGCTGATTAATCCCAAAAAAAAAGAAGTTCAGGTAAAAATTGTTTATTACGGACCTGGGCGGGGTGGAAAAACAACCAACCTTGAATATATTAATCAAAAATTCAAGTCCCGTATCAAGGCAGAAATGGTTACGGTAAAAACCTATGGTGACCGTACCCTTTTTTTTGATTTTCTCCCCCTCGATATCGGCAGTATCAATGGATATGATATCAAAATCCAGTTTTATACCGTCCCCGGACAGGTAAAATACAATGCAACCCGTAAGCTTGTACTTCGGGGGGTGGATGGAATTGTTTTTGTTGCCGATTCCATGGGTCTCAGACGTGAGATGAATATCCGTTCCCTGCAGAATCTTGAAGAAAATCTCCGCTCCTTTAATAAAGATTTATCCCGTATACCCCTCGTATTCCAATACAATAAAAGGGATCTTGCAGCACATAATATTGCACTGCTTCCTCTGGAAACCATGCAGCAGGATTTAAATGCAAAACTGAATGCCCCTTATCTGGAAGCCAGCGCCATTACTGGAGACAATGTTGCCTTAACCATGAAAAAAATCATCTCCATCACGATTGGATCCCTCAAAAAAAAGCTGGAGGAAAAATAAGTGACGGATAAAGAGGATGCCCTTTCAACGGCATTGGACCAGCGTCTCGATGACCTTTTTGACGAAGGCAATCTTGACGTTGAAGAACCTAAGCCATCGGTCAGTGAAAAATCTTCTGCCCCGAAAGACAAGCCGCAAAACTCCAGACCCAATAATTTTAAGGCAACAGAGTCTCAGCAGCCGGGTGGAGAGGTCATGAGGGGGCTGAATGCCCTTCTGCTTTCCATGGAATGGGAGATTGATGACAGTGTTATGTCGAAGTACCTCGCTGAAATTCAGCGTCTTCAGGAACTTCATAAAGACGATATGTTTTTTATAAATTTTACAAAAATGCTGGAATCCATTGGTCTTTACCTTAAGCGCCACAAAGTGCATGCCCATCAGGATACCCTGAAAATACTTCAAGAAATACAGGCTGGCCTTGGTCTTCTTGTGGACATGCAGGACAGTCTGTCTGATAAGGAAAAGAAAATTTATTTCAACCAGACCTATGAACGTTTTCAGGTATTCCGAAAACAGATTACGGGTAAATCAGCCGACGTCACTAAGGCATCTTTAAATAAAAACACAGAGCTTGTTACTCTGATACGTGGCATTGTGCGTAAAGAACTCGCCATGCTGCGCAAAGAGCTGCTGGAAGAGCTTCGCAGCGCTCAGCCCAAACAGCCCTGATCTTTTTTAATTATGGGAGAAATACTAAAAAGATCATTTCCCACTCGACGTAGATAAAAATACCTGATTATTGTCATTAAGCCTGACACAAAAAATATTCTGTCGAGTGCGTTTCGATTTTATTAGTATTTACTGCGAAGGTCAGATTGATGCTGGCAGAATGACGTAGTGTAAGACCTGTTCTAAATGCAACATATCTGCGCTAAGCGAGAAAAATGATTCCATTGTTAAAAAAACTTCAAAGGGCAAGAATAAAACATGCAGTGAGTCTTCATGACGCTTTGAAATGAGGGATAAACATGGCAACTTTTTCAGGGAATCCATCCACAATAATTTTAAGACAGAAGGATGACGGTTATGACCGTGAGATTTCCATGGACCGGGATATGCTCAAGGTGTTTTCACTCATCGATGGAAAACGGAATCTTGCTGATATTGCTTCCCAAACGGGTATATCTATAGAGACTTCCCTTAATGCGGCCAAACGTCTTCTGGATGCAGAAGTCTTAGAAATTATTGAAGACGATAAGGATGCTGGATCCTCTGATTTTATGAATTTTCTGGAAGAGAATCTGTCCCTTGCCATTGGTCCCATTGCATCTGTGATTATTGAAGATGAAATTGAAATTATGGAAGAGTCCTGGAGCAGTTTCCCGATGGACCGGGCACCGGAACTTGTTAATTTAATAGCCAGACAAATTCCCAGGGAAGAAAAACGGGTTGTATTTCAGCAGGCAATGATTCAGTTTTTAAAAGACATGGCGCATTAAGGCACCCGGAGGAGACATTTATGACAACGCTGATTTGCGAAGAATGCGGTAAAATTTATCACCTGGACCCCGAAAAACTCAAGGAAAAGCTTGCCGGAGATGAAGCCAGAACCCGATGCAGGGAATGTGGTCATGTGATGCGGATTACCCGCGAACAGCTGGAAGCAACACCTGAAAAGCCCGCAGAACCAGTTATTGCTGCAGAACCTGAAAAGACAGCCCCTCCTCCTGCCCCAAAAAAAGAGCAAAAGAAAAAAAAAGAAGAAAAGAAAATGGAAAAGAAAGGACAGCGTCAGGGCTTAGGACTCCGGACAAAGATGTTTTTTCTGTTTCTTTTTGTTCCCCTGCTGCTTATGACAGCATCAGGGCTGTTTTCTCAAAATCAGTTAAATGAGCTTTCAAACCGTATTACAGGTGAAAGTACACGTGTTGTGCAAGGAATGGCCGAAGAAATCATTGCTGAAAAGGCCCGTTCCGTAGGATTGCAGGCAAATATTTTTCTGCGCAGCCATCCGGAACTGGGTAGGATGGATTTTAACTACGACCCGGAGTTCAGCCGCATTGCCGTGCAAAGGGTGGCAGAATCGGGTTACACTGTCTTATTTGAGCGACCAGGTATTGATGAGACGGATCAGGCTTTTCGCATCTGGGCACACCCCGATGCAAGGCTTATAGGTATACCTATCATAGGAGCTTTGGAGCAGGCTCTAGGACCCCAGTATTTTCCTGAGTTTCGTAGAATCATTGAGGTTGCTGCCAGAGGTAGAGAAGCCAGAGGCTATTATACATGGGTGGAAAGGGATGGGCAGTTGCGTCAGAAGTTTGCTGTCATCAGCCCCGTGGAGGGAACCCGCTACCATGTAATGGCAACGGCCTACATTGATGACTTTACGGAGCCTGTAAGGGTGCTAGAAAATGAAGCGAGATCCATGGCGCTTCACACAAGAAACATTACCTTTGGTATTCTGATTTTTTCTCTCTTTATTATCGGTCTTTCCATATCCATCTATGGATACAGGATCACCCGCAGCATCAAGTACCTCACGGATGCTGCTGACCGAATCAGTGTCGGAGAACTGGATATGCAAATCGATGTCCGTTCCAAAGATGAAATCGGGAACCTTGCCGATGCCATTTCCCGTATGCAGGACAGCTTGAAACTTTCCATTGAACGTCTCAGAAGAAGGCGCTAGCCAGAAAAACTAAGACAGGAGGGTTTTATTTTTATGGCTGAATTTCTTTTTCCCAATGATACGGCCTTGGTTACGGGAATGAATAGTTATTATATATCCCTTAAACGCCTCATAGAACATTATCAGGGAGAGGTAGGGTGCGGTTGTGTGTACTTCCGTTCAACTTCCGGGGAAGCCCTTTTGTTTTTTGATGAAAAAAAAATTATGGATTCCGTTTTTTCCGATGGAAATGGCAGGTCAACTGGCATGGCTGCTGCAGAACTTTTAAAAGCCAGCATGGTTGTTCAAAAATACCGGGTTTCCGTTTATGGCATTGATGCCAACGCCCTGAATTACTGGATCTCCCTGATCCATGCCATCCCCATGGCTAAACCCGTTACCCTTGGATTTGACAAGCTGCTTGATGTTCTTGACAAAGAAAATGAAAGTCGTCCGGATATCGGCTACTTTCGTATTAAGGGTGATAAAAAAAGGCAGCTTGGATGGGTTTTTTTTCAAAATAAACGTATCTATGGATTCCGTCTCCCAGGAGACAGGGCACCGTGGCTGGGTCCTGAAGATCTTCCGGATTTTATGGAAAGATTTAAAGGATCTTCAAAAATAGAAGTCTTGTTGGGTGAGGTTGAAAGTAAAATTGAGTTTCAATCCCAGACAGCAGAATCAAATAAGGCGCTTGGCCTGTTGGAAGAACTTATTCAGCACACGGAAAGCATTGTACAGGGCATGAAGGGAAGCAAAAAGGACTTTCAGATTCTTTTCAGAAGAATGTGCATAAAATGGGCCGATATCTATGACTTTCTTGATCCTTTTGCGGCAGAACTGAGCTATAAAGATCAGGCGCTTTTCTTTGAAAGTAATACAGGAAATAGGGAGTTGATTGAAGGGGTTACCCGGGTTCTCTTTGAAATAATAAAGGAAGCGGATGCAGAAAAAAAATATCATTTTGTCTTTAAGGAATGGCAGGAAAAACACTCAGAGTATCTTTCAAATCTGGAGGTCCGTTTTCCTGAGTAATATTTTTTCCCCTTGCATACAGTCCAGATGCCTTCCAGGCTTCATGCATAACATGTTGGATATCGACTTTTATTTATTTAGAGAATATAAGGGTTTTGTGTGCCAGCATACGAACTTGCTGTACCTTGCTGGCAGAAGATGATTCCTTAGAATTTTTACCACAACAATGCAGACATTCATCAATATTATGGAGTGTACTGCGGGAGGTTCAATGCATCTGCACGTTTTAATCGCAGACCCGGATATGGAGAACGCAAAGCGTATAGCTGGCTGGATTGAAAATCATGGTGAAATATTCAAATGCATGGTCGTTGGCAGTGGTGTGGAAGCCGTAGAAACCCTGAAGAGCTGTGCAATTACTATTCTTATAACGGAACTTCTTCTACCTGATCTTGATGGTTTTGGGTTGTTGGACACCCTCAAGGCAGAATTTCCAGAAATACCTTCCATCGTTATCTCTGCCCATGGTAAACCTAAAACCCGTGAAATACTGTTGCGGAAAGGGGCAGAAGAGTTTCTTGGAAAACCCCTTCAGGCCAGAGATTTTCTTGCTGTCTTTGAAAAAATGATGCGTCGTATTCAGGAAGGAGGCTCTCTTAATGGAGCATCCCTTGATACCTTTGCGCAAATGATTGAAATGGAACAAAAAACCTGTACCCTGCGTGTAACGCATCCCCCCAGTGGAGGATACGGGGTTTTATTTTTTAAAGATGGAGAAATTATCCATTCAAGACTTCCCGGAAAACAAGCTCTGGATGGATTGTCTGCTGCTTACAAGATACTGGCATGGCAGCCCGTTTCCCTAATGATTGAGAATCAGTACAAAGCTGTTATTCAGACCATTCATTCAGATCTGCAGGCCATTCTCATGGAGGCCATGCGCCTCAAGGATGAAATGGACCAGGAAAAGGATCTTGCCATTGCCATAGAATCCGCTTTGCCTGAATTCATTCCGGAAGAGGAAAGCTTTTCCGATGATAAGGAAGTGGATCCTGTGCAAAACTGGTTAAGCTTTATGGAGGAGCAATCTCCTGGCATTGAGAGTGTATACCAGGACGCATCATGGAGAGATCTCCTCCTCCATGCACGCTTTATAGGGGATATTTTTGAAGCGGGTCCGATGGAAGCCTGTTACGTAAATATGGAAGAGGCCTCGGAATCGATCATACTGCCCGACGGTAAGGATACGGTAATCGCAGTGAAGTCTTCCTTTAAAAGGGAGGCTGTGATTAAACTTTTGGTTTCTAATCCTCCTCCGGATCTGGTGACAGGTCCATCATAAAATCCATAGTTAGAAATAGCGACTAATACTTGTGACTTTATTGCAATATCAATAGGATACCATACCGAATTTATACTATAATTTTTTACTGTGAGAAATAAATGAAGATTTTTTCTGAAATTTTATCCCTTGACAATGTCGAAGGGGTAATCCTGCTTTCTTCAGGCGGCGAACTTATTTCCTGGGCTTTTTCTTCAGACATCAGAGAAAAGATGGAAAATAAAGACTGGGGTTCTGTATTCCGTAATACTGAAGAGCTTGGAAAAATTGTTCAGAGTTTTGAAGGGATGCAGGAGCTGGAATTTTTTTTCACAGATAAAAAAATTATGGTTCGAAATGCGTCTCCTAATTTTATGATTATTGTCATGGGTCGCAGTGCTTCCACGGACATGGTTCGTCTGGTATCGGATACCCTTATGCCTCAGCTGAGAAAGGCAAAAAAAGCAAAAAAAACCTTTGGTTTTTTAAAAGCCTTTGATTTTTAATTTTTCCGCCTCATTCTAACTTGTCGGTTACCTGCACCTATACAATTTTTTAAGGAGATAAAATGACCGTCAGCCACGGGCTTTCAGAAATAGAAATCCGCATCCGTGAAGCAGAAGAATATTATCGCCATGGTCTGTATAAAGAGGCCAGTCAGATTTACGAAAAGCTCCTTTCAGAATCTTATCTGGATACTGAAACAGCAGGCAGTATTGCAGAAAGAATCCGGGAAACTGAATCAAAAATTAAGGAGATGGAAAGTATCGACAAACAGGTACTTTCATCCCAGGATCTGGACTGCATCCGTAGTACCTGGGGAAGCCAGGAAAAACCTTCGGACATCCTGCAAAGTGGAAATGCCTTTTCTGAATTGGGCCTGTACAAGGAAGCATTGGGGGAATTTATAAAGTTTGTGGGAAAAAAAGATACCCCCCTGCAGGAAACAGCCCATCTCATGGTAGACAGTCTTTTGGTTGCCCATCCCGGTGGTCGTATCCTTGAGCCCCTGAATACTTTTCTTAAAGAATCGGACCTTTCGGATAAGCTGAGGCTGGATGTTATCTTTACCTGCGGCCAGGATCTTTTAAAGAGACAGATGCTTGAAATAGCAGAGGATTTTTTTGTTTTGGTTAAGACGGAAAAACCCCTGTATCCCGGACTCAGCCTTGAACTTTCTAAGTTTGGGAAGGCTCAGAAATACTCATCAAGATATGCCTATCTGCTCGAAAAAAATCTTGTTACAGCAGAAAAACTGCAGCAGGCTCTGGCCATAGCCAAAACCAGAAAAAAAAGTGTGGAATCTGTTCTTATGGAAGAATTCCGCATTTCAAAGGCAAATGTCAGTGAATCCTTAAAACTTTTCTACAATGTGCCCTTTAAGGATTTTGACCCGAAAATTCCTGTTCCCCATGAACTGGTTCAAAAGCTTAAAAAAACATTTCTTCTTGAAAATAAATGGGTGCCCCTTTCATGGGATCTGAATGCTGTGGACATCCTCATTGATGACCCCAAAAATATTATTAAAACAGATCAGGCACAGACCCTTCTCAATGCCTCGCACATACGTCTTTTTATAGGATTTAAAGAAGATATCGATGCATATATCCACCTGTTCTATAAGGAAAACCATGAAGAAGACGATGCCATGCAAAATCAGGCTGCTTCCAGTGGTTTTGATATGGCGGATATTGCCTTTGAAGAAGTTGAAGATGATAGCGACAGGGGCCAGGAAGATACCGGAGAAGAAAATTCCGGCCATATCGTTAAGATGGTGGATCAGATACTTGTCACGGCTTATCGAAAAGGTGCCTCGGATATCCACATTGAACCTTCACCGATTACTAAAAAAACCCGTATTCGCTACCGTATTGACGGGGTATGCCAGGAAGTCCTTCAGCTGCCAAACCATACGGCTAAGCCCTTAATATCCAGACTCAAGATTATGGGACGCCTTGATATTGCAGAACGACGGATGCCCCAGGACGGCAAAATCAAGTTTAAAAGAAAGGGTGTTAAGCCCTTTGAACTGCGGCTTGCAACACTTCCAACAGCGGGTGGATTTGAGGATGCCGTCCTTCGTATCCTTGCTGAATCCGGTGCCATGCCCCTTGAGAAAATGGGGATGAGCCAACGCAATCTTGACTGTCTCCAGAGAGTTATCCGTCAGCCATATGGCCTTGTCCTTGTTGTTGGACCAACGGGCAGTGGTAAAACAACAACCCTGCATGCAGCACTGGGGGAAATCAACAAACCAGGCATTAAAATATGGACAGCCGAGGATCCTGTGGAAATATCCCAGGAAGGTCTGCGTCAGGTGGAATGTCAGGCAAAAATAGGCCTTGATTTTGCAAGGGTCATGCGCGCCTTTCTCCGTGCGGACCCTGATGTGATCATGATTGGTGAGATGAGGGACCATGAAACGGCTTCCACGGGCATTGAGGCCTCATTAACGGGTCACCTTGTTTTTTCCACACTGCATACCAACAGCGCACCGGAAACCATCACCCGTCTTCTGGATATGGGACTGAATCCCTTGAACTTTTCCGATGCCTTTCTGGGTGTTATGGCCCAGCGTCTTGTGCGGAGGCTCTGCACGGACTGCAAGGAAGCTTTTCATCCTACACCAGAAGAATTTGACGAAATTCAGACATATTATGGTAAGGGAATGGAAGATGCTGGCCTTCATTATGCGGAAGACCTGACCCTCTATCGTTCTGCCGGATGTCCAGAATGCAGCAATACCGGGTATCGCGGTCGTCTGGGGATTCATGAGCTTCTTCTGGGCAGTGCAAAGATCAAACAGCTGATTAAAAGAGCGGCACCTACCGAAGAAATTTTTTTACAAGGTGCTTCAGAAGGTATGACAACCCTGATGCAAGATGGCATTGCAAAGGTTTTTCAAGGCTTGACAGATATTGAAGAAGTCCGGCGTGTTTGTGTCAGTTGATCCTCTCAAAAACCGAGGAGGGCAACATGGAAAAAATTTTTGTAAAAAATATGAACGCAACGTTTATATGCCCGGCCTGTGGTTTTTCAGCCATCAGAGATGTCAGCCGTTTTATGGATGTAAAATCGACAATTCACATACGTTGTCTCTGTAAACACTGCAGCCATCAGTACAGGGTTCTGCTGGAGCGACGTTCCTTTGTAAGAAAAAGCACCTCCTTTACGGGGCGGTATAAATCCAGAAATAATATTCAAAGCCAAGGAGTTATGACGGTTCTTGATATTTCGCGCTCCGGTTTGAAAATGCAGATACTGATTCCACAGAAGCTTTCCGCAGGGGATGTTCTGGAGCTGGAATTTCGCCTTGACCGTGGCTCCTGTCCCCTTATTCACAGGGAGGGCATTGTCAAAAACATACTTGGAGGAAAAACGATAGGACTTGAGTTTTCGTCTTCGAACCACACAGACGCATTGGGACCCTATCTCGCTTTTTTATAAGCCTACATAGTATTGCGGCATTTTTTAAAGGAGTAACTTTTGAAGATACTCAGAAGCAGCTTACGCCCTGCCAGGGTGTCTTGCCGTAGAGTAACTTGTTGTAAAACTAAAACTCATTTCGATCAGTGATGGGCAATTGGTCTACTTTTAACCTTCTGAATTAAAAGAATTAAATTAAAGATACTCAGAAAAGATAATTATTTATGGATCAGACAGAACAAAAACAGAGGAAAACAAAGATTACAAGGATCGTTTTGCTCCTTGTTTTTTTGTTTCTCCCGGTCATGGCCGCCCATGCCATGGAAAGAGTAGAAATTGGATTTATTCCCGACGGAGATACGGTACGCCTGAGGGATGGAAGATGGATAAGGCTCATGGGCATTGACGCACCGGAAATGAGTCATGGAAACCAGAAAGGCAGTTGCGGTGGGGATATGGCCAGAAAGGCCCTTCTCAATCTCATAGGAAAAAAGCCAGTTTATCTGAAAACCACAGGAAAAGACCGTCATGGTCGCATCCTTGGAAAAATTTACCTTGAAAACGGGCTTTGCATCAATACAGAACTTATCCGTTTGGGTATGGCCTGGGTGTATATCCACGGGAAACCCGATGAGGATCAGAAAAAATGGATGGATTTACAAAAAACAGCCATATTTCAAAAAAAAGGTATCTGGCAATTCATGAAAAAATCACCGCCCGTTGTGGGTAACAGACGCTCCTATCGTTTTCACCTTTCAGACTGTGCCTTTGGAAAAAAAATAAGCCCCCGCAACCGCATATTTTTCGCTTCTGCTGAAGAGGCATTTGCAGCAGGCTATGCACCGGCCCGCAACTGCCTCCCTGACCCCATATGCCCATAAAAAACCATCTGATGCCGTATTTATGAATCCATATTTTCTTTCAGATAGTTTTGCAGGCTGGATAATACGCCGGTAAAAACCCGTCTTCCTGCAACAAGGGCATAACTGTCCTCTGGATCGCCACAGAGACCAGCGTAGCAGGCACCCACCTCTCTGCCCGGATCTTCCGGATTGCTGGCACGGGAAAGGGCCCCAACATACATATCCAGTCTTTTCCGAAGAGCCGAAAAATAATCAATCTCTGTCCCGGAACTTTTACATATTTCGTCAATTTCTTTGGAAAGAAGGGATATCCGCTGCCAGAAAAGTTCACTGAGGGTCGTTTTGGCCGGATGTTCAGCCAGAAGAAAAGCCAGCCCCCAGCCTACCGAGAGAATTTTCAGCATCCGTATCTCATATTCCATCGTGGGTCCGGCAATGGAACTTTCCTCTGGAAGAGCTTCCACCAGAGGAAGAATATCATTGCTCTGGGTGGCATAGGCCACCAGTGATTCGGCAATTGCCTGCATCTTTTCTTCCACTGTTCCTCCCTTGGCTGCTGCTGGTTGTAAAAACAGATAAACTATTTTCTGTCTGCATCCCTATCATATATCTGCCCATGGTGCCATGCATAAGGGATAAAAATGGAGCCGATTTCACAAAGCTTTTGCTTCTCATTTGAAAGGGCATTTGCTATCTTGCCGGAAAAGCCTGCAGGGCTGGCATTCCGCAATCAGCAGTTTACAATGCAGATTCTTTTAATCCTATGAATAAGCTTAAAGGAGATATCCATGAAACGCAGCCTGATACGCAGTACCGGACGTTATATTCCGCCCCGCCTTGTTACCAATGAGGACCTGACCCGTTTCATGGATACAACGGATGAATGGATTCAGCAGCGAACGGGAATAGAGCAGCGCTACTGGATACCGGAAGAGGGCGGGGTGGGTGCTTCGGATCTGGCTCTGGAAGCCTCCCGCATCGCTTTGGATCGTGCGGGGTGGAAGGCCGAAGATATAGACCTGATTATTTTTGCCACCTTAAGTCCGGATATTTTTTTCCCGGGCTCAGGATGCCTGCTTCAGGATAAGCTTGGGCTGGAAACAACCCCGGCTCTGGATATACGTCAGCAGTGTACGGGATTTATTTACGGCCTTGCCACGGCAGATGCCTACATCAAAGCGGGTATGGTCAACCGTGTACTGGTGGTGGGTGCTGAAGTTCACAGTTCAGGTCTTGACATCAGCACCCGAGGCAGGGATGTGGCGGTTCTTTTCGGGGATGGTGCAGGCGTTGCCTGTGTGGAAGGTGTGGAAACGGAGAAGGAAATAGGTATCCTTGCCACAGCCTTGCACGCCCAGGGACGTCATGCCTCAAGCCTTATGCTGGAAGCACCCGCATCCAGATATACGGAACGCATCACCGCAGAAATGCTGGAGCAGGGCCGTCATTACCCCACCATGGAAGGGAAGACCGTTTTCAAACATGCCGTGCGCCGTCTCCCGGAAGTGACACATGAGGTTCTGGAAAAGGCAGCGCTGGGTTTGGATGACATCGATCTGATCATTCCCCATCAGGCAAATCTTCGCATCAACCAATTCTACCAGAGAGCGCTGGGAGTTGCCGATGAAAAAATGTTTCACAATATCATGAGATACGGAAATACCACAGCAGGCAGTATTCCCATAGCCATGGATGAAGCCATTGAGCTGGGAAGGCTTGACACAAAAAAAGACACCCTCCTGCTTACGGCACTGGGAGCAGGTCTTACCTGGGCGGGTCTTGTGTACCGTTTTGGTTCGGAAGACTAAGGTCTCCTTTTTTAAGGGCCTTCAGGTAAAGCCCCGTTGTTCCAGATGATGAAAAAATGGACTCGGAAAGACTTTTTCGCAGCTCTGATGCCATGATTTTACCATTTTCAACGCCAAACTGGTCGAAGGGGTTCAGATTTTTTAAAAAGCCCGTATACACGGTTCTGGCTTCAAGGAAAGCCAGCAGGTGCCCAACATCCTCTGCCATCAGATTTTTTAGAGTAATGATACTGACGGGGCGGTTACCGGGACAAAGCTGTTCCGGCCGCCCCCCGGTTCTTCCCAGTGCAAATGCATCGGCCTGGGCGAGGAGGTGGGTCCACAGCTCTTCGTGGGCCCTGCTTCCTTCACTGGATGCCCTGCATTCCGGTGGTGGCTGCAGGATACCGATAAGATCCAGAGGGAGAGGTCTTCCCTGATGGAGCATCTGGAAAAAAGAATGCTGGGCATCGGTTCCCGTATCTCCGAAGCAGAACATGGCCCCTTTGTCATGGGGAATGGCTTGCCCTGCAAGGCTCAGGCCTTTTCCAAGACTTTCCATGTAGAGCTGCTGCATATGGGCTGGAAAATACTGAAGCGGAGCTGCGTAGGGAATCATGGCAAAGGCAGGAAACCCAAGATAATCACCGTTCCAGATATCACAGAGGGCTGCCAGAAGAGGAAGGTTTTGATCTGCCGGAGATGTGGCTGCATGGGTATCCATTTCCCTGCAGCCTGCAAGCAGTCCTTTCACTACATCAGGGCCAAAGGCAAGGCTCAGGGGAAGGCTTCCCACAGCCGATGTAACACTGTAGCGGCCGCCGATAAAATCAAAAATATGAAAGACCCTCAGGCAGGCAGATTCTGAAACATTGTCTCCGGGACTGCCTTTGCCTGTGATATGAACAATGTGCTCAGAGGGTCTGAGTTCGGCATTTTCCAGCCAGTTGCGCACCAGACTCAGGTTAATGTCAACCACTTCACGGGTTGTAAAGCTTTTGGAGACCACAAGCACAAGGGTACTGGCAGGGTTCAGTTTTCTGGTCTGAGCGATAAAGGCATGGGGATCTACAGTAGATAAAAAATGTAAAGGAAGAAAACAATTATGGCGTGCGTTTAAGGCTTCATAAACCGCCTGTGTTCCTAAACGGGATCCCCCGATGCCCAGCACAAGGACATCGCTGAAGGGCTTTCCCTTTGATCCGCAAATTTTTTTATCATGCACCTGACTGGAAAATTCAAAGGCTTTTCCGTGGATATCGCCAAGTATCCGGGCAATATTCTGACCATCGACCCGCACAGGCATATCGGCATTCCTTGCAGCGGTATGCAGAGCAGCACGATCTTCACTGGTATTCACCTTTTTTCCAGCCATCATTGCCGCAAATTTTTCCTGAACGCCTGCCTGATCCGCTTCCTTCATCAAAATATTCAGAACATCTGAGCAGAGATGCTGACGGGAAAGATCAAGAAACATCCCCCCCCCCTGATGAAAAAGCTGCTGGCAGCGGATCTTATCTTCAAGGAGAAAACGCATGTGCAGGGAGGGGTCTGTCAATGTTTTTCCGGCGAGATTTTTTAGATACGCATCCTGGAGAAATTGCATGGTCTGTACGCCCTGCCTGATTTTATGCTAAAGGTTTGCTGAGCCAGATTCATCCTTTATATGGATGACAAATGGAAATGGTCAGAAGCTGATATAACAGTACTGCGAGTTCGAAGTTGCAAGAGACCGGAGCATATCAGAATGAAAAGTATTCATGCAAGACTTTTGGAAAAAGGGGTTATAATGCCAGACCCGGCCCAGGTCTTCATTGCCAAAGATGTGAGCCCTGATAACATAGAAAAGGATGTTACCCTTTATCCGGGATGCCGGATTTCCGGTTCAGGAACCCTTCTGCTTTCAGGCAGTCAAGTGGGCGAAGAGGGACCAGTGGTTATGGAAAATGTCTGTACAGGCCGCCATGTACACCTGAAAGGCGGATTTTTTAAAGATGCCGTTTTTCTTGAAGGGGCCAAGGCAGGGAATGGCAGCCATGTGCGTGGCGGCAGCATTCTTGAAGAATCCGCTTCCATCGCCCACAGCGTGGGACTCAAGCAGACCATCCTTTTTCCATGGGTAACCCTCGGCAGCCTGATTAACTTCTGTGATATTCTCATGACCGGCGGCACAGGGCCTCAGGATCATTCAGAGGTGGGCAGCAGTTATATTCATTTTAACTTTACGCCGGATCAGGACAAGGCAACGGCTTCCCTGCTCGGTGATGTACCGTCCGGTGTCATGCTGGATAAAGCCCCAATTTTTCTGGGAGGGCAGGGAGGGCTTGTGGGGCCATGCCGCCTTGCCTTTGGGACCGTAGTGGCTGCAGGCACCCTGCAGCGCAAAGACGAGCTCAGGGAAAACCGGCTCATTTTCGGTTCCAGCCTGAGGGGAGGCAACGTTGAAAGGTCTGCGGGTCACTATCCGGGGCTACGCCGTATTCTGGATCATAATTTTACCTACATCGCCAATCTCCATGCCCTTGAACAGTGGTATAGACATGTCAGGGGCAAACTGATTTCCCCCCGTTTCCCAGAAAAACTGCACCATGCCTTATTGCAGCAGGTGAAATCCGCCATTTCCGAAAGAATCAAACGTCTGCGGCAGCTTAAGGAAAAACTTGCAGCATCAGCCAGGGTTTCATGCTTTGAAAGAAACAGCCTGCACAGCCTGTGGATGGAAAAAGCCGACGCTGTCTGTCTCCTTCTTTCGGAAGATGAAAAACAGAGCAAAAATGAGACAGTCCTTCATTTTAAAAAGCGTTTTTTTGATAATTTTATTTTTGAAAAGGACTATCTCTCAACCCTTGCATCGCTGAATACGGAACAAAGGGATGCGGGCCGCAGATGGCTGTATTCCATTACGGAAAAAAGGGCAGGGGAGGCATGGGCAGCATTGACATTCTAATGAATGCTTTATTTGATTACTACCTTGACTCAGCCACAACTTGCTGGTCAGGTTGTTGCCCCAGGCCTATGGTGCGGGCTTTAACACGGGCAGGCGCAAGGCCTGCCCTTAACGCTTGGTTTTTACGGCCCTGTTTTATGTAGGGGCACCCTTTACGGGTGCCCGTGAACATGCTTAAAATCTTGTCATTTAATTTCCATGATGAAGGTTTGTATGGCTGAAAGACAGTGTTAATCAGAATGCTTTATTTCTTGTAATTATTCAGCATATTTTATTCCGAACTTCCAATGCTGTAGTTGCAGCAGCGTCTTACTGCTGCAAGGCTCCGTGGCTATTGGCAAGTGACATTGCAATCGTTTCGGATTCCGGCACTCAAGCCATAAACCTAAAGCCTATGATGCAAATAATATAGCTTTTTCAGGGTTGAGTGCCGGAGTGCCAATAAGAAGCGGCAAACTGTCTGAGCCGCCACAAAGGCAGCGTACCAAGGCCTGCCATGGTAATAAAAAGCTTATCCTGCCTGTGGCGGGGGGTTTTTTTCGCTTCCGCACAGGGCAAGAAGCTCCCGAATCCGGCACTCAAGATCCTTGAAGCATTTTTGCTCCCGTAAAGGGCTTGAGTTTTTCAGCTTGAGTGCCGGTTGCGTCACGGGCAAATAGCCTGGGGCCTGTGCATCTGTCTTGCAGGTATGGTCTTTGGAAAAAGGTGCTGAATAATTACATTATTTTAAACACAAAAGGATACAGCATGAAGAATATTTTTGGAACTGATGGCATCCGGGGCCGTGCTGGTGTATTGCCCATGGATGCCATGGGTCTTGCCAGTATTGGAAAAGCCTTTGGTGTCTGGCTTCGCAGCTGTTGCACAGATACAAAAGACAGACCCTCTGTGCTGATTGGAAAGGATACAAGGAATTCCGGCGATATGCTTAGCGCTGCCCTGGCGGCAGGTCTCATGGATTCGGGGGTGGATGTCATGGATGGGGGAATTCTCCCGACACCAGCGGTGGCTCTGGCAGTTCGCAGCGGAAAAGCCAGTGCCGGTGCTGTGATCTCTGCATCCCACAACCCCTATTACGATAACGGTGTAAAATTTTTTACCCAAAGGGGGATGAAACTCAGCGATGATGATGAAGAAAAAATCTCCGCACTGTTCATGAAAACATGGACAGAAAAAAACATAAACATCATGGGTCGCATGCTCCCCGCATCTGATATTTTGCAGGATTACATCAGCTTCATTCTTACAAAAGCAGGGGAGGGCCACTCCCTTAATGGCATGAAGCTGGTGCTGGATACGGCCCATGGTGCCATGTATCAGGCAGCTCCAGAGGTTTTTCGTGCTCTGGGCGCAGAGGTGCATGTCCTTGCAGCAGAACCCGATGGCATGAATATCAATGAGGGTGTTGGTTCCCAGCATACGGAGCTGCTTTGCCGCCATGTGACTGAAAAAAAAGCCCATGCAGGCTTTGCCTTTGACGGAGATGGTGACCGTCTGATTGCCGTGGATGCTTATGGTAAAAAAATCAGCGGCGATACTCTTCTGGCCATTTTTGCAAGGTCAGCCATGGAAAAGGGGCAATTGAACCCGCCAGTTCTGGTCAGTACGGTCATGAGCAACCTGGGCCTGAAGGAAAGCCTTGAACAGGCAGGTATTGTCCATGAAGTGACCGGTGTAGGTGACAGACAGGTATTACAGCGCATGCATGAGAAGGGAGCTCTGATCGGGGGAGAGGATTCAGGTCATCTGATTTTTCTTGGTCCCCACTGTACGGGGGATGGTCTCTTTGCTGCGGTTCTACTGGCAAGGCTTTGTAAAAAGAAGCCCCTGCATGAACTGGCTGCCTGTATGCGAACATACCCTCAGGTTCTTGTGAATATCCCCGTAAAGAAAAAAATTTCTTTAGAAAAACTCCCCGGCGTGCAAAGGGAAATAGAAGCCGCTGAAAAACATCTTGGAAATATGGGCCGTATTCTTGTGCGGTATTCCGGCACGGAACCTCTTTGCCGCATCATGGTGGAGGCAGAATCTGAGGAAGAAGCCAGAGCCGTCTGTGATAAGGTTCAGAAGGCAATGGAAATCGATGCTGGTCTGTATGCATGATTTAAACTGTTTAAAAATATGGAGTTCCCGATGAAAAAAAATGTCATTGTTCCCGTGATTCTTGCCGGGGGATCCGGGTCCAGACTCTGGCCCCTTTCCCGGCAGCTGCACCCCAAACAGCTTATTGCCCTGAACAGCTCAAAGACCATGCTTCAGGAAACGGTTTTACGCTTAAGCTCTCTTTCCGAGGCCGCAGATCCCATTGTTATATGCAATGATGACCATCGCTTCATGGTTGCAGAACAGCTGCGGGAAGTGGGCATAAAACCCGGCGCCATTCTTCTTGAGCCGGAGGGTAGAAACACAGCACCTGCCATTGGCGTATGCAGCATAGAAGCGGCTTCCAGATATACGGATCCGATTCTGCTGGTGCTTCCCGCAGACCACTTTATTGCAGATCCGTCAGCATTCACTGAGGCGGTAAGAAAAGGGGCAGGGGAGGCAGAGCAGGGCAGACTCATTACCTTTGGTATAGTTCCGGACGGGCCCGAAACAGGCTATGGATACATTCAAAAGGGAGGCCCCCTTGATTCCGGAGCCTTTCAGATTAAAAGATTTGTGGAAAAGCCTGACCTTGAAACGGCAGAAAGCTATGTGACATCCGGAGAATATCTTTGGAATTCCGGCATGTTTTTATTTAAGGCCTCGGCCATTTTAAAGGAGTTCCACTCCCTTGTACCAGAGATTCTGTCTGCCTGCGAGGCCGCCCGCAAAAAAGCCATCGTGGATCTGGATTTTATCCGCCTGGATGCCCCAAGTTTTCATGCTTCACCATCCGATTCCATTGATTATGCCATCATGGAAAAAACAGGGCAGGGGGTTATGGTTCCTCTGGAAGCCGGGTGGAGTGACCTCGGATCATGGGAAGCCCTCTGGCAGGTGGGGAAAAAGGATCTGAAGTCCAATGTCACCCATGGGGATGTGTTGACCCACGATGTCCGAAATTCCTTTTTACATGCGGAAAGCCGGATGATCGCAGCCGTTGGGCTTGAAAATCATATTGTGGTGGAAACTCCTGATGCGGTGCTGGTTTCTCCCAGAGACCGGGTGCAGGATGTCCGGAAAATGGTAGAGTATATGCGCCTCATGGGAAGGGAAGAGGCCATTTCCCACAGACGGGTGTACCGTCCATGGGGAAGTTATGAGACCATTGCCATGGACAATCGTTTTCAGGTGAAAAGAATTACCGTGAAACCCGGTGCCAAGCTTTCTGCGCAGAAGCATTATCACAGGGCTGAGCACTGGGTTGTTGTGCGGGGTACGGCTGTGGTGGAAAGGGATGGAGAGTCCATTCTTCTGAGGGAGGATGAATCCATCTATATTCCTCTGGGTGCAACCCACAGGCTTGAAAACCCCGGGAAAATTCCGCTGGATCTCATCGAGGTACAGTCCGGGAGCTACCTTGGGGAAGATGATATTGTACGCTTTGACGACGTTTATGGAAGGGTACCAGAGGTTTCCTGATGATAAAAAAACGAGGCTGTCTCGCTTGAATGCCGGGACAGCCTCGTCAGAATTTAAATCTTATCTCACATCAGATGCTTAATCCCTGTCTCCAAAGATGTGAAGCATCATGATAAAGAGGTTGATGAAGTCCAGATAAAGGGATAATGCCCCAAAAATGGCACCTTTTCTGAGGGTGGCATTGTCCAGATCCGCAGGCTGGGAAAGGGCCATCTGCTTGATTTTCTGGGTATCCCATGCCGTAAGGCCAATGAATACAAAGACACCGATGTAACTGACAATCATTGTGACCATGGGGCTTCGGAAAAAGATATTCACCACAGTGGCGATAATGATGCCGATGAGGCCCATCATGAGAAAACCGCCAAAGCTGGTCAGATCCTTTTTCGTTACCATGCCGTAGGCGCTGGCAGCCGCAAAGGTCAGGGCACAGATAAAGAAGGTGGAGGTAATGGATGCACTGGTATAAACCAGAAAAATCCATGAAAGGGTCACGCCGTTAAGGGCCGCATAGAGAACAAAGAGGCCCGTGGCCGTGGATGCGGAAAGGGTTTGAATTCTGCTGGCGAGAACAAAAACCATACCCAGCTGGACAATGACCAGCAGAAAAAAGAGTCCCCGTGGTACGATAAACATTTCCGATACCAGATAAGCCAGGACGCCCGTGACAGCAAGGCCGATGGCCATCCAGTTGTACACGCTCTGGATAAAGCCGTTAACATGGGCTTTGGTTTTTTCGTTCGATGCAAGGACTTTTTCCATTTCCATGCTGTTTTTTTCCTCCCTAAAATTATTTTTATAAGTTTATGAAAAACCTGAGCCAGTGGAAGCATCAAAGCGGATGTTTCCGTTTTTCAGATAAAATGCCGCAATGGATGCGGTCTCTGCAATTTGGTACTATAAGAAAGGATGAAGGGATAATCAAGTAAAGTCGGTAAAAGGGTGGCGATTTTTTATGGGTCTGATGCAGAGGCACCCGGACGAAGAGCCATCAGACTGTCTGTGAGATTACAGCGCTGGCATTTTAAAATCCAAGAAAAGTTTACATAATGCACATTATGAGTTTTTTATATTGCCTCAATATTTGTCAGGTTCAAGCGAAACGCTTGTCAAAGTCTGCAAAAAAGCATAGGATCTGCCCATTTTCCGTCAATATCTAACAATCAATGACGGAGAGTACCAATCAACCGGATTGTTTTTTTTACATCCGCCCTGTTAACCTTAAGGAAAGGCATCAGCGAATTCCATGGGGACAGAGATTTCCGGAAAGGATGTCCGTAAAATCCACACCATTTCCGAGTTAACCTCGGATATCCGGTCCCGCCTGGAATCTGCCTATCCCTTTGTCTGGATTGTGGGAGAAATCTCCAACCTTTCACGGCCTTCGTCCGGACATCTCTATTTTTCCCTCAAAGACAATAGCGCCCAGATTGCGGCCCTGATGTTCCGGGGTCAGAACCGTCAGCTCCGTTTTCAGCCGGAAAACGGCCTCAAGGTTACGGGCTTTGGCCGCATCAGTGTTTATCCTCCCAGGGGTAGCTATCAGATTATTCTGGAATATCTTGAACCCGCAGGCGCAGGTTCCCTTCAGCTGGCCTTTGAGCAACTGAAGCGCCGCCTTGAAGCCGAAGGATTATTTGATGCTGTTCATAAACGCCCCCTGCCCTTTCTTCCCCAACGGATCTCCCTTGTTACTTCTCCGGATGGTGCCGCTCTCCATGACATGCTGAAGGTCCTTAAGAACAGATATCCCAATCTTCACATTGAAGTGGCTCCTGTGCCTGTTCAGGGCGAGGGTGCTGACAGGCAGATTGCCTCAGCCTTAAAAAAAATCAATGCATTGAACAGGAGTGATCTGATTATTCTTGCAAGGGGTGGCGGTTCCCTGGAAGATCTGGCGGCCTTTAACAGCGAAGATGTGGCAAGGGCTGTTTTCGAATCTGAAATCCCTGTCATTACAGGTGTTGGCCATGAGACAGACTTTACCATTGCTGATTTTACAGCCGATTACCGGGCATCCACACCAACGGCTGCGGCAGAATCCGCAGTGCCGGTCAAAGAAAGACTGAAAACGGAAATAAGCAGCACCCGGAATCATCTCTGTGCTGCATTTAAAAGCCACCTGAGCCGACTTCGCCTCAAAAATTTGAATATGCAGGAAAAACTGCTGCATCCGCGCCGCAGTCTCAGCTTGAGCCGGATACGTCTGGATGAGACGGAGGAAAAACTGCTGCGCCGTTTCAAACGTCTCATTGCATGGAAAAAGCAACAGCTCGGCTGGACGGAAAAAGCCCTCTCCCCTGCCCCGCTGTTTCAATGGTTACAGCAAAAACGTATGCAGCATGCACAGGTGCATAAGATGCTGCATTTTTATCTTTCAGAAGATATCCGAAGGAAGCGGATTGACTCTGAAAATCTGCAGCAGCGGCTGAACAGCCTGAACCCCTTTGCTGTTCTGGAAAGGGGGTATGCCGTGGCAAGAAAGCTTCCTGAAAAAAGCATTATCAGAGAAACCGGAAATCTCAGGCCCGGAGACAGCATAGAAATTCAGCTTGCAAGGGGTTCCCTGCGCTGTCGTATAGAGGAAATGGATCATGGCAAAAAAAAGCTTTGAAGAAGGACTTGCACAAATGCAGGCCATTGTGGAAGAACTGGAAAGCGGTGAACTTCCGCTGGAAAAGGCCATCCGCAGATTTGAAGAAGGAATGAAGCTTTCAAAATACTGTAATGACTGCCTTGATGAGGCGGAAGCCCGCCTGACAAGACTCACGGAATCAGGCGAAGAGCCTCCCTTTCAGCCGGCAACAGCTTCCAGAGAGGACGGGACCCCATGACCTTTGTGCTTGGAGACCACCTTGAATCATGCCGCAGATGGGTGGATCTTTCCCTTAAGGCCTGTCTGGATGCGGCTTCCTGCCCCTCCCCCCGCCTTTATGAAGCCATGTCCCATTCCCTGATGGCCGGAGGCAAGCGGCTGCGGCCCATCCTTTGCCTCGGTGCTGCACAGGCCATCACGGAAAATCTTGAACAGGCCATGGATCTGTGCCGGGACGTGGCCTGTGCTCTGGAGTTGATCCATACCTACTCCCTCATCCACGACGATCTTCCTGCCATGGATGATGATGACCTTCGCAGGGGCATTCCCACCTGTCACAAAGCCTTTGATGAAGGAACAGCCATTCTGGCAGGCGATGCCCTCCTTACCCTTGCCTTTGACAGACTGTCTTCATCAAAAAAGGCCCTTTCCCATCCCCTGCTGTGGCTGAATATCATCGGCGCCATTGCAAGGGCTGCAGGTCCGGCGGGCATGGTTGGCGGCCAGATGCTTGATCTTGCATCCGAAGGAAAAAACATTGATTATGGAATGCTTGAAAGGCTGCACAGGCTCAAAACCGGAGCCCTCATAGAAGTTTCCATATACAGCGGCGCTCTTCTGGCAGAAGCCAGTGAAAAACAGCAGGCTGCCCTGCACGCCTATGGCAGGCATCTGGGGCTGGCTTTTCAGGTGACTGATGATCTTCTGGATGTCACAGGCGATCCTTCTGTCATGGGAAAAAACACAGGATCCGATGCCCAGAGCCAAAAAGCCACCTATCCTTCCCTGCTGGGGCTGGAAGCCGCCATGGGTCTGGCAGAAAATCTTGTAAAAAACGCCATTGACAGTCTTGATAATTTTGGGCCCGGTGCAGATCCGCTCCGCGCCCTTGCAGCCTATGTACTGGAACGCAAAAAATGAGCCTTATACCCTTTTGTTTTGATAAAGGAGTTCCTGCCTTGTCTTTACTGGATACCATCCATTCTCCGGCGGATCTGAAAAAAATGGACAGGTCTGATCTTCCAAGGCTTGCCAGTGAGATCCGTGCAAGAATCATTGACGTCACCTCCCGCAATGGCGGGCATCTGGCCTCAAGTCTCGGCGCTGTGGAACTGACCCTTGCCATTCACTATGTATTTGATACACCTCAGGATAAACTCATATGGGATGTGGGCCATCAGTCCTATGCCCACAAACTCATCACCGGCCGCAGTCAGGCCTTTGATACCCTGAGAAAACCCGGTGGAATTTCAGGATTTCCCCGTATCGGTGAAAGTCCCTTTGATGCCTTCAGTACCGGCCACTCCAGCACATCCATTTCAGCGGGTCTGGGGATGGCCCACGGAAAAAAACTTGCGGGAGATCCCCATAAGGTTGTGGCGGTTATCGGGGATGGTTCCATGACCGCAGGCCTTGCCTACGAAGGGCTGAACCATGCCGGCGATTCCAGGGGCAACCTCCTTGTGATCTTAAACGACAATGACATGTCCATATCACCCAATGTGGGTGCCCTTTCATCCTTTCTCAGCCGGACCTTTTCAGCCAGATACCTGCAGGATCTGCGGGCGGAATTCGGCAGATTTCTGAAATCTCTCCCTAAAATAGGAGATGATGTCTATCAGCTGGCCAAACGTTCCGAAGAATCCTTTAAGGCCTTTGTTACTCCGGGCATGCTCTTTGAGGCCTTTAATTTTGATTATTTTGGCCCCATTAACGGCCACAGGCTCAATCATCTCATTGATATTCTGCAAAACATAAGAGAGTTGAAAGAGCCGGTACTGCTCCATGTAAGCACAAAAAAAGGGATGGGGTATCCCCCCGCGGAAAAAAATCCCACCTTCTTCCATGGTGTTCCCCCCTTTGATATCAAAACCGGGGAAAAAAAGCCTGTCTCCCCTGCCCCGCCGACCTATACGGAGATTTTTGGCAAAACCCTCTGTGATATGGCAGAAAAAAACAATAAAATTATTGCAGTTACGGCAGCCATGCCCGAAGGTACAGGCCTTTCTCCCTTTGCAGAAAAGTTTGAAGACCGTTTTTTTGACGTGGGCATTGCCGAACAGCATGCCGTCACCTTTGCAGCGGGCATGTCCACGGAAGGCTTCAGGCCAGTGGTGGCCATATACTCAACCTTCCTGCAGCGGGCCTATGACCAGCTTGTCCATGATGTATGTCTCGACGGTCACCCTGTTATTTTAGCCATTGACCGCGGAGGTTTTGTGGGCGACGATGGTCCTACCCACCATGGTCTCTTTGATCTGGCATTCTTAAGGACACTCCCCGGCATGACCATCATGGCACCAAGGGATGAGGCCCAGCTGGTGGCCATGATGAAAACCGCAGAAAACACTCCCGGACCCTCGGCCATCCGTTATCCCAGGGGGACCGGTGTCGGGGTGAATGTGGACATGGACTGCCCTGCCCTGCCCATGGGAAAAGCAGAGGTACTGCGCAAGGGCAGCGACCTTACTCTCCTGGCTTTGGGCAGGCCCGTGCATGAAGCCCTGCTGGCGGCGGAAATCCTTGCAGACAAAGGCATTGATGCCCGGGTGGTGGATGCCCGTTTTCTTAAACCTCTGGATACATCCCTGCTCCGGGAAATCGGCATGGAAGGAAAACCCGTCATTACCCTTGAAGAGGGAATTCTTGCCAGTGGTTTTGGTTCTGCGGTTCTGGAATTTTATGGGGATGAGGGAATTTTATCTCCTTTGCAGCGGCTGGGTATTCCGGATCGCTTCATGAGCCATGGTAACCCTGATGATTTAAGGAAAGCCTGTGGACTTGATGCAAAGAGCATTGCTGAAACGGCACAGCTGCTGCAAAAAAAAGTGGCCGCATAATGGCAGGCAGGATTAGAAAAAGACTGGATGCCATGATGGTGGAAAAGGGGCTGGTTCAAAGCCGGGATCGGGCCAGGGCCCTGATTCTTGCGGGAAAGGTGCAGGTCAACGGCCTGCGGGTGGATAAGGCTGGTGCCCAGATTGCAGAGGATGCCCGTATCGAGACGGAAATCCCTGATTTTCCCTATGTCAGCCGGGGGGCCCTGAAACTCAAAGCCGCCCTGGATCAGCTTTCCCTGAATCCTGAAGGGATGGTCTGCATGGATGTGGGGGCATCCACAGGCGGGTTTACGGACCTTCTCCTTCGTCAGGGTGCCAGCCGGGTTGTTGCCGTGGATGTGGGCTATGGTCAGTTGGCATGGTCCCTTCGTCAGGACAGCAGGGTTTTGGTATTGGAAAGAACCAATATCCGCCATCTGACCGAAGAAACTTTAGACATAAAGGTTGATCTTGTTACCATTGATACAAGTTTTATATCCCTGCGGCTGGTTATTCCAGCCTGCAGAAAATTTTTAAAGGAAGACGCCCGTATTCTGGCCCTTGTCAAACCGCAGTTTGAGGCAGGTAAAGAAGAGGTGGGTAAAGGAGGTGTGGTAAGAAATCCGGATATTCATGCAAAGGTTTTAAAAGACCTGGAAATTTTTTTAATCGCAGAAGGTTTTTTTGTGGGCGGAGCCATTGCCTCCCCCATACAGGGTCCCAAGGGCAACCAGGAGTTTATCCTGCCCATGTGGACCCGAGCCGAAACAAAACAAAAAGAAGAAACCCCGGAATTTACGGAGTCCCTGTCAGGTTTCAATGTCTGTGAAACCCCTGGAGCCTCCCTGCCTTCCGGTTCGCATGAGGGAGACGTTTAAACGAAAACAGCCTTTTTACTTTCAGGAGGAAATTGAATGAGCGAAAAAGCCAAATTCAAACGGAATATAGCGCTGGTCGGTCATAGCGGATCTGGAAAGACGATTCTGGCGGAGCGTCTTCTCTTCGATAACGGACTCCTGTCCCGCATGGGACGCGTGGAGGACGGTAATACCGTAATGGATTTTGAGGCGGAAGAAATTGCCCGCGGGGGCAGTGTTTCCACGGGACTCCATGCTTTTACATGGAAAAAGCATGAAATCATGCTTTTGGATACTCCGGGGAATGCGAACTTTTTTTCCGACACCCTCCTCTGTATGCAGGCTGCAGAAACTGTTTTTCTCGTTGTGGACGCTGTGGACGGCATACGGGTAAAAACCGAAGAAGCCATGGAAAGTGCTGCTGAACAGCAGAAACCCACTGTTCTTTTTATCAATAAAATGGATAAGGAACGTACGGTTTTTAATGATATTATCATTGTAGCGGAGTCCCTTTTAAACATCCGCCCCGTAAAAGTACAGCTGCCCCTGATGGAGGGCGAAGTCTGCACTGGTTTTGTGGATCTCATGACGCTGCAGGCCTATGCTTTCGGAGAAGACGGTAAATCCGTAAAAACGGATATTCCCGCAGATCTTCAGGATGAGGTGGAAATGGAGCGGATGGCTCTGGTGGAAGCCATTGCAGAAGCCGATGACTCTCTCCTTGAACGATACCTTGAAGGGGATGAGCTCAGTGGAGAAGAGCTGGCTGCAGGCCTTAAAAAGGCTGTCACAGACCGTGTCTTTGTACCGGTTCTCATGGGATCTGCCCTTACCGGTGCTGCCATGGATTATCTGATGGACTTTATTGTGCAGTCCACCCCCTGCCCTCTGGATAACCCTCCCAGAACTGCCATGAAAGGTGATGGGGAAGTTCCTGTTTCCTATGATGAAAGTGCTCCTTTTTCCGGTTTTGTATTCAAAACCGTGGTGGACCCCTTTGCGGGTCTTCTCAACATCTGCAAGGTTGTTTCGGGGACTCTGGGTAAAGACGGTGCTTTTTTAAATGTTTCCAAGGATGAAAAAGAACGTTACTCCCAGCTTTACCAGATGGCCGGAAAACAGCAGAAACCCATTACAGAAGCCCAGCCCGGAGATATAGTTGCCTTTGCCAAGCTGAAGAGTACAGGCACCTTTGATTCCTTATGTGATGAATCCCTGCCCCTTGTATTTCCACAGGTATCTCCCCTTGCACCCTGCATGGGTTTTGCTGCCTATGCGGCAAAAAAGGGTGATGAAGATAAAGTGTTTGCTTCCCTTGCAAGGCTGGCGGAAGAGGATAAGGCCATCCGTCTGGAGCGCAATGCCACCACCAGTGAAATTCTTGTGTATGGCGTGGGGCAGGTCCATATTGAAACCATTGTGGAAAAGCTCAGGCGGAAATTTAAAGTGGAAGTGGATCTTAAAACACCTAAAATTCCTTACAAGGAAACCATTACCCGAAAGGTGCGGGTGCAGGGACGCCATAAAAAGCAGACCGGCGGTCACGGGCAGTTCGGCGACTGCTGGGTTCGTTTTGAACCCCTGCCCAGGGGAGAAGGCTTCCAGTTCGGTGATGAGATTGTGGGCGGCTCCATCCCTAAACAATACATCCCGGCGGTGGAAAAAGGCCTTGTGGAGGCCAGCGCCAAAGGTGTTCTGGCGGGCTTTCCCTGTGTGGACTTCAAGGCCATCGCCGACGATGGTTCCTTCCATGCCGTGGATTCATCGGAAATGGCCTTTAAGATTGCCGCATCCCTTGCCTATAAAAAAGGCATGGAAGAAGCAAAGCCCGTCCTTCTTGAACCCATCTACAATGTTTTTGTCAAGGCTCCCAGTGATTACATGGGAGATATCATGGGAGACCTCAACTCCCGCAGGGGACGGGTCATGGGTATGGATACCGAAGGAAAAACCGGCACCATCAATGCTCAGGTTCCTTTGGCCGAAATTCAGAAGTACGCACCGGACCTCACTTCCATGACCGGTGGCCGGGGAACCTTCACCTCAGAATTTTCACATTATGAAGAAGTTCCCGGAGAAATTGCCCAGAAAATCATTGATGCCGCACGGCAGGAAGCAGCGGCATAATATTCTTTAAACCGGCTTGCGCCTGTTTCTTTTTAAAGGGAGTTTTCTTAAAAAAGATACGGCGCAAGCCTTTTTCTTTACAATATTCTGCTGCTCTGTTACGAAGCTCATTCAATTAACTGCCTTTTTTACTCTGGCACGCGATGATGTTCTGACCGGAGGATGGGGATATATCCATAACGGATTTCGGCTGATCCCGCGGGGGGCTGGGTTGCAGATCCGTTTACAATCATTTCAGGATACAGGTTTCGAAGGAAGGAAGTATGCGTAGAGATATCGTTCATGTGGGCTCGGGGAAACTCACCTATGAAATCCGGGAAATTGTGGCCGTAGCCCATGAGCTTCGGCAGATGGGTGTTGAAATCACTTGGGAAAATATCGGAGATCCCATTCAGAAGGGGGAAAAAGTTCCCCAGTGGATCAAGGATATTGTCCATGATCTGACAAAGGATGATGTCACCTACGGATACGTGGCAACACCCGGAGTCGAGGAGACCCGTGAATTTCTTGCAGCACAGGTGAATGCACGGGGTGGATACCAGATTTGTGCCAAAGATATTCTGTTCTTTAATGGCCTTGGGGATGCGGTTGCCAAGATTTTTGGTTTTCTCAAAAGGGAAGCCCGTGTTATCGGACCCTCCCCTGCCTATTCAACCCACTCTTCGGCGGAAGCCGCCCACTCCGGATATGAACACCTCACCTATGAACTGGACCCTTCCAATGGCTGGATGCCGGATCTGGTGGATCTTGAAAACAAAGTGAAATACAATGACTCCATTGCGGGCATTCTGCTGATCAATCCGGACAATCCCACGGGCGCTGTCTATCCCAGAGAAATTCTTGAAAAAATAGTAGATATTGCATACCGGTATGACCTTTTTGTCATATGCGATGAAATTTATGCCCACATTGTGTACAATGGCTCAGAAACCTGCCATCTCAGCGAGGTTATCCGGGATGTTCCGGGGATGGCTCTCAGGGGTATTTCCAAGGAATATCCATGGCCGGGCAGCCGGTGCGGCTGGATAGAAGTATTTAATCAGGACCGCTTTCCCATGTTTGCAACCTATATCAAAACCATTCGGGATGCAAAAATGCTGGAAGTCTGCTCCACCAGTCTGCCCCAGTTTTCCATTCCCCTTGTCATGGGAGATCCCCGGTATAAGGACCATCTGGCAACACGGGCAAAAACCTTTGAGATGCGTGCCAACGAGGCCTATGATGCTTTAAAGGATGTCAAAGGTATTTCCCTTGTTCCGGCCCATGGTGCATTCTACATGACCGTTCTTTTCGATGAAGGTGTACTGAATGCAGGCCAGACCCTCCCCATAGAAAACCCTGAAGTCAAAGCCTATGTGGAAGAAAAGGTAAAAAATGTGGAGGTGGACAAGCGTTTTGTCTATTATCTGCTGGGGGCCACGGGAATCTGCGTGGTGCCTCTGACGGGTTTTTGTTGTAAAAAACAGGGATTCCGTTTTACACTCCTTGAAACAGATGATGTAAAACGTCCCTGGATCTGGAAAACCCTGAGGGAAAGTATCGAACACTATATTGCTTCTGCATGATCAGAGAGATGGGGTCCTGTGTTTTCAGGGCTCCGCCCAAAGGAGGTTTCCATGCTTCACCCACTCATTGCCCAGTGTTTGCATGCATCCATCCGTCAACAGAAAAAAGTGTATGGCCGCTATATTGACTCCCTTGTCATGATGCAGGCAGAGATGGAAAAAAATCTTGCCCTGATTTATACGGATTTTAACACCATCCCTGTGGAAGTAAGAGATATGATTCAGGATCTGGGCCTTCGTATGAATGCCTGCCGCAGTGCTGGCAAAAAGCTTATCAATGCCCAGTTTGATTATTATATGCAGCTATTTGAAGATAATAAAAAGTTGTGAGTGAAGATTTATCCGCTTCGCAGAAAAACGCCCTTGCCATGGCTCTGGCCATGCTCAGCAGGAGAAGCCTCAGCCGTATGGAGCTGCACCGTCGCCTCTTAAAAAAGGGCGTTGGGGAAAAAGATGCAGACAGCGTCCTTACAATCTGTATGGAAAGGGGGTACATTGATGAAAATGAAAGGGCCTTTCAGATTGTTCAGTCCGCTCTCCGCTCCGGATACGGGCCTCGGCGCATCCATGCGGATCTGCGCAAAGGCGGTATTCCCGATGATCTGGGAGAAAGGATGCTGGAAGAATCCCTGAAAGAATCAGGCGAAAACATCCTTACCAGAACCGCCCTGCGTAAACTTTCCACCATACATGAAAACAATCCTCTGAAAAGAAAGGCAAAACTTTACCGTTTTCTTATTTCCAGAGGTTTTCCTTCCCCGGATATTCTGGATTTTATTCAGACCCTTGACTGAATACCTGCTTTACCTCTTCTCCAATAATGGCAATTCCCCTTTTTACCACATCTTCAGACTGGCTGTAGTTGACACGGATGCACTCCTGGCGGTGGGGCCAGTTTTCATCTTCAATGCCTGGGAAAAAGTAATGGCCCGGCACCACCAGTACCCCTTTTTCCTTAAGCCTTTCATAGAGTTTCTGACTGCTGATGGGGAGATTTGGGAACCAGAGCCATAGAAAAATAGCCCCTTCGGGTTTATGGATAAAGAAATTCGTCCCTTCCAGTGCCTTTTCAAAGAGTCCCACGGCCTCTTCTGCCCGCTTTCTGTAATAGGGCTGAATGACATTCCGGCTTAGGGAAATGATCTCGCCGCTTCTGACAAGATCCATGGTCATCATGGCCCCGAAACTGCCCGTAGCAAGGTTCATCACCGCATTCATCCGGGAAAGGGCACGGACAATTTCCTGTCTTGCAATGACAATCCCTGTCCGTGCCGCAGGCAGCCCCAGCTTGGAGAGGCTCATGCACAAAATAATATTTTCATTCCAAAAAGGGCGGGCTTGGGTAAAAATAATATCCGGAAAAGGCGTTCCATAGGCACTGTCCAGAATCAGGGGGATGTCTGCTTTTTTTGCCATGGCATCCAGACTGATCACCTCTTCATCGGTGAGTACATTGCCTGTGGGGTTGGTGGGTCTGGATACACAGATGGCTGCTGTATCATCGGAGATGTGGAGATTTTCAAAATCGATCCGGTATTTAAAAAAAGGCCTTTCAAGGAAATCGATTTTAGGTTTGAAGGAAGTGAAAAAATCAGGGACCAGCCCTGCATCCGCATAACCGATGTATTCCGGTGCCAGAGGAAGAAGAATTTTTCTTTTTTTACCGTCCGGGCATGGGCCTGCAAACATGTTGAACAGAAGAAAAAAAGCAGACTGGGAGCCATTGGTCAGGGCGATATTCTCCGGTGTGAGCTGCCATCCGAATTCCCTGTTCAAAAGATCTGCAAGGCCTTCAATGAAATTCTTTTCTCCCTGGGGAGGGTCATAAATACCGATCATCCGACGGATTTCATCATTGTCCCCATGGATTTTTTTTAAACGCCTGGCCATGGCCTCTTCCACCTCTGGGATATGGGCGGGGTTGCCGCCTCCCATCATGGCCATGTCCCCTTTACCGGCCAGTGCATTGCCCAGATCATCCATCAACTGCAGAATACCGCTTTTGGAACTGAATTTTTCACCAAAGGTGGAAAGACGCATCATACTCCCCTTTTTTTCAGACCTTTCCCCGAAACAGTATTCAGAAAGGATCGGGTCTTTTCTCATATTCATAAACTAAAAAAGACAAGACCATTTCCGCAAAAAAAAGCGGAACCGGTCTTGCCCTGTAACATTTTTTTATCACCCTAAGGACTCCGGCAGAATATCCAGTTTATGATATCAGACCGGCAGTCTCAAAAAAAATCAGTCCTTGTCAGAAAAACGTACGGACTCGGAAACGTCCACGGATTCCGGGAATTCCGTAAAAGGAAAAGGTTTTTTGTTTTCATTGAGGGAGATATACCTCAGGATGCGGTAGCTCAAAACGGCAAGACGGTCCGTCAGTGTCCGCAGGGGCTCCAGATGGTTGAGCGTAACCAGAACCCAGATATATTGTACACAGGAAAGGAAAATCTGGATGGTTTTCAAAAATTCAAAAACAATAAAAAAGAAAATGGTGTAAAGCAGACGAATGGCAATGTCTTTGCGGGATTTAAAAAAATTTTTAGCCTGATCCATATTTTTTTACTCCTTCAATCAGTTTGAATGTTTCCAGCTTCTGCCCGTATCCTTTTAGCATGTTCTTTTTAAAAAGGCAGCCTTATCTTTTACATAAAAACAGCTTTCAGTTTTTTTTCGCTTATTTTTGTTTGAAGGCAGGCAGGGATTCAGTATGATCTCTGCCTGGTAGCGGTCATCCCCCCAAGGCAGGTGTGCCGAGCTGATTTGCAAGACTAAAAAAGCGATGGATTTTCGGAGTACAATTTGATGAACCCCCGGATCAAAACGATCCTGTTTTTAAGGAGTGCAAATGTCCCTTAAAATCTCTGTCATTGGCGCAGGCCCCGGTGGTTATGTGGCTGCCATCCGTGCAGCTCAGTCGGGTGCAGAAGTTACCCTTGTGGAAAAAGAAGCCTTAGGCGGCACCTGCCTGAACTGGGGCTGCATTCCATCCAAGGTTATGGTCAGTGCAGCCACCGCCATGCGTCAGATACGCCATGCTGCCCTGTCCGGTATTCATCTGGAAACGCCCCCTGTTCTGGATATGAAGGCGCTACAGAAAAAACAGCAGACGGTCATTGCCACCCAGCAGAAAGGGATTGATGCCCTGCTCAGACACAACAGGGTGCAGCTTATTTCAGGAGATGCCCGCATTGAAGGAAAAGGCCTTCTTTCCGTCAGACATCAGGATGGAAAAAAAACATCTTTGAGCTGGGACCGCCTGATCATTGCCACAGGTACCGTGCCTGCAGGTCTTCCGAAAATTTCCACGGATGGAATACAATGCCTTTCTTCCAACGATTTTCTGCGCATGGCATCCCTGCCACCATCAGCCCTGATTATTGGAGCCGGTGTTGTGGGCTGTGAATTTGCATCCATCCTTTCAGGCCTTGGTGCAAAGGTGGATCTTGTTGAGATGGCAGACCGGATTCTTCCCCTGCCGGATCTGGATGCCTCCGCATCCAGACTGCTGGCAAGGGAATTTAAAAAACAGAAAATCGGTATCCATACATCCAGCAGCATCCTTGATCTGGAAAAAAACGCCGATGGAATTCGTGTAAATCTTAAAAAAAATTCTCCTGCAACGGAAAACCATGAAAAGATGGAATCCATCGGGGCTGCCTGCCTTGTTCTCTGTGTGGGCCGTAAACCCAACACCCTGAATCTTGGCCTTGACAGCCTGCATCTTCATCCGGATGCCCGTGGTTATCTGCCCGTCAACGATGCCATGGAAACCGCCTGTCCCGGCGTTTTTGCCATTGGAGATGTCACAGGGCCTGAAAGGATCATGCTGGCCCATGTGGCTTCGGCAGAAGCAGAGGTGGCCGTGGCAAATGCCATGGGCCAGAGGAAAACCATGGGCTATACTGCCATCCCCTCGGCTGTTTTTACGGAGCCTGAAGTGGCCTTTGTGGGATTGAGTGCCGAAAGGGCCAGGGAAAGGGGTTTTCGTGTCAAAACCACATCCGTACTGATGCGAAGCCTCGGTAAAGCCCATGCCACAGGCCAGCTTGGCGGTGAGGCTGTTTTTGTAACGGAAGAAAAAAGTGAGAAGATACTGGGGTGCCATCTGGTGGGAGCCCATGCCACAGAGCTTCTTGCCGAGGCCACCCTGGCCATCAGCAAAAACCTCACCTTAAGGGATATGGCAGGCACCATCCATGCCCATCCCACCTTCAGTGAAATATTTTATGAGATGGCATGTAAAGGCATGGGACAGGGACTTCATGGATAGGCCTTATCGGGTATCGCTGTTTTCTTCATCCTTTTTCTGTCTGCTATCCTTTTCCTGCCCAAAAGGATCAAAAAGATAGCCTACGGAGCGTATGCTTTTAAAAAATTTGGGCTTTCTGGGATTTTTTTCAAAATAACGGCGGAAACGCACAAGAAAATTATCCACGGTGCGGGTGGCAACGGGGGCTGCGTATCCAAGGGCACGGGTCAGGATGGCTTCCCTGCTGACGGGTTTTCCGGGATTTTCTGCAAAATATTTTAAAATGCGGAATTCCTGATCAGTGAGGGGGACATCCTCTCCGTCAACCACAGCCACCCTGCGCTCCCAGTCGATACGGTGGTCCCCGAAAAAAAAATCCCGGGACCCTGTTCGCTTGATACTTTTTCCTCTGAGAAGAAGCCTTTCCATGCGCAGTTCCAGCTCCTGCATGTCAAAGGGTTTTGCCATGTAATCATCACAGCCCCGCCTGAGACCTGCCTTACGGTCCTCCACCTCCCCCTTGGCTGAAAGAATCAGAATTGGCAGACTTTCGTCTGTTTTTCTTATTTTTTCAAGCACCTTGAGCCCGTCCATATCCGGAAGCATACGGTCAAGGATGACAAAATCCACAGAAGCTTCTTCCCA
Organism: Desulfobotulus alkaliphilus; assembly: GCF_007830435.1. Taxonomy (GTDB): domain Bacteria; phylum Desulfobacterota; class Desulfobacteria; order Desulfobacterales; family ASO4-4; genus Desulfobotulus; species Desulfobotulus alkaliphilus. The sequence continues at coordinate 30,388 of NZ_VLLC01000005.1, read as the reverse complement.
GATCGCAAGGCCTTCTTTTCCTGAAACCGCACAGAAAACTTCATGGCCGCCAAGATAAAGGTTCAGACGGATACCCTCAAGCAGGTGGGGATCATCTTCTATAAGCAAAATTTTATTTGACATCACAACACTCTCCCGTCCGTAGGGGCAGGCTGACAATAAAGGTACTGCCCTTTCCCGGTCCTTCGCTTTCAGCCCATATGCGTCCTTTGTGCATACGAATCACATGGTGGACAAGGTGCAGGCCAAGCCCTGTACCCGGAACGGCACCCTTGGGATTTACCCTGAAAAATCTCCTGAAAATTTTCTTTTCGTTCTTTTTATCAAGACCATGACCGTTATCACGAAAACTTAAAAAGAGCCTGTTTTTTCTTTTTTCCATATGGATCTCCATGGAAGGTGCCCCTGAATCATTGTATTTCATGGCATTTTCCATGAGATTTCCCAGAACCATGGAAAAAAGTCCCGGATCCAGCGGATAAACAATTTTTTTATCCGTTGGATGTATATGAAGGGAAAGTCCGGACAGTTGAGGGTTGGCATGGTAGATGGACAGAATTTTCTCTCCAAGATCCGTACATTCCAGAGAAAGCGGCGTCATCCCCCCTTCGATGCGGGCAAGGTTTAAGATTCTTTCAATCTGTTCAGAAAGACGTTCGGCGTCTTTTTTCATGAAAGCAAGATACTTAAGCTCCTCACTCCTTGGCAGCTCATGCCTTAAAAAGGTATCCAGATACAGCCGGATGGAAGCCACGGGTGTTTTCAGTTCATGGGTAAAGCTGCGGATAAAGCGGCGCTGCATGCGATACAGAGACATGGCCCGTCTGTAATAGAGATAAATGACACTCAGGCCCACAAGAATAAGTCCCACCAGTACGGAAAGTGTCAGGATGACACTGAAGGTTTCAGGAGCCATCACCCGGTCGAGATCAAGATTCAGGTTGCCTGCCAGATCCATCAGCCCTGCCCTCACCTCCATGAACCAGCGGATGTAAAGGAAAAAGGAAATCACCAGCGCTGTTACGGAAACAAGCATGACCAGCATGGTGTTTTGAAGGCTTCGGCGCAGTCTCAAAAATTATCCTCCGGAATAGTTTGTATGCTTCTTTTCTCGACATTGCTCTGTTATTATGTCATCTTTTTGATGTTTTACCATGAAAAACAGACAGTCATTTCCTAAAAATCAAAAGGAGGCCTATGGATCAGGTACGTATCATTGATGTAAAAGAGGATATTCTGGCGGACAACGGGGCCATGGCCGATGACCTTCGCACCCGTTTAAAAAAGCAGGGCCTTTTTCTTATCAACCTGATGGCGTCACCGGGAGCAGGAAAAACCAGTCTTCTCCTTAAAACGGCGGTCCTGCTTTCTGAAACATCAGCCATGGGTGTTCTTGAGGCAGACATTGAATCCAGTGTGGACGGAGAAAAAATGGCTGCTGCCGGTCTCCCTGTGATCCAGCTCCGCACAGGGGGCTTCTGCCATCTGGATGCTTCCATGGTGGTATCCGGTCTGGATGAAATGGATCTGGAGAAGCTGAATATTATTTTTATTGAGAATGTTGGCAACCTTGTCTGTCCCGCAGAATTTGACACAGGCGCCCATCTGAACATGATGATTGCCAGTCTTCCGGAAGGAGACGACAAACCCCTTAAGTACCCCCTGATGTTTTCCGTGTGTGATATTATCCTTGTCAATAAAACGGATATGCAGCCTTTGTGTGATTTCAGTCTGGAACGTTTTACAGACCATGTCCGCAGGGTCAATCCCCGTGCTGCCATTATTCCCGTATCCTGCAAAACCGGAGAAGGTCTTCAGAACTGGATTGCTGCTCTGGAAAATAAAATCAATGCCTTCCAGAAATAAAAAAAACCCCGGTCCGCTGCACACATAAAAACAAATCCATCCAATAAAGGATATTCCCATGCATATTCCAGATGCCATGATTTCGGGTCCTGTGTGTCCGGCTACTTCCATTCTTGCCGCAGGGCTGATCGGAATTGCCGCTTTTAAAGCCATACGAACAGATAAAAAGACAGGTCATTCGGATAAAAAAACAGAGCCTGCGGATTTTGCAGCCGTCACGGCCCTGATTTTTGTTTTTCAGATGCTGAATTTTCCCATCAGCGGTGCCACATCCGGGCATCTCATGGGCGGTGTGCTGGCCGCAGGACTTCTGGGGGTTCCTGCGGGCATACTTTCCATATCCCTGGTTCTTTTGGTTCAGGCCGTATTTTTCGGTGACGGCGGATTGACCGTTTTAGGCATGAATATCCTTTTAATGGCTGGAATGGGAGCAGGTTTTGGCGGACTTCTGCGGCTTATTCTCATCAAAGGCCGGAAAAGCCCCCTCACTGTCCATCTCTCCACAGCCTTTGCAGCATGGATATCCGTGATGGCGGCCGCCCTTCTCTGCTGCATTTTTATTGCCGCAGGAAGTGATACCCGTCTTTCCGGCATCATTGGCCCCATGCTCTCCGTACATGCCATCATTGCCCTTGGTGAGGCCCTTCTCACCCTTGTTCTGATGTCTGCTGCAAGGTATTTCCCCCGCCTGATTCTTCCCATGGCAGCTGCCCTTTTCCTTACGCCCTTTGCCTCAGGATATCCTGACGGCCTTGAGTTTGTGGCAGAAAATTTTGCGCTTCCAGAAGGCATACTGCTTTTTAACGCACCCATGCCCGACTACAGCTTTCCTGTGCTTCCGGAAAGTCTCTCGGTGATGGCTGCAGGCCTTGCCGGTATTCTGATCTGCCAGATTCTTGCCAGGGGCGGAATCATGCTTTTCAAACAAATCTCCGGATCCGAAAGCAAAGGAGAATAATGCATGGAAGACCTTTATCGTAAACTGCAGCAGCACCTGCATCAGCTTCCATGCGGATTCCCCGAAGGCCCTTCGGGAACGGATATCACCCTTCTGAAAACCATGTACACACCTGAAGAAGCAGAACTCTGTCTTCTTCTTACACCAGAAGCCCAGACCGTCCGTGACATCGCTTTAAAAAATAAGAGCGAAGAACAAAGTACTGCCACCATGCTGGATGCCATGGCAGAAAGGGGACTTCTTTTCAGGATAAAAGTTGATGATAAACCCCATTACGTGCTGATGCCCTATATTGTGGGTACCTTCGAATTTCAGCTCAACCGCCTTTCTCCCGAGTACAACAAGGCCCACAACCGCTATATGATGGATGCCATGGGGATGGAAGTTTTCGGAAGCAAAACCTCACAATTCCGGATACTTCCCGTGGAAACCGCCATCGAAGATACCCAGACCATCATGCCCCATGAAAAAATACGCCGCTATATTGAAGAGGCAAGGCTCATTGCCGTGAGTGACTGTCTTTGCAGAAAAAAAGCCCATGCTGAAAACAGGGGCTGTGACCATTCATTAAGGGTATGTCTCAGTCTGAACGAGTTTGCTGAATTTTATCTGGAATCGGGTATGCCTACGGAGATTATTTCCAAAGAAGATGCCCTGAAACTCATGGAAGACTGCGAAAAAGAAGGCCTCATCGCCCACACCCAGAATGCAAGGGAAGAGGTCTGTTATATCTGCAACTGCTGCGTCTGCTCCTGTGGTATTTTTTCCACGGTGGCACGCTTTAACCTTCACAGTCAGATTGTCCGGGCTTCATGGCAGTGCAATGTCAATCAGGAACTTTGCACCGGCTGTGGTGCCTGCATGGAGCGCTGTGCCTTTGGTGCCCTTTCCGCAGGAGAAGGGGGAAAAACAAGGGTGAGCAGGGGAAAGTGTATGGGGTGCGGTCTGTGCAAAAGTGCCTGCACATCCGGAGCCATCTGCCTTGTTCAGCGTGAGGAGGCCTTTCAGCCGGATGTGGCAGCAGACCCTCAAGACATGTATGACCGCATGCAGCAGGAAAAAAACAGACCTTTGCGTATGCTTTCCATGAAAAATCTTAAGGCCGGTATTCTTTCCCGGAAAGATGAAGCCTGAGAAACCTACGCCCTGCCTTCTGAGCTGCCTGTCAGCCTGCTCAGAAGGCAGGGCCTTTAAGAAGTCTGAGCGACCCTGACTTGAGTCACAGCCTGCTGCTCAGATTGTTGTCAGGCCCATGGTGAGAGCTTTCATACGGGCAGGCGCAAGGCCTGCCCCTACGAATTTTACGCCCCCCCGTAACTGTTCATCACAATTTTCCTTTGGTAAATCGAATACCTTTAATCAGGTGTATAGACA
>NZ_VLLC01000005.1:16512-26180 GCF_007830435.1 Desulfobotulus alkaliphilus | reverse complement strand
GTCTTTGGTACGCTGCCTTTGTGGCGGCTCAGACAGTTGCCTCTTCTTTCGCACAGGCCTGCGAAGCTCTGATCCGAAACGATTGCAATGTCACTCACAAACAGTCCGATTGTCTTTTGCTGGAACCAGCGTTTCGAAATTAACGCACAGTCTTTCAAGAGAAAATGTGCTGAATAATTACATCATATTAAGAAATAGTCACCGCAGTTTCAGGGTCCAGTCCTTCAGAGCGGTAAGGAGCTTTCCTATCTGTTTCTGGATTTTTTCGTCCTTAAGATTGCCATTGTCCTCAAACCCGCCTGCAAAGGCATTGCAGAACACTTCCGGTGCATTCAGTACATGCAGATTCAAAAACACACAGACCTGACGGAGATGATACTGCGCCCGTGCCGTTCCCATGCCACCACCGGCTCCCATAATCGCTGCTGTTTTTCCGGAAAGAAGGGCATTGTCCGGTTCACGGGAAGCCCAGTCCAGGGCATTTTTAAGGGCCGGTGCCATGGAATAATTGTACTCCGGGCAGGCCAGAAGGAGTGCATCCGCTTTTTCAAGGGCCTTAAAAAAATCCAGCACACTCTGGGGTTTTTCTTCCATATCCGAATTGTAAAAAGGAAGTCCGGAAATATCTGCAATCTGAATGTCAAGACCTTGGGGAGCCGCCTCCTGTGCATAACGCAGAAGCCCCATATTGGCAGAACTCTTCCGCAGACTGCCGCAGATACCCAGAACCTGAATTTTCTCCATGGTACGCTCCTTTTTTGATGTCGAAAAAAAGATCATTAAAGAACAGGATGATTTCGTATTGCGGTATGGGATCCTGTATCCCATTTAAAGACTATGTGCACCCTGCATAAAAAGTCCAGAGGTGTCCATGGCAGAAATGCTGCAAAGCGACAAAAAAAACATTTTACCAAACGCTGAAGACATCCGGTAACGGGGAGTCAAGGCGCAGCATCTTTCCGTCGGGCATACGACATTCAAGGCCATGGGCATGGAGCATGAGTCTGGGGTAATTTTTCTGCATATTTTTATCGCCATAACGAAGATCCCCCACAATGGGGTGGCCGATGTGATAAAGATGAACACGGATCTGATGCCGTCTGCCCGTTACGGGAAAGGCAGCCAGAAGACTTTGATCCTTCCCCCCCCTGATGACTTCCCATCGGGTATGGCTGCCTTTGCCTTTTTCAGGGTCAATGCCCATCCGTCCTGATCCAAAGGCCCGGATGGAAGCATGGATATTTCCTGTTTTTTCTTTCGGACACCCATGGACAAGGGCCATATAGGTTTTTTGAATCCTGCGCTGCTCAAACTCAAGGTTCAGGTGGCGGTGCATTTGGGCAGTCTTTGCAAAAAGGAGAATCCCACTCACTTCCTTATCCAGACGGTGGACCACAAAAAGCCGCTTTCCCAGCTTTTCTTCCATTATATGAAGAAGGCAGGCACTTTCTTTATGCCGTTCAGGAATGACCGCAATGCCCTCCGGTTTTTCCAGAGCCAGAAGCTCTTCATTTTCAAATAGGATAGGGACCATTTCTGCTTCCTTGCCATCAGGGAAAAGCTACGCCCGGAACCGCTGACGGACCGGGCGCAGGACTGCTGGCTTTAAATTTCCATATAAAAACGGGAAAAAGGGGTTATTCTTTTTTTCCCTTGTCTTTTTCCTGGGTAAAAAAATCCATGAACGGAGCAAAGGGTGCAATGCCCGTCATGGTTTTCTGGGCCATTCCGGAAAGGTCAATCCCAAGATCCAGCATACGCCTGAACTGCTCATCAAAGGCCGATTTCTGATGGAGGTAGTTTCCAAGAATCTGCTGCAGGTACTTTTCAAAAAATTCACTGAGAACATTATCCCCGTAACGGATGATCAGATGAAGGAGGGGGACGGGCAGGAGGGCATTTTTCTGGCGGGCCTCTTCCAGTACGATCTGTGTGAGAATAAAGGCAGTTACATCCTCTTCCGTATTCACATCTATGACATGGATACCGCGGCCTTCCCGTATCAGAAGCCGGACCTCCGCCAGGGTGACATATTTACTTTTTTCCGTATCATACAGGCGTCGGTTGGCATATTTTTTAATCAGAACGTGGTTTTCCATTTCTCCTCCATGCTATTGCACTGCACAAAAATACAATTCCATAAAATTCACACCGGTCATATCCCACGATACAACCCTAAAGACAGGATTTTGATTTAAAAAAGGTCAGGATTTATAAATATAATGACTCCCATGGATTTTTTTCTTGACACAACGCACAAAAATCTTATTATCTAACCATGAAGTTGCAGTGCAACATTAAAACGACCTCAAAGCATAATCAAAGGAGAATATACCATGGAACCCAAAATCATTGCAAAACAAATCCTTGATTTCCAGAAAACCCTCTTGAATAATTTTTACACAACCCATGCGGCGGTGCAGGATCAGGGGGAAAAAATAACCCGCCAGATCCTTGACCCTCTGCCCCAGGTTCCCCAGCAGACAAAAGACCTTGTGCACAACTGGATAACAACCGTACGTCAGGGACAGGAAAAGGTGAAAAAATTTCAGGATGAAAGCCTTAACCGGATGGAACGTTTTATTCAGGAGACTCCCCAAAACTAAAAAAAGAAGGGAGGGCCTATGGATCCCCGAACCATGATACTGGAAATGCAATGTACGGGACTTGACCTTATGTGGTCTGTGCAGGAATCACTTCAGCAGCAGAGCGAGCATATGATACGGACCTGGTTTGCGCTTTCGGGTGTACCGATCGGAACACGAACAAGGTTTCACGCCGGAAGATGGCTTGAAATACTGAACAGAAGCCGTGACGACGCCAGAGACAGCAGCAGGGTTTTTATGGACAGGGTGGAATCCAGGCTCATCCCTTAATAATGATCTGAAACCGAACATACCCTTGGCACCCTCTCCTGCCGGGAGAGGGTCGGGGTGAAGCAGCGTGCTTCCAATCCCCGACAAGCCATTTTAAGATAACAATCCCCTGAAAACCTATGCTTCAAGGGGTTTACAACTGGCCCGCATCGTTTCCATTATTTTTGAAGACTCCCCCGTTCGCAAAGATCATGGATGAATCAAACGATGCGGGCACTTTTTTTTGACCATTCCCCCCCTTTGGCCACCTCAAAAAACATATCTGTTTCCATGGCTGGTTCAGCCTGTATTTACAAGATCCCCAAAAAAATATAACCTGACATAAACGTCAGGTGTGCAGTCCATGGGGCCTGAGCATAAAGGCCTTCTTTATGAATGGATAAGGATCTCAGGCTCTGATCTTTATGAAAAGCCTTCCCCTTTCCCCCGTACTCTGGGAGTGGACATGAATGAAAACGGCACAACCCGCCATCCGGATAAACTGCCCTACCATCTGGATATGGATCTTTATGCAGAGTTTCTTTCCATGCAGCCCCCGGTTCTCGCTTCCATGGAAGAATATATTCTTCGTGCAGGTCAGGAAGCCATTGCATTAACGGAACTGCGCCGTACCTTTCACACGCTGAAAGGAGAAGCAGGGTTTTTCAGGCTGGAAGCCGTTGAAAATCTTTGCCATGTGGCCGAAGACACACTGGATACCGATACTTTTTCCGAAGACATGACATCGGTTTTTCTGGATATTCAAAGCTGGCTTAAAAAAGCCTTTGACTGGTATTCCGGAAAAAAAGTACCGGTGCCTGAAGATCCCGCACCTCTCCATGCAAGGCTTGGTCTGGAGAAGCCGATCTCCGAAATCAGGGAAAACAACGCTGCTTCCGGTGTTACCGGAGTCCATCGACAGGTACGGGAAAATGTACTGGTGGAGGCGGAACGCCTGGATCGCCTCATGGATACCATTGGCGAGCTGGTCATTGTGGAAACCATGGTAAGACAGGCTCCGGAACTGGCCAGTATCAGCGGTGGTTCCCTGAACAACCACCTTGCCCAGCTGACCAAACTCACAAGGGAGCTGCAGAATCTGGGGCTGAATCTGCGCATGGTCCCCATCCGTCCCCTTTTCATGAAAATGCAGCGCATGGTACAGGAGCTGGGTAAAAGTCTTGGGAAACCCGTTCTTTTCCAGTCTACAGGAGATGAAACGGAGCTGGACAGGTCTCTGGTGGAACATCTGCGGGATCCCCTGCTCCATCTTGTACGCAACGCCATGGGGCATGGGATTGAAGAACCGGAGATCCGGAAAGCCAAAAACAAGCCGGAACAGGGGCTGCTGCGCATTGAAGCGCGGCATGGCGGGGGCGATATCCATATTATTATCGAAGATGATGGTCAGGGGCTCAATGCCGACGCCATAGCAAAAAAGGCAAGGGAAAAGGGGCTGCTTGCCGCAGATGTTCCCCTTACACCTGAAATGCTTGAAAAGATAATTTTTCATCCCGGATTTACAACGGCTGCAAGCCTTACGGAAATATCCGGTCGTGGGGTGGGCCTTGATGTGGTGCGGGAGCAGATACTCTCCCTTTCGGGAAGCATCCACGTGGACAGTACAAGGGACGCAGGCACCCGTTTTCACCTGCGCATTCCCATGACCGTAGCGATTATTGACGGTATTGTCTGCCGTTGCGGAAGACGCCGTTATGTGATTCCCACCCTCAGTGTACTGGGAAGCCTTGAAGTCAGGCCGGAGGATATCTGCAGCCTGCCCACGGGAATGACCATGGCCCCTTTTCAGGATCGTCTGATTCCCGCATTTCCCCTTGAAATCCTGCTGCAAAGACCGGAGGGCCGGGGGCAGAGTGCCAGCCTCATGATGGTCCTTGAATCTGAAAATCAGCGTTCGGGTATTTTTGTGGATGAAATTCTTGGAAAACAGCAGATTGTGGTCAAACCCCTTGGAGAAAGTTTTAAGGAAATTCAGGGCATTGCAGGTGCGGCCATCATGCCCGACGGCGAAGTGGGGCTGATACTGGACCCCCAGGGACTGATCCGGGCAAGCCTGTCTCAGGTAAAGGGTCAGGCCTTCTGAAAAAGCGCTGGACAGAAAAGGCCTGTCAAGGTAAGGCAGAAAAGGCTGGCGCACTTAAAAAAGGTAAGTATTCACAATTTTTCCCTTTCCCCCTGGGATAAAGGTACTGCAAAGCCAGCAGTGTCTTACTGAAAGGAGTTTTCATGTCAAAAATACCCGTCATGGTCAACGGACTGCCCGGTAATGTGGCGTCCACCCTGATCCCCCATATCCTTGCGGATGAAAAATTTTCCCTGATTCCTGCTTCCCTCACCGGCCCGGATACCCTTAATGACCAGCTCCAGTGCTGCAACATGAATTTCAGCCTCATCAGGCCCGCAGACAGAGATGCATGGATTTCCGATGTTCTCCTGAATAACAGCGGCCTCATAGCCATCGACTATACCCATCCCAGTGCCGTAAATGCCAACGCCACCTTTTATGCCAGACACGGTATTCCCTTTGTCATGGGCACGACCGGCGGAGACAGGGATGCCCTTTCCGAAAGCATAGTGCAGTCTGCCACCTGTGCCGTGATTGCTCCCAATATGGCCAAGCAGATCGTTGGATTTCAGGCCATGATGGCCCATGCCGCAGAAAATTTTCCGGATTTATTTAAAGGCTATAGCCTTCGCATTGAGGAAAGCCACCAGTCGGGCAAGGCTGATACTTCAGGAACGGCCAAGGCCATGGTGGGCTATTTCAATCGTCTGGGTATTCCCTTTGGGGTGGACGCCATTGAAATGGAAAGAAATCCCGAGCGTCAGGAAAGTGTATGGGGGATTCCTTCCGAGCACATTGCAGGCCATGCCTGGCATACCTATACCCTCAAATCCGAAGACGGCAGCGTCTGCTTCCGGTTTACCCATAATATCAATGGTCGGGATGTCTACGCTCAGGGGACGCTGGATGCCGTCAGCTTTCTCAGCCAGAAGATAACCCAGGGATGCCGGGGGCAGGTCTTTTCCATGATAGACGTGCTGAAAGGCTAAGGCTTTGGCAATTGCTCAGCACTGTCTTCGCTGGCCAGAAACGATAGCCGTCAGGAGGATGCACAGGTAGCCAGACGATGCCAGATTTCAGTATAAAAAAAAGATTCCGTTTGGGAGCTGCTGCCATTGTTTTTCTATTTTGCGTGGCAGCGGCCCTCATGGAATATTATTATCTCCGCCATGAATATTTTTCTGTTCTGAATCAGAAATCCACCCTTTTCATGGCCATGGCCCAGTCCAGCCGCGATTATGTAAAGGAAATTCTTCGCCCCCGCATGCAGGATAATTTCAGCCCGGATTTTTTTCTTCTGGAGGCCATGAGTACCTCCTATGTTTCCAGAGAAATCATGAACCGCCTCCATGATCACTTTCCCGAGTTCACCTACAAACGGGCCGCCCTGAATCCAAGAAACCCTTCAAACCTTGCAGATGACTTCGAGAGTAAGCGGATTCAGTGGTTCCATGACAATCCTTTCCAGAGGGAATGGAGCGGTAATATTAAAAAAAACGGGCATGCCTACTTTGTCCACATGACGCCCGTATATGTTGAAAAAGACTGTCTTTCCTGCCATGGCTCACCTGCGGATGCACCGGAAGAAATACTTTCGATCTATGGAGATCAGGCCAGCTTTTCCTATAACCTCGGTGAGGTGGTTGCTGCGGAAACCCTGTATCTTCCCATAGACCCTACCCTTGCCCGTATTCAGGAAAAGGCATGGGTCATTTTTTTTGTTACTGCCCTTTCCCTTTTTTCCCTCCTTCTTCTGTTCTACCTCTTATTTCATAAAACAGTTATTCTGAACCTAAGGGAAATTTTAAATAATTTTAAAAAAATATATGGATCAGCTTCTTCTGTCCCCGATTTTTTTCCTGTCTCACCACAACAGGATGAAGCCAGTCAGCTGCAGCAAAATCTTTATCTCCTTGCCGATGAGCTCAAACAGCTCCATGGGGAACTAAAAACCAGTGAAGCCAAATACAGAAGTCTTTTTGAAACGGCTCCCGAGGCCATTCTGGTCAGCAGGGAGGGGCGCCTGACGGACATCAACGCGGCAGGCCTGTCACTCTTTGGCTTTACCAGCATGGAAGAAGCCTTGGGCATCGAGTCCGTGTATCAGCTTTTCTGGGATGGGCAGCATGTCCGCAAAATCTGGGGAATTCTTCAGAAAGAAGGCTCTATCCATGATATGGAAATACGCATTGTAAATCGAAGGGGAGAAAAAAGGGATATTCTCCTGTCCAGCCTTGCAAGACCTGGAACCTGCGCTGAAATTCCGGATTTTGAAGCCACCCTGCGGGACATAACAGAAAAAAAACGGATGGATGACCGCCTTGCCCAGACCGACAGGCTGGCTTCGATAGGGGAACTGGCTGCTGGTGTGGCCCATGAAATCAATAACCCCCTTGGTGTCATTGAGCTTTATGCCCGTCTTATTGAAAAGGCCTCTGAAGAAAATGAACAGATCAGGCAGGATATTCAAATCATCCTTAAACACAGCCATATATGCAAAAAGGTAGTAGAGGCGCTGCTGGATTTTTCAAGGACAGGCCCTGTACAGTACCAGCCCTTGGACATGCATGAAATCATAGGGGACATCCTTCAGATGCTTTCAAGGGAAATTCAGAGCAGGGGTATCCGGGTGCTGTTCACGCCCCTTCCGGACCTGCCTTTGGTAACGGCGGATCCCCAGCAGATGCAACAGGTATGGATGAACCTTATTCTCAACGCCATACAGGCAACGGATGTCGGAGGCCAGATAGAAATTTTGTCCAGAAAAGAAGACAGGAACGTATTTTTTGAGATAAAAGATACCGGGAAAGGCATAGCCAGAGGCAATCTCAACCGGATTTTTGAACCCTTTTTCACCACCCGTGCGGATCAGAAAGGCACGGGGCTGGGTCTTGCCATCGTCTATGGCATTGTTGCACGCCATGGGGGAGAAATTTCTGTGGAAAGTCATCCCGGCAAAGGCAGCACTTTTACCCTGTATCTGCCTCTGGAGGAAGAATAATGGACACCCCAAAAGACGTTCTGCTGCTTGTGGACGATGAAACGGACCTGCTTTCCGGACTCAAACGTACCATACTGGCCGATATTCCCTGTATTGTCCATACGACTGCCAGTGCAAAAGAAGCACTGGTAATGCTTTCAAGGGAACCCGTGGACCTTGTGCTGACGGATATCCGCATGCCCGGCATGGACGGCCATTCCCTGCTCCGGGAAATCCATAAAAAAGATCCCCACCTTTCCGTCATTTTCATGACCGGATACGGAACCATTGAAGCGGCTGTTTCCGCCATCCGCGAGGGAGCCTATGATTTTATTCCCAAACCCTTTAAAACAGAAACCCTGATTCACGTCATCAGAAAAGGTCTGGAACACAACAGGCTCATACGGGAAAATATCCGCCTTTCAAGGATGGTCTGCACGCCGGTTCCGGGACTCATCGGCCAGTCTGCTCCCATGCGCGGCATCTTTGAAAAAATCCGTATGCTGGCCCGTACCGATGTCACGGTTCTTATCTCGGGAGAAACGGGCACGGGAAAGGAGCTGGCTGCAAGGGCAATCCACGACAGCAGCCCAAGACGGGGCGGCCCGCTGATTACGGTGAACTGCCCTGCCATACCGGAATCCATGCTGGAAAGCGAGCTTTTCGGTTATACACGGGGGGCATTTACGGGGGCGGTCAAAGACAGGGCCGGGTATTTTGTGGCAGCCGAAGGGGGAACCCTTTTTCTTGATGAAATCGGAGATTTGCCCTTAGGCCTTCAGGCCAAACTGCTGCGGGTGCTGCAGGAAAAGGAAATCCAGCCCCTGGGCAGTGACCGGAGTAAAAAACTCGATGTGAGAATTATTGCGGCAACCCATCAGAATCTTGAAAAAAAAATCGAGGCGAACACCTTCCGGGCAGACCTTTTCTACCGCCTCAATGTCGCCACCATCACCATGCCTGCCTTGCGTGATATCCGTGAAGACATCCCCCTTCTGGCGGAGCATTTTCTGGAAAAAACCGCATGTCAGTTGAAGATGGAAAAAAAACATATTTCCCCCCTTCTCCTTGAAGAATTCATGGCTGCCCCATGGCCGGGCAATGCAAGGGAGCTGGAAAATACCCTGCAGGGGCTCTGTGTCATGACAGCGGGAAAAGAAATTAAAAGCGCTGCCGGAAAGAGCAGCGCATTGCAAAAATGCCCGGAATTTTTTTCAGACTTCGACTGCCCGGACATGGATCTTCCCTATCAGCAGATAAAAGAAGAGGTTTTATCCCGCTTTACCCGTCAATACCTGGATTATCTTCTCAAAAAAACATCGGGAAACATCTCCCATGCCGCAAGACTCTCCGGTATCCAGCGCCAGTCCCTGCAAAAAATTATCCGCCGCTACAAAATGGATGCGGAAGGTTACAGAAGCGAATAAAAAATCTCCGTAACTGTTTAGCACAATTTTCCTTTGGTAAATCGAATACCTTTAATCAGGTGTATAGACAACCGGACCATTTGTTCGTGACGCAATCCGGCACTCAAGCTAAAAAAACCAAGCCCTTTACGGGAGTAAAAATGCCTATGGATCTTGAGTGCCGGATTCGGGAGCTTCTTGCCCTGTGCGGAAGCGGCAAAACTCCCCGCCACAGGCAGGATAAGCTTTTTTATTACCATAGCAGTCTTTGGTACGCTGCCTTTGTGGCGGCTCAGACAGTTGCCTCTTCTTTCGCACAGGCCTGCGAAGCTCTGATCCGA
>NZ_VLLC01000005.1:0-16502 GCF_007830435.1 Desulfobotulus alkaliphilus | reverse complement strand
GTCTTTGGTACGCTGCCTTTGTGGCGGCTCAGACAGTTGCCTCTTCTTTCGCACAGGCCTGCGAAGCTCTGATCCGAAACGATTGCAATGTCACTTTCAAATAGCCACGGAGCCTTGCAGCAGTACGAAGCTGCTGCAACTACAGCATTGGCAGTTCAGAATAAACCGTGCTGAATAATTACCTGAACAGTTACTTCAGAACTTTAAAAAATGACCAATAATCCTTCACTGATCGAAATGAATTTTCACCCGGCACAAGGTACTCTATTACAAAACGCCATATCAGAGCGTGAGCTGTTTTTTACGAGGTTTGGAGACAGGATTTTTTACCATTTTGAAGACTCGCTATTCTGGCAGCATGCCTTGAGCCCCCCATCAAAGACACCGGCACAGGCCGTGCAGCAAAGGGGGCAAAGTCCCTTTTCAGAAAGCCTGCGCTGCGTAATATGATATCCTCTCCGGGCAATGAGAAGTTCACCGCAATGATGGCAGAAGGTGGAAGATCCTTCTTCTTCCGGGATATTTCCCGTCATCACATGGAAAAGCCCCCTGTCCATGGCCCTTTTTCTTGCCCGTAGCAGGATGGCTGCGGGTGTTCTTTTCACATGAAGGAACTCATGGTCCGGATGAAAGGCCGTAAAATGAAGGGGCACATCCGGCCCGAGGTGTTCAAGAATCCAGTCCACCATGGCATCCAGATCTTTATCAGAATCATTGTATCCCGGAATCAGCAGGGTTGTCAGCTCCAGCCAGAGGCTGGTTTCCTGACGGATATAGCAAAGGGTTTCCAGAACCGGCCCAAGGGAGGCCCCACAGTATTTTCTGTAAAAGGAATCTGAAAAAGCCTTGAGGTCCACATTGGCGGCATCCATATGGGAAAAAAAATCTTCCCTTGCCTTTCCATGGATATAGCCTGCGGTTACAGCTACGGACAAAAGGCCGACTTCCCTGCAGGCTTTGGCCGTGTCCATGGCATATTCAAGAAAAATCACAGGATCATTATAGGTATAGGCCACACTCCGGCATCCCTCCCTCAGGGCGGCTGCGGCAATGGCTTCCGGCATGGCAGAAACCATCATCCTGTCCATGCTTTTAGAACGGGAAAGTCCCCAGTTCTGGCAGAACCTGCATGTCAGATTGCACCCGGCCGTACCAAAGGAAAGCGTCCGGCTTCCCGGCAGAAAATGATACAGCGGCTTTTTTTCTATGGGGTCAATGGAAAGTCCGCTGCAACGGCCATAGGTGTCCAGCACCATCTGCCCCTCCTGCATCATGCGCACAAAACAGCGGCCCCGCTGCCCTTCTTTCAGGATACAGCCATGGGGACAGACCATGCACTGCAGGCTGTCCTTCTCCTTTTTACAAAAATAGCTTTCAGGAATTTTCATGGCATTCTCCTAATCCCGGAATCATTCAGGCAAATTCATCCGTTGCATAGCGTTCCACCACAAGATCTTTGGGAAAAGCATCGGCCCGCAGTCCGGCTTTCAGTTTCAGATGAATGAGAAAGCTTTCCGGCTCCGGAAGCTGTTCCCATACAGCGGGAAGAAAGGTGGCCTGACATCTGCCCGAACGGAGGGTAAGCCCGTCCACACCGGGCTTAAGCTTTGAAAGCAGGTCCGCTTCCGAATCAAATGCAAGGGGTTCCGGTGGTGTGAGAACGGAAATTTTAAGGGAAATGAGGGAAAGCTCCGAAGCCTTCACAGGAGAAAAGCGGGGATCTTCAAAGGCCGCATTCCAGGCATGGGCCGCCACATCCTCCCACAGGGGACGCCATGCCGTGAGGGAGCCGATACATCCCCTGAGCTCCCCCGACTTTTGGAGGGTAACAAAGGAAGCCCCCCTTTCCATCAGATGCCCCCCTGTTTTGGCATCGGGCCTTATAAGGGATCTCTTTCCGGCAACCCCTGCCCTGAGAACATCCCATGCCATGGAAAGGAGGAACTTTTTTTCTGCAGGATTAAGGTAGTCCATGCTCATATTCCCTCCTCCGTGAAAGCCCATGCCCCATAGCCGACAACCTCGCCAGCCTTATCTCCTGAGACATCCCCCGAATTGTAAAGTCCCAGACGGTGGACCTTGAGACTGCGGCGAAGTGCGGAAATTAAAAAACCCCTTAAGGGATACACCCCGCAGGCGGCATCCGGAGAAATCCCCGAAAGATCCATGGCTTCAATGGCCTGCGCCGTCTTTAAATCCATTGTTCGGGCTGACGCATAGTCCTTGAAGTGGCTTAAATCCGAGCTGACAAGGATAAGGGTTTCTTCGCCGCCCCAGAGATCATCCAGCACCGAAGCCACTTTATGGGCATCCGTCTCCCCCACCACCAGAGGCACAAGGGTAAAGGAGTCCAGGGTTTTCTGAAGAAAGGGAAGAATGACCTCAAGGCTGTGCTCCATGGCATGGGCCGCATCCATCACCTTCACACAGGAAAAAGCCGCTGCCAGTTTTTGCAGAAGATCCGTATCTAAACCCACCTCCCCGAAGGGCGTGGCAAAGGCCGTGCTGGAAGGAAGGGCAATGCCCCTCAGGTATACCCTGTGGGCAGGCCCCAGTAACACCACCCGCCGGATTTGATTTTTCATGGGAATAAGAAGTTTACAGGCTGTGGCCGCCAGACCACCGGACCAGACATAGCCCGCATGGGGCACAACCATGGCTTTGGGCAGAAGACCTGAAAAAGTTCCGGCCTTTTCCAGAAGAGAAGACACTTCCTGCCCAAGACGCAAGGCATCCCCCGGATAAAAGAGGGATGCCACCGCAGGACTGCGTACACGGGAATCGGATTGCATACAGCCACCTCCTGTTTTTTCTATGGGGGAGAAGGATGGAAAAAAGGTGGCTGCCCGTCTATGCTTAACCGGCCTCTTCCACCACCTTGCGCATGGGTTTCACCATCTCGGATTTCAGCATTTTCCGGATGGCCTCTTTGACTGCGGGATCTTTCATCATATCAAACATAAAGGCATTGGTTTCCATGGCCCTTTTATCATCCTGGGGAAAATCATAAATCCCATTGGCTTCAAACCAGTCATGATCCGCCTGAAACACAAAGCGATGGCGACCAAACACATCATCCCGGAACACCTTCATCCCTGCCTTGCCAAGGAAGGTGGCAGGGGCCACGTATCCCCTTTCGCTGGCTTCCACAGCCCGTTCAGCAAGGGTATCCAGCAGACTGTCCAGCAAAGGGGCCTGAGCGCATTCATCGGAAACCATATCCACAAGCCCCGCACCCTGCCACTGGGTAAAGGCCGTCAGCACTTCCCGGAAGGGAGCCATCTGCCCAAAAGGCCCTGAAATCACAAAACCCAGCTGCTTTCCCTTCAGTGTGGGGGTATGGGTATTGTAGAAACCCCGGTCAAAAAAAGCCTTCCAGAGGGAAGAAAACATGCGGTCTTCCACCTTCATTACAAAGAACAGCAGATCAGCGGTTTTAATCCGCTCCTCATAGGTGGCAATGAAATCATCTTTTCCGGTATAAACGCACCTGTGATCAAAACCGCACTGCACACAGCCAAGGCAGCCACCCGCCAGTGTCATTTCTTCCAGTATCAGACGATCAGCTTCAGGAAAACGGCGGGCAAGGCGGTCAGCCATGGCTCCTGCGTTTTCTGCGTCGTACCTTCTGTCCTGAATGATCACCACTTTTTTTGCTTCTGTATCCAGTTTTGAGAGATCCGGACCCGGCGCATAGTTCCACTGAGAATGTACAAGGGGAGCAAAGGCCCTTGTCACAGGACGTTTCTTTTCAAGGGTCATGAAAATATCTTTGGCAAAATTTTTCAACCGCTGCTGCTCTTCCGCATTCAGAAGATCATAAGAATCTGCGGAAAAACCACCAGCAAAGGCCATATTCAGATCTTCTGTCACTGCCCGCATATAGTCATGGGCACTGTGGTCGAAAAAATTGATGGATGTTGTCATCACAGCCGCATATTTACCACTGAAAACCCTTTTCAGATCGCTTTGGTTAACAAGTTCAATAAAGCGTTTCAGCTGGGATGGAATGGTGAAAGTATAAACCGGCTGGGCAAAAATCACAAGGTCAGAAGCACTTACAAGGGCTGAAATTTCTTCCCTTTTTTCCGCCTTTTCCTCTATGGCCCGGATACTCTGGCCCACATGGATCACATCCATTCTGTGTTCAGGAAAGACTTTTTCAATGTAACGCAGGGACTGAAGGGTAACGCTGAGCTCTCCCTTGGGACTGCCACTGATGACGGTAATCTGCATTTTTCCCCCTTTCACAAGGTATCAAGGTAGCGGATGTCTGCTTCACGTCTGTTCCATCGGAGCTTTTTTGTTTGTATACAAAATATATATATAAAAAACACATCCTCTCTGCCTTGTCCAGAAGAAAAATAAACAGACAGATCCAGCTCCTTTCATCATGCGCTGCCCCCAGAGGAATCTCTTTTTTTACACCTCTGCCAAAACTTCTTCCCTGCCCTTCCGTGCCAGCCGGGTACGCAGGGTTTTCTGAGAAAATCTCTTTATATAGCTGCAGCGCTGGCAGAGGGCTTCGGACAGACGGTAGGCATCAAAATTACTTGCAATTGCAAGGGCCAGGGGACTTTCAAGAATTTCTGCAAGGGGCTGGTGAAAAGCATTGCCAAGGCAAATGAGCCCTTCCGCATCCAGACAGCAGGGGGTCACCACACCATTGGAAAGAATGGCGATCTGATTTTTCAGGCCATAACAGAATCCGGCATCACCTGTCACCGCATCTTCCATGGAAGGCCACTGAAATTCCGTATCAAAATGCAGGCTGACCCTGCCTGAAAGCTGGAAGCTCTTTTTCCGTTTCACGTTCACATTGGGCAGATGGAAACCATACATCCTTTCCAGCTGCTCCAGTATGGCGTTCTGCGGGGTATCCACAGCACTTGCCATATCCCAGAAGCGGAAATTGATATAAAGGTCCGGCCTTTCCTGCTGGGCTCTCCGGGCAAAATCCCATATTTTTTGCAGAATCCGGGGCTGATTCTCAAGGCCGTTGGCCAACAGGCTGTGCAGGGAAACATTCACCTGCACAAGGGAGGGCAGCAGCAGCACATCTTCCAGCCCTTCGAGAAGGGCACCATTGGTGGTGATTTCAAAGGAAACGCCAAGGGCCTGCCCCATACGGATAAAACTGGGAAACTCCGGATGCAGCAGAGGCTCTCCCCTCACATGGAGCAGTACCCTTTCCGTCATGCCTGCAATTTCATCAAGAACCTTCCCAAAGTCCCTTTCTCCGATGAAGCAGGATTCCCGTTTCAGGGGTGGACAGAAGGGGCAGGAGAGGTTGCAGGCACTGGTTATTTCAAAATAAATCTTTTTAAATATCATGCATTAAAACCTCTCAGGCGTTCCAGCATGAAGGAGCCTGAACTCTATAAACACTGATAAGCTCCATAAGCTTTCGAGGAAAACCAGTAAGAGATCATCAAAAAATTTTATCTTTTTTTTTCTCTTCGATGAGAAACAGATTCTTACACTTGTCACTGCAGAAATGTACCTCCTGTCCCCCCCTTTTCACCAGCAGGGCCTCACTTTTAGGGAAATACAGACCACACACAGGATCCTGAACAAGCTCTTCATGCACTTCGTCGGATACTTTTGGTGAAGAACCCACGATCAGCCGCCATAAAATATAAATCAGAATCAGGGTAACAATAATTCCGGGCATGGTATCCTTTCCACCCACTGGGAGTTTTCGGGCAGTTTTCCAAGAAGTTCCGCCATGGTTTCATGCAGCAGAGGATGCCGCATGTGGGGATTTATATCACAAAGGGGCTTAAGAACAAAACGGCGCAGATGCATACGGGGGTGTGGGATTTCTAGGCTCTTGCCCCTGCAGACCCGGTTTTCGTATAAAAGAAGGTCCAGATCCAAAAGCCGGGGACCATAGCGAAATGCCTTTTTCCCCTGCCCTGCCTGTTTTTGCAGATGAAAAAGACATTCCAGAAATTTTTCCGGTTCAAAGCAGGTCCGGACACGGGCCGCCGCATTCACAAAAACGGGCTGGTCTTCATAATCCACGGGCGCACTTTTATAAAAAAAAGAAACCGCTTCCAGCCGGATTCCGTCAGAAATTCTTATGCTTTCCAAAGCCTGCTGCAGAGTTGTCACGGGGTCTCCGAGATTGGCTCCCAAGGAAATCCAGGCTGCATTCACGGACGACCTTCCTCCCCTGCATGGGTCTGCAAACGGGCAGGCGGACCTTCGGCCCCGCCGCCCATAAAGGGCCGGATCTCATAGACAAAAATGCGGGAGCTATCTGTTCTGTCCATATAACGTCGGGCTTCCGGACCCAGTACAGCCAGCAGAGTATAGGAAAGGGGGCAGTCTCTGCATCCGTCTTCCCGAACCACTGCCCTGTAAATCCTGAAACCGGCTGGCCCTGTCCCCTCAACTTCCCAGGATAAGGCAAAGCCACCTGCTCCCTGCCTTACTTCAAAGGAGACGGGAGCCCCAGGCATTGTTGTTCCCGGTGGCATGGGCGGTGCCTTCAGTCCGCAGGAGACGGATGTAAAAAACACAAAGAGACAAAGTATAATTATCTCAACACCTTTTTTTTTAAAATACCACATTTCCGTCCCTTTTCCTTTTCATCAAATGGCTTCCATCTCCAGCACCTGATAACCCGTTCCGGCAACCAGACGGCCTTCTCCCTGCCTGCCGCATCCGGGACAGGCAGGAATGGGCTGTTTTCTGTCTTTCCATACATAGGATGCCTGACATATGGCACACTGAAACAGGGCCGGAATACGCCGCACATGGAGCCTTGCACCGGCAGCCACGGTTTCTCTGGATATCCTGTCAAAATACTTCTGCATCCACTCCGGCTCAAGGTCCGACAGAATACCAACACCTACGGTGATACTACGGACTTCCCGAACACCATTTTTTTGTGCATGCCTGCATACCACAGACAGTATTTTTATCATCACAGGCAGTTCATGCATATGGTTCACCCTTCTCCCTTATCCGGTCTTTTCCCAACAGCTGGTGAAACCCTATCACAATAATCAAGACAAAGGCAGTGTGTGATGCATGGACAAAAAAGAGAGGGGCCTTAGCCATGCCGGAATATCAGCCAGAAAAATTATATTTCTGACATACTCCCAATATTTTTCAAATAAAATTATGGTTTCATGCAACCATAACTGAGTCGCTCTCCCCGCACTCAGTCCACCCCCATCCGGGGATAATCAGAGATGCTCTCCGGATTCTGTTCCCCTGCCCGTTTTCCATCCCTCCATAAGGATATCCGGACACTCTCTGTCCGGATATCCTTACCTTTTCAAAAAAAGGTTCCATGGAAGGACTTTATGATCTATATTTCAAAGACATTGCAATACAGATCATTATTACAAAAAATGCCTGCCCGCATATTTTTTCCCATAAAATCCCGGCAATAACTTTATAAACCACAACCTTCACCAAAGAGGTATCATCATGTTTTCCCGGATGCGCCTGAAAATGAAAATGCTCCTTGCCGTATGTTCCGTGGCTGTGCTGGCCTTTGCCGTGACCATATGGATCATCAGCCACATGGCCTCGGCTCAGCTGCAGGAGAATGCAGAAAATCTTGCCATGGAAGCTGCCCACCGCCATGGTGGAGAAGTCCGCGCCCAGCTGGAAGAACCCCTGAATGCCGCAGAAACCATGGCCCAGATGCTGGGTGGCATCCAGAATACGGAATATAAGCCTTCAAGGGCCATGACCGCAGCCCTCATGCGCAGTGTACTGGCAGACAACCCGGAATTCTGGGGGACCTGGGCCGTCTGGCATCCCAATGCCTTTGACGGCAGGGATGCGGACTTCGTCAACACCCCGGGCAGTGATGACAAGGGCCAGTTCATGCCCTACTGGCACCGCAGCAGCGGCCAGCCGGAACTGGATATCACAGGGGCCTATGCCGAAGACAGCCCCGATGGCAGATGGTACTGGCAACCCTACAGAACAGGAAAAATCTTCATCACCCCGCCCACGGAATACGAGATTGCCGGTAAAAAAACCATGCTGGTTTCTGCCTGCGTTCCCATCCGTACCGGCGGCAGGGTGGTCGGCGTTGCCGGTGTGGATTATTCCATGGAGCGCATGGCCGATATTATTGCTGCGGTTCAACCCTTTGGGGAAAAACACAGCTACGGCTTTCTTGTTTCCAATGAAGGCATAGGTGTGGCCCACCCCATGGAAAAGGCCATTGGCGCACATATGAGGGATTTTAATATTGACGGAAGCATCATCCGGGCCGTTCAGGAGGGCAGGGTGGCAAGGGAGTATGGCCGTTCCGCCCTCCTCGACGGACAGAGCTTTACGGTTTATGCCCCTGTGCGCATCGGCTCCAGTGATGCCCCATGGAGTCTTGCCGTAGCTGTTTCCATGGACAGGGTGCTGGAAGGTTCCCGTCAGTTGCGCAATGTCAGTCTCGTCATCGGAATGATTTCCATTGCCATGCTTTTCCTTGTGGTCTTTTTTATTGCAGACCGTATCATTGTCCGTCCCATTCAGCATGTGGCCGGCAATCTCAAGGAAATATCCGAGGGCGAAGGGGATCTCACCCGCCGCCTGCCCGTAAACGGAAAAGATGAAATTGCAGGACTCAGTGAAAACTTCAACACCTTCATTGCAAAACTTCAACATATGATTCAGCAGATACAGGGAAATGCCAGAACCCTGGGGCAGGCTTCTTCCGGTCTCAATACCATTGCCTCACGTATGTCGGAAGAAACCCGTGGCACAGCCCAAAATGCAGGAAGGGTGGCAGCCGCCTCCAGAGAAATGAACTCCAGTGTCCATAATGTTGCTGCGGCCATGGAAGAAGCCAGCACCAATATCAATATGGTCGCCACTGCCACGGAAGAAATGACCAGCACCATCACAGAAATCGCCCTGAATGCGGAAAAGGCCCGCAGTATTTCCGAAGAAGCCGTAGCCACAGGCAAACAGGCATCGGAACGCATGATGGCTCTGGAACAGGCCGCCATGGATATCAGCAAGGTTACCGAAAGCATCACGGAAATATCCGAACAGACCAACCTCCTTGCCCTCAACGCCACCATAGAAGCCGCAAGGGCCGGGGAAGCCGGGAAGGGCTTTGCCGTTGTGGCGGGAGAAATCAAAGAACTTTCAAGACAGACGGCCAGTGCCACCCAGGAAATCCGCCAGCGCATCGAAGGGGTTCAGACCCTTTCCGCAGAAACCATTAAGGCCATCGGCAATGTGGTCCGGGTCATCGGTGACATCTCAGAAATCAATGCCACCATTGCCACGGCTGTGGAAGAACAGACCGTGGCCACAAGGGAAATTGCTGGCAACATTTCCCAGGCATCCGCAGGAACCCAGGAAGTCAATAGCAATGTGAGCCAGCTTTCCCTTGCGGCATCGGAAATTTCATCGGATATCAATGGTGTGAACGACAAAACCGAAAAACTGAAACATGAGGGCGGTCAGGTTACGGCCAGTGCCGCCGAACTTGCCGATCTGGGGGCCACCCTTTCTGAACTGGTGGGAAAATTCAGGGTATAAAGACAGGCCCGTAAAAAAGGAGAAAAATCTTAACCATGAACGCTTCTGAATTTTTATTTAACAGTTTTGCCCGTGCAGGGGTCTCCACCTGTTATGCCAATCCCGGAACAACGGAAATGCCCCTTGTGGAAGCCTTTGACAGGGTAAAGGGCATACGCCCGGTTCTCTGTCTTTTCGAAGGTGTTGCCACAGGTGCTGCGGATGGTCAGGCCCGCATGACGGGAAAACCCGGACTCACCCTTCTGCACCTTGGTCCCGGCTTTGCCAATGGCATAGCCAACCTGCACAATGCCCGCCGTGCAAAAAGCCCCGTCATCAACCTCATCGGAGACCACGCCACCTGGCACAGGGGAGCCAATGCCCCCCTCACCATGCCCGTAGAAAATCTGGCAGCCTCCCTGCCGGGCTGGGTGCGCTATGCAGGCCAGACAGGAACACTGGGCAAGGATCTGCAGGCATGCTATGAAGCCGCCATGTCCGGCGGTATTGCAAGCCTTGTCCTGCCCCATGACCTGCAGGCCATGGAGATGGATACCCTGCCTGAAGAACTCTCTTATCATGGCAATCAAAAGGAAAATCAGCAGGCACTGGAGCCTGCTGCAGATATGCTTAAAAAAGCAAAAAAGGCAGCCCTTCTTCTGGGCGGATCTGCCCTGAGTATAAAGGGGCTGGAAGCTGCGGCAGCCATATGCGGTAAAACCGGGGCCTCCCTATTCATGGAAACCTTTGCAGCACGCCTTGAGAGGGGAAAAGGCATTCCTGCTCCGGAAAAAATCCCCTACTTTCCGGAAGCTGCCATCGAGCGGCTCAAAGACTTTGACACCATCATCCTTGCGGGCATGGATGCACCCGTGGCCTTTTTCGGTTATCCCGGCATCCCCGGCCAGATACTGGGCCCGGACCACCGCATCCTTCAGATCGCAAAGGCCGAAGATAATGCCGCTGCCAGCCTGAAGAACCTTGCTGGCATCCTTGGTGCGAATGCCGGGGATATTGCCACTCCCGTTTCTCCCCTTCTCGATGCAAATCCAGGAGACCAGTTAGATATGGTTTCCCTTGGCATCATCCTTTCCACCATGCAGCCGGAAAATGCCATTGTGGTGGATGAGGGTATCAGTTCCGGTTTTTTCTATAATTATTACGCCCCCGGTGCCGCCTCCCACACCTCCCTTTCCATTACAGGCGGTGCCATTGGTTTTGGCATGCCCTGTGCCATCGGTGCCTCCATGGCCTGTCCGGAGCGCCCCGTGATCGGACTTCAGGCCGATGGCAGTGCCATGTACACCTTTCAGGCCCTCTGGACACAGGCAAGGGAAAACCTGCCCGTCACCACCATTCTCTGCGAGAACGGCGGATACAATATTCTGGATATTGAAATGAATCGTGCGGGGATTACCAGCCCCGGTCCCATGGCAGCCAGCCTTACCAAATTTAAAAACCCTGCCATCGGCTGGGTTGGTCTTGCGGAAAGCATGGGGGTTCCCGCGGAAGAAGTGCATACGGCTGCCCAGCTGCAAGAGGTCCTTTCCCGCAGAAACTTCATGGACGGGCCGAGGGTGATTGTGGCAAAGCTTGCGGGTGGGTCCATGTAAGGCAGGCCCCGTAAAGGATGGACGCAGAAAGCTTGTCCATCCGTAATTATTCAGCACATTGTTCCAAGTACCATAGCTGCAAGACAGATGCACAGGACCCAGGCTATTTGCCCGTGACGCAATCTTATTCGGGAGCTTCTTGCCCTGTACGGAAGCGGCAAAAACTCCCCGCCACAGGCAGGAGAAGCTTTTTGATTGCCATAGCAGGCTTAAGCACGCTGCCTTTGTGGCGGGTCAGACAGTTTGCCGCTTCTTTCGCACAGGCCTGCGAAGCTCTGATCCGAAACGATTGCAATGTCACTTGCAAATAGCCTCGGAGCCTTGCAACAGTACGAAGCTGCTGCAATGACAGCATTGGCAGTTCAGAAAAAAACATGCTGAACAGCAACCCACGCCGTGTTACGGCGCTTTGTCATAAAGTACTTTTGAAGTTACTCAGAAGTTACGTCCATCCTTATATATAAAGCATGACTTGTGCCCCTTCGCCGGCCCCCTCAGAAGATATCCGGCACAGCGCTTCATTTTTTCCATGAAACCTGCGCAGGCTTATGGTAAAGCCTTCTTCAGGGCAGATATTTCCTGCTGGCAGAGTAGATATTCATCATCATTAACGATTAAGGATGCCCCATGCGTTTTCAGGATAAAATCATTTACAAAATCATCTATGGTTTCATGTGGACCC
Organism: Desulfobotulus alkaliphilus; assembly: GCF_007830435.1. GTDB lineage: Bacteria > Desulfobacterota > Desulfobacteria > Desulfobacterales > ASO4-4 > Desulfobotulus > Desulfobotulus alkaliphilus. Next base: position 4,706 of record NZ_VLLC01000005.1, on the reverse strand, counting down.
TTGGTGGCCTGCCAAAATCATGGCGTGTTGGCATGGCCCATGCCATGGCACGGATCTGGTACAGGCTGGACCGCAGACACAGGGTTCTTGCAGAAAAAAATCTGGCTATGGTCTTTCCGGAAAAATCCGAAAAAGAAATCCGTTCCCTTGCCTTTGATGTTTTTAAGCACTGGGGAGAAATGTTTTTTGAAATCGGATGGGGCCTGCATCTGGATGGTCGCAATATCTATAACTACCTTGAACCGGAAGGGCTGGAAAATCTCAGCAGGGCTTACCGGAAAAAAAAGGGCGTCATCCTCATCACAGGTCATATAGGCACCTGGGAAATTCTGCCTGCCTGCCTTGAAAGAATCAAGCTGCCCAATAATACCATTTACAGAACCATGGATTTCAAACCCTTGGATGCTTTTTTTCTCCGGGCCAGAACCCGCCTTGGTGCAAACATGATTCCCCTGCGCAATTCCGTACAGAAAATCCATGACAGGCTGAATATGGGCGAAAGTATCGCCATCTTCATTGACCAGAACGCCAATACAAAAAACGGTACCCTGATTGATTTTATGGGACGCGAAGCCTATGCATCCAAGGGTCCGGCCTTGCTTTCCCTTGCAACGGAGGCGGCTGTGGTTCCTGCCCTCATAGCCAGAGAAAAAGACCGCTATAAAATGATTTTCTATCCGGAAATTCCCCTTGTCCGCACGGGTAATCCCGAAGAAGACATCCGCATCAATACCCAGAGGTACAACAAGGCCATTGAAGTGATGGTTCGAAGATACCCGGAACAATGGCTGTGGGTACATGACCGCTGGAAGACCCGCAGACCTGCGAAAACAGCAACACAGGAGACCCCACAGCCACAGGACAACCATTAAGCACTTTGATTTTATTCTGATGTAAAACCCCATGGCTGCTTGCAGGTATGGCAGGTCATATCAGGGAGGATTCCCTCGGTCCTTGCATGGCAACTTTTTTTCTGGAGAAAAAACATGTGGTGGAAAATCCGGGAATGGCGCAGAAAAAGAAATCTGGACAGGGTACGCATGGACCGGGATCTTTGGGAAAGTGTACGTACGGACATCCCGATTCTTGATTCCATGGCTCCGGACAAGGCTTTCCTCCTGAGGGATCTGGCATCCCTTTTCTGCCATGAAAAGGATTTTGAAGGTATTCAAGGCCTTGAGGTGGATGAGTTCATGCGGGGTTATGTGGCAACCCTCGCATGTATTCCGGTTCTGAATTTCGGACTTTCCGCACTGGATGCCATCACATCCATCATCCTGTACCCATCCGAATTTATTCCAGATACAGAAGAGATTGACGAGGCAGGCATTGTCCACCGGAGAAATGAGGCGCTTTCCGGAGAAGCCTGGCAGAATGGCCCTGTGGTTCTTTCATGGGAAGATGTCCATGCATCGGGTCAGGGCAGCGGCTACAATGTTGTGATCCACGAAATCGCCCATATTCTGGATATGGGCAACGGAGAAGCCAACGGCTTCCCTCCCCTGCCCCGAAACATGAATTCAAAGGCCTGGAGCGAAGCTTTCCGCACGGCATGGAAAGACGCCGGAAAACGCATACACCAGAACGGACACCTGCCCATCGGTTCCTATGCAATGGAGTCTCCGGCAGAATTTTTTGCCGTATGCTGTGAGTATTTTTTTGAATGTCCGCACATCATAGAAAAAAACTGGCCGGGCGTTTTTGAGCAGCTCACCCTCTACTTTGATCCTCCCTGAATTTTTACTCAGGATTTACAAAGGCTTTTTCTGTACCCTCAAAAGCCTCAGCAGTAAAAAACAGGCAGCAAGGGTCAGTCCTGTAATCAGGCTGATCCAGAAGCCCGCAGCTCCCATGCGTGGTAAAAGAACATCCGTCATGCCCAGCATATAACCAAGGGGCATGGCAACCCCCCAGTAAGCAACAAAGGTAAGGCGCATGGGAACAGCCGTATCCTTAAATCCCCGCAAGGCCCCGAGAGAAGCCGTCATCACCGCATCGGAAAGCTGATACAAAGCCCCGAGAACAAGAAGCCCCGCAGCCATGCTCTGCACCGCCCCGTCCGGTGTATATAAGGCCACCAGCCAGTAACGGAAAATAAGGGTGCATGTCAGGGTGATACCTGCGATCAAAAGTGCCAGCCCCATGCCGGACCATGCCGTTGCCATGGCATCCCCTATACTTTTTCTTCCCACAGCCTGCCCGACCCGGACCGTGACAGCCGTGGCAAGGCTTAAGGGAATGGTGTAAACCAGTCCGGAAATGTTCATGGCCACCTGATGCCCTGCCACGGCAATGGCCCCCAGCCCTCCGATGAAAAGGGTGATACACCCGAAAATACTGGCTTCCATGAAAAGGGTCAGCCCGATGGGACCACCAAGGCGAAGGATCTCCTTTAACACAGCCCATCGGAAACGGGGCCGCCGCAGCCAGCCAAGACTGCGATAGGCTCTGGCCCTGCCCAGATAGATTCCCATGCTCACAAACATGATCCAGAAGGTCAGACCGCTGGCCCAGCCGCATCCGGCCCCGCCCATGGCAGGAATGCCAAATCCACCGTAAATAAAAAGAAAATTCAAGGCCACATTGCAAAACAGTCCCACAATGGAAATCAGCATCTGCGGTCTGGTGTCCCCCATGGCCTCGGAAAAACTTTTAAGCACCAGATAGCCTGCCATGGCAGGAACACCGGGACCAAGCCCCTTCAGATAAAGAAGTGTTACCCCAATAACCTCAGAAGGAGCCCCCATGAAATCAAGGACCGGGGCCATGCACTGAAGCAGAAGCCCAATGATGATGCCCATGGTAAAGGCCAGCAGCAGGCCGTGGTGTACCACATCGCCAATTTCAGATTTTCTCCCGGCTCCCACCAGCTGGGCCACCATGGGGCTGACAGCCAGAAGCAGGCCATTGAGTCCGAAAAGTACGGGCACCCAGGTACTGGCTCCCATGGCAACACCGGCAAGATCCACGGCCCCCACACGGCCGGACATCAGCGTATCCACAAAACCTGCGGCGCTGAAGGCCAACTGCCCTATCCATACGGGAATGGCAAGGCGCAGCAGGGCAGAAGACTCCACAAAAAAAATCCGGCTTCTGCCGGATGTATTCATTCTTTTCACAACATACCTTTTTCTGTTTACACGCACTTACATAATACGGGCAGCTAAAAATCCATATTTCAAAAACCGGCGGTTTCAAGAACAGCCCGATACTCTTCGGCCCTGTAGGAGCTGCGGACAAAGGGCCCGCTGGCCACGGCGGAAAACCCCATACCCAGAGCCTCTTTTCGCCAGAAATCAAAGGTCTCCGGCGGGACAAAGCGTTTCACGGCAAGATGTCTTTCCGAGGGCTGAAGATACTGGCCGATGGTCAGAATGCGACATCCGGCCTGCCTCAGATCCCTCAGGGTTTTCATAATCTCATCATCCCCTTCACCAAGGCCCAGCATGATGCCTGATTTGGCAGGAATGCCGGATTCATGGGCAGCAACCCTTGCTATCAGTTCCAGCGACCTTTGATAAAGGGCTTCCGGACGCACCTCAGGATAAAGCCTTTCCACAGTTTCCATATTATGGTTAATCACATCGGGTTTTGCATACACCACTGTTTTCAAAGCATCTTCCGATCCCATAAAGTCGGGAATCAGCACTTCAACGCCTGCCGATGGAAGCCGCCTGCGCAGGGCTTTGATGGATTCTGCAAAAATTTTTGCCCCACCATCTTCCAGATCATCACGGGTCACAGAGGTCAGGACCACATAGGAAAGCCCTAAACCTGCGGCAGCCTCTGCCACCCTCTCCGGTTCTTCCATGTCTGGCGGAAAAACGGGACCGGAATCAATGTTACAGAAACGGCAGTGCCGGGTACAGGTTTCGCCCAGCAGAAGAAAGGTGGCTGTACCCTTTCCAAAGCACTCGAACTGATTGGGGCAGTGGGCCTGCTCACAGACCGTATGCAGTCCCTTTTCCTTTAAAAGATGCTGAACCCTGCCATACCGAGGCCCCCTGGGAAGACTCCGGCGAAGCCAGGAGGGTTTTTTCAAAAAAGAAGAACTTTTTTTTCCTCTGCATCCGTTTCCATGATCGCAGAGATGGAAAGCGTCTTCGCTGTTTTCTTTTTTCATAACCTTACCCCAAAAAATCAAGCCCTGCCATTAACAACGCAGCGCAGAAAGTGCTACCGGGCTTCAGATAACACATTCTTATTTTTCTTGACACCACAGAGATTCAAAGATATTAAATGAACATTGTTATTAAAAATCTACACGGTTTATATCTTGGATAGTTGGTTCGTCTTAAAACACGCACATTCATGCCCCCTTTCCATTACCCAATTTTTAAGGAGGTTTTTCGTGAAAAAGTACTTTATTCCTAAATTCCCGATAAATTATACACCTACAAACGTTATACAAAGTGCTAAAATTGGATGTATGGCTTTGAGATTAAAGTTTTTATTTGTTGTTTTTGGCTAAAAATAATTTTCAAAAATTTTAAAAAACTGCTAGTTTTGCCCCCTTGAAGGTATAATAGCATCTTACTACAAAGGGGGCGATATGGCTTGTATTGTGAAGCAAAAAGTTGGAAACAATACTTATCTATATGAATCAACTTCCTATCGTAATAGTGAAGGAAAACCCAGAAATAAAAGATGTCTTATCGGAAAAATTAATCGTGAGACAGGCGACCCTGTCTACAAGCCTGAATACC
>NZ_VLLC01000004.1 GCF_007830435.1 Desulfobotulus alkaliphilus | reverse complement strand
CCGCTTCCGCACAGGGCAAGAAGCTCCCGAATAAGATTGCGTCACGGGCAAATAGCCTGGGGCCTGTGCATCTGTCTTGCAGGTATGGTCTTTGGAAAACGGTGCTGAACAGTTACTCAAGGTATAAACTTAGAGCAATGGAGGGCCAAGCCATGAAAGCAACGGCAAAAGAGCTTGGGTTTAATTCAAAAAGACTTTTGGATGCGATAAGCAGGGGGGAAGAAGTGATCATAACCTATCGCAGCAAACCCTGCGCAAAGCTCATCCCCTACAGTGAAAAAAAAGAAGCGTCTGCTGAAAACGAATTGTTTGGAATCTGGAAAGACAAGGATACAATCCAGGATGTGGCTGCCTGTTCTGACCGCCAATGATAAACACTATAAAATACTTAAAAATCTTGAAATCATAAAATTCCGGCCTTAGCCGGTGCAAAAATATGTACCCTCCAACAAAGAAGCGACCATGCAACGTTTTGACATACGGGTTTCTCCGGAAGAAATGGAAGACAAAGAAAAGCTCCACCACAGGATTCTTGCCAAGGCAGCCCCCGGAGATCCTGAGCATTTCGACTGGCGTATCCGGAAACAGTCTTTGGATGCAAGGGGCAGAAAGCCCCTTTTTGTTCTTCAGATCGAATGCTGGGAGGGCGAGGCCCCACCTTTGGAAAAGATCCGGGGCTTTGAACCGAAGGCCCTTTCCGGCAGAAGGGTTGTGATTACGGGTGCCGGACCGGCAGGATATTTTGCGGCCTTGAGCCTTCTGGAAAGGGGCATCAAACCCCTTGTGCTGGAGCGGGGAAAGGATGTGCGTTCCCGGCGCTTTGACATCAAGACCCTGTACAAGGGAGAGGTGAACCCCCATTCCAATTATTGCTTCGGCGAAGGGGGTGCTGGCACCTATTCCGACGGCAAGCTTTATACCCGTGCCACAAAAAGGGGAGATATCCGCCGGGTACTGGACCTTTTCTGTACCTTTGGTGCCAGTGGGGCCATCCGTAGGCAAGCCCATCCCCACATCGGCTCCAACCGGCTTCCGGCCATTGTAAAATCCATGCGGGAAGCCATTATAGCCGCAGGTGGAGAGGTGCATTTCAATGCCTTTGTGAAGGATTTTCTCTTTGAAGACGGACGTTTTAGGGCTGCGGTGCTGGAAGATGGGGAAAGGGTGGAAGGCGATGCCCTGATCCTTGCCACGGGCCACTCGGCCCGGGATATCTATACCCTTCTCCATGAAAAGGGTATCCTTTTGGAAGCCAAGCCCTTTGCCATGGGGGTACGCATTGAGCATCCCCAGGAAAGCATTGACCGGATTTTCTATGGCGCCTCCCCACGCCACCCCGCCCTGCCGCCCGCTTCCTACAGGATCAGCTGTCAGACTTCGGGCAGGGGAGTTTTTTCCTTCTGCATGTGTCCGGGAGGCTCCGTGGTTCCCGCATCCACAGCACCGGGGGAGCTGGTTTTAAATGGCATGAGCTTTGCCGAACGCAGCGGCCCCTTTGCCAATGCAGGCCTTGTAACGGAAATCCGGCTTAGGGATCTGGATGATCCTGTGGGAAATCCCTTTGCAGGGCTTCATTTTCAGCAGGGGGTGGAGCAGTCCCTTTTTAATAAAGGAGACGGCAGCCAGAAAGCCCCTGCCCAGCGGGCTTCTGACTTTGTGGCTGCCCGTCTGTCTGCGGATCTTCCAAAGACATCCTATATTCCCGGCATATACAGCGCCCCCCTCCATCAGTGGCTGCCGCCCGTGGTGGCAAAAGGGCTTTCCGAGGGACTTCGCCTCCTGGACCACCGCCACCGGGGATATCTGAGTGAAGAAGCCACCCTCCTTGCGGTGGAATCCCGCACCAGCTCACCCGTCCGAATCCCAAGGGATTTGCAGACCCGCATGCATCCGGAAGTGTCCGGACTTTTCCCCTGCGGAGAGGGGGCAGGCTATGCCGGGGGAATCGCATCGGCAGCCATGGACGGCATGGCCAGTGCAGAGGCCGTGGAAAGGTATCTTGCCATTTAAATTATCAGGATTAATGACTAAAATTCAGTGCCATTTTCGCCTGATGAGGTAAAATCTGTCAGGCAGGCCTGCAGTCACCCAGAGCAAGGTCACAATAGGTGTAGGTCTCACCCGTATCATACCAGTTGTCAAAACTTGCCAGCTCCTGCCCTCCCAGTGCCTTAAAATTTTTCAGGGAGCCATTGCACCGGAAATGTCCGCCAACCTTCTGGAACCCTGCATTTTCAGCAGCATTCACAAAGGCCTTAAGGAGCTGCCTGCCAAAGCCCTGATGCTGGAATTCTGGCAGGGTAACAATATTGCTAAGGTAGATGAGGTTCACGCTGTTTTCTCCATACACATCATGGAGTTTAAGATCCGTAAATACCTCTCCAAGGGGTTGAAACCCAAGCACATTGCCCACATAGCGTCCCTGAAAAAAGGCCACCAGCCCCATGCCCCCGGCACTTTGCAGTGTTGCGAGACAGCTTTCCGAAGATTCCCTTATGTTTTCAGGAAAAACTTCTTCGGAAGACAGAATCTCCTTTTCAAAATCATAAAAATTATCCGCTGTAAGGGCTGTGAAATCAAGCATGGCTACAGGCATTCTCTCCGGCAAAATAACAGCAGCGGATGGAGTCGGCGTTCCGCTCCCCCTTTGCAATGGCAAGGGCGATATCATGGCTCTCCTTTGAAATCAGACCTGAAAGGGGCTGGGCTACGCTATTGAAAAAAGTAAAGGCTTCTGCCAGCCGGGCATCCCAGATATCCGCATAGCGAAGGATATCATCGGGCAGAACCCGGCTGCGCTGGCACCCTTCTTCCGGGATACAGTCAAAGGGCTCAATAATATTAAAAAATCCGTAATCATTGGTGATCTGCTGCCCCACTTCAATATCCTGTACAGCCAGTTCAAAACCATAGGGCGTGAGAATACAGGTGGGGGAAAAGCTGTGGTTGACATAGCGGGTATTGTCCCAGCAGAAAATCCATCGGCCACAGCGGTCCCGGAAACAGTAGGTTTCAAGTATTTCCTGATAAACGGGCTCAAGGCTGCGGACTTCCGCTTCCGTAAAAACCCTGTCAAAATGGTCCTGTACCCAGACAACGGTGCCTTTGGGAATGGGCCGGGTGGCAAAAACGCCTCTGCCGATTTCTTCACTGATAAAACGCACTTCCGTATGGGGATGCAGCATGGGCAGGAAATTCCTTCATGGGGGTTCGGGGAAGAGGGATGGTATGGACAAAAGGGGATTTTGTCTCAGGATCAGGACCATCCGGATTTCCTTTACAGAGAGACGGAAATCAAGTCAAGAAACAAAGCGGGGTTTTATAAAAAACAGAATGGTTACAGGGTGTTGTTTTTTGATTTTATGGCCGGTCAGCCTGCCGTTATATGAGAGAAACAAAGAAAAGATGCCGCCATGAAATGCATCATGCAAAGCCTTGCCACCCTGATTATGACAGGAGCACTTTCATCTCCCCCAGAGCATGGATAAAAGCCCCTCCCGAAGGAAGGGCTTTTACTCATTAAAGCCCGGCCATCAGTCCTGAAGCTGAATATCCTTCCCTTCCCGGATGCGGTTCATGTTCCGCACGGCACACATGCGGCCGCACATGCTGCAGGAATCCTCATGTTCCGGCATGGAGGAGGCCCGGTAGGCCCTTGGCTTGTCGGGGTCCATGGCAAGGCTGAACATGGTTTCCCAGTCAAGGGCCGCCCTGGCCCGGCTCATGGCATCATCCCATTTCCTTGCACCGGGAATTTTCTTGGCTATGTCTGCCGCATGGGCAGCAATGCGGGAGGCGATAATGCCTTCTTTCATATCTTCCAGATCGGGAAGGCGCAGGTGCTCCGCAGGGGTGACATAGCAGAGGAAATCCGCACCGCTGGCAGCGGCAATGGCTCCGCCGATGGCGCTGGTGATGTGATCATAGCCCGGAGCCACATCCGTGACCAGTGGTCCCAGAACATAAAAGGGCGCACCATGGCAGAGGCGTTTTTCCATCATCATGTTACCGGCAATTTCATCCATGGCCATGTGGCCGGGGCCTTCGATCATGACCTGCACATTGCGCTCCCAGGCCCTGCGGGTCAGTTCCCCTAAGGTGATCAGCTCCTGCACCTGACAGGCATCCGTGGAGTCGTGAAGACAACCGGGACGACAGGCATCCCCAAGGCTCAGGGTCACGTCATGGGCTTCGCAGATCTCAAGGAGCCTGTCATAATGCTCGTAAAAGGGATTTTCCGCATCATTGAGCTGCATCCATGTATAAAGAAGGGATCCGCCCCGGGACACAATGCTGGTGATGCGCTCATTTCTTTTGATTTTTTCTGCGGTTTCCCGGTTGAGACCCGCATGGATGGTGAGAAAATCCACACCGTCTTTTACATGGGTTTCCACCACACGGAAAAATTCATCCACGCTGATGTCTTTGATATTCTTATCGTAAAAGCCCACGGCATCATAGATGGGCACGGTGCCGATCATGGCGGGGGAGATTTCCACAAGGCGTTTTCTGAATTCCTGTGTTTTTCCGAAACAGGACAGATCCATGATGGCTTCGGCTTTGAGCCTGAGGGCAAGGTGAACCTTTTCCATCTCCATTTCCACATCGGAGCAGTCCTTGGAAATACCCAGATTCACGTTGATCTTGGTGCGAAGGCCTTCGCCCACACCTTCGGCACTTAAATTCTTGTGGTTTTTATTGGCAGGAATGATGATCCGGCCCTTTGCCATCAGCGCCATGAGGCGTTCCGGGGTCATGCCCTCTTTTTCGGAAACCGTACGTATTTCCGGGGTGAGAATACCCTTTCTCGCTGCGTCCATCTGTGTGGTGTAAGTCATGCTTATTTTCCTTTTTTAGACAGAATGTTTCTGATTTCTTTTATTTTTCCGCCAATATCTTCAGCACCCGTAATTTCCGTGACAAGGCAGATGCATGAAGCACCCCGCTTTGCCACTTCATGGATGTTGTGGGCCTTGATGCCGCCGATGGCCACAAAGGGCAGGGGAATGTTGCTCACCACATGCTCAAGGTAGGTGAAGCCCACGGGATCGCAGACATCCTTTTTGGTACGGGTTTCAAAAATGGGACCGACGCCGATGTAATCGGCTCCGGATGCAAGGGCGGCGGCGGCCTGTTCCGGACTGTGGGTGGAAAGTCCGATGGCCATGGTTTCGCCCACAAGCTCCCTTACGGCAGAAAGGGGCCAGTCATCCTGACCGATGTGCACCCCATCCGCACCCACCATAAGGGCAAGGTCCACATCATCGTTCACCACAAATTTTACTCCGTAATCCTTTGTGATTTTTCTGATTTCCCTGCACTCTTCGTATTTTTCACGAAGGCTTTTATCCTTTTCCCTGTACTGCACAAGGCGGATGTCCGCATCCATCATCTGCCGCACCACATCGATATTGGATCTTCCTTTAGAATGCTCCGATGCGGTAATGGCATAGATATCCGTATTCAGAATATTTCTGCGGTTTTCTGGAATCAGGGCCTCCAGAATACGCTTTTCCAGCGTGTAGGTCCGAAAGCGGCAGCTTTCAAAAAAACCGCACAACTCCGGCATGGAAAGGCCAGCGGCCTGCTCTTCAAGGCTTCGCAGTGCTTCCTGTACCCGTTTGCAGTTGGCCACGGCCACATCAGCCATGCCGGATCTTTTTCCTGGCGGGCCGTTCTGGGAAATCACCAGGCCCGGATCCCTTTCACTGTCTCTTGCTTTCACAGCCCTTGAAGCAAGGGCGGCTGTTTCTTTGCGGATACTGTGCCTGAGGTTCCTCAGGGCCATGGAAAGGGCGGCATCTTCGCAAACAAAACGCAGCATATCCTCCAGCACCCGCAGCCCTTCGCAGCAGCGGTTTAAATTGGCATCCATGATGCGGTAAAGGGGAGAGGGGGTCATGGGCTTATCTCCTTGGATGTCAGGGTTCCTATGAGGTGTTTCAGAATAAGATCCGCCTGCATGGCAGCGGCAATGCCCACCCTGGGCGACATGGGGGGGATTTCTGTCTCCGAAGGTGTGCGTCCGTCCCCCACCACAAGAATATTCTTTCCGAAGGTAGAAACCCTGATGCCTTCGGGATCGCCGTAGCCGCCAATGCCAGAAGCCGCCACAATGAGCTTTTTTTCAGGGGCAAGGGTTTGCACCAGCAGGGCTTTGGCTGTGGCATCGTCCAGGGCTTCCACCACCCGTTCACAATCTTGAAAAATGACCTTCATATTTTCCGGGCCAAGGCGGATGAAGTGGGTTTTTATGTCCAGTGCGGGGTCGATGCGTAACAGGTTCTCCTTCAGGGCTTCCACCTTGGGCCGGCCCACCTGATCTTCAAAATAAAACTGACGGTTGAGGTTGGAGGGGGCTACCCGGTCGCAATCCGCCACCACCAGAGAGCCTATGCCAGAACGAACCAGATGACAGGCCACATTGGAGCCGAGGCCTCCTGCACCGGCGATGCCAATGCAGGTCTTCTGCAGCCGTTCCCGGCAGTGGGCGGGCAGGTGGGTGGAAAGGCCCTGTCTGAAAAGCGTGTCATGGCTCATGCGCTTTTCTCCCATGGGTCCATGGGTTGCCAGTCCTGATAAAGGGGCTGGTATCCTTTAGCTTTGATGGCGGCAGCCATTTCTTCCACGGATCGTTCATCGGAAATATCAAACTGGCCCGTACCGGAATCTTTGTCACTGTGTCCGCCCACGGCCGTGCTTACACCCGCAGACATCCTTGTGACACCAAGGCCCATGATGTTGTCCCTGAATTCTTTTCTCTCCCTTGTGGATATGGATATGCCGCATCTGGGCATGAAAATCCGCTGGGCCAGAAGAATCTGCACAAAATCCGCATCACTCACCTCACAGGCTGGTGAATAGCTTCCTGCATGGGGCCTCATTCTGGGCAGGGAAATGCTGATTTCAACTTCCGGGTAGTGTTTTTGCAGCCAGTCCGCATGAAGGCCCGTGAAAAAGGCATCCCTTCGCCAGTCATCAAGGCCCAGCAGAGCGCCCACATTCACCATGCGCATACCCGCCATGCAGCCCCGTTCCGGTGCATCCAGCCTGAAGTGGTAATCTTTTTTGGGTCCATAGGGATGAAGGGTTTCATAGAGGGTTTCGTTGTAGGTTTCCTGATACAGGGTGAGGCCGTCCACACCTGCGGCCACCATGCGGCGGTAGGTATCTGTGTCCATGGCGTAGATTTCCATGGCGATGGAGCTGAAATGTTTGCGCAGCTCTCTGCAGGAGGCTTCTATGTAGGCGGGTGTGGCCATTTTTGGGGCATCGCCCGTAAGGATGAGAATATGCTTTAAGCCGTCTGCGGCAATGAGGCGGGCTTCTTTGGCCACCTCTTCTAAGGAGAGCTGTTTTCTGAAAATGGCGTTGGCGCATCCGAAACCGCAGTAAACACAGCCGTTGGTACAGAAATTGGAAAGATACATGGGCGTGAACAGCTGTATGGTTCTGCCGAAGTGCCGGATGCTGAGCTCCCTTGCCTTCACAGCCATTTCTTCCAGAAAAGGCCTTGCCGCAGGGGATAAAAGGGCAAGAAAATCCCTGCTGTCGCAGCTTTCCTTTGAAAGGGCACGCCAGACATCCCTTTGACTGATGGATGCTGTGAGCTCTTGAATGTCTTCATTTTTACAGGATGCCAGCAGGTCATAAAAACCCATGGTTTTCTCCTTTTGTTTTTTTAAGAAAGAAAGCCTGTCAGCGGAGAAGAAGCATAGGCCCTGCCCGGTGAAACAGCAGCTTCTCCGGCAAGAAAGGCCTTTCTTCCGGCAGCCACTGCCTGACCAAAGGCTTGCGCCATGGCCACGGGATCGCCCGCTCCGGCAATGGCCGTGTTCACAAGACAGGCCGCAGCCCCCATTTCCATGGCTTCGCAGGCCTGGGAAGGTTTGCCGATTCCCGCATCCACAATGATGGGCAGGGAAATTTCCTCAATGAGAATCCGCAGCATTTCTTTGGTCTGAAGCCCACGGTTGCTGCCGATGGGCGCACCAAGGGGCATCACAGCCGCAGCACCGGCAGAAACAAGGCTCCTTGCAATCATCAGGTCCGCATTCACATAGGGCAGAACCACAAAACCCTCTTTTGCGAGAATTTCCGTGGCTTTTACCGTTTCATAGCCATCGGGCAGCAGATAGCGGTTGTCTGATATCACTTCTATCTTGATCCAGTTGCCGCAGCCCATGGCGTTGGCCAGACGGGCGATGCGTACGGCTTCCTCCGCCGTTCTTGCTCCGGAGGTATTGGGCAGAAGCCTTATATTGGAAGGGATGTGCTGCATGACATTGTCCGTTGTGGCATTCATATCCACCCGGCGCAGGGCAACGGTGATCACTTCACTCCCTGAGGCGGCCAGAACACCGGGAATCAGGGTGTCTGAGGGATACTTTCCCGTACCCACAAAAAGACGGGAGGAAAGGCTGTGGCCTCCGATGATCAGGGCATCCTTTTCAGGTGAAAACAAATCAGGGGCAGAAAGGTTCATCTCATCCACCTCCCACAAAGCGCAGAATTTCCACCTGATCTCTGCTCTTAAGAAGGGTCTCTGGAAAACGGTTTTTTTCGATGATGAGGCCGTTCAGCTCCACCACCACCGTATCCGGTTCAAGCTTTTTCGACTGGAGAAAGGCAAGGATATCCGTGCTTTTTTCCAGCACCTCTTCTTTGCCGTTAACGATGATCTGCATGGTGCTTCCTCCGTGGGTGTGCCTCCTTTAAAAACTGCATAAAGAGGACTTTTTCATGGGCCGGGGGAGGAAGATAGTGGAAGCTTTTTTTGGGGAGGGTATGGGGCCGGGGCTGTCTTCTGACAGGCCTGTTTTGTTTTTTGCATCAAAGAAAACAAAAAGGGCCTGCCAAAGGCAAGCCCTGAAGAGACCTTTTACCGGATGCATGTATCTGTTGCACCCTTGCTCTTTTTCGCTTCCCTACGGCAGTACGAACTGCTTCAGGTTCCAAGGGTCGGATCTTTTTTATGATCCCTCTCAGCCTCTTTAAGGCTCCCCCAGCTGTCAACATCAATTTTCAGGCCCTTCTATAGGACAGGATGAAGCGGGAAGTAAAGGTTTTTTTTCCATGGCAAGGGGCTTCGCACTGCCCCGTTGGCCAGCAGGCTGTTGCCTGATTGTATTCAGGAAATGTAATAACAGCGGGTATCACTGCTTATTTCCCCGCCTTTGAGGACCCGGGCGAAAATGCCCTTCCTCGGCATGACACAGTCTCCGACCTTGTGATATATGGCACAATGGTGATGGCATTCTTTACCGATCTGTGAAACCTCAAGCTCTGCTTCTCCAAGGAAAAGCCGTGTTCCAAGGGGAAGGCTGCTGAGATCAATGCCGCCTGTCGTAATGTTCTCGGCAAAATCACCAAAATCAAGCTCCATGCCTTTGCCACGCATGGTCTGAATATCTTCATCCGCCAGAAGCGAGACCTGCCTGTGCCACTTACCTGCGTGCGCATCTCCTTTTATTCCGTAATCTGCTATCAGCATGGCCGTGGCTAAGGGCTTTTTCTGAATCCCTTTTTTTTCAGAAATGTTAACCGCAAGAATTTTAAATTCATTTTTCACAGCGTACTCCTTCTACTTTTTTTATTCTTACCATTTGTGCCCCCTTTTCTCTGGTGAGTGTGGTTTCATGGCCTGCCATCTTCCCTTCGCCACTGTTGGCCCTTTTCCGTCAGTCTGTACTGTTGCATGCGGCTGCTGGGCTTGTGGGGAAGGGTCATTTCAATCAGCCCGTCCCTAAGGGCCGGTTTCAGGTAGCGTTCCCTGAAGGATTTCCGGTCCTGAAGGCCAAGGCTTTTCTGAAGGGCTTCCCTGCCCATCTCGTGACCGAGTGCCCGGAGAAGGTCCGCGACTTGGGGGCTGACCTGGGGGTTGACCTGGGGGGTGGCACTGGTCAGGGCCTCCTGAATCATGGTCAGCATGAAGGTGATGAAGGGGGCGGAATCGGTCTGTCGGGTGCTTTCCTGAAGGGCTTCATAATAGGCGGCCTGGTGGGCGTACACGAGACTTTCCACGGGAAGATCAGCAAACAGGGGGTTCCAGCGGGCCAGAATCAGACTTTGCCAGAGCCTTCCAATGCGGCCGTTACCGTCGGTAAAGGGGTGGATGAATTCGAACTCGTAGTGAAAGACCGAACTGGCGATGAGTGGGTGGGCATCTGTGGCGGCCAGCCAGCGGAACAGATCGGCCATCAGATGCGGCACCCGGTCTGCGGGCGGGGCCATGTGAATCACTTGGCTTCCCGCCATCACCCCCACGCCACCATGCCGATACAGCCCCGCCTCGTTGATCAGGCCGGACATCAAAATCCGATGGGCTTCCAACAGACCCTTTTCGGACTCCGGCTTCCAGCTATCAAAGCGTTCGTAGGTGGCCAGGGCATTTTTCACCTCCTGAACCTCGCGGGGCGGGGCGATTACCCGCCTGCCGTCGAGAATGGCCGTTATCTGGGCTTCACTCAGGGTGTTGCCTTCGATGGCGAGCGAGCCGTGAATGGTGCGGATGCGGTTGATGCGCCGAAGCCGCAAGGCTCTCGCCTGGTCGGTGAGCACGGTCAGCCGACCTGTGGTTTCACAGATCAGGGCAACCCGGTTCAGGATTTCGGGGGTGAGGGAGTAGGGGGGCTGGTAGGTGGATTTTTTCATGGGGAGCCTCTTCCAGGTAAAACCCCTGCGCTTTGCAGGATTGATTCAAATTCCAGCATCAAACAGTCTGGAATCAATTTAATTTTCATAGGTCACACGGCCCACCAGGGCAAGCTTTTCTTTGGGCCAATCTTCCGGTCGCCATCATCCCTGTCCTGCCTTCCTGATGAGATCCCTTAAAAATACCTTCAATTGGCGCTGCTGAAAAGGCTTCAGGACATGGGCATTGCAGCAGAACAGGCAATGGTATAAGACAGGTTGCAGGAAAATGTTCTCTTGGAAGAATCTTTGCAGGAAAAAAGTTCATCACCCGGAAATGCCATGCCCTTTACCTTTGAAGTCCCCCATATCCTTGGCGTACTGCTTTTTATCGCTTTTCTGATCTGTCTTCTGCTTTTGTATTCCGGTCAGATACTTAAACAAAAGCTCAGGAATGCGGAATATGCCCTTGCCATCAGTGAGGAAAAGCGTCTTTTTATCGAAAAGGGGCAGGAAGGTCTGGAGCGTTCCTTAGAAAACCTCTGTGCGAAAATATCGGAAGAAAATCAGCGTCATTTTCTGGAAATGGCAGACAGAAATTTCCGCCATCATCTGGAAAGTGCGGGGCATGCCATGGAAAAAAGGGAGCTGAATTTCCGCAACCTTCTGGATCCTGTGCGGGAAATGCTTTCGGCCTATGAAAAGGAGGTACATACCTTTGCAAAGGACAGGGAACGCACCCTTGGAGAACTGAACCGCCAGCTTTCCATGCTGGGAAGCGCACAGGAAGATCTGAAAAGTGAAACCAGACGGCTTGTCTCCGCACTCCGCCAGCCCCAGACCCGTGGCCGGTGGGGTGAAAGCACCCTGAGAAGGGTGGTGGAAATCAGCGGTCTTTCCGCCCATTGTGACTTTGCCGAGCAGGTGCATACGGAAAACGAAGGGGGCATCTTTCGGCCGGACATGCTCATTACCCTGCCCGGTGGCAGGCAGGTGGTGATTGATGCCAAGGTTCCCCTTGCCGCCTATCTGGATGCCATGGAAGCGGAAAACGATGCAAAGAGAAAAGAGGCCCTGACTGCCCACAGCCGTCAGGTGGCCGGGCATGTGCGTCTGCTTTCGAAAAAAAACTACTGGCAGCAGTTTCAGCCATCTCCGGAGTTTGTCATTCTTTTCATACCCGGAGAAAACTTCTTTTCCGCCGCACTGAATGAAGATCCCGGACTTCTGGAACAGGCAGCGTCCAAAAATGTGCTTCTGGCCACACCGGGAACCCTCATTGCCATGCTGAAAACCATTGCCCTTGTATGGCGGGAGCAGGAGTCCTTTGAAAACAGCAGAAAAATTGTTTCCATGGGAAAGGAGCTGCACCAGCGGCTTCTGCGTTTTACTTCCCACATGAACAAAATGGGTCAGGATCTTGAAAAAAGCCTTGCCACCTATAACGGAATGACGGGCTCCTTTGACCGCCGTGTCATGCCCTGTCTCCGTCAGTTTGAAGAACTGGGCATAGCAGGGGATGCCCGTATTCCCGAGCCCGGACATGTGGAAAATACCCTTAAACTGAAAACCTGAAAGCCTGTCGGAAGAGAGCAGGCTTTCAGGTTTTTCCATATCATCCATCAGGAGTAAAGCAGCGATGAACACCCCGTTTTTTCCCGCAGACAGAGATGCCCGCAGATCAGACCTTTCCATTAGGCCAATTTCTGGAATGAAAATACCTTTTGCCCCCCTCTCCCTCTGGGAGAGGGTAGGGGTGAGGGTTCAATTTTCGGGTACTTTTAATCTCGGCAGTAACCTTAAAGAAAAAAGGGAGGGGCTGAATTCCGGATTGTCATTTGTTTTTTTTCTGATTTTGCTTCTTACCTTAAGCGCATGCTCCGGCAAAACGCCCCCCGCACCGGACCCGGAACCCGTGCATCCCGAAACCCATCGTCCCCTGATCCGCCTGAGTCCGGAAGCTTACCCGGTTTTCAGTGATGATCTCCAGTATGAAGGACTGCTGGCTGTCCTTTATAAAAGCCTTGAATTCTACAGGCGGATTTCCCCGGACAGACCCGTCCGCTTTGGTGAGGATGTATATCCGGCCAGTCACATGATTGCCACAACCCGTGAACTCATGGCCCTTGTCCACACCCGACCCGATCCGGAAACCCTGAACCGTGCCATACGGGAGAATTTCCTTGTGTACCGGGCCGCAGGCACACCGCCTCCGGGCAGTGATTCACGACCCGAAGGAAAAGTTCTTTTTACGGGGTATTATGAACCCCTTCTGAGGGGCAGCCTTTCCCAAAGGGAAGGCTTCCGTGTTCCTTTGCATGGCATGCCCGAAGATCTTGTTGAGGTGGATCTTTCCCCCTTTGGTCAGGAATATCAGGGCAAGCGCATCCGGGGGCGGTGGACGGGAAGCACCTTTGCACCCTATCCGGACAGGGATGCCATTGTCCATGGCGGGGCACTGGATGGAAAAGCCCCTGTGGTTGCCTACCTTGCCTGTCCCATAGACAAGTTTTTCCTGCAGGTACAGGGCTCGGGTATTGTCTATCTGGAAGAGGGCGGGTTTATCCGTGTGCATTACAGGGGGCAGAACGGCAGGGCCTACCGCTCCGTTGGCACCCATCTTATCCGCACGGGCAGGGTTCCCAGAGAAGAGATGTCCATGCAGCGCATCCGCCAGTATCTTCTGGAAAATCCCGAAGAACAGAGGGAAATTTTAAGCTATAATCCCTCCTACGTGTTTTTCCATACGGTGCCGGACGGTCCCATCGGTGCCTTAGGCTTTCCCCTGACACCGGGGCGGTCTGTGGCTGTGGACCGCAGAATCTTCCCGGATGGCGCTCCGGTTTTCATAGAAGCGGAAAAACCCGTCATCTATGCCGATGGCAGCATTGCAAACTGGCAGCCCTTTTCCCGTTTCATGGCCGCCCAGGATACGGGAGGGGCCATACGGGGCAGCGGCAGGGCAGATATTTTCTTTGGCAATGACAGGTATGCGGAAATTGCCGCAGGCCATCTGCAGCATGCGGGGGAAATGTATTTTCTGGTGCTGCCCATGCAATAAAGCCGGGAGTCTGCTTTTTTTATAAGGAAAAACTTGACGAAGATTCTGAAATAGGATTTAGTTAGTACACAAGTTATTGTTCATGAGGCTTTGTGGCTGACTGGATAGAAAAATCTTTTATTTGCAGGTTCTTTGCAAAAACATCAAAATATAAAAAATGTTCGTATGCAACCAGATTAAAGGAGGCAGTATGACCACCCAGATCCGGGGAATCGATCCCCTGTTCCAGCCCATCCAGATTGGCAGCATGACGGTAAAAAACCGTATCTATATGCCTGCCATGCACCTTGGTATGTGTGAAAATTATGAAGTATCCGATCAGGTTACGGCCTTTTATGAAGAAAGGGCCAGAGGCGGTGCCGGTGCCATCTGCGTGGGCTACGCCTCCGTTAATGAGCTTTCCGCCAACGTCACCCACATCGGTGCCCACGAGGATGCCCACATTCCCGGCCTTAAAAAGATGGCCGATGCCATCAGGCAGCATGACTGCCGTGCGCTGGTACAGCTCAACCATGCAGGCCGTTACAACCATTCCATGCTCCTGAACGGTAAACAGCCCGTTGCGCCGTCTGCCATTGCTTCCAATCTCACCCGTGAAGTTCCAAGGGCAATGACCAAGGAAGACATTGATCAGACCGTGGCGGATTTTGCTGCTGCCGCAGGTCGTGTCAAGGCTGCCGGTTTTGACGGCGTGGAAATCCTGAGTGGCACGGGCTATCTCATCAGTGAATTCCTCTCTCCCTTGACCAACAAGCGGGAAGATGAATACGGTGGCCCCTTTGAAAACCGCTGCCGCTTTGCCCTGGAAATTTTCTCGGCCATCAGAAAAACCGTAGGGCCGGATTATCCCGTTGTGGTCCGCATGAACGGCAACGACCTCATGCCCGAAGGCATGGGCCGGGTGGAACTGCGGGAATATGCACGAAAGCTTTCCGATTCCGGTCTTGTGGATGCGGTGTGCATCAACGTGGGCTGGCACGAGGCCCGTATTCCCCAGATTGTCACCAGCGTTCCCAGAGGGGTGTATGCCTATCTGGCAAGGGGCATTAAGGAAGTGGTTTCCATTCCTGTCATTGCCAGCCACCGCATCAACGATTCCAAAGACGCCCGCAGGCTCATTGCCGATGACATGTGCGACATGGTGGCCATGGGCCGCAGCCTCATTGCCGATGCTTTTCTGCCGAAAAAAACGGAAGAGGGCCGGGAAAATGAAGTGATTCACTGCATTGCCTGTGCCCAGGGATGTTTTGACAACCTCTTTAAATTCAAGCATGTGGAATGTCTCTGTAACCCGAGGGCGGGCTATGAATTCAAAATGGCTGCGGTTAAGGCCGACAGGGTGAAAAAGGTCTTTGTCATCGGCGGGGGTGCCGCAGGCATGAGTGCCGCCCTGGCTGCCAATGAAAAGGGCCACGATGTTACCCTTTTTGAGGCGTCCAGCCGTCTGGGAGGCCAGCTTTATCTGGCAGCCGCACCTCCGGGACGGGAGGAATTTGCAGAGCTTGCAAAGGATCTTGCCACTCAGGTACAGGTGAACAATATCCGGGTTATGTTGAAAACCACTGTAGACAAGGCCCTGCTGGAAAAGGAAAAGCCCGATGCCGTTATCCTTGCCACTGGCGCGGAACCCCTTTCCCCGCCCATCCCCGGCGCAGACCTTCCCCATGTGGTGCAGGCCTGGGATGTGCTGGAAGACCGTGCCCATACGGGTAAAAATGTTGTGGTCATCGGCGGTGGTGCCGTGGGTGTGGAAACGTCCATCTTCCTTGGGGAAAAGGGCACCCTTTCCGGGGAGGAGCTGAAGTTTCTCTTTGTGAACAGGGCCGATGACGTGGAAAAACTCTACGAACTGGCCACAAAGGGTACCAAGAATGTGACCCTCATCGAAATGACCCAGTCTCTGGGCAAAGATATCGGTAAGTCCACCCGCTGGACCATGATGCAGGAAATGAAGCGCATTGGCATCCGTACGGATGTTACCACCAAAGCCCTTGAAATAACGAAGGAAGGTGTGAAGGTGGAAGGCAATGATGGCCTGGAGCTGATTCCTGCGGATTCCGTGGTACTGGCGGCAGGCTCAAAGCCCGTTTCCGCACTGAAGGAGGTTGTGGAAGCTCTGGGTATTTCCTGTCAGGTCATTGGTGATGCGGCAAAAATCGGCCTTGCCTTTGACGCCGTGCATCAGGGGTATGCTGCCGGAAGGGCAGTGTAAAATGCCTATGGATCTTGAGTGTCGGATTCGGGAGCTTTTTGTCCTGCGCCTTGTGAATGCCCCGCTTATTTTCATGGGATGGCAGTGTTGAAGCATCAACAGAGCCTGAACAGGTTCTGATTTTCTGCCAAAAAAACTCCGGCCATCTTTTTTTAAGGAAAGGGGCCGGAGTTTTTTATCTGAAATGCTGCCGCCGAAGTAAGCAGAATGGCATGCTGTCAGAGGCTGAGGTCCATCCGGATACCCGTCAGCACCTCCCCCGTATCTGCCGCACGGATGGCCTGCACACAGCACAGCCCGTCGCCTGCTTCTTCCCTTGCCGTGTATACCCGGACACTGCGGGGAGGGCCGATATCATGGTGATAGTGGATATCAAGCTTTCTGATGCGGCAGGGAAAAAGCTCCGATGGGGAGAGGGCTTCCAGCGACCACTTGAGGTAGGCTGTATTGTTGGCGTGGCGGTTGTAATCCATATCATCCTGAAGTACGGAAAAATCCATGGTCTGCGCCGTATCCGGAGGCAGAGGGATTTCTTCCGTTTCAAAGGGAATGCTGCCATCATTCTCACATAACTCAGGAGGCATGGCCCTGGACAGCCGGACCGGTTTCCCCGTATTTTTATCCACCAGGACCCAGGCACAGGTACTTTCCATGAGAGGCTGGCCCATTTCATCGGAAAGCTCAAAGCGACGGATCTCATAGAGCCTGCGAAGGGGGGCCCGCCATGACCGCAGGGTAAAAAGTTCATCCCATGCCGGGAATCGATAAAACTCAAAGTGATATCTGTTTACCACCCATATTTTGTTCAGGGCTGCCACATGCAGGGCGGAAACGCCCAGAGCAAAAGCGTGTCGGCTGGCAATGTCCTGGCAGATATTCAGCACGGCTGCGGGTTTCAGGTGCCCGTCCATTCCCACGTGGGAATAGGGAACCCTGCCTGTCTGGGTGAAAATTTCACTTTTATCATCTTTGTTCATCGCCACTTCCGTAAAAAACAGGGATTACAGGAGACACCCGGTATGCTCAGGCAGAAGATCAGAACTCATCCGTGCATTTTACCACCCGTTGCAAAATCAGCGGGTGAAAAGTCATCAAAACGTATCCAGATTCTGGAAGGATCAACATCCATGTTTTCAGCAACAATACGGGTGATTTCTTCGGCAACCTTTTTTTTCTGTTCCTGGCTGCGGCCTTCTTTCAGGGCAATGGTGATGATGGGCATTGGATTTTCCTTCAGGAATTATACCGTTGAAGTTTTTACCTGTACGGTTTTACTGTTGGGAAGGTTAGGGAAGTCCTTTTATTATGAAATAAGGGTTTGTATCTGTTTGTATTCAATGACTAAAAATAACTACGGGAAAATAGGGGTGCTTTATTAGCCATTAAATCAATCCCTCCGGCAGGCTGTAAATTTCCTGCATGTACCGGATAAAGGCCGTGCACAGGGGGGAGGGGGTTCTGTCCCTGTGACGGGTCAGATAGAAATTTCTGGAAAGGTGAAGGCCTTCCACCGGAATGCAGCGGATACGGCCGGAAGCAAGTTCTTCTTCCACGGCCACGGGCGAGAGGATGGAGACTCCGAGACCGCTTTTGATCCCCTGTATCACGGCCTGGGTATTGCCCATTTCTGCCACCACACAGAGATCTTCTATGGAGATGCCAAGGGTTTTTAAGTGGCTGCTGATGGCCTGACGGGTTCCGGAGCCCTTTTCCCTGAGAATAAAAGGAGTTTTGGACAGCGTTTCAAGATCAATGCTTTTCCGGTCGGTCAGGGGATGGGAGGCAGGGACCATAAGTCCCATGATGTCTTCCAGTATGCAGATCTGTTCCGCCCTGCGGTCTTTGGAAAGGGCTCCGATAATTCCCAGTTCCAGAGTACCTTCCAGTGTTTCCGTAAGAATCTGATCGCTGTCTCCAATGACAAGGGAAAGGGTGACGTCGGGGTGGCGTTCCGCAAATCCGCCAACCAGCTTTGGCAGAATATAGGCCCCGGGAATGGTGCTCCCCCCCACCACAAAGCGCCCTTTGATGGCACCCTGAAATTCCGCCATGGCCGTTTCCGTTTCATCCCGCAGCTGCAGCATGCGGCGGGCATGCTGATACAGAAGACGGCCTGCTTTGGTGGGAACGGCTTCCTTGCCCAGCCTGTCAATGAGGCGGCATCCGAAATGGCTTTCCAGATCCCGGATGTGACTGCTGATGGTTGGCTGGGAGAGATGCACGGACTGACCTGCCTTGGAAAAGCTTTTGCGCTCCACAACCTTGCAGAAAATATTCAACTGCCATAAATCCATTGGATTATTCCTTGCCCAGCTTTTCCTTAAGCCGCTGATGTACCACGGGGCTGACCATACCGGAAATATCCGCTCCGAAACTGGCCGCTTCCTTGATGACGGAAGAGCTTGTGAAAATCCAGCGCAGCCCTGTGATAAGAAATACCGTCTGAACATCCCGGTTCAGGCGACGGTTCATCATGGCCATCTGAAATTCGCTTTCAAAATCGCCCATGGCCCGCATGCCCCGGACAATGGCCCTGGCACCCTTTTGCTCCGCATAATCCACCAGCAGACCATCAAAGCTGTCCACCTCGATGCGGTCTCTGTGTTCGGCAAGGCTTTCCCGGATCAGTTCCTTGCGCTCCTCCACCGTAAAAAGACCGGTTTTTTTCGGGTTGTGGAGGATGGCGACAATCACTTTATCAAAAATACCCAGTGCCCGCTCGATGATGTCCGTGTGACCGTTGGTTAAGGGATCAAAGGAGCCGGGATAAATGGCAATGCTTTTTGTGGCTTCCATGGGAGTTCACCTGATTCCGGGTAGTAATTAGAAATTTTAATATCCGACACACAGTGAAAGGTCCGAAGTTGCTCCATTGTGCTGTCCGGAAGTTTCTTTATGTTAAGATATAGAAAAAATCAATGTTTCTCTTCTTTGCTGTTTTGAAAGGAAAGCCTTGCCAGAAGGGTTTTACCGTAGGTCCGCAGGTCTTCCCTTACGAAGCCTTCCTCTTCCGGGGGCAGGGGATCTTCTGCCGTATGCTCGCAGATGATGCAGGATGCGGGTGTCAGCAGTCCGCCTTTTTTCAGATGTCCAAGGGCAATGGCCGTAAGGCCCCTGCCATAGGGCGGGTCCATGAAAATAAGGTCAAAGGGTTCTTCATTGCGCAGGCAGCGGAGATCTTTTCTGATATTCCATTTAATGATGCGGCTTCTGTCTTCAAGGCCTAAGTTTTCAATATTCTGATACAGCACTTTCAGGGCCTGGGGATGCTGTTCCACAAAGACCGCAGACAGGGCGCCGCGGCTGAGGGCTTCCATGCCAAGGGCGCCGGTTCCTGCAAAAAGATCCAGTACCCTTGCCCCTTGCACACGGTCTGCACCCAGTATGGAGAAAAGGCTTTCCCTGAGGCGGTCGCTGGTGGGGCGGGTATCGGTGCCGGAGGGGGCTTTGATGCTGCGCCTTTTGAGGCTGCCTGCGATAATCCTCATCCTGCCAGGGCTTCCATGTGTTTTTGGAAGGTTTCCGGGTCCAGGCCGCAGGCCGCTGCTGCTTCCGGAATGTTGTGGTTGTGTATGGCAAGCTGCCTGCGCAGATACATGGCGCTGAAAAGATCCATGGCACTCCTGTAATCCCTTGCGGCCATGGGGTCGGGCAGTGCAGGCATGCCGAATCCGAGATCTTCCAGAGATGAGGGGGAGATGGTGGTTTCCTGTGCGGAGATGGCCAGTCTCTCCATGATGTTTTTCAGCTCCCGGACGTTTCCCGGCCAGTCGTGGTCACAGAGAAGATCAAGGGCTTCCGGGCGGAGGGTTTTTACGGGTATTTTACTGCGTATGGAGGCTTCTTCAAGGAAGAGTTTTGCCAGGGGAGCGATGTCTTCCTTTCTTTCCCTTAAGGGGGGAACGGTAATGGGAAGCACGGCAAGCCTGTAATAAAGATCTTCCCGGAAGTTACCCATACGGATTTCCTGCTCCAGATTTCTGTTGGTGGCTGCGATGATGCGCACATCCACCTGTATTTCCCGGCTGCCCCCGGCCCTGTGAAAGCGGCCATCCTCCAGAAAGCGCAGAAGGTGTCCCTGGGCGGACATGGGAAGATCTGCCACCTGATCCAGAAAAAGACTGCCCTTGTGGGCCATTTCTATGCTGCCCTTGTGGCGGGGAAGTGCGCTGTCTGTCCCGCCCTTTTCCATGCCAAAGAGCTCCTGTTCAATGTGTTCCGGAGAAAAGGCGGCACAGTTGACACAGATGAGGGCTTCCTCGGAACGCTGACTGAGCTGGTGCAGGCTGCGGGCAACCAGCTCCTTGCCCGTACCGTTTTCTCCCAGAATCAGGGCAGGCATGGGGCTGCCCGCCGCCTGAAAAACCTGAAGCCGCAGCTGCTGCGCAGGGGCTGAGTTGCCGGTGATGGCGTGGCGGTCCAGATTTTTTTTCTTGAGATAGCGGTTTTCTTCCTCCAGTTTCTGGAAATTCAGGGCATTGTGAATGGTGATGAGTACCTTGTCTATGGACAGGGGTTTTTCTATAAAATCAAAGGCCCCCGTTTTTGTGGCCGTGACTGCCGTATCAATGGTGCCGTGGCCTGTGATCATTACTACGGGCAGGTGGGGTTCCGTTTTCCGGATTTCTTTTAAGGTATCAATACCGTCCATGCCGGGCATCCAGATGTCCAGAAGTACAAGATCCGGCACCTCTTCTTCTATGCGTTTTAAGGCTTCATATCCGTTGGCTGCGGTTTTTATCTCAAAACCTTCGTCCTGCAGAAGATCACCAAGGGTTTTGAGGATGCCCGGTTCATCATCCACAATGAGGAGTGTGGGAAACATGGGTTTTCTCCTTATTTTTTTAAGGCATTAGGCCTGGTATTTTGTTCGGGCTGCAGGCAGAAGGATGCTTTATTCTTCCTCATGCAGGGGGTAGTCAATGCGGAAGCAGGCACCCGAAGGGCTGTTATCCAGCACCTCAATGCTGGCCTTGTGTTCTGTGACAATGGAGTTGACAATGGCCAGTCCCAGGCCGGTGCCACTGCTTTTGGTGGAGTAGTAGGGTTCAAAAAGCCTTCCCTTTTCCTCCGGCGAGATGCCGGGGCCATTGTCCCGGATTTCAAGGCGCAGGATGTTTTTACCCGATGGTCTGAAAAGGGCAACCTGAATTTCTCCTTTTTCTCCCAGAGCGCCAGCGGCATTGCCCAGAAGATTCAGGAGGAGCTGATGGGTCTGCTGGGCATCCATGGGGATGCGGGGAATATGGTTTTCTGCATGAAAGGAAAAGCGGATGCCGGGGTGGGCTTCCCGGAAGGCGGCCACTGTATCCGATACAAGGGGTTTAAGATTCCCGGGCCGGAGCCGGGCTGCCGGGAAGCGGGCATATTCGGCAAATTCGTTTACCAGATTGCGGATGACATCCACATGATCCATGATGGTGCGGGTGCATTCATTGAAAACCGGATCTTCCAGCATGTTTTTGTATTTTCTGCGCAGGCGCTGGGCAGAAAGGGAAAGGGGGGTGAGGGGGTTTTTCACCTCATGGGCAATGCGCCTTGCCACCTCCCGCCATGCGGCCATGCGCTGGGCCTTTTCCAGCTCCGTTACGTCGTCAAAAACCATGACCGTTCCCATGCGTCTGCCCGTATCATCCATGAGGGCGGAAAAGTGCATGTGGAAATTTCGTGGCTGGTTGTCCACGGTAAGGGAGATGGGAAATTCCAGGTCGCTCTTGCTCTCCCGGATTGTTTTTTCGTAATTTTCAGCCAGTTTTCTGTATGTTTCCGGAATACTTTTTTTGTAGGGGCGTTTGAGCATGCTGCCTGCGGAAAGCCCCAGCATTTTTTCCGCAGAAGGATTGATGGTTGTTACAATGCCCGAAGAATTAAAGGAAATCACCCCGGCAGAAACATTTTTTAAGATGGTTTCAATGTAGCGCCTGCGTTCTTCAATTTCTGCATTCTGCTGGCGCAGCATGCGGGCCGAAAGGGCCAGCTGTTCCTGGCCCATCTGGAGGTCTCTGGTCATGCGGTTGAAGGCATTCACCAGAATTCCAATTTCATCATCGCCTGCCGGTGCAATTTGAAACCCAAGATCCCCCTCGCCGATGCGACGGGTGGCATGGGCCAGCTCCATAAGGGGTGTCGTAATGGTACGGGCCAGATAAAAGGCAAACCAGATGGCGCAGAACAGAACCAGCAGAGCTACGATGGTAAGGGCCAGATAATAAACCTGTTGCACTGGCTGGCGGAGCAGCTTGACCTGTTGATATTCACTGCTGCCCTGGGAGATGGCCTCAAGGTTGCGGATGAGGGTTGTGGGTATCAGGCTGCCCATAACAAGATAGCCTTCAATGGCTTCGTTTTCCGCACGGAAGGGAATGGCGGCAATGGTACGGATGAGTTCTCCCGAAAGGAAAGTTTCCGTGATATTTTTTGTGCCTGTGTCGTTAATATTCAGCCTGAAGATTTCTTCGGGAGAGAGGGGGGTGAGGCTGGCATCCAGTTTTTCTGATTTAGCTGAAAAAAGTATCTTGCCCTTGGGATCATGGATATCCAGCGTGTCCATGGGAAGGGCAGCCAGTCTGCCAGCGGCGTATTGCTGAAGAGCTTTTGCAGTCTGCGTATGCAAGAGCTTTTTCTTCTGAATTTCATCTGCTGTTTTTTCAATGAAAAACCGATTGTTATCCGTTGTCTGCGTGTAGATGTGCCGCCCTACGGAAATGGAGTTCTCAAGGGCCTGTTCCACGGGCACGTTGAACCAGAAGGCAATACTGGTGGAGATGAAGTTGATGGAAAAAATGAACAGCACGGTGGTGGGCAGCAGGGTCAGGGTGACAAAGGCAATGAGCAGCCGGGTACGCAGCTTTGCACCGGGCTGTCCTTGTTTTCTGTCATAGTAGAGTTTGACCAGATTCCTAAAAACCAGAAAGATAAGCAGCAGCAGAAGGAGAAGATTGATGTTGATGATGGCAAACATCAGCAGGGTATGGGACAGGGGAAAGTCTGCGCCAAAGTTCAGAAAGTGGGTTTCCGCAAAGGTGAGAAGGGCCACCAGGGGCAGAAGGCAGAGGATGAGAATCAGTTCCCGTTTACGGCGTTTTCTTTCTTCGCTGGGTGGACGGTTTTGGGGCATGGGGCCTCCGGGAAGTCAGAAAATAAAGTCAATACTGTACCAGTCCGTTTCAAAATCCCAGAATGAAAGAAAAAAAAGAATGTGATGCAGATAGAGGGGCAGGGTGAACTCGCTGAGCTTGGCTTTGGCCCTCAGTCTGTATGGTTTTGTTCTTTCCAGTTCATCCACCTGGGCAATGACAAGGCTGGAAAGGGAACTCATTTTTCTTTTGGCTTCTTCAAAGTCTTTTGTTTCATGGGGGGCGAAACCTTCCCAGGACCGGGTGACCGTATAACTTTCCCGTATGGCATTGTAGCGGATGGTGTGGGTAACCGTAATGTTTTTTATTTCGGAGAAGCGCCAGAACCGGCGGGGGCTTTCCAGAATAAGGTAGTAGGAAAAGGTAACAGGAACTCCGCTCTGGACGGCGGCTTCAATTTTGGGCGTGAAAGCACCTTCCGTGCGCAGATGAATTTCGAGGGACTGATCATTTCTGGCCAGAATAAGATTGGTGATGGCCGCTTCCCCCGCCTCCGCCATCCGGTTGAATATCAGGGGCTGGAGCAGGAGGAAGAAAAGAAGCATCAGACCATGGCGCCTCCGGTTCTTCTGTTTTTCTGGCTGTGGAAAAGATGGGTTCCCCATAAGCCTGTGTCCCTGTCTTCCGGTATCGTCTAGCATATTTTTTCAGTCCCGGTGGCGGGGAGCCACCAGGGAGCGCAGCCAGCCGAAGACCGTATTGCCCCGTAAAAGATCCCTGTCCAGCAGGTCAAACTGTCGGCCCACTTCCTTTGGGTCCGAAAGCCAGTCGCCCCGTGTGACGATTTTTCTTTCAGGGTCCAGCTGCCGGACGACACGTGCAGGGTTGCCTGCGGCAATGCAGTTTTCCGGAATGTCCTTGACCACCACACTGCCGGCACCGATGATGCTGTTGTTGCCTATCGTTACCCCTTTGCCGATGATGGCGCTGTCGCCCAGCCAGACATTGTCTCCGATGATCACGGGTTTTGTGATGCCGATGGGCATGGATCTGTCATAGAGGTCATGCCAGTCCGAATCCGTGATGTAGACCCCGTTGGCCATCATGGTGTTGGCTCCGATGACGATTTTTTCTGCGGCACTGATCCGTGTGCCGGGACAGATGAGACAGTAGTCACCGATTTCAATGCCATGGATGTCTTTTTTGTCGCTCCAGACACAGAGCCTTACCCTTGCGTCCGGGCTGGCGATGATGGTGGT
This sequence comes from Desulfobotulus alkaliphilus, assembly GCF_007830435.1. Taxonomy (GTDB): domain Bacteria; phylum Desulfobacterota; class Desulfobacteria; order Desulfobacterales; family ASO4-4; genus Desulfobotulus; species Desulfobotulus alkaliphilus. The sequence goes on along the minus strand of NZ_VLLC01000004.1, from coordinate 147,024 downwards.
GAAGCTGCCGACCCGGACAGGGCCGCCGAAAACTTCCACATGCCAGGGTTTGATGGCATGGATGCCGTGGCCCAAGGTTTCAAATTCCGGTTTCAGAAATTTTTTAAGGTAAAATTTCTGAAACCGGTTGTAGGCCTTTTTTATGAAGTAGGGGCGATGATCTTTACGCAAAGGAAAACCTCTTTATTTAAAAAGCGTCCGTAACAACGCCATAGGGATTGTCTGCCCAGAAAGCGTGATCAAAAAGACCCGCTGCGGGTGTGATGCCGTACAGGGCATCTGCGGCCATGAGTACCACCGCATTGGTCCAGGTCAATCTGTCTTCGGGCCAGATAACCATGTCCGGGAAGGTGAAGCCGCACCAGAAAGAGCCGTCTTCGTATCTGCGGTCCAGAATCCAGTTGAAAACAATGCGTGCCTGTCCGGTATTGCCCATGGCGGCCAGGGCCAGAACCAGCTCCGAGGTTTCTGCCATGGTTACCCAGGGGTTGTCCGAGACGCAGCGTACGCCCATGCCTTCCACAATGAATTTTTTCCAGTATTTATCCATGCGCCTCTGGGCTTCCTGCCCGGTCAGGGCACCGCAGAGAACGGGGTAGAACCAGTCCATGGAGTAGCGGGACTTGGATACGTTGAAAACATGGCGGCGGTGACGGATGGCATGGCCCAGTTTTGTCAGGGCATTCTGCCATGTTTCTGACGGTTTTCCAAGGATGAAGGCAATGGCGCAGGCGCACTTGAGGCTCATGAAGATGGAGCTGGATCCGGTGAGAAGGCACATGGGATCCAGTTTGCCTTCCGGGCTTCTGGCCCACCAGATTTCTCCGTCCGGGGCCTGCATGTCCAGAATGAAAGCCATGGCTTTTTCCAGCACAGGCCAGTATGCTTCCAGAAACTCCCTGTCCTTTGTGAGGAGCCAGTCGTGGAAAAGGCCTGTGGCAATGTAGGCCGTCATGTTGGTATCCTGGGTCCGGTCATCGGGAAGACCGTCTTTATAGGATGCGTACCAGGCACCATTTTCCAGTTGCTGCTCCTTAAGCCATGCAAAGCCCCTGCGTGCCGCAGCGTGATGGCCTGCAATGGAAAGTCCCATGATGGATTCCACCATGTCCCAGGGATCTGTTTTATCTCCCCCGCACCAGGGGATTTCTCCGGATTCCCTCTGGGTGGCAAGGATGCTGGCACCAACCTTTTCCGTGTCCAGAGACAGGGGAAGACTCTGTTTTGCGGTTTTGACTTCCATTTTTTTCCTTTTTGCAATCCGGGCAACCCGGCTGTATAAGGGTTGAACAAAGCTGTTTTTTTTATGTTTGACACGCAATTTATTTTGCATAGAAAATACAGTCGTGACAGATAGCAAAAAAATCCTTTGGCTGCAATATATTAAGGATGGGCTTACCATCCTTTGGCCGTTGACTTTTGATGCTTTCTGTCTTAATCAATAAATCTTGATGTATTAATCTTTAGCCCTTCAGGAGAAAACCTTGGAAATTTATACGACCCCAACAGGCATGCAGGCACAGTCGTTAAACTGGAAAAGGCAGGGCAAGCGCATTGGCCTTGTACCCACCATGGGTTTTCTGCATGAGGGCCATCTTTCCTTGATGGACATTGCCGCAGCCCATGCGGACCTTGTGGTGGTGAGTATCTTTGTGAATCCCACCCAGTTTGGTCCTTCGGAAGATCTGGAAGCCTATCCCAGAAATCTTGAGAGGGATCTGGCCCTTTGCAGGGAGCGGGGTGTGGCCGCCGTTTTCACGCCGGAGCCTTCCGATGTTTATGGTCCGGAATACCAGAGTTATGTGAGCCTTGAAAAACTTCCCAACCACCTCTGCGGTCTGTCCCGGCCTGTGCATTTCCGGGGGGTGGCAACGGTGGTGAGCAAGCTTTTTAATATTGTTCTTCCGGATCTTGCGGTTTTCGGGGAAAAGGATTTTCAGCAGCTGGCCGTGATCCGGCGACTGACAGCGGATCTGAATTTTCCCGTACGCATCATGGGTGGCCCCATTGTCCGTGAGGCCGACGGGCTGGCCATGAGTTCAAGGAACGCCTACCTTTCTCCCGAAGAACGGGTCTCGGCCCTCTGCCTTTCCATGGCCCTGAAGCATGTGGCGTCAGAGGTGGAAAAAGGAGAAAGGGACGTGGCCCTGCTGAAGGCTTCAACGGAAAAAATCATTCTTTCCCGGCCCCATACGGAGATTGATTATATTGCCTTCTGTGATCCCCAAACCCTGGAGGCCGTGGACAGCATTGGGGGGCCTGTGCTCATGGCGCTTGCCGTGAAGGTGGGCAGTACCCGGCTGATTGACAATCAGGTTTTCTGATTACTCCCCTGTCTCAGCCATAGCTTGCTGGTCAGGTTGTTGTCAGGCCTATGGTGCGGGCTTTAATACGGGCAGGCGCAAGGCCTGCCCCTACGAATGGTTTTTACAACCCCTGTTTTGTGTAGGGGCACCCTTTACGGGTGCCCGCTAACATGCATAAAAATTTGTTTTTTTCATCCGGTCCTATGGGACCGTATATAAAGGAGTTGGATTATGAGTAAGGAACGTATGCTGTTTACATCGGAGTCCGTGACCGAAGGTCATCCGGACAAGGTGGCCGATGCCATCTCCGATGCCATTCTCGATGCCATCATGGCCCAGGACACCCGCTGCCGTGTGGCCTGTGAAGCCCTTGTCACAACGGGTATGGCCATTATTGCCGGTGAAATTACCACATCCTGCTATGTGGATATGCCCCAGATTGTACGCAATACCATCCGGGAAATCGGTTACAATTCTTCGGATATGGGTTTTGACTGGCAGACCTGTGCCGTTATGACAAGCATTGACCAGCAGTCTCCGGACATTGCCCAGGGCGTGGACCGGGAAAGTGAAGAGGAGCAGGGTGCCGGGGATCAGGGCCTTATGTTTGGCTTTGCCTGCAATGATACGCCCGAGCTGATGCCTGCCCCCATCATGATGGCCCACCAGCTGACCCGCAGGCTGGCTGCCGTACGTAAGGAAAGCACCATTGATTTCCTGCGGCCCGATGGCAAGGCCCAGGTTACTGTGGAATATGAGGGATGCCGGCCTGTGCGTGTGGATGCGGTGGTGGTTTCCACCCAGCATGCGCCGGAGGTGCCCTATGCCGTGCTGAAGGAAGCGGTGATGGAAGAGGTGATCCGCTCCGTGATTCCTGCCCATATGCTGGATGAAAAAACCAAGTATTTCATCAATCCCACGGGTAAGTTTGTCATCGGTGGTCCCATGGGAGACTGCGGTCTTACGGGTCGCAAGATCATTGTAGATACCTATGGGGGGCAGGGCAGCCACGGGGGAGGATGTTTTTCCGGCAAGGATCCTTCCAAGGTGGACCGCAGTGCTTCCTACATGGGCCGCTACATTGCTAAAAATATTGTGGCTGCGGGCCTTGCGGATAAGTGTGAGATTCAGGTGGCCTATGCCATTGGTGTGGCAGACCCGGTTTCCGTTCTGGTGAACTCCTACGGTACGGGCAAGGTGTCTGATATGCGTCTGGGAGAGATTGTGCGTTCCGTATTCAATCTGCGGCCTGCTGCCATCGTGCGTCAGCTGAATCTGCTGCAGCCCATTTACCGTCAGACCTCAGCCTATGGCCACTTTGGCCGGAACGAACGTCCGGGCTTTACCTGGGAGGAAACCGATAAGGTGGACGCCCTGAAGGCGGTCGCCGGTATCTGATGGTTTAATGAAGTCTGTTATTGAAGAATGAAAAAGGGGCGGCCTTCTGGCTGCCCCTTTGCTATGGATGAAGATGGTCTTTTTTGGGGTCTTCAGCGCAGTGTTTTGTGTGAGGAACGGCTTCCAGAAGGGCGCGGAGTGCCTTGTTGACGGATTCTGATGCTTTAAAAACAGAGGCAATATCCGGGTCAAGAATGATGGAAACAGTCTGCTGTTCTGAGGCAAACCGGTTTTTTCGGGCTTTGGAATAATCCAGCTCATATTCGGTACGTATATCATCGAAAGGGGTTTTCTTTTTCATGACGTGCAATCCTCCCTTCATATCCCCAGATAGGCCTTTTTGACGTCCTCATTGCTGAGGAGCTTGTCTGCCGTATCCGTCAGGGTGATTTCACCGTTTTCCATGACATAGCCCCTGTGGGAGCTTTTCAGGGCGAGGTTGGCATTCTGCTCGATCAGGAAGATGGTGGTGCCGCTGCGGTTGATCTGTTCAATGATTTCAAAAATCTGCCGGATGATGAGGGGAGCAAGGCCGAGGGAAGGTTCGTCCAGCAGCAGAAGCTTCGGTCGCCCCATGAGGGCGCGGGAAATGGCCAGCATCTGCTGCTCGCCACCGGAAAGGGTGCCGCCCGCCTGTTTGCGGCGCTGGGCCAGTATGGGAAAAAGGGACATGATATAGTCCAGATCTTTTTTGATCTCTGCCTTGTCCCTCCTGAGAAAAGCACCCATCTCAAGGTTTTCCATGACAGAAAGCTGGGGAAAAATGTGGCGGCCCTCGGGAACATGGCAGAGGCCCATGGCCACGATTTTTTCCGGTGCAGCATTCTGGATTTCCTTGCCCATGAAGCGGATGCGGCCGGTTCTGGGCGGGGTGATGCCGGATATGGATTTCAGGGTGGTGGTTTTACCGGCGCCGTTGGCGCCGATGAGGGCCACAATCTCCCCTTGGGCAATGTCAATGGAGATATTTTTTAAGGCCCGGATGTTGCCATAATAGGTATTGATGGATTCAATGGTCAGCATCGGCATCCTCTCCGAGATAGGCTTTGATGACAAGGGGGTTCTGCTTGATTTCCAGCGGGGTTCCCTGGGCGATTTTTGATCCGTAGTCCATGACAAAAATGCGCTCTGAAATATTCATGACCAGTTTCATGTCATGCTCTATCAGAAGGATGCTGATTTTATCCTCATCCCGGATTTTCCTTATGAGCTGGTCCAGCTCAATGGTTTCATAGGCATTCATGCCCGCAGCAGGCTCATCCAGAAGGAGAAGGAAGGGGTCCGTGGCCATGGCCCTTGCAATTTCAAGGCGTCTCTGGGCACCGTAGGACAGGTTTTTGGCCAGCTCATTGACCTCACGGGCCAGATTGACCTTTTTGAGGAGCCCGTAGCAGTATTCAACGGTATCCCTTTCTTCCTTTTTAACGGAAGGCGGCCGGAAGACCGCACCCAGTACACCGGCTTTTGTCCGGACATGGCGGCCGATCATGACGTTTTCCAGCACCGTCATATTGGGAAAAAGGCGGATGTTCTGGAAGGTCCGGGCCAGTCCGTGGCCTGTAACGCGGTTGGGTTTCATGCCGTTGATGCGCAGGCCGTCTCTGCCCGGCGGGTGGATGCTGACATCGCCGCCCGTGGGTTTGTAAATTCCTGTGATGCAGTTGAAGAAGGTGGTTTTTCCGGCTCCGTTGGGACCGATGAGGGCCACAATTTCACCTTCCCGGATATCCAGATTCACCCGGTTCAGGGCACGGAGACCACCGAAATCCATGGTGAGATTTTGAACTTTGAGAATGGGTTCCATGGTTTAGGCCGCCCCTTTGTCTTCTTGAAATTCATAGGCTTTGCGCTTGCTCTGGATCAGGCCCTGGGGCCGGAAGACCATCATGATGATCATGGCGGCACCAAAGATCAGCATACGGTAATGGCCGACTTCCCTTAGGTATTCCGGCAGAAGAATCATGATCAGGCCGCCGAGAACCACCCCGAGGATGGAGCCCATGCCCCCCAGCACCACGATGGAGAGGATGATGACAGACTCCATGAAGGTAAAACTCTTGGGGTTGATGTAGGTATTGTATCCGGCAAAGATAACGCCAGCCATGCCTGCCCAGGTGGCACCTAAGGCAAAGGCGGAAAGCTTGACTTTTGCCTTGTCTATGCCCATGGCCTGACAGGCAATTTCATCTTCCCGGAGGGCAACCCAGGCCCTGCCCAGACGGGAGTTCTGCAGGCGGTTGATGACAAAGATAGTGAGGATGACCGCAGCAATCATCAGGTAATAAATATACATGATGGCTTCACTGAGGGAAAAGCTCATGCCAAAGAAATCCGGCCTTGGAATGCCCCGGATACCGATGGGGCCTCCGGAAAATTTTCCCCAGTTTTCCAGAACAATGCGGGTGATTTCACCGAAACCAAGGGTGACAATGGCCAGATAATCCCCCCGGAGACGAAGGATGGGAAGGGCCAGAAGAATGCCGAAGAGGGCGGCCATGCCTGCGCCGATGGGCAGGCAGGCCCAGAAGCCGAGGCCGAAATGTTTGTTCAGCAGGGCATAGGTGTAGGCACCCACGGCAAAGAAGGCCACATATCCGAGGTTAAGAAGACCCGCCTGCCCCACAACAATATTGAGTCCCAGACCTAAAACCACATAGATGAGGGCAAGGGTCATGATGCTGATCTGGTAGGGATTCACCAGATGGGGAAAAAGCAGGGCAATGCCCATGACAAGTCCCAGGGCAGGGAGGATGAGTCTGGGGTTTTCTGCGGCTTTCTGCAGGAAGCCCGGTTTTTCACTGCCGTCTTCCTGCATTTTTTTCTTTAAGCCCATTTCCTTTCTGCGGAGCATTTCCCTCCACAGAAAGGAGAAGGCAAAGACGCCGATGCCCACATAGAGCATATTTTCCCAGCGCCATTGTATGGTCCTTTCCAGCGGATTGACACGGATAACCATGATGGGAAAGGTGAGGAACATGAACCATATGGCTGCGATACCCGATTTTTTTATTTCCTGAAGACTGAACATGACAACCCCTTAAGGTTCAGGATCTTGGATTTTTTTATCTTTGCAATTAAAGCAGACGGAAAAATGGTGTCCGGTGGTATCCGTCCGCTTCTGTCTGAATGCCGGGCAGCGGTAAAAAAAAACTCAGCTTACCCCTGTCTGTGGTATTGTTCTGTCATACGAAGGGGGTCATACCTTCTGGGCAGTGTTTTTGCCAAGAATCCCCGAAGGCCGGAGAATCAGAATGAGAACCAGAAGGCCGAAGGCAAAGACGTCCTCGTATTCGGATGAAACATAGCCCGTGGCAAAGCTTTCCGTCCATCCCAGAATCAGGCCGCCGAGTACGGCGCCGGGAATGGAGCCGATGCCGCCGAGCACCGCTGCGGTAAAGGCCTTAAGTCCCGCAATGAACCCCACATAATAATTGATCTGACCCACATGGGATGCAATGAGAAGTCCGCCTATGGCAGCAAGGGCTGAGCCGATGATAAAGGTGCTGGAAATGACACGATCCACGTTCACGCCCACAAGAAGGGCCATTTCCCTGTCCTGGGAAGTTGCCCGCATGGCCTTTCCTGTCCGTGTGTATTTGATGAGCAGGGTAAGGAAAATCATGGCGGCAGCCGCTGTGACCAGAATGGTGAAGCGGGAGGTGCTCATGATATGGGACCAGGGAGCCAGCCATTTGAAGTCCGGGATCAGGGCTGGAAAACGCAGGAAGTCCGAAGTCTGGGCCAGCATCACATAGTTCTGCAGGAAGATGGACATGCCGATGGCACTGATGAGGGGTGAGAGCCGCTGGGCACCCCGCAGGGGTTTGTATGCCACTTTTTCAATGGTGAAACCATAGGCCGATGCCCAGATCACGGCGGCAAGGGCGGCCAGAAGCAGGATGGCCAGGGGGGGAAACCCCAGAAAAGTGAGGGCCGTTGCCACAATCAGGGCGGTAAAGGCACCGATCATGTAGATTTCACCATGGGCAAAGTTGATCAGCCCGATGATACCGTAAACCATCGTGTATCCCAGAGCAATCAGGGCATAGATGCTGCCCCGGGTGAGTCCGCTGAGAAAATATTCAAGAAATTGTTCCATGGTATGGGCTTCCGGTTTTTTTTAATGTATGGAGCAGCGTTTTTTGTCTGTATGGTCAGACCTTTTGACAGAGGGCTGTATTATAACATTTTTTACTCAGGAGCAAGTCCGTATGCAAATAATTTCCTGACAGCTCAGCAGTGTCCCCTGACTTTGGCAGCTTTTTAAAATCATTATAAAATATCATATGGGCAGGAAGGGTTTTCAAGCTTTTTTCCATCCCCCCTTCCCCTGCGTCCGGAGGAAGGGGGGAGAAAAAATTAAAAAAATTGCTTAAGTTTCGGGCTTAGGGCAGGACGGGCTTTTTTTTAGCTGATCCGATCCGTAAAACAGGGCCGACTGCCGAAGCAGCCGGCCTCAAAGAATGGATGTTTTAAGGAAATCTATGGCAGTTCTACAAAAACACCATCCTGCACCTGATACATGGAGAAGCCCACGCCAATGGCATCCCCTTTTTTGTCGAAGCTGATGCTGCCAAGGGGGGTATCAATGTATTCCGTACGCAGGGCATTCATGATGGCTGCGGAGTCCGTGGACCCGGCCTTTTCAATGGCATTGATCAGGGCCATGGTGGCGGCATAGGCATTGAGGAAGAAGTTGCCCGGTTCATCCCCGTAGAGTTCCACATGCTGCTTGTGGGCTGCCACGGCAAGGGGGTTGGTAGAAACATCCACGGGGCCTGTGGCATAAACACCTTCTGCGTATTCACCGGCAATGCGGATGAAGGTATCCGCCTTGATGCCGTCTGCGGAAATGAAAATGGTATCCATGTCGTTGTTGCGCATCTGCATCAGGATTTTGGAAGCTTCAGGATGATAACCACCGAAGATGACGGCATCGGCCTGGGATCTGCGGATGTTCTGCACCACAGCCGTATAATCCACGGCACCTACGGTAACTCCTTCATAGAGAACCACTTCGGCCTCTTCGGCTTCGTTGATGTATTGTCTTGCAAACTCGGCAAGACCGCGGCCATAATCCCCGCGGTCGTGGAGGATGGCGATTCTTTTGAGGTTCAGTTGTTCCAGGGCAAAATCCACCTGAAGTTTGGCCTGGGCATCATCCGGGGCAATGGTTCTGAAGAAGACGGGATAGTCACCGCTCTGGGTGATGGAAGGGCTGGTGGCGGAGGGGGAGATACACACCGTATTGGTGCTGTTGTAGATGCCTAAGGCAGAGATGGTGGCACCGGAGCAGATGTGTCCGATAACGGCAACAACGCCTTCTGTGGCAAGTTTGGTTGCCGTGTTTGTGGCAACCTCAGGGCGGCAGACATCATCTTCGGCCAGAAGGACAATCTGTTTTCCAAGGAGTCCGCCCTCGGCATTTTTTTGGTTGATTACCATTTCCGCAGCCCTTCTGCTGGGGATGCCATAGGAGGCAAGATCCCCGGAAAGGGCGCCGGCATAACCGATTTTGATGACCTCGTCCTCGGATTTTTTACCGCAGGAAACAAGAAAGGAGGTGGTCAGGAGAATCAGGGCCATGATAAGGGAAAATCTGAAAAAAGATTTCATGTTTTTACCTCGAACTTGGAATTGGGGTGAATAATAAAAAAACGAATAAGGGATATAAATAGTTAAGTGGAGCTGGGGCGTCAAGAAGAAAGGCGTTTTGTTGTCAGATCCCGGGGGAATTCCCTTTACGCAGCTCCCGGAACCCGTTATGCTGCAAAAGCTTACAGAAAGAAGGATTGTGGATGGTGCGTACCGTTGGTTTGATGGTCAAAGATGATGAGCAGGCCCAGCGAACGGCCGATGCTTTCAGTGTATGGTTGGTCAACCGGGGGCTTGAGGTTGTGCGTGCCCTGGCATCCGGATCCGGGCCTGTTTCATGCTGCAGGGCACCAGAGGATGTGGAGGTGGTTTTTGTTCTGGGAGGGGATGGCACCTTTCTCTCCGCAGCCCGTTGGATTGGCAGTCTCGGAGTTCCCCTGCTGGGCGTGAAGTTTGGTGAAGTGGGCTTTCTTGCGGAGGTTCCCGAGGACCGGCTCTATGAAATTGCCGATGCGGTGCTGCAGGGTTTTTATACCGCAGAGGAGAGAATGTGCCTCAAGGTGAGCCTGCACCGGGGGGATGAAACTCTTCTGGAGGAAAGGGTGCTCAATGACGTGGTCATTGCAAAAAGTGCCATGGCGCGGCTGGCAAGGGTAAGAACGGAAATTGACGGCCGCTATCTCACCACCTATACCGGCGATGGTCTTATTGTTGCCACGCCCACGGGATCAACGGCCTATTCCATGGCCGCAGGAGGGCCTGTGGTGCATCCTTTTCTGGAGGCCATCCTCATGACGCCCATCTGTCCCTTTACCCTGACCAACCGGCCCCTGATTCTGCCCGAAGATGTGCGGATCACCATTCGTCTGGACCCCCGGTCTTCAGGGGATATCATGCTGACCTGTGACGGCCAGTCGGGCCATGACCTGCAGCATGGTGACAGTCTTTCCGTTGTGCGTGCAAAAACGCCCCTTCGCCTGATCACCCTGCCGGGTCAGCGTTACTTTGATGTGCTCAAGGCCAAGCTGCGCTGGAGCGGGGAAAGGATTTAGGCGGTATTTTTTTATTTCAGGATGAACGTCACAGGCTTTTTTGCCTTGTTCCGTATAACCTTTTACCTGAACCTGAGGATGCCATGACATCGGATCTTTCAAGAATTGCGGACATGCTTCCCCTTGGGGGCAGCGGCCTGGACTGGGTGGACTACCTTGTGGACACATCCCAGCGCCAGATCCTTTACTGGGATGTTCTGCGCAGCCACGGTAATGATTTTTTCCAGTACCTTGCCGATGGCCAGCCTCCTGTGCTCTATTTTCCCTATGAAATTGTTCTGGATGGCAGAACCTTTGAAAGACCTGTGAATTATGCCCTGGTCCGTATGAAGGACAGGCGGCGCAGGGGAGAGAGGAAAAAGAAAGAGGTCAGCACCTTTGGCCATGACCGGAGGCCCGTGGTGGTGATTGATCCCCGTTCCGGCAATGCGCCGGGTATCGGTGGTTCCAAGCGGGCTTCTGAAATCGGCATTGCCCTGGAAAAGGGGCATCCCGTTTATTACATCCTGTTTTTTCCGGAGCCTGTACCCGGACAGACCCTTGAGGATGTGAAGGATGCGGAGATCCGGTTCATTGAGGAGGTGGCAAGGCTGCATCCGGACAGCGGCAGACCCAGCATTATCGGCAACAGTCAGGCTGGCTGGGCCGTTGCCCTGATGAGTGCGGACAGGCCCAGCCTTGCCGGTCCTCTGGTGCTGAACGGTTCTCCCATTTCCTACTGGGCCGGAGTCCGGGGCCGGCATGTGGTACGCTACAAGGCCGGTCTCACAGGCGGCGTCTGGGGTGTGGAACTGGCCAGTGATCTGGGTGCTGGATTCTTTGATGGTGCCAATCTGGCTTCGGGTCATGAGGCACTGGATCCTGCGGAAGCCTATTGCAGGAGTCCTTACAATCTTTACGCCAATGTGGATACGGAAGCGGACCGGTTCCGGGATTTTTCCCGCTGGTGGAGCAGTTATTATCTCATGACCGCAGAAGAAATCCGCTTTATGATCCAGCACCTTTTCATTGAAAACAAGCTTGAGATGGGAGAGGTAAGTTTTCAGGAGGGCAAGCGCATAGATCTGAGGGAGCTTGAGGACCCGATCGTTCTTTTTTCCTCGGACGGAGATAATGTCACCCCGCCCCAGCAGGCCTTAAACTGGATTCTGAAGGTCTGGGGAACGCTGGAAGAGGTGAAAAGGCAGCAGCAGGTGATCATTTATATGGTGCACGAGAATGTGGGGCATATCGGCCTTTTTGTGTCGGACAGGGTGGCGAAGAAAGAGCATGCAGAGATTATCGGCAGCATAGACATGGTGGATTATCTGGCTCCCGGTCTTTATGAGATGATCATTGAAAAGGGGGATCCCCGGTATTCGGACAAGGCCTATAAAGTACGTTTTGAGGCAAGGGCCTTTGAAGATATTGAAAAGCTGGATGATGGCGTGGAGGACGAGCTGGATTTTTATCCTGTGGCCGAGATATCCAAGATCAATGATCTTTGTTACCGGAGTTTTTTTCAGCCATGGATACGAAGCATGGTGACGCCCCAGTCTGCGGCTTTCATGCGCATGCATCATCCCCAGCGGTTTTTGCGCATGGTGCTGGCGGATATCAACCCTTCCATGCTGCCCGTCAAGCTGGCTGCCCGCATGGTCCGGAGTCACAGGAGTCCTGCCCCTCCGGATAATATCTTCCGTCAGATGGAAAAAGGAAGCATGGATCTCATGGCCTCTTTCATGGAGATGGGAACCCGCATGAAGGATGCGGCAGAAGAACAGCTTTTTACCATGGTTTACAGCAATCCCTTTGTGCGGATGGTTTCAGAATCCCAGCTGAATCTCCCCTCCTCCGTGACGGAGGGCAAGCCCCATGAGGCGGCATGGCGTTCCGCAGAGGATGTTTTCTGGCGGGAAAAGATTACAAAGGGAGGCTTTGCCGAAGCAGTGGTGCGTGTGCTGGTGGCCGTGGCCGGTGCCGATGGCGTCGTGCATCAGGAAGAGATTACCGTGCTGCTGGAGCTGATCCGGAATCACCCCAAGACCGGCAATCTTCCGGATGCCCGTATACGTCAGCTTGTGCGGGAACAGTCCCGGATTCTGGAGCTGGATCCTGCCGCTGCCATGGAAGCCCTGCCCATTCTTCTGGGAGATTACGCAGACCGGTTCAGCGTGGTGGAAATGGCCCAGTGTCTGGCCCTTTCTGACCTTGTGGTGGACCCTCACGAGGAAAAACTGTTAAACCGCATTATGGAAATTCTGGAAGTCTGATTTTTTTATCAATCGTTTTTTGATAGCTGGCCTGATGTCTTTATTATTATTTATTATTTGGTCCGCTTGTTGTCAGGCCCATGGTGTGGGCATTCACAGGGGCAGACGTAAGGCCTGCCCCTGTTAATGATTTTTGCGGTCCTGCTTTGTGCTGGATCCCCACGAAGGGAAGCTCTGGCAGATGCAAGATTTGTTTCAGCAGATTGTGTTTATTGGAAATCCCATCACCACCCTATGGTCAGCTGGCCCATGTACCTTTTATCTTCTCTCTGGCCTGCATAGGCCCCGACTTCTTCGGAATACATGACAGCGTCAAATTTAAGGATCCATAAATCAAGACCGGCACCAAGGGTGGGATAGCCCTGATTGAAACCTCCCCTGAGGGAAACAAGTTCTTTGAATTTTATTTCTGCCCCCATATGAAGACGTTTTCCTATGTCATTATCGGTTTTGATGTTTTTGGTAAAATCTCTGTAGTCCAGGGCCGCAAGCAGTGCAAAGGGACCAAGCTTTTTCTGGATGGCGACACCGGCAATCCATTCGGTTTCAAGCTTTTCACCCTCATCGAATTCAATGGACGGCAGATTTTGTGCCACAAGGGCGATGTCTGTCTGAAAATATTTTTCCCATGGAAGGGTATAAATCAGCCCCAGATCAAAGGAGCTTCCTGAACCGCTTTTTCTGTCGTCTTCCAGTATGTCATCAAAATTATCTGCTGCAATCTGAGCCGGTGTATAAACTTCCCGGAGACTTTCTCTGCTGATGGCTTTGTATGAAAGGCCGGCACGGAGATTATTCCCCCCGGGCACCATGACCCCCACACCGCCAATACCTCCAATATCCACATGGGCATCCATGTGAAATTCCGGATATACAGGGTTTCTGACCTGTGAGTCCATATTGGCTATGGCAAAGGCACTGACCATGGCACCAAAATTTTTAATACGAAATCCGATGTGAGGAGTTAATGAGCCATGGAGGTGAATATGTTTTCCCGTATATTTTCTAAGGAGTTCTGTCACCTCGCCCGTGTCATCCATGTTGGTGTCATCTATGTCCTGTATCATGTCCAGGCCATTTTCTCCGATACCCACAGCGGGATTGAGCAGCCCAATGGTAAGGCCGTTTATTCTTGAAAGCCCTGCAGGGTTATAGAAAATCGTATTCTGATCATCGGCAACGGCAGTGAAAGCGCCACCCATGCCGAGGGGACGGACCCCCGTATAGAACCGGCTGTAGGGGGCTGCAAAGGCTGAGGCGGAAAAAAAGAATAAAAGGAGTATCAAGGAGATAAAAAAAAAGCCGTTTTTTCTGTAAGTATACATTCGTATTCTCTCCTTTTATAGATTGCTCAGGTAGTATTCCAGCTCTCCGCGCTCAATAAAGCCATCCCCCTTTGTTCCTCCCCCCCGTCCGTTATCCAAAGCTTCCATAAATGTATTAAAGGCATCTTTGATTTGGTGGTTCTGCTGTTCCCCAATATTCATCATGCGTAAAATAGCTTCCACTGTCTGGTTTGCAATGGCAATGTCAAAGGACAGTTTTTCAAGGATTTTATCCTCTTTCAGAAAGTCTACTATATGGGAAAAGTTGACCTGATAACTCTGGTGGGCATAGAGATCCCGGATTTCTTTTTCAGTAAGAATAAGGCTGTCAAGGGTCAGGTCTTCCATTATGATGTCTCCGATAACAAGAACCGCATGGTTCAAGGCGATGAGTCCGATCTGTATTTTCTGGTCATCATTGAGTTTGATGAAGGCATCTGCAAGCAATAGGGTGGGACTGGCCGGATTTTTTTGCGTATTGGAAGCGTAAGTTTTAGACTGCATTGCTTTTATGTTTGTACCTGCATTAATCCAGGTCAGGTAATTATTTCCGGTGAGCTCAAGTAGAGTGTTCATCGCTTTTTCAAAGGAAAGGATTTTTCTGCCGATTTCGTTTTTTGTAATTTTCGGCTGGCCTGATGATCTTGTCAGGGTCCGTCCGATGAGCTCAATGGTGTCGTTGTTGTCTGTGCCTTTTTTGTCAAGATAGTCAAGGGTTTCCATAAAGTTAAAAACATCCATACCTGCACCGCCTGCAATGGCGCTGGCGTGATAGGAGCGTATCTGTTGGTCTGTCGGGTGAGACTGAACAAGATTTTCAAAAACCTTTTCGGCTTCTGCATAGTTTCCCCTGTCCAGTGCCATCAAGCCCTTTTCAATTCTTGCCTCTTTTGAGTTATCATCGGATAGCCCTTCGGTCGCATTGCATCCTGAGAGCAATATCGAAGATGCAGAAAAAAACAAAAAGATTCCGATGGCAAGGGATATTCGTTTTTTTTTCATTTTTGACTCCTTTTTTCTTTGTTTGGATACTTAAATCAAAGGCGGATTTTCGTGTATGCTGTAGGCAGAAAAGGCGTAAATATGCTGTTTTTTATAGGTATGGTGATTTTATGTTTCTTTTAAAAATTACTAATGTCTCATCTCCCACTCGGCATGGATAAGCCCCATGCTCTTTTGATGAGAATTAAAAACGAGATGTTATTTTATCTAGTGCGTTTTGAACATTTTAGTAAATTGTGAAGCTGGAATTCAGTCCTTTGAACATTGGAAAAATATGCTGTCAAGACCCCGTGTCTGCTGAATTTGCTCAGGCTTGTTGATCCTGATTATATGAATTCACCTGTAGAATAGACTGAAATAATCCCTCATATGCTTCTTTTTGTCAATTGTGTTTCTGGTTGTTACTGTCTTTAAGCCACGCGAACCTTGGTCAAGCTATATGAGCGGCAATTCACGCCCTGTTACGGTGTTTTGTCATAAAGTAACTTTTGAAGTTACTCAGAAGCAACCCACGCCGTGTTACGGCGTCTTGTCATGAGTAACTTTTGAAGTTACTCAGAAGCAGCTCACGCCCTGCTAGGGCGTCTTGTCATAGAGTAACTTGTGCAGGATTCAAACTAATTTCGATCAGTGATGGATAATTGGCCATTTTTTAAGCTTTTGAATTAAAAGAACTAAATTCAAGTTACTCAGAAGTTTTACGCATGTTCGCTTAGCACCTGTAAAGGGTACCCCTACATAAAAAGGATCGTAAAAACCATACACAGGCGCAGGCCTTCAAGCCTGTCCGTATTAAAGCTCTCGCACCATGGGCCTGACAATAACCAGGCCGACAGACTGTGGCAGCGTAAGGGTGGTAATCAGAATTGAATATATCTGAGTTGGGTGTGTACGAAATTTTACAGGGCATTGCGCAGGTGGGCACAGAAAATATCCCCAATGGCGGGGTTCATGCCGATACCCTCGGGGTGGAACTCCGCTGGGATGCCGGCTTCCCTGAAAGTACTGCGCCAGGAATTGGTTTTTCCTGCAAGATCTTCACTGAAATGTCTTCCCGTAACCAGAGTAAAGGGAAATACCACGGCTTTGGAAAAACCGGCCTTTTTTATGGCCGCCGCTGTTCCCATGGCTCCGGGTTCCCCTTCAATCATGCCGTAAAAGGCCTGATTGCCCCATACTTCCCTGAACGTTTTACCCATGAGATGGAAGAGCGCACCGCCGGGGTGAGAAGAGCCGTGCAGGGCCAGAACGGCGGCGGTGTCATGATCAAGCCCTGCAGGCCCGTCCATGGCAAGGGCCGCAGCCCTGCAGTCTTCCATGGATGCAAGCAGGGGCAGGCTCAGGCGGGTGTCAAGGGGAGCCTTTCTGCACAGGGGAATCAGTTTGTGAAACTCTGCGGCGCATACCACATGCAAAGATTGCAGAACGGCCTTCTGCTGCCCCTGATCCGCAAGGCGCTGCAGTATCTCTTCCGGCGAAGGTGGGGTGTCCGGATTTTTATTTTTCTGCACACTTCTGGCGGCAAAGGCCCAGTGGAAATCGCAGTCAGGGAAGTTTTTTCTGAAATGCGCTTCCAGGAAGTCCCGCACCCTGCGGGTGTTTTCACGGGTGCCGAAGGCCGTAAGAATAACCGGTACGCGGTTCATGTTTTTTCCCTTCTCATGCCTCGGGTTCTCTGGGGATGCGTCTGCCCAGATGTATACCAATGATGGCGTAGATAAGACAGCCGATAAAGGGAATGAGGGCCACAAATCCCCAGAATATTTTTTTCCCCCTTGAGCCGAAATCCCTGCGGAGAACATCAAAAAAAGCCAGATTGGTGAGCAGGAGAAAGAGAAAGCCAAGGCCTGCCCAGACAAGAACGGTTTCCAATTTTTTCATCCTTTCTTTATTCCCGGAGTTTGTCAGCCACATCCAGAATGGCCCGGGCATAGGGTCTGCTGCGGTTATAGGTGAGGAGTATTCTTTCCTGTTCCTGAATGTTCATTCCCCGTTTCCACCCATGCTCCTTCAGATAGCGGGCGGCACTGAATATGGCGTCTTCATGGGTACTCAGCCGGATGATTCCGTCCCCGTCTCCGTCGGCGGCGTAGGCTTCGATATTGGAGGGCATAAACTGGCATATGCCTACGGCTCCCGCATAGGAGCCTTTGATCTCAGCGGGATGCACGCCCTTGGCCTCTGCGTAGCGCAGCAGGGGAGCCAGCTCCTTCCGGGCCCATGCCGCCCGGTTCTCTGCCCTTCTCCTGAAGGCTTCTTTGTCCGGGTAACGGCTTTTGTCCCCCACATGCTTACGGATTTTTTCCTGCACATCCGGATCGGCCATGGCTGCGATGCTGGCAAGGTTTGCGATGGCCGCATTTCTTCCCATGAAGGTGCCGAGTCTGGTTTCCACCAGCAGCAGGGCTGTGAGAATTTCCGGAGGAACGCCGGATTCCTTTTCTGCCCTTTTAAGGGTTGTTTCATGTTCTATCATATATTTTTTTGCCCGCTGTACCGGTTCCGGCCGCGAAAACTGCCCATAATCCAGCTGGCTGTCCTGAACCGTGAAAAAAAGGGCAGGTATATTGGGGTTAAAGCGCATGTCCGGATGGGAGAAGAGCCGCTCAAGCCGGGCAGCATCCAGGCCTTCTTTGAGGAGGCTGTCCAGAACCGGGATAAATTCAGTATCCTGCGGAGCAGGAAGGGGAGGCGTTTTTTCTGCGTAAAGCCCCTGGACGGGCAGGGTCAGGGCCATCACAAGAAAAAGAATGTGTCCTATGCGCATGGTGTCTCCTTTGGGGGGTAATCCGCTTTCTGCAGAAGGGATGCAAGGGGCAGTATCCTTTGTCTGCGCCTGTCAAATCCTGCGATGCTGTCGTATCCCGCAGCACGGATATGGCCTAAAAGTGTTTCCGTATATTTTCCCACGGATTCCGGCCTGTGGGCATCCGAGGCCAGGGTGACGGGGATATTTCTTTTTTTACAGGCCTTCAGAAGAAAATCCGAAGGATAGGGCCTTCCCATGGGCTGATCCAGACCAGATCCGTTGATTTCCACCACAAGTTTTTTTTGGGATACGGCATCCAGCAGTTTTTCCATCCGCCTGTCTGTTTGTTTTCTTTCCTCAGGGCTCAGGTCCGGAGCGAATTTATCCATGAGATCCAGATGACAGAGAATGTCGCAGAAGTCTGCCGCCACCAGGGTTTCCATGGCGTCTATATAGGCATGGAAGAGGGGCAGGGGGGGCAGATGGGACCATGTGTTTCTCCGGCTCCGGCTGGCAATGTTGTGGCCCTGAACAAAATGCACGGAACCGGCCACCATATCCAGATCATAGCTTTGGATGATGTGGCGGATTGCTTCAAGGCTTTCCGGGTGAAAATCAATTTCAAGCCCGGCCAGTACCCGGATTTTTCCCTCCCATGCCACAGCCAGTTCCCGGATGCAGTTCAGGTAAAAGGGGACATCTTTGGCAGCCATGCTGTGATCCGTGGGCAGGGGGGGCAGGGTCAGGTGATCGAGAAAGGCGATTTCCTTGAGTCCTGCATCAAAGGCGGCCTGAACCATGGCAGCAGGCCTGCCCGTGGCGTGCTTGCACAGGGGGGTATGGACATGGTAGTCAAGCATGGGCTTATCCTTATTTCCAGATATTTTTAAGCACATTTTATTACGAAACTTTAACGTTGTAATTTCATGGATTCAGCTCCATTGCAAGGCACCCGGGCTATTTGCCAGTGACGTTGCAATCGTTTCGGATTCCGGCACTCAAGCCATAAACCCAAAGCCTATGATGCAAATAATATAGCTTTTTCAGGCTTGAGTGCCGGAGTGCTAATAAGAAGCGGCAAACTGTCTGAGCCGCCACAAAGGCAGCGCGCTTGAGTCGGCTATGGTAATAAAAAAGCTTGTCCTGCCTGTGGCGGTGAGTTTTTTCCGCTTCCGCACAGGACAAGAAGCTCCCGAATCCGGCACTCAAGATCCATAGGCATTTTTGCTCCCGTAAAGGGCTTGAGTTTTTTAGCTTGAGTGCCGGATTGCGTCACGGGTAAATGTCTGGGTATCTGTAGCCTGTGTTTCTGTTTGACAGATATGGCACTTAAAAAATTGTGCTGAGCACATACATTTACAGTTTCAGGCGGACCGGATCAGGCCGAATCCGCAGAGAACACTATCCTGATTGGCTCCGGGGGTCAAATGGTGAAGAAGCAACAGAAGAGTATTTTTGTCTGCCAGTCCTGCGGACACAGGGCACCGAGGTGGATGGGACGCTGCCCCGAATGCGATGTCTGGGACAGTTTTATGGAAGAGCGGGAAGCTCCGGCAGCGGTGCGCAAAGGCAGTGAGCCTAAGGTCTATCCCATGGACAGTATTCCGCTGGATGCGGAAAAAAGGACGGAAACCGGTATTGCCGAGCTGGACCGGGTGCTGGGAGGCGGGCTTGTTTCCGGAAGCCTTGTGCTTATTGGCGGCGATCCGGGTATAGGAAAGTCCACCCTCATGCTGCAGACCCTTGCGGGGCTTGCGGAAAAGGAAAGGGAGGTGCTTTATGTTTCCGGTGAGGAGTCCATCCGGCAGATCCGTCTGCGCTCCCAGCGTCTGGGGGCCGTGAAGCCGGGTATCCTTGTGGCTGCGGAAACAGATGTGGAAAGGGTACTGCATCTGGCGGAAGCAGGAAAACCCGATGTGCTGGTCATTGATTCCATCCAGACCATGTTCAGCCCGGAACTGTCTTCGGCACCGGGCAGTGTTTCCCAGGTCAGGGAAGCCACCCTCAGGCTGATGCTTTTTGCCAAAAAAAGCGGTATCCCCACCCTGCTGGTGGGGCATGTTACCAAAGACGGTGCCATTGCCGGTCCCCGGCTGCTGGAGCATATGGTGGATACGGTGCTGTATTTTGAAGGAGACCGCAATCATGTGTTCCGCATCCTCAGGGCAGTAAAAAACCGTTTCGGATCCACCAATGAAATCGGGGTTTTTGAAATGCAGGATGTGGGCCTGCGGGAAGTGGGCAATCCTTCTGCGGTTTTTCTTGCGGAAAGGCCGGAAGCAGCTGCCGGCTCCGTGGTTACCACCAGCATGGAAGGTTCAAGGCCCATTCTGGTGGAGCTGCAGGCTCTGGTGACGGGTACGGGGGGCGGTTCCCCCCGCCGGACCATAGCAGGCCTTGACAGCAACCGGGTGGCCCTGCTGGCCGCAGTGCTGGAGAAAAAGGTGGGGCTGAACCTTGCAGGTCATGATATTTTCATGAATGTGGCCGGAGGGGTCAAGGTGGATGAGCCTGCTGTGGATATGGGGGTGGTGGCGGCACTGGCATCCAGTTTTCTGGACAGAGCCGTGGATGGGAAAACCGTGGTGCTGGGGGAGGTGGGGCTGACCGGTGAGGTGAGGGCCGTGAGCCATCTGGAGACCCGCATGGGGGAAGCTTTGAAAATGGGTTTTTCCCGCTGTCTGGTTCCGGTTTCCTCCGCCCGGCGTTTGCAGGCACCCGAGGGCATGGTTCTGGAAGGGGTGAAAACGGTGGAAGAGGCCATGGAAAGGCTGTTTTGAAAAAAAGTTTCCGTAGCTGTTCAGCACAATTTTCCTTTGACAAATTGAACACCTTCAATCAGGTGCATAGACAACCGGGCCATTTGTTCGTGACGCAATCTTATTCGGAAGCTTCTTGCCCTGTGCGGAAGCGGCAAAAACTCCCCGCCACAGGCAGGATAAGCTTTTTATTACCATGGCAGGCCTTGGTACGCTGCCTTTGTGGCGGCTCAGACAGTTTGCCGCTTCTTTTGCCCAGGTCTGCAAAGCTCTGATCCGAAACGATTGCAATGTCACTCACAAACAGCCCGATTGTTTTTTGCTGGAACCATGGTTCTGAAATTGATGAACAATTTTTCAGGAAAATATGCTGAATCATTAAAGGTTTCTCTTTGTTTTTTTGTAAGGTTGTATTGACGGGAAAAGTAAAAAAAATGTATTCATTGAAGGTTTTGGCTTAAAAGGTTGTCTGAAATGGAGTCCCATGGCAGCAAAAAAAGCAAAGGGCAGAATGCCTGCTAAAAATCTGGCAAACCCCTGGGAGGATCATTATACGAGGCTGGCCCGCAAGGAAAACTATGTGGCAAGGTCTGTGTATAAGCTCAAGGAAATTCAGGATAAATATGGTCCCATGCAAGAGGGTCACAGAATTCTGGACCTGGGATGTGCGCCGGGTTCGTGGCTGCAGTATGCCACGGAGATGGCAGGGCCTTCGGGCGGCGTTCTGGGTGTGGACCTGAAACCTGTGGATCTGGCTTTTCCCCCCCATGCCCGGGCCGTGGTGGGGGATATTTATGATCTTTCCGCTGAGGTCCGGGAGTGGCTGACACCGGGGGTGGACGGTGTCCTCAGTGATATGGCACCGGCAACGACAGGCATGGGCGATGTGGATGCCCTGCGGTCGGCGGCCCTTTGTGAGGCAGCCCTGTTTCTGGCAGCAGATGTTCTGAAACCGGGCGGTTATTTTGTCTGTAAGATTTTTCAGGGCCGGGGGTTTGATTCCTTTCTGGCTGAGGTTAAGAGGCTTTTTGAAAAACAGCGTATCTTCAAGCCCAAAAGCTGCCGGAAACAGAGCCGGGAAATTTATGTGCTGGGTATGGGTTTTTTCGGAAAGCCGGATGTAGACGGATCGGACGTGAATTGAAATAAAGTGGCTGGCAAGGGCAGCCCAGGTGGAGGAAATGGATGGCAGGGCACAGCAAGTGGGCGAACATTCGTCATAAAAAGGGCAAGGAAGATATACGCAGGGGTAAGATTTTCACCAAGCTGGCCAAGGAGATCATGGTGGCTGCGCGCATGGGTGGCGGGGATCCTTCCAGCAATCCCAGGCTTCGCACCGCAATGATCGCAGCCCGTGCGGAAAACATGCCCAAGGACAATATGGAAAGGGCCATCAAGAAGGGCTGCGGAGATCTGGATGGGGCCAATTATGAGGAAATCATCTATGAGGGCTATGGGCCCAGTGGTGCCGCAGTCATTGTGGAGGTCATGACGGACAATAAAAACCGCACCGTGGGTGAGGTGCGCCATGCCTTCAGCAAATGCGGCGGCAACCTTGGTGCCAATGGCTGTGTGGCCTGGATGTTTGATAAAAAGGGTCTCATGGTGGTGGAAAAGGCAGGTGCGGATGAGGAGGCGCTTATGGAAGCAGCCCTTGAAGCCGGTGCCGAGGATGTGCGTGAGGAAGAAGAGTGCTTTGAAATCATCACCGATCCCCAAGACTTTGATGGTGTGCGGGATGCCCTGGAAACGGCTGGCTTTGCCTTTACCATGGCAGAGGTGAGCATGATTCCCCAGACCATGACCCGCCTTGAGGGCAAGGATGCGCAGCAGATGGTCAAGCTCATGGAGATGCTGGAAGACAACGATGATGTGCAGAAGGTGCACACCAACGCAGATATACCTGAAGATTTGGTATGATGGCAGGAGGGGGCGGGCTGGTGCCTGCTCCCTGCATTCTGCTCCCGCATTTTACCCCGCCCGTTTCCGGGAGGTTTTGTATGCGACGCCCCGCCCTTTTTATTCCTCTTGTTTTCTGTTTTCTGACGGCCTGCCTTTCTTTTTCATGCGATGGGGGCAAGGAAAAAAAATCTTATATCCCTGCAATAAGCTTTTCCCTTGAAATACCGGATTCCTTTAAAAATGATGCGGGCATACCAACGGCACCGGCAAGGGTTTTTGTTTTTGCCCCTGATTTCTTTTCAGAAGAGGGAAAACTTCTTGATTATGCCTGGGAGGTGAACGGAAAGGCCGCAGGTGAAGGAAAAGCCCGCTGGCTGGCCTTACCTTCTCCGGGCAGCAACGCTCTTGAACTGCGGGTTTCAGATTCATCCGGAAATTACCGGACCCGCAGGGAGGAAATTCATCTGGCTGAAGGTCCGGTCCTTTTTCTTTCCGGCAGGGTGTATCCGGTACGGGAACGGAGAGCCGTAGATACCGTCTCCCTTTACCCTTCTTCCGGGGATATCATCCCCGGTGAGGTCATTGTCCGGTTCAGGGAAAAGGAGGCTGCTTTCCGTTCCTCCATGGCTGCAGAAGGCTTGCAGGAGCTGGAAAGAAGCAAAGACAGGGCACTGCTGCGTGTATCTCCGCTACGGAATACCATGGGCCTGAATGGCCATTCGGACCCGATGGAGGCTTCGGTGGAGGAGACCCTCGCAGCGGTGGAAGCCCTTCATCTGCGCAGGGACGTTCTCTGGGCGGAACCCAATTACAGGCGCAGGATTTTCCGGATACCGGTCAATGATGCGGCATATGCAGAGGATCCCCGTCGTTTCTGGCCCCTGGAGGCCATTGCGGCACCTGATGCCTGGGAGCAGACAAGGGGGGCGGGAACCGTCATTGCCGTGCTGGATTCAGGTGTGATGGCAGATCACCCGGACCTTAAAGGGCGCATCGGTCCCGATGGGCATGACTTTGTGAACAAGCAGGCAGGAACACCTTCCGATGAAAGTCCCTTCCATGGAACACAGGTGGCGGGCATTGCCCTGGCCACCATGGACAATGGTCTGGGGATTGCCGGTGTGGCGGGTGAAGCTACGCTGATGCCCCTCAGGGTGATAAAAAATGATTCTGCCAGTACCTGGGATATTGCCCAGGCCATACGCTATGCCGCAGGCCTTGAAAATGCTTCGGGGCGGCTGCCCCAAAGAAGGGCCGATGTGATCAACCTCAGCCTTGGCGGAACATTTCATTCAAGGGAAGAAAGGAGTGCTGTGGAAGCGGCCCTGGAAGCAGGGGTCTTTGTGGTGGCTGCCGCGGGCAATGAGGGAAGGGACAGAAAAAATTATCCTGCGGCCCACAGGGGGGTTTTTGCCGTGGCTGGCGTGGATCAGGGCCTGATGCGCCATCCCGACAGCAATTACGGAGACTGGATTTCCCTTGCAGCACCCTTTGGTCCCGTTCATACCACATCGGCATGGAGTCTTGTCAGGCCCCAGGCATCCTATGCCGATGTCCGCGGAACCTCCATGGCAGCACCCTTTGTCAGCGGTGTGCTGGCCCTGATGCGCAGTCTGGATCCTTTCCTTTCACCGGAACAGGCCATGGGGATTCTTGAAAAGGGAGGCATGACCAGGGATCTGGGGCCCTTGGGAAAGGATGCGGGCACAGGCTGGGGCCTTGTGGATGCGGCAAAGGCCTTGGAATCTCTGGTAGCGCTTGCTGTAGCACCTGAGGCCCTTTATATGGGCATGGGCGGGGATCAGGCCCTTTTTTTTCTGGGTAAAGGCAATGGGGGGGCAGGTATGCCCGTATCTTCCCTTCCCTGGCTTGGGATCCGGGAGGCGGCCCATGGGTTGAATACCCGGACCTTTGCGGTTTCTCTGGACAGGGAACATGGGGATTTTCCTGAAACAGGAGGGCGTTTTTTTATTGCCATTCCGGGCGATTCCGGCGATTCCCTTTATCCTGTGCATGTGAACATGCCCCCTGCGGATCTTTATGGATTATCCCGGGATCATGTTTTTGTTGTCCTTGAGCAGGAAGGGGCAGGAAAAAAGAGGTATTACCCTCTGAATGAAGAGGACAGGGACGGGGGAGCCTGGCTCTGGCGTATGGAGGATGTTGAACCGGGTCTTTACCGTGTCCGTATTCAGGGAGAGGGGCTGAAGGGTGCATATCCATCCGGAGAGGGCAGGCCTGTCTGGGTCTTTCCGGGGGCACCCGGCCTTGAACATCTTGATTTTGTGGTTGAAGTGTTTTAGAAAAATCTTGTAATTATTCAGCAGGTTTTCCCTCTTCCCCTGGGAGGGGGGCAGGGGTGAGGGAAGAAAGCTGTAAAAAGCACCTTGGCCATTTGCATTTGCTAAAAATTTTAAAAGCCTGCAAAAGTCAGGAAGCTCATGCTGAATAAAAAATCTCCTCAATCAAAAGAACAGGCTGTCGGGCTGTCCGGCCAACATTAGCGATGGATCCGGGGTATGCACGGAAAGGGTGAAAGCATCATGGGACAGAAATTGTGGCGGATTCTGGCAGGAGCTTTTCTGGTAAGCCTTGTTCTTTATGGGTGTATTTCCGGTAAAAAGAGCATGGGGGGGACGCCTGTGGCAGAGATACTATACCATGGCTCGGACTGCGGTTTCCGCAGCGATGCTCCCTTTGGCCTGTGGATAGGAGGTGCTTCAGATTTTTCCCGGCTGGAAGCGGATGGCAGCCTTCTCTGCGAGACCGTCCGTCAGCGTCTGGAAGACGTGGATTTTAACCGTGGCGGTGTGCTGCTGCTGGGGATGGGTATGCAAAAAACAGGGGGCTATGGTATCCGGCTGGCATCCACGGATCTGGAGTTCAGTGGGGATACGGCCATTGTCAGGCTGCGTCTGATCAGGCCTTCACCGGGCAGCCGGGTCACCCAGGCCCTGACATGGCCCTGTATCCTCATAGGTATTCCCCATGGGGAGTATCGCCATGTGCAGGCCATGGATGACGCAGGCCGGCTGATGGTGAAGACCCGGATTCACTAGCCTTTTATGGCCATCATTTTTCTGACGGCCTTCAGGGCGGGGATGCGGATGTCTTCGGGGACCGTCACCCTTCCGGATTCCTTTTCAAGGGTATTTTTCAGAATTTCAAGGGTGATTTTTTTCATGTCCGGGCAGTACATCTCAGGACTTGCCGGATGGAAAATCTTGTCCGGGCAGGCCTGTCGAAGGGGGTGGAGAAGCCCTGTTTCCGTGCCAATGATAAATTTTTTGTGCTCAGATTCCTTTGCCATGCGGATCATGCCCGAGGTGCTGGTAACGGCATCGGCCATGGCAAGAACCTCTGGCGGGCATTCGGGATGGGCGATGAAAAAGGCATCGGGGTGGGCTTTTTTTGCCTCAGAAACGGTTTTGCGGTCAAGGGTGTTATGGAAGGGGCAGAAGCCTTCCCACAGGTGAATTTTTTTTGAGCTGTGGCTGGCCGCATACAGGGCGAGGTTGCGGTCCGGGGTCATGAGAATTTCTTCACTGTCAAGGCTTTCCACCACCCGGATCACGTTGGCTGAGGTGCAGCAGATATCGGAGAGGGCCTTGACCGCAGCCGTGGAGTTCACGTAGGTGACCACGGGGATGCCGGGAAGCTGGGCTTTACGTTTTTTCAGGGCTTCCGGTGTCACCATGTCCGCCATGGGGCAGCCCGCATCTTCCACGGGAAGCAGGACGGTTTTTTCAGGGGAGAGAATGGCTGCGGTTTCCGCCATGAAGCGCACGCCGCAGAAAACAATGATATCGGCATCGGTTTCCGCAGCTCTGATGCTCAGTTCCAGGGAGTCTCCGCACAGGTGGGCCACATCCTGAATTTCTGCGGGAACGTAATTGTGGGCCAGTATGATGGCGTTTTTTTCTTTGGCCAGCTTTCTTATGGTATCTTTCATTGTCTGTCCTGTTGTATCTGTCGTGTATGGGGTCTTTTTTAGGGCACCAGACGCTGTGTGTCCGGGCCGGATTGAAAAGAAGGGTTTGTTAAAGCCGGAGCTGATTTTGATGATGCGCTGAACCCTTCGGGGCAGGGAACCTTGTTGTAAAGGTTCCCCTTTTTTTGTCATGATATTTCCTGTAAAAGAAAAAGTTTTTCAAGGGTAATCTGTATTTTTAAGGGGGTTTGATTATTCCCCCAGCTCAAACTCACGGGTCTGGGGCGGCGGGGTGAAATGGAAGAGGTCTTCTTCGCACAGGTCGTGGCTTTCTTCTCCGAAAAGGCGGATGCGTGTCACATCCCCGTAGGCATTGAGGGTTTCAATGCTGATAATGCGGCCGGTTTCACTTTCCGCTTCAACGAAAAGCTCCGTGAGACCCGGCTCGGGCTGATGGGGGATGAGCCTGAGTCGGACAGGGTCGGCTTCGGGTTCTGAAACCCTGGTATGGGTAAAATCTTCCCTGAGAGATGCCATGTCCGAAAGAAAACGCCCACCCTTGCCCCTGCCGAAGTAGGGTTCCGATGCACCGACCAGCACTTCCTGTTCCAGGGGAGAGTATATCCAGAGGGTGGTCCCGTCCGTGACAATGAGTCTTGGTTCCGGGGTTTCGTATTCCCACCGCATACGGCCGGGATGGGAAAAGACAGCTCTGCCGTCTGCCCTTTCGGATATGTCCATGGCGGCGAGGATGGAAATCTGTTGAAAACTGGCGGAAAAACACCGGTCTTTGTAGCGGTTTTCCATGGCCGCAATCACTTCTTCTCCGGCGGAGGCCTTGCTGTAAGATATGAAAAATAAAAAAAATATGAGTAGAAATTTCATGGAAGTCTCCTGGTTCAGGGTTACAGAGCCGCAGTCAGGGTAACGGAAAGCCCCTTTGTTGTAAACGGAAGGCTCTCCTGCCAAAAAAAATATTTATGGGTTCATTTGAAAGGAAAAGCGCATGGCGCAAAGGGATATACAGTTCAGGCTGCTTGCAAAGGACAGAAGCGGTGCCCGGAGGGGTGCATTCACAACCCATCACGGGACCGTACAGACACCGGCTTTCATGCCCGTGGGAACGGCGGGTTACGTGCATTCCACCCCGGCAAGGGATGTGGCGGAAACCGGTGCTGAGGTGCTTCTGGCCAACACCTACCACCTTTCCCTCGGAGACAGGCTGGCATCGGTGCGTTACATGGGCGGCCTGCATCGCTTCATGGGATGGGAGAGGACCATACTCACGGACTCCGGCGGGTTTCAGGTGTTTTCCCTGCCGGACCGGGTGATTGATGATGAGGGGGTTACCTTTTCCTATGAGGAAGACGGGGAAAGGGTGATGCTGAGTCCTGAAAAATCCATGGAAATACAGCGGGATCTGGGAGCTGATATTGTCATGGCCTTTGATGAATGTGTTTCCCATACCGCAGACCGAAAGTATGTGGGAAAATCCGTGGGGCTTACCACGGCCTGGGCCTCACGGTGCAGGGATGTGAAACTGCAGGATCACCAGTTCCTTTTCGGCATTGTACAGGGAGGGGTCTTTGATGATCTGCGCAGGAAAAGTGCCAAAGAGATCACTTCCATCCCCTTTGACGGTTTTGCCATCGGCGGTGTCAGTGTGGGGGAGGGTTTTGATCTCATGCGCAGGGTTGTGGGTGTCACAGCGCCCTGTCTTCCCGAAGATCTGCCAAGGTATCTCATGGGCGTAGGGCTTCCCGAGGATATTCTTGAGGCCGTGCATCTGGGGATGGATATGTTTGACTGTGTGATTCCTACCCGTTATGCCCGGCAGGGAACCCTTTTCACCCGCACGGGCAAACTCCGGATCAAGAATAAAAATTTCAGGAAAGACCGCTATCCTCTGGATACAAAATGTTCCTGTTATACTTGCAGAACCTTTTCCCGCATGGTGCTGCGCTATCTGTTTTTTTCCGGTGATCCTCTGGCGGAAACCCTTGCAACCATACATAATATTACCTTTTATCAGGATATGATGAGCGATATCCGCAGGGCCATTGAAGAAAACAGATTTGAAAGTTTTAAAAGGGAATGGCTGGAAATTTATAAAAAAAACAGGTAAGTTTTTTTGTCTGTTTTTTCTGTGGCCACGGAGCCTGTGCTGTCCAGACTCTGTTGGTATGATAAAAAGTTCATTTCTGGCTCGGGGTAGATTGATAATTGCCTGATCATTGTCATCAAACTTAAAATAGCAGTTATTCTTTTTAGTCCGTTTCGGTTGTATTCGTTAAGAAGGACACCATGGCTGAGATTCATATCAGGGGACTCGGGAAGGGGGAATTCCTTCTGGAAAAAGAGGGTATGGCAGAGGCCCTGTGTGTACGGTCTTCGGCATCGGCAGGAAAAGATGCCGGTTTTTCTCCTACGGATCTTGTGGCCGCAGCCCTGGGTTCCTGTCTGATGGCGGTGATGGAGGCGGTTCTGGAGCGTTCCGGTTGTGATCCCTGTGCTTTTAGCCTTGACGTGGAAAAGGAAATGGCGGAATCTCCATCCCGTATCAGCCGCTTATGTGTAAGAATCAGCCCCCCCCGATCACTGGAGGCTGTATTGGTGAAAAAGCTTGAAAGAGCCATGGGGCTTTGCCCGGTCAAACGGAGTCTTGCACCGGATG
Organism: Desulfobotulus alkaliphilus; assembly: GCF_007830435.1. Lineage (GTDB taxonomy): Bacteria > Desulfobacterota > Desulfobacteria > Desulfobacterales > ASO4-4 > Desulfobotulus > Desulfobotulus alkaliphilus. The sequence continues at coordinate 118,079 of NZ_VLLC01000004.1, read as the reverse complement.
TGAAAATTGTGGTTGTCTGGGAGCATCCGAAAGATTCTCCACCACCGGTGGAGGAGGGCAGGCTGTGACGGGTTTTGGAAAAGGGGAAAGGAAGGGTATGGCTGGCTTGTCTTTTTTTCGCAGGCTCTTCTTTACAGGGTGTGTCTTGCTCATGGCGGCCTGTACCGGAGAGAAGGAGTACGGTGTTTTGCATATTGCATCCCAGCCCGGTGATGTCCACGTTTTTATCAATGGCGAGCGCAAGGGGAACACCCCTGAAATTCAAAGTCGCTCCTTTACTATTCGTCTGGAAACGGGGTTCTATACCCTGGAAGGTTACAGACCCATTGATTCGGATATGGAATATTATGCCAGTCGTGATGATGTTTTTGTCGGAGCCAACACGGAGCAGCATCTGATGCTGCATATGGAAAAGCGCCTCACCGAGGCCGGTATGAAGAATGCGGCCCTTCTCTATATGGAAAAAGCCTTTGCAGATCGCTATTATGATAACGGAAATGGTACACTGACGGATATTGAAACGGGCCTGCAGTGGATGCGTTGCAGCCTCGGGCAGGAATGGGACGGGAAAAACTGCCGGGGAGTGGCAGATGCCTATGCCTGGTCCAGGAGCAGGGATACGGTTCGTGCCTTTAATATGGAAGGCGGTTATGCGGGAAAAGAAGACTGGCGCATTCCCACATCAGAGGAGATGCTGACGCTGGTTTTCTGCAGTTCGGGGCATCCTGAACACTGGAATACCACAGGTGACCCCTGCCAGGGGGTTTACAGAAGACCCGCCATTCTGGAGGCTGCCTTTCCCAATACACCCAGTACCTGGTTCTGGACATCATCGGAAGATGCCTCTAATCAGAGATTGGCTGAGTTTGTATTTTTTCACTATGGCAGCAGTCGGATCGGTGATAAAAGTAATGAAAAGTGCCTGCGGCTGGTGAGGGACAGCGGGCTGTAGCGGTTTTAAAGGGGAGAATGGAAAAAGGCGGATCTTTATATAAAGGTCTGCCTTTTTGCGTTTTCACCACCTTCCATCGGAATAGCCGGGTCCTTTCCGGCGTACAGCCTATACGGTAAATCTGTTGCAGGAACGAAGTCTGCCGGCCTTAGGCCGGGTTGAGGGAGTCATGTCACGACAGATCCGGTCCAGCAGGTGAATTGAAAAGGGATTTTTATAGTTATCAGCTATATATCCTTCCTTTTTATTGACATTCCGTGGGGACTTTTTTATAAAAAAATAATTGTCACAAAATGAATATAAATTTTTATCGGTGCCTCAGAAACCAGGCTGGAGGATTGCATGCAACTGTTTTCTCAGCGGAAGTACTTGTTTTTATTTTTTATTTTGGTTTTTTATTCGGGCCTTGCCAGCGCCGGAACCGGTCTTTTAAATGACACGGGCGTGCTCAGGTGGTCAGACAGCAGCAGCATGAACCTTGAAAGCCCGGTGGCAGACCATCCGGGGCAGGATGCGGATTTTGGCCGGGATGCAGCAGCACGGGCCGGAAGGCTGAGCAAGAAAGGTTCCGGTGCCGCAGGTTTTGATTTTACCCGTCTGGGGCAGAATGGTCAGCCCCTTGCCATTCAGAACAGGGGCTGGTCAGATACCGGTTCCGAGGCAGAGGGAACCCAGTGGGCCTGTGTTCAGGATAACCACACGGGGCTGATCTGGGAGGTGAAAGCAAAAGAGGGTCTGAGGAGCCGGGAACATACCTATAGCTGGTACAACCCGGACAATACCTCCAACGGAGGGGAAGCAGGGACGCAGAATGGAGGCGCATGCACAGGGTCTTCCTGCGATACCCTGTCCTATGTCCAGACTGTGAATAGTCAAGGTCTGTGCGGTTTCACGGACTGGCGCATGCCCACCAGAAATGAACTGCTTTCTCTGGTTTATTTTAATAGCAGCAGCGGGCCACAAATTGATGTGAACCATTTTCCCAATACCAGGGGGCATTCAGATGAATCTGATTACTGGACGGCTTCTCCTGTCGCATCAAGTACTCCATTGGCGTGGACGGTATTTTTTAATACGGGCCTGCTTTCAAATGATGCAAAAAGTGCTGCCAATCCTCTGCGTCTTGTGCGCAGTGCAGGGGCATTCGTTCAGCCAGAAGATATTCAGCCTCTGGCCCATTACTGCTTTGAAGATGCGCTGAATCCGGGCAGAGACTGTTCAGGCAATGGCAATGATTCCAGCGGATCAAGCGGAACGCCCCTGCGGGTTGCAGCGGGGCACGGCCATGCCATTTATCTTGACGGCAATATGTCGCACTTTGAGGGTAGTGCTATGAATTTTCCTTCCGGCGCAGAACCCCGCACCCTTTGCCTTTGGGCAAAGTCCAGTGTCACAGGTTCACATGCCGCACCCCGTGTGGCCTTTTCATGGGGACATGAAGCGGGTATTCCCAGAGCCTATGGACTTATGCAGAACAATGTGCCCTGGGTTGAAAGTGAAAACTGGTTCACCTTCCTCTATGCAGGTTCTCAGGATATTCCCGAAGAACTGGATGCAGGCGTTGCCGTTTCGGGTGACTGGCAGCATATCTGTACCAGCTATGATGGTAATACCGTACGGCACCACATTAATGGAGAGCTTACAACCACCCACGATCTTGTGCTGAATACCGGCAATGAATTTTTCCGTATAGGAAATAAGGACGGGGACGGGCCTTTCCACGGATATCTGGATGAAATCAGAATTTATGGTTCAGCCCTGAGCAGTACAGCGATTCAGACCCTTTATGACAGTGAAGCACCGGAAATACGCTCTCCTCTTCTGACAGCTCCGGTTCTGAGGGTACAGCCCGGAGACGGGCAGGTTCTGCTTTCCTGGGATGCGGTACCCGGTGCGGATGGGTATGTGCTGTATTACGGCACAAACCCCGGCATTGATCCGGATACCTTCCTTAGTTACGGAGAACGCCTTGAACTGGGTAATGTCAGTATTTATGCCCTCACAGGTCTGTCTAATGATACGGACTATTATTTTGTATTGCGGCCCTCTGCTTCCGGGCAGGAGGCGGATCAAAAAAGTGAGGAAATCACCAGCAGGCCGGTTGCGGTCACAATTACCCGGCGTCCCCTCAATGATACGGGTATCGACTGGTGGGCAGATGAGGATACCAATAACCTTACAGATCCCGTTGCTACCCATCCCGGACAGGATGCTGATTTTGGAAGGGATGCCATGGCCCGTGATGGGGCGCTTGCTAAAATTGGCTCCGGTGCGGCGGGCTTTGACTTCACCAAACTGGGTGCAGATGGCCAGCCTCTTGCTATCCAGAATGGCTCTTGGGATGAGGCAGGCAACGAAGCTTCAGGCACAAAATGGTCCTGCGTGAAAGACAATCACACAGGACTCATCTGGGAGGTGAAGGTGAATGATCCTGATCATCTCAGGCATATGGGACATACATATTCCTGGTACAACCCCGATTCCAACACCAACGGCGGGTATGCAGGCACCCAGAATGGCGGCACCTGTACCGGCTCTGGCTGTGATACCTTCGCCTTTGTGCAGGATGTGAATGCGGTGGGGCTTTGCGGAGCGTCGGACTGGCGGATGCCTACTATCAGTGAATTGAATTCCATTGTTCATAGGGGTCGGGGAAATCCAAGCATAGATATAGATTTTTTTCCCAATACAGGGGCAAGTAACTTTTGGTCTTCCTCGCCCAGTGCCAGCCGTAATGTAGATGCTTGGAGCCTCTCTTTCGACGATGGCATTGCTAACAATTTCGTTAGTAAGCTTGGCAAACGCCCTGTGCGTCTTGTGCTCAGCGGACAGTGATATTTGTCTTGTTTTCTCACTTCCCCTACTGGGAGAAGGGCCGGGGCTTTGCCCGGCATACAGGCCAAAAATTGAATTTGTCTAGGGCGTGTCATCAATTGTACGACTGATAATGTTCCGGATTCACAACGAGGTCGTTTTGTGGTTTTCTATTGATGGGCTGTGGGAGGACCCTTCAATGACAAGACGTTATGGATTGAGAGATGATCAGTGGGATCGGATCAAGGATTTGCTTCCGGGTCGGGAAGGCCATGTCGGGTGTACGGCCAGGGATAATCGTTTGTTTGTGGAGGCGGTTCTTTACCGGTACCGCGCGGGCATCCCGTGGCGGGATCTTCCGGAGCGGTTCGGTGACTTCCGCGTAATTCATACCCGTCATATGCGCTGGAGCCGAAGCGGAGTATGGAAAAAGGTTTTCGAGCATCTGGCCAAGGATGCGGACAACGAATACGCCATGATAGACAGTACCATTGTAAGGGCTCACCAGCACAGCGCTGGCGCAAAAGGGGGGACCGCGTAACGGAATGTATCGGACGGTCGAAGGGCGGTTTGACAACCAAAATTCATGCGACATGTGATGCTCTGGGCAACCCAACGGGCTTTCACCTGACTCCCGGACAGGCGCATGATTTACAGGGAGCGGATACCCTGCTTCCCGGATTGATCGACCGGATCAAGGCTTTTCTGGCCGACAAAGCATATGACGCGGCCCGGCGAGTCCTGGATGTACTCGAGAAGGCGCATGTGGAAGCCGTGATTCCTCCTAAACGAAGTCGCACGGATAAACGCGTATATGACAAGGAATTGTACAAGGAACGCGCCTTGATTGAAAACTTTTTTGCCAAACTCAAGCAATATCGCGCCATTGCTACACGATACGATAAACGGGCCATCGCTTTTTTAGGTGCCATACACCTAGCAGCTTCTGTCATATGGCTTAACTGATGACACGGCCTAATGTGTTGAAGTCTGTTGATCTGAGTGCCGGGTTGACAAAAAAAAGAGTATTTTGACATCTTCAAAACTATATTTTTACACCACAACGGGTTTGATAAAAATGTGGGTAAAGCTAAGTCATCTGGGTGGTGCCAGAGGCTCTCGAAGTCAGAGGGTTGTCTGTCCGGCATGCAAATCGCGTACTGAATTTGTTTTAAGCTGATAGTTCCTTCCCGTTTGAGTGTCGGAGGGTTTAGTAAATATTTTTTGGCATCTTTAAAATAAGGAGTGTTCTCCATGAAACCTTGCTATCTGTTCATTTATCTTTCTCTTATAGCAACCCTGTTGTTTTCTTCGTCTCTTGTGGCCGAAACCGTATGCAGCGGATCGGAAAATACAGCCATTATTTCCACCACTCCAACGGTTGATTTTGACATCCATCTTAATGGCACCGTAACCCATAAGCCTACGGGTCTTATGTGGATGCGTTGTTCCCTGGGGCAGGTCTGGGATGGCAGTACCTGCATGGGAGATGCCAGTAGATACAGTTGGCAGGGGGCATTGCAGGAGACGCAGGATTTTAATGCAGCTGGTGGTTTTGCAGGCCATACGGACTGGCGGCTTCCCAATATCAATGAAATGGAATCCATTGTGGAAAGACGGTGCTATGAACCTGCCATCCATGGTGATGTTTTTCCGCAGTCAGGGTTATCCTCCCCCTCCTTTTGGTCTTCCTCGCCTTTTGCCGTCAGTAATAACTCTGCGTGGAGCCTCTATTTTAGCAGTGGAGGTGTTACCTATTTCAGCAAGCTCAACCGTAGCCAGGTGCGCCTCGTGCGTGGTGGATAATGATTTTTGCTTTTTTCCTCTTCTCGCTCTGGGGATAAGTAGAGTGGGAAGTGAGAAGTGAGAAGAAATTGTTAAGGGTTGATGCAAGTTTTAAGATTAATAATATTTTCTTGCTTATCCCTCTGGCCGTGGGGTTTTTAGAAGAACCCCCAAGCCTCCCACAGAGGAAGAAGGGTTTAACAAGATCGTCTATTTTAAGTAAGGAGTCTTACTCATGAAAATATCTGTTTTTTTTTATCTGGCACTGCTCAGTGCCCTGATTTTACCCCTTTCCCTGTCAGCCCAGACCCAGTGCAGTGGTACAGCCAATACGGGGGTATTGTCCACCACCCCCTCATCGGATTTTGAAATCCATGCCAATGCAAGCCTCACCCATAAAAAAACGGGACTCACCTGGATGCGCTGCGCTCTGGGGCAGAGCTGGGAGGGGGGCACCTGTACGGGAGATGCCAGTATGCACATCTGGCAGGATGCCCTTATGGAAGCAGAGCAGCTCAATCGGGAGGGCGGTTTTGGCGGCTTTTCGGACTGGCGGCTTCCCAACTACAAGGAGCTGGCCTCCATTGTTGAGGAAAGGTGTACAGGCCCTGCCATGAATGCCCTGCTTTTTCCCGGTGCCCCTGCTTCTGTTTTCTGGTCTTCCACACCCCTTAACAACGCAGATGACAGACCTGCGGCCTACATCCATTTCAATGGTGGGGATTCTTTCATCCATGAAGGAGATACGGGCAGTGTCCGCCTTGTACGCAGCAGTGGAGAAGGCCCGAGGATTTCGGTTTTCCGGGAAGGCAGTGGGGATATTCCCTCCGTTGCTGTGGGAGAAAAGGGCAGCATGGCATTTACCGTGAAAAACCTTGGAACGGGCAGCCTTCTTGTGTCCGGCATTCGTATTTCAGGCAATGATGCAAAACTTTTCACCCTGCAGGAACAGGCCTGTACCCAGCCCCTTACGGCCGGGGCATCCTGCTCCGTTTCCATTCTTTTTGCTCCGGAAACTCCGGGCGTAAAAAATGCCACGCTGGAAATTGAATCCAATGATCCCGGTACGCCAGTCCGCAGCATACAGATGGCTGGAAAACCCGATGCCTCAGGCCTTGCTCCTGCAGGTGCATCCACACCCCAGAGTGCCCTTGGCTGCTTCATTGACACCTCCGCATATGGTGCAGGATCTTTTTCTCTAAAGGGTTTTTCTGGGGGCCTGTGGTTTCTTGCACCGCTGCTTTTTCTGCTATTTTTTAGAAAAATTCCCTTGAAATCCTTTTTTATTTTATGCGTGGCAGGCATTCTGACCCTTTCTGCGGGAGAGAGCCTTGCAGGTACCACCCATGTACCTTTCACGGCCAGAGGATTTCTTCTGGAGGAACCCCGTCTGCTGGACAACCGTGTTTATCAGGACACCACCTTCATCACTACCCAGACCCGTACAGACCTTGATACCCCCTCAGGCGCACCCCCGGAAAGCGGTGCCAAAGGGGTTGGGGTAACAACCCTTTTTGGAAAAAACACCAAGGTGGTAGGCCTGCCCCTTTCCTATCAGATTCATAGATATTTTTCTTTGAAGGCTGATATCCCATGGTATGAGTCTGAACCTCCTGACGGGAAAAAGGAAAGTGGTCTGGGGGATATCAGCACAACCCTGCGCATGCAGCTTGGCAGCAGCCGTCTTCTGTCCAATACCTACCTGTCCGTGAAACTGCCGACGGGAGATGAGGAAAAATCCCTTGGATCGGGCAGCTATGATATTTCCCTTACCCAGAAGTTTATTTTAAGGCTCTGGGATTTCCGTTTTACGGGCATGATGGGTTATACCCACCGCATGGAAGCCGATATTATGGGCTTTAATGTGGATTACGGTGACAGGATCGCATTCATGGCTGCTCTGGAGTATGCCCTGATAGGAAACAGGCTGTGGGTGGGGATTAAGGGAAGCGGTCTTGCCGCCGCAGAAACAAAGATAGAGGGAAAGGGCCAGACCGATAGTTTTACCACCTTTGATGCAGGGCCTGAGATCCGCTATTTTCTTCCGTTCATGGAAGGAACAGCCATCCAGCTCGGAGCCATGTTCCCGGTGGCCACCAGTTTTGATGGTGAAGAAAAGGAAGAAAGAAATGCGAGTTTTTCTGCGGGCTTTGCCGGGTCGTTCTGAATGATGGCTTCTTATGGATAAAAAAAGGCCTGTGGAAAAACCACAGGCCTTTAAATTTTTTTTGGTAGCGGGGGCTGGATTTGAACCAACGACCTTCGGGTTATGAGCCCGACGAGCTACCAGACTGCTCCACCCCGCAGCAACGAGTCCGGACAATACGCTCCAAAAACATGGAAGTCAATGCTTTTTTTATCCCTGTCCGGATTCTGTTTCTCCTTTGTCGTTTTCAAGTCAGAGAATAAGTTCTTATTTCAGTATTTTTCAGGTGCCTTTGGCTAAAATTTGTCATAGGCGATCATTTCTTCTTCAACCCCAAGATTCCATAGAATATCCACCACCGCATCCACCATTACAGGGGGGCCGCAGAGATAATACTCAATTTCAGAAGGATCTTCGTGGTTTTTCAGGTAGGTTTCATACAGCACCTGATGGATAAAGCCTGTGGGTCCATCCCATTGATCTTCGGGCAGGGGTTCCGACAGTGCCACCTGATAGCTGAAGTTGGGATATTTTTCCGTAAGGGATCTGAAATCATCATCATAGAACATTTCCCTTCTGGACCTTGCTCCGTACCAGAAGGTGATTTTTCGTTTTGTATGCAGGGTATTGAGCTGATGCAGAATATGACTGCGCATGGGTGCCATGCCAGCACCGCCTCCCACAAAGCAGATTTCTTTTTCGGAATCCTTTACGAGAAAATCGCCGTAGGGGCCGCTGAAGGTGATTTTGTCGCTTTCTTTGAGGTTGAATATGAAAGAAGACCCCACGCCAGGAGGTGCATCGGGCTGGTCCTCGGGTGGTGTGGCAATGCGGACGGTTAGGCGCGGCTGGTCCTCATAGGGAGGATTGGCAAGGGAGTAGGCACGGAAAACCCGTTCCTCGGAGCGGGCTTTGATGTTCCATAACTGGTATTTGTCCCAGTCATCCACATAGGTTGTGGGAATGGAAAAATCTGAAAAAGAAAGCTTATATTCGGGAATGTCAATCTGTATGTACTGGCCTGCCTCAAAGGAGAAGTCTTCATCGGGATCCACTTTTAGAAGAAGTTCTTTGATGTAGGTGCCAACACTTCGGTTGGATACCACGGTGGCATGGTATTTTCTGATGCTGAAAATCTCTTCCGGAATGGCGATGGACAGGTTGTTGCGAACCTTGAGCTGGCAGGCAAGGCGGATGCCTTCGGCCTTTTCCTTACGGCTCAGGTGGGAAAGTTCCGTGGGCAGGACGTCTCCGCCGCCCTCCAGAACCTTGCATTTGCACATGGCACAGGTACCGCCACCGCCACAGGCCGAGGGCAGGAGGATACCCTGACCCACGAGGCTGCTGAGGAGGGTGCTGCCGGTGGACACCGTAATGCTTTTGTCTTCATCCCCATTAATGAGAATACGGCTGTCCTCTTTTTTGACCAGCCGTGATTCCACAAAAAGAAGCAGCAGCACCAGAGAAAGGGTGACACCCGTGAATACCAGAAAACTGATAAGAAAGATCATGGCCTTTCTCCTTATTGTTTACAGGGCGATGCCGGAAAAGATCATGAAGCCCATGGCCATGAGTCCTGTGACAATCATGGTAATACCGTAGCCTTCAAGCCCGTAGGGGAGGTCGGCGTAGCGGAGTTTCTGGCGGAGGGAGGCCATGGCCACAATGGCCAGAAACCATCCGGTGCCAGATCCCAAACCAAAAACAAGGGATTCACTGAAATTATAGTTTCTTTCCACCATGAAAAGGGATGTACCGAGAATGGCGCAGTTAACGGCGATCAGCGGCAGAAAGACACCAAGCGCCGTATAAAGGGCCTGGGATATGCGCTCTATGACCATTTCCACAATCTGCACCATGGCGGCAATGGAGGCGATGAAGGTGATGAAACGTAAAAAATTCAGATCCACGTCCGGCAGCCCTGCCCAGGCCAGAGCACCCGGTGCCAGCAGATAATGATGGATGAACCAGTTCACCGGCGTGGTGATGGCCAGCACGAAAATAACGGCAAATCCAAGCCCGGTTGCGGTTTTCAGGTTGCCGGAAACGGCCACAAAGGAGCACATGCCAAGGAAGTAGGCCAGAAGAATGTTGCCCACAAAAACAGAATTGAGAAAAATACCCATCAGATTTTCCACCATGGACTCCTTTTCATAAAAAACCTGTCTTTTCCATGCCGGTGATCACACTGTCATACATACAGGGCTTCCCTGTCTATCCTTGTTTTCAGGAAGGCGTTCATGCCTTGTCTGTACCGGACCACATCCACCTTTCTGTGCAGGTGCTCCTCCAGTTCCTGTTTGATGCCTATGAGGGAGAAAAGATCCGGTTTTTTCAGTTCCACCACCACATCAATGTCGCTTTCTTCTTTGATATCATTGCGGGCAACGGAACCAAAAACGCCTATTTTCAGTATGAAATATTCATCTTGTCTGCGGTTTTTGAAATCCCGCATGCAGTTCAGTATATCTTCCTGCTGCATGATATTCCTCTGCAGGTCTTTCATTATTCCGGTCCTTTTTTCTTAATACCTGTGAAAATGTAAGGCAGTGCCAGCATAGCCTCAATGCTCAGGTGGTAATCAAGATCCGGCCACTCAATACCCGTAGCATCGCATATGAACTGATAATTTCTGATGGATCGTAAAGGCGCTGTTTCCAGTTCGGGATACCACTTAAGGGGCGTTGATATCCTGCGGCCATCCCTAAGATCCACATGAAGATAATGATCATCAAAATGGACTTTTTTACCGGCTTTTTGGAGTAGGGTAGGCATCAGCTTTTATCCTTTCCCTTCGTCTTTCTGCAGCACAGCCTTCTGGAACCAGACAAAAAGCCCAATGATGATAAAGGCCGCAGGAGCCAGCAGCATGAAACCCATGTCCCTGTACCCTGCCTGATACAGGGTCTCCGGAACGATCTGCAGTCCGAAAAGGGAGCCGGAGCCGAAAAGTTCCCGAATAAAGGCAACGCCCACCAGTACCAGGGAATAGCCAAGACCGTTGCCCAGTCCGTCGCAGAAGGAAAGACCGGGGGGGTTGCCCAAAGCGTAGGTTTCGGCACGGCCCATGACGGCGCAGTTGGTGATGATCAGCCCCACAAAAACGGAAAGCTGTTTGCTGATATCATAGAGAAAGGCTTTCAACACCTGATCCGTTAGGATGACAAGGCTGGATATGACAAAAAGCTCCACAATAATGCGGATGTTGCGGGGAATATGGCGACGCATGGAAGAAACGATGAGGCTTGAGAATGCCGTGACAAAGGTCATGGAAAGGCCCATGACAATGGCCGTGTTCAGCTGTACGGTCACGGCAAGGGCGGAGCATATGCCCAGCATCTGAATGTTAATGGGGTTGTTGCCCAGTATGGGTTCCGTGAGGGCCTTATAGTAGGGACTGCTTTGCAGGCTCATGGGGTCTCCTTCATCAGATAGGCATCTCCCTCACCGGCCCGGAACCGGGCGGATACGGGTTCAAATTTTTTCAATACATCCAGGATGCCCTCGGAAAGATAATTGCCCGTCAGGGTGGCACCGGAAATGCCGTCCACGCTGTGGGGATCATCGGAAGGGGCCTTTCCCTTGGCCACCCGAAGGCCCCGGAAATTCATTTTTTCATCCAGAATCGCCTTGCCGGTAAAGCTCTGCTGAAAGCTCCGGCTTTCAATGTCTCCCCCAAGGCCCGGTGTTTCCTGATGGGCGTACACCGTAAAACCGGATATGTGGATGCCGTCTGCTTCCATGGCGAGGTATCCGTATATCTTTCCCCAGAGCCCTCTGGATTCAAGGGGGAGAACATAGCCTTCGCTGATAGTGCCGCTGCTGTCCGTTTGTAAGAAAAAATGCAGTGTTGTCCCGTTTTCTGCCTCCATGGGCCGACCCTCACCGTCTGCTGTTACGGCCCGTATGCGTGTTGAGAAAAGGGCCTCCACTTCGCCAGCGTTCAGTTTCCGGTCTTCCGGAAGAAGTCCTGCGGCCTTCAGTACATTTTTCTGGCGATCCAGCCTTGCATTGGCCTCCTGTCTGGGTTTCAGTCCCGTGGCCGCTGCGGTGAGGAGAATGCTGCACACAAGGCAGAGGTATAAGGTAAAGCGGATGGATCGGCTTTCAGACATGGGATATCCTCTTTCTCAGCCGGATCTGGATGACAAAGTGGTCCAGAAGCGGAGCAAACAGGTTCATAAAGAGAATGGCCAGCATGGTGCCTTCGGGATAGGCAGGATTGAAAACCCGTATCAGTACGGTCAGGGCACCGATGAGAAAACCATAGAGCCACCGGGCCGCATCCGTCCCCGGTGCGGTGACGGGGTCCGTTGCCATGAATACGATACCAAAGGCAAAGCCCCCCATGACAAGGTGGTAGTAAGCGGGCAGACCCATGGCCGCCGCTAAGGAGCCTGTGGCCAGCTGATTGAGGAGCATGCCCGTTCCCAGAACGCCCAGCACGCCTCCCACCATGATCCGCCAGTTGGCAACGCCCGTTATGATCAGGATGAGGGCACCCACAAGGCAGAGCAGGGCCGAGGTTTCGCCGATGCTGCCGGGGGTTCTCCCCACAAAAAGTTCAAAAAGCCCCAGCCCTGCCTGATCCAGCATGGCGGGAATCTGGGAGCCGGGTTCGGCCTGGGCGCTGATGGCGAGGGCCGTGGCACCGGAAACCGCATCCGTGGCACCGCCGGAAATCCACACGGCATCCCCGGACATCTGACCGGGATAGGCGAAAAAGACAAAGGCTCTGGCCGTGAGGGCGGGGTTGAGGAGGTTGCGGCCCGTGCCGCCGAAAATTTCCTTGCCGATGACCACACCGAAGCTGATGCCGATGGCGGCCTGCCACAGGGGCAGATCCGGTGGCAGGATCAGGGGGTAGAGCAGGCCGGAGACCAGAAAGCCTTCGCTGATACCATGGCCCCTTCGTACGGCGAAGAGGGCTTCCCAGAAAAAGCCCACGCCATAACTGACCACCAGAAGGGGGATGAAGATCAAAAGTCCCTGCATGAAAGAGGGTAGAAAGGCCGTGGATTTTCCGGCGGCGAGACAGGCGTAGAAGCCCGTATTGTAAATGCCGAACAGGGCAACGGGTACGATGGCCAGAATCACAATACTCATGAAGCGTTTGAGATCCAGACTGTCCCTTATGTGGGGACTTTGGGATGTGGTGCTGTCCGGGAGAAAAAAAATGGTCTCAAAGGCTTCAAAGAGGCCGTGATAGCGGTGGAATCGGCCCTCTTTTTCAAATTTCGGCCTGTGGGTATCAAAGAAGTTTCTTATCCAACGCTGCATGGTCAGGCCCCTTTCTGCTGTTCCTGATACAGTTTTTCCCGCGCGCTGCGAAAAATTCCGGAAAGATCAATTTTGGAAGGGCAGGCATAGGCACAGAGTCCGCACTGAACGCAGTCCAGCAGGCCATGGGCCAGGGCTTCTTCAATGGCATCGGCGTGGAGGGCCTTCATGGTGAACTGGGGCAGCATTTCCACCGGGCAGAGTCTTGTGCAGGTACCGCAGTTGATACAGGCCCTTTCTTCCCCGTGGGTGTTGCAGTCCACGGATGATGGGCCGTTGAACAGGGCGGAAAGGAAGGTACGGGAAACCGTATTTTTGGTCAGGCCCGGCCTGAGAAAACCAAAGTATTCCTTTTCCTTTCCTTCGGGTATGCGGGTAAGGCCGGTTTCATACATGCCCATGAAGCCTTCCTGACCGGCATTTCTGCCCGTGAAGAGGCCGCCTGCAATGTTTCTGAAAGTGCCTTTCAGGGGATCACAGGCCCCAAGGAGGTGGGAGATGGGAGCGCCGAAGCGGGTGCGCACATGGCAGGGAGCAGCCAGGCCCGTTCCGCCCATGGCATAGGTGCGTTCGCCCGGATAGGTGCCCGTTTCCAGAAGATGGGCAATGAGCAGTATGTCTTCCCCGGCGATGAACCAGCCTTTTCCGGTATTTCCTTTTTTTCGGAGATGGTAGTGAACCACTCCCGGATCCTGGGCCGGATAACGGCCAAAGACCGTATGGTTGACCATGCCCTGACATTCATTGAGCACAAAGCTGTGCTGTTCCGCACAGGTATAGGCCACAAGCTGGCCTGCCAGTTTTTTTAGAACCCGGATACCGAAGCGGAAAGCTTCCAGATGGCCCTGAAGGTAGGCTTCGGGCATAGGGGAAAAGGGCTGGTGGGAATCCATGCGTACATAGAGGGTGTCCGGAAGCTCTTTGGTGTCTGCAATGGCCCGGAAGGGGAGGCTGCGGAACAGGGGCCAGAGTCCGCCCTTTACCAGGTGCTCAACCAGTTCTTCCCTTGTCAGGGTTTCAAGGTCTTTATCCTCAAGGGGGGGGAAGAATTCCCTTTCTTCCTTTTCATCGAGGCGGATGACGATGGCCGTCACGATGCGTCTGGGCCCAAAGGTGATGGTTTCAATGACACCTCCGCCGGGGGAGAGGAAGCGGAGCTCCGGTCTTCTTTTGTCTTCAAAAAGGGGGCTGCCGAGGGAAACCCTGTCCCCTTCCCTGACCTGTAGCCGGGGCTTTACAAAGGGAAAAGCCGAAGGCACCACCGCCAGAGAGGAAGGTCTGGGCAGCTGGATGATACGGAGCTCAGGACTGCCCCGGAGATCAGGGGTATGGCCGTTGGGAATAAAGAGCGTTTTCATGAAAAACCCTGTTTTCTGAAGATGGTTGCCACTTCTGAACCCCTGATGCCTTTCCGTTAATGGAGGGGGGCAGGGGGGCCGGTGGTTCAGGGTGGAGAGGATAAGGTTTAAAACATAGGTAATTATTCAGCACATTTTACTCTGAAAGATTGTGTGTTAATTCCATGACCTTAGTTCCGGCAGTAGACAATCGGGCTGTTTGTGAGTGACATTGCAATCGTTTCGGATCAGAGCTTTGCAGGCCTGTGCGAAAGAAGCGGCAAACTGTCTGAGCCGCCACAAAGGCAGCGTGCTTAAGCCTGCCATGGTAATAAAAAAGCTTATCCTGCCTGTGGCGGCGAGTTTTTGCCGCTTCCGCACAGGGCAAGAAGATCCCGAATAAGATTGCGTCACGAACAAATGGTCCGGTTGTCTATGCATCTGATTAAAGGTATTCAATTTACCAAAAGAAAATTATGCTGAACAATTATAAACATACTAGCATTGGTTTTTGTGCAATTCAAGCCTGCTCTGTTCAGGAAAATTCCGTCTGACAGCTTTTTTCGTCCATTTCCACCACAAGGGCATCCGCAGCCGCATGATCCAGTATGAGCCTTTCTCCGGAGGGAAGTATGCATTCCCATTGCTCTCCAGCACGATCCCTTGCCTTAAGAAAAAGCGGCATGTTTTCCTTTAGTTTTTCCCTTAGAAATTCAGGAACCCTGCGGATGATGGCCTGCTGGCCCGGCCTGAGGAGGCTTGCGCTGAACAGGACGCCTTTTTTGTGCAGGCAGGGATCCTGTGGGATTTCGCTGCCATGGGGATCGGTCATGGGATGCCCCAGCAGATCATCAAGGTTTTTCAGCAGGTCCGGATCATGGATATGCTCCAGTTCATGGGCTTTTTCATGGATTTTCTCTTCATCCACACCGGCATGGGCCAGATAGGATTCCCATATTCTGTGGGATCTCCGGAGGGTCAGGGCCTTTTCCCTGCCCTTGGGGCTGAGGCGCACAAGATCTGTCTGCCTTGTGATCTGCCCTTCCTTCTCAAGACGGGCAAGGGCGCGGCCCAGCCGGACTCCCGTTCCTGCGGTTTCAATAAGGGCGGCGGGTGAAAGGCCCATGGGATCTTTGCGGAGAAGTCCGGCCAGTATGTCTTCGGTGATTTCAGCGGGAATATGTCGGATTTTACGGATGTAGCGGGTGAGGATGCCGTGCTCCGGAGCGATCATGAGGACGGCTGTAAATTGAAGGGTGAGAAAAAGCATGATGGCTCCGCCGCCTGCCACATCCATGGCATAGGCCAGAAAAAGGCCGCAGACGGCTCCGTTTATGGCGAAAAGGGCGGCCAGTATCATCATGCGGTCCAGCCGGTTGGTGAGCAGGTAGGCCGTGGCCGCAGGTGTGATGAGAAGGCCCACCACAAGAATGACCCCCACCATGCCCACGCCTACCACCACCACAAGGCTGACACAAAGGGTTAAGAGGCCGTGGAAAAGACCTGCAGGAATGCCGATGGCAGCCGCCATGACCGGGTCAAAGGCCGAAGCCTGAAAGTGGCGGAAGAAGAGCAGGATCAGGGTGAGCACCATGCCGCAGACAAAGGCGGCAAGGAGGATGTCCCCGTCGGAAACAGCCAGTACATCGCCCATGATAAAATGCATGAGATCAATATGAATATGTTCCCTGAAAAGGGAGACCATGACAACGCCTAAGGCAAAAATGCCCGTGTACATGATGCCGATGGCCGTATCTTCCTTGATGCGGGAAACGCTGGATACAAAGTGGATGAGGCCCACGGTGATCACGGCGGCGATGAGTGCGCCAAAGAGCATGGCAGGGGCATGGGCTTCCATTCCGAAAAGAAGCTTCATGATGAGATAGCCTGCGGCCACCCCTGCGATCATGGCATGGGAGATGGCGTCGCCGAGAAAGCTCATTTTCCGTAATATGACAAGGCAGCCCGTAACCCCGCAGACCAGTCCCACAAGGATGGCGGCCATGAGGGCTTTGATGAAAAAAAGATGGGACAGGGGGCCGGGGAGGAGGCCTGCAAGATCTGCCAGCATGATTTTTCCTTTTTTCAGTATGGATTTCAGGCCCATAAGGCAGGAAATCCGACGGAAGAGTCAGGGCTTTTTTGCCCTGGTTTTTTCAGCATTTTCAAGCCTTGCCGTCAGTTCCAGAATATGCAGGTTCTGTGTGGCATTCAACTCCGTCAGCTGTGTGATCAATATTCCGGCTTCTTCCAGCTCTTTTTCTTTCTGCTGGAGAAGCTGTTTGATTTTAAGCAGCTCTTTTTCTGTTTCCGAAAGCCTGCATGTGGTCTTTGCCAGCCGTTCTCTGGCCAGCTGGGCGAGGCTGTTGCAGAAGGTTTCCCGGCTGATTCTGTTTTTGAGAACCGGATGATCCAGCACCGACATATCCAGCTTAAAGCAGAGGGTGGGGCAGAGGGCATCCACATTGGCTGAGCGGGCGTTTCCTTCCAGTATGCTCATTTCTCCAAACATGTCTCCGGTTCGCTGGAAGGATGCGATCATTACATCCCCTTTGATAACAGCGACTTTACCCTCGATAAGCCAGTATACCCAGTTGTCATACTGTCCTTCCATGAGAATTCTTTCACCGGCCTGATACTCAACGATTCTGGCGTAGCCTTTTTTGAAAAAATGATCGTTGATCTGGGCTGCCGTAAAATTTTTCAGGACATCCAGTCCTGCCAGTATGTCTACGACCTTATCTTTTATCATATGCGGCCTGCATCCCGTATCAGGGTTTTGGATTGATGGATGGCAGGGTGAAAAAATTCTGCATCTGCCCTCCATAAACTTCCGAAAGCAGTTCCTTTTGCAGTACATCTTCCGGCCTTCCAAAGGCCACAAGGCCCCTTTTGATCAGGGCAATCCTGTCAAAATAGCTGGCAGCCGTGGCAAGGTCGTGGTGGACCACCACGAGGGTAAGGCCCTGTTCCCGCGCTTCCTTCAGTACGGTCAGGATGGCCTTTTCCGTTACCGCATCCACACCGGCAAAGGGTTCGTCCAGAAGGAGGATGTCGGCCCCCTGACAAAGGGCCCTTGCCATGAAAACCCGTTGCTGCTGACCGCCGGAAAGGGCACCGATCTGCCTCTGGCCGAAGTCTTCCATGCGGACAGCCCGGAGTGCTTTAAGGGCGGCTTCCCTGTCCTTTTTTCCCGGATTCCGGTACCAGGGAATCCGGCCATAGCGGCCCATGAGGGCGACCTCTTCCACGGTGATGGGAAAATCCCAGTCAACGGAGCTGCGCTGGGGTACATAGGCCATGCGGCCCTTTGCTTTTTCCGCTGGCTCTCCCATGATTTCCACGCGGCCCACGTCCTTTTTTACAAAACCCATGAGGGCTTTGATCAGGGTGGACTTGCCCGCACCATTGGGACCGAGAATACCCACAAGTGTCCCTTTGGGAATATCGAGGTTCACATCCAGAAGGGCCGGGCGCAGACCGTAGCTTACCGTGAGGTGACGGGTGCGGATGGCTGGAAGAAGATTATCCATGGCTGCCCCCGCCGGAGGGAGGGAGGGTGAGAAAGAGCTGGAGCGGACCATCGCTGCTCCATGCCGTCCGGTCTCCGATGACGGTTTCTCTCTCAAGGATGCGCACCCGTAAGGCTGCAGGTCTGTGCATGTCCGTATCCCCCGATGCCTGAATCCTGTATTCCGTTTCTCCGGTACCGGGGTGAATGGCAAGCATGAGCGGTGTCTTTTCCGAAGCAAGATCCCTGATGCTGTGAATCTGCCTGCCGTTTTCGTGGACAAGCAGGCCGGAAGGGGATGAAGCATCCAGAGCAAAGGGGTCTTCGGACAGATCAAAGGTGGTGCTGATTTCCATGAAAAGGCTGCTGCGGGACAGCTCCCCATGGGGGCTGCGCACCGGCTCCGGGGGCTGGGGCCTTCCTGATCCGGACAGAACCGGCCATGCCGCAGCAGCACAGAAAATCCATACAAGAAAGATAAGGGAAAAACGGTTCACTTCCTTTCCTTTCTTAGCGGAGAGCTTCCACTATGGTCAGGGTATTTTCCCGCATCATGCCGATGTAGGTTTCACCGGCGCTGCCCGGAGGCCCCATGGCATCGGAATAGAGGGCACCGCCAACGCGGATACCCGCCTGTGTGGCGATTTCCCGTATCTGCCGCGGATTCACACTGGTTTCCACAAAAATGGCCGGAGCCCCCATTTCCCGGATGCTTTCCATGACCTGACGCAGTCTTGCCGGTGTGGAACCGGCTCCGACCTCGCCTCCCGTTGACCAGCCCACAGGCGCAAGGCTGAGGTAGTTGTTCTGGGGGTTGAAGCGGTATTCCCGGCAGAAATAGTTGAAGGCATCATGGCTGGTGACAAGGAGCCGCCTTTCGGGAGGAATGGTGGCAACGCTTGCCCGTATCCATGTGTCCAGAACCCGGAGCTGCTGGAGATAGAGTTCGGCTCTGGCCTCAAAAAGCGCTTTGCCTTCAGGGTCCATATCGGAAACGGCTTTCAGAATATTGCGTACATAAACGGCGGCATTTTTGGGAGAAAACCAGGCATGGGGATCAAGGATGGTTTCACCGTTTTCTTCCACCTCAAGGGGTGTTATGCCATCGGTGCAGGTCACAAGGGGTTTGCCGCTGGCCCGGGCAAGGGTTTCCATCCAGTTTTTGCCTTCCAGCATCAGTCCGTTCTGGAGCACAAGATGGGCATTGGCCACCCTTTCCGCATCCCGGGGTGTGGGCGTGTAGGTATGGGGGTCGGCACCGGCCGCCAGAATGCTGTGGACCTCCCAGCGGTCACCGGTAATGTTTCTCGCAAAATCCGCTATCTGTGTGGTGGAGGCCACAATGCGGCGGGGAGTTTCTCCATGGGCCGCTGGCATGAGGGCTGCTGAAATCAGGAGGGCAAGAAAAAAGCTCACAAAACGACGGGTTCCGGTACAGGGCGTCATGGTTCTGTCTTCCTTTTTTATGGGCGGTTTTTTCAGTCTTTTGCTGTAATCGTAACAGTTCTGCACAATTTTTCAGGTGCCATACCTGCCAGATAGATGCACAGCCACCCAGACTATTTGCCCGTGACGCAATCTTATTCGGGAGCTTCTTGTCCTGTGCGGAAGCGGCAAAAACTCCCCGCCACAGGCAGGATAAGCTTTATGATTGCCATGGCAGGCTTTAAGCACGCTGCCTTTGTGGCGGCTCAGACAGTTTGCCGCTTCTTTCGCACAGGTCTGCGAAGCTCTGATCCGAAACGATTGCAATGTCACTTGCAAATAGCCAGGGTGCCTTGCAACAGTACGAAGCTACTGCAATTACTGCTAATCAGTTGTTTTCTTCCAACACGGAAAGAATATCCCCCAGAGTGGTATGGATGCTGGCGATCACGTCATGGGTATGGATGCTTTCCAGGCTGTCGGAACGGATACTGATGAGGGTACTGGCCGGAAGAATTTTTCCGAAACGAAGTCCTGCCTGTCTGGCTGTTTCCCTTGTGGTGTCCTCTGCAAACTGGGGGCTGGTGTGGGCTTTGAGTACCACTTCCGCCTCGTCGGTGCGTTTCAGAAGATCGGAGGTTACATGGAGACCTGCGTTGAGGCAGTCAAATAGATCGGAAAAGCCGGGCAGATCCCCATGCCTTTCCATGGAAAGCCTTGTGAAGGAGCGCTGGGAGTGGGTGATCAGGGGCAGCTCCGTGTCCGTTTCAAAGAGGACCCGGTTGTATGCCTGGGTACAGGGGCAGGCGGTGATGTGGTGGACCCCTGCGGATATGGTCACCCGGCTGCTTCTGTGGCCTGCGGAAGAAAAGACAAGGGCCCTTGCGGAGACCTCAAGGGTATCCAGCGAAATCCTCTGACTGGCGGGGGTCTTCTGCAGTATGGGAAGTTTGCCCTTGATGCGGACATCGGCCCTGTCGCCTTCCTGGGTTTTTAGAATGCCTTCGGCAAGGGCTGCGGCATACAGCCCTATATCGGCAAACTCCTTTTCCAGCAGTTCACTGATCACGGCTTCAATGCGGGACATATGGATGCCCTTGATGTGGCCCGGCAGGTTTACCCGGATGTCGGCGGCAAAGGGCGTGAGGCCGCTGGGAAGCTTTATCCATACGGTTTTGTTGCCAATACCAACCCCGTCAATGGGAAGGCGGAAATCCGGCACTTCTTCGGGAATGTCCGTGCAGGTGGCCAGCACCCGGGTATGATCCTCATCGGAAATCATGGGGCCGTCAGACCCGCTTCTCTGGCAGCAGTATAAAAGTCCTGAATGCTTCTCCATGCGTCTCCTTTTTCCAATACAAGTTTTTTTAAGGACAGAAAGTGTTCCTGATTTTCCGGGCCTGTGCCCGGCAGGGTGGATACGGCAGCCTTGAGTCTGTCCAGCATGGTGAGAATACGCTGCTTAAGTTTTTCATCTGCACAGAGGCTTTCGGCGTGCAGGGTTCGTTCAACGGTAATCTCAGGGACAAAGCATAGCTTTTGCCTTGCGCAGAGTTCAAGGAAAAAAAGCCAGTCCTCGCCCCATTGGGTATCCGGAAATCCCCCTGCCAGAAAAAAGACATCCCTGCGGACGGCAAAGGCAGAGGGTACCATATCACACCAGCGCAGCATACGGGAAAAAGCGTTTCGGGAAAGATCCACATCCGTATCAGGAATGGTGAAGTCTTTTCCGTCCACAAGGTTATGGTTGAAGGCCCTGCTGCAGGCAAAGGATGCGCCCTTTACAAAACAGGGGATCAGGCTTTGCAGGTGTGTGGGTCTCCAGATGTCATCGGAGTCCAGAAAAAAGAGAATATCCCCTCCGGCGGCCTTTGCCCCGGCATTTCTGGCAGGGCCCGGACCGATGCCCTGGGTGCGGATTCTGATGACTTCCGGGAAATCTGCCCTCAGCATGGCGTCTGTCCCGTCGGAGGAGCCGTCATCCACCACAAGAATTTCAGGGGGATGGAAAAAAGCGGGTACCGGATGCTGGGCAAGGATGCTTTTCAGGGCCCCTGCCAGCAGGTTTTTTCTGTTTTTCGAGGGGATGATGCATGAGATTTTTGTGCTTTCAGCCAATACAGGCTTTTTGGTTTTCTGCTGGCTCATTGCTTGTGTCCTTAATAATATAGGGCAGAAAACGATGCTTTTTTACGGGCCTGTTCAAAAAATGCAGCCATTTTTTTTGGGGCAGACCCGGGGTATGGGGCAGGGATACGGGTCTTATTCTGAGTCATGCGGGTACCGGTATGATTTATGCCGTGGATGAACCATGTGAAGATCTTAACGAAAAAAAATCAGAAAGAAAATTTATTTCCATTTTGATTTGACTGTGATAAATATAATCAATAATTTAATATAATGATTGTCATCCTTAAAAGTACCAGAGTCTTTAATTTGGACAGCAGCCCTGATCAGAAGTATGGGAGATCGGCTGGCACCACTTGAATGCTTGATCAGGCTTAATGAAAACAGGCACGGTCACTTCCGCCAGCGAGCATTTTTTGGGGGATGTCAGGTAGGTTTTCAACCAGATGGCTTTGAGGGATGGGGTGAACGCGGTTTTGGGGGCGGGGGTTGTGTGTAGCCCCTGTTCTGTGTGTTATATCGCATAATACTGTTAAGAAGGGGGTTCGATATGCTTATGCAAAGGATTCTTTTTTCAGTGGCTGCAGCAATGCTTCTTATTTTTTTAACCGGATGCAACAGCAGCAGTTCGGGCTCAGGCTCAACACCTCAGACGCCTCCTCCTCCGGGACCTCCGGTATCTGCTTCACAAACTTATCAGGACTACAATACAATTTCTGAGTTCAGCAAGACAGTCGGCCTTGCCAGATTAGCATTTATGGCGGCTATGAGCAGTGATTTCAACAAGCCTTACGGAGAAGAAGACCCTGATCCGGCATCTGTTGAGCGGTGGCTGGAGCTGCAGATGCAGATTTTGGATTCACTTGATGAGGTGGAAAAGGCTGTGCTGAGAATTGACGAGGCAAAGTCGGCCGTTAAAAAGTCCTATGCTTTTGCACGCGATCCCATGGGTGTCAGGCTTCCGGCTGGGAGACAGGATGGGAGCAGGGAATCCAAGTCCCTTCGTGCAGCATGGGATTTTTTGGTAAACGGTCTTGGCTTCAGTGCACAAAGGGGAAGAGAGAGGGTCCTGAATGTTCTTGATCAGATTTCTGATCAGGGAAAACAGGAGGCCTATGAGTATGCCCTGAAGAGCAGGGGGATCATGAACCGTAAGGATGTGGAAGACAACGCCGAGGCCTTCTGGCAGAGTTTCCGTGAAGGCAAGTATGATAATCAGGCCAATGTCCTTTTTAATGATCTGACATCTCCCAGTGCAACCATAGTTGACGGAATTGAGTTTGCCGATGTTGCTGAAAGGGGATCTGTTAACGGCAGGGCGGACATTGACTCTTTTTTGAAGGAGGGGGCTGACCTGACGGAGAAAGGCAGGAATTTCAATCCGTCCATTGATGGAAATATTCTCATGGATGAGATTGAGGACATGGTTGCTTCTGAGATGGAAAAGCAGTTGCATGAGTATGCGGCAAAGCAAAAGGACCATCTTGAGAATAATTATGGCAATGATCCTGAAAAGGCAGCGGATGAATTTGTTCAGTCCATTGATGACCGGCTTCCCGGAGTTCTGGGTGATGAGGAAAAAAATAAAATTAAACAAAGTCTTAAGCGGCTCCATGATGCAGTCATAAGTGATGATGCCGATAGTGCCCAGATGACTGTGATGGATGCGACAGCAGAAAAAGACAGTGCATCCATTATAATTGCTGAAGGGAAGGATGAGGAAGGAAATCCTCTGATTTATGTCAGTGATAAGAAGAAGACGGGTGCAGGCGGAGAAGAAGGCGTGACCATGACCCTTCCGGAAGGAAGCTGGATTGTGGATGCAGTGAATATTCAGGGAGTGATAGACAGTGTTATTGCTGCGGTTCAGTCGGGTATGGAAACCATTCTGGCTGTGGATACTTCAAGTGAAAAAGATGATGGCACTGCAATTGACGGGCAGGGATGGAAGGTAAGCAGGAGTCTTGTTGGCTCAAGCCAGGGGATTCTGACCTGGCAGGTGATTGTGCAGGTCACTAGTGGCGAATTTCCCTTGCAGGTAAGGGTCAGTCCCGTACAGGGCGTGACAGGTGCAGAGAGTAAAACACTGGCGGGTCCGGGTTCCTTGACTTTTGAGGTGAGGGTTACATCCGATGGCGGTTATGCAAGGGTGAGCCGGTCTGACATGAATGAGTCGCTTCTTATCAGTCTTCCCGGAGAAACCCTTGAAACTTATGCACTCAACCTCAGTGCAGCCCCTGCATCTCCCCCTGAGGGCGTGAGTGTTACTGTAACGGCAAGTATTTCTCCTGCCCATGAAGGTGTGGAGATCGGCTTCAGTGTTGTGGGTACGGATGGTTATACTGATTCCGAAACCGTAAAAACAGACAGCAATGGCCAGGCCCGTATTTTTATTCCAGGTGCTGATTCCGGTGTCCGTGATACGATTACAGCAACTGTTCTGCGGACCGGGTACAGCCGTTCTTTTACTTATACCTTTGTAGGTAAACCCTGATTGGAAGTGGGTGGTTTTAAAGGGTTGGTTCGTTTTTTGACGAAATTGAGTATTTCCAAATCTGATTACTATCCTGATTCAGCCCCAGTTTGCTGGTCCGGTTGTTGTCAGGTCCATTTTAATAAGGGCAGGCGTAAGTCATGCCCCTACGAATGGTTTATATGACCTTGTTTTATGTAGGGGCACCCTTTAAGCTTGCCCTCGAACATCCGTAAAATCTGGTCATATAATTTTCATGATTAAGGTTCGTATGGCTGAAAGACAGTGGTAATCAGATTTCAAATTTCAAAAAAATATCTGGAGGATTGCGTATTTAAGATGAGAAGCTTTTCTTAGTCAAAGCGTATCGTAAAATTTCTGTGGAACTCGAGTTTCCTTGTGTTGTTTGTGTTCTGTTGTTTTGTCACATACAGATAGCCTCGGTACTGAATGTTTTTTTCGAAATAATTGGGAGCCCGGCAAAGGCCTTTCCTTTTGCCGGGTTTTTTTATGTCATCTCCCCTGCACTTATTCACCAAGCCCCGCCACCAGATGGCGGATTCTGAAGGAGGTCTGCAGATAGGTGCTGCGGGCGGTGATGCGGTTTGCCGAGGCTCTGGAAAGATAGGCAATGGCATCCAGCAGATCCGTGGTGGTGGCCACCCCTTCCCTGTAGCTGTATTCCGTTACCCTGAGGTGCTCTCTGGCTTCATCCATACCCGCTTCCGCCACCTGAAGATTTTTTCCGGCAACGTCTGCATCCAGCAGAAGATTTTTAAGCTGAACGTTCAGGCTGTCCAGGGTTTCCTTTCTTTCATGCGCAATGCGGCGGATTTCAAGGCGGCTTTTCTGAAGCACAGCCGGTTTTTTCATACCGTCAAAGAGGTTCACGGATAAAGAAAGGGTCAGCCGGGTTTCATCCTTAACATTGTCGGAAATGCTGTAGTTGTCGGCGGACTGACCATGGGAGAGGGAGAGGTCCGCTCTGGGCATATAGGCGCTTTTTGCCATGGCGACACTGTCTTCTGCCATGGCGCTGGAGAGATCCAGAATTTTCAGCTCACTCCGCCTTTCCTGCATTTTTTCTGAAAGAAGGACATAATCCTTCAGCAGGGGAAGCTCCTGAAAGTCGGAAAAATCCAGATCCGAAGGGCTGAGGGCCATGCCCGTTGTGCGGGAAAGCTGGTTCACGGCCTGGTTTACGGCGGCATTCGCCCGTGTCCATGCCTGCTGCGCATCATCCAGAACCACTTTGATTTTAAGATAGTCGGCCCTGCGGATTACACCCACTTCATGGCGGGTTCCGGCCTGCTCATACTCCTTGCTGTAAAGCCTGCGGGTGCTGTCCGCCACTTCCCTTTCGGCCAAAGCCTGATGCACACCAAGAAAGGCAAGGGCCGTTTCAAGGCGGATGTCCTGGCGCAGGCCGTCCATGAGGGCTTCCTGCACTTCCACCCGGCGTCTGGCCGTATCCAGCGCACTCCGGTCTCCGAAACCGGCAAAGAGGTTTAATCGTGCGGCAATCTTCCAGGAAGCGTTTTCATCGTTTTCAAAGAGGGTGCTGTCTTCTAAGCGATGGGCGGTGTAACTGGCATCCACACCGGGCATAAAGGCGGCGCGGCGTTCCTGAACACCCTTTTCTGCCTGTTTGCGGGAAATTTCGTACATGCGGAGAATATCCCGGTTGTTGAGGGCTTCATCCATGAGGCGCTCAAGGCAGTAGGGACTGGCAGAAGCCGCCACCGGCAGAATCATCACCATAAAAAGCAACCGTATGATTGATGGTATGGTTTTCATTCCATTTCCTTTCAGGGTCTTTGCTTTCATACTTTCTGCCCTTTTTCTTTTTTGAACCAGCCCGCACAGTCGTCCACCAGCTTGTAAACCAGAGGTACAAAGATCAGGGCCAGGGAGCTGGCCAGAACCATACCGCCCACAACAACGGTTCCGATTTCCTGACGGCTGGCAGCACCGGCACCGCTTGCAAAAACCAGAGGCAGGGTTCCGATGATAAAGGTCAGGGCTGTCATGATGATGGCCCGGAAACGCTGCTGGGCCGCTGCAACGGCAGCCTCCATGGAAGACATGCCGGCCTTTCTGTTCTGGGCGGCAAATTCCACAATGAGGATGGCGTTTTTGGCAGCAAGGCCTATGAGAACCAGAAGTCCCACCTGAAAGTAGATGTCATTGGGAAAACCTCTGAGCAGGGAAGCCAGTGCGGCACCCAGAACGGCAAAGGGAACGGCAGAAAGAACGCCTATGGGAAGGCTCCAGCGTTCATATTGGGCAGCCAGAATCAGAAATACCATGAGAATGCCCATGGCAAAGGCCAAACTTCCTGCACCGGCGGCGGCATCCAGCTGATAGGCTTCACCGATCCATCCGATGAGGATATTTCCGTCATTGAACAGTTCAGACAGCAGCTCTTCCATGGTTTCCTTGGCCTGACCCGAGGTGTATCCGGGGGAGGGATCTGCCATGAAACGGGCTGCGGTATTGAGGTTGAAACGGTTGATGATGTCTGCGCCTGAGGTGCGCTCCAGTGTCACCAGGGAGCTTAAGGGCAGCATTTCTCCATGGCTGGAGCGGACAAAAACTTTGTTTAGGTCTTCGGGCTGGCTACGGAAATCCTTTTCCGACTGCATGTTCACCTGCCAGTTTCGGCCTGCAAAGATGAAGTCATTTACATAAAGGGAGCCAAAGGTGCTCTGCATGGTTTCAAAAATGTGGTTGATGGGCACACCCATGGCACGGGCCTTTTCCCTGTCTACTTCCGCATGGAAACGGGGAATCCCGGTATCAAGGGTGATACGGGCATTCATCAGTTCGGGCCGGGCATTGGCCGCAGCCATGAGTTTTTGTCCCAGTGCCTCAATTTCCCCTGGTGTAATATCCCCCCGCACGGCAAGGTAACCTTCCACGCCGCCCGTGAGGGAAAGCCCCTGTATGGGGGGCGGGGTAAAGGCAAAGACGTTTGCTTCGGGAACACCCATGCCGATGCCCATGATTTTACCTGCCACGGCCTGGGCATGTTGACCCGGTTCTTCCCTTTCCCGCCAGTCCGTCAGGTTGGCAAAGGCAATGCCCGCATTGGTGCGCAGGGAGCCTGCGAACAAATCAAAGCCGGCAATGGCCGTAATCTCCTTTACCTCCTCAAGGCCTTTAATCCTGTGGGAGAGATCCTCCCTGACGGCGACGGTTTTGGGCAGCGCCGATGCAGGGGGCAGAAAATAGGCCAGCATGGCAACCCCTTGATCCTCCTGGGGTACAAGGCCCGAGGGCATGCGGTCGAGATAATAAAGGGTGGCGGCAATGATGCCCGCAAAGAGAAATACGCCAATGACAGTATTGCGCAGCACAAGGGCCACCATCCGGGTAAAGCCCAGGGTGATCCGGTCAAAGGCCCTGTTGAAAAGGACGAAGGGAAGGGAAACCCTGCGTGCCGGTCTGTCCAGAAGAATGGCACACATGGCAGGGGTCAGGGTAAGGGCCACCACACCGGAAACCACAACGGAAACCGCAATGGTAACGGCAAACTGCCGGTACAGCTCACCGGTCATGCCTCCAAGGAAAGCGACTGGGGCAAAAACAGCCACAAGAACCAGTGTGGAGGAGACAACGGCACCTGCCACCTGCTTCATGGTTTCCACGGAGGCATCCCTTGCGTTCATGCGCTCCACACGGATGAGGCGGTCCACGTTTTCAAGGACGATGATGGCGTTGTCCACCACAATGCCTATGGCCAGAACCAGACCGAAGAGGGTGAGAAGATTGACGGAAAAGCCCAGCAGCAGCATACCCGTAAAGGTGCCGATGAGGGATACGGGGATGGCCACCACGGGAATGAGGGTGGCACGCAGCCGCTGCAGAAAAAGAAAGGTAACAAGAATGACCAGCAGAACCGCCACAATCAGGGTGATGAAAACTTCCTTTATGGAGATTTCAACAAATTCCGTGGTGTCATAGGGGACCACATAGGAAAGTCCCTGGGGGAAAGACCCGGAAAGTCTTTCCAGTGTATCATGCACGGCCTTTGCCGTATCCAGGGCATTGGCACCGGGCTGGAGGTAAACCCCCATGGGCACGGCGGGATCTCCGTTGAAGGAAGCAGAGGCCGCATAGCTCTGGGCACCCAGCTCCACACGGGCCACATCCCCAAGGCGCAGGGTGCCGCCGTCTTCATCGGCCCTGAGAATGATTCTGGAAAATTCCTCGGGTGTTGCCAGCTGGCCCCGGGTGCTCACCGTAAAGGTGAAGGCCTGACCTGCGGGGGAAGGCTCTGCACCGAGACGGCCTGCGGCAAACTGGGCATTCTGTTCCCGGATGCTGGCCGCAACATCCGAAGGGGTCAGTTCAAACTGGGCCAGCCTGTCCGGCCTCAGCCAGATGCGCATGGAATAGTCATCCCGCCCGAAGAGGGAGGCATCCCCCACACCGGGCAGGCGGACCAGCTCATCCAGTACATTGAGCAGGGCATAGTTGGCCATGAACAGGGTGTTCAGGCTTTTGTCCGGAGAATAGAGAACGGGCACCATGAGAATGTTGGTGGACTGGGCTTCCACCCGCACACCCTGATTTCTCACCTGCTGGGGCAGCTTGGCAAGACCGGCCTGAACCCGGTTGTTGACGTTGATGGTGGCCTGATCCGGATCCGTGCCAAATTCAAAGGAGATGACGATGCGAAGATACCCGTCATCCATGGCCGTTGACTCCATGTAGATCATGCTGTCAACGCCGTTGATCTCCTGCTCTAAGGGAGCCGCCACGGATTCCGCCATGACCTCCGCACTGGCACCGGGATAGATGGCCGTGACCACTACCTGGGGCGGGACCACATCGGGATACTGTTCCACGGGCAGCATGCTTAAGGCAACGGCACCGGACAGAACAATAATAATGGATATAACCGATGCAAAAATCGGTCTGTCAATGAAGAATCGGAACATCAGGATGCCTCCTCAGATCTTTTTTCCGTGGGGGATACTTCCATACCGTCCCTGACGGAGACATGGCCCATAATCACAACACGGTCTCCCCTTTCAAGGCCTTTCAGGATAATCTGTTCGCCATTTACCGCAGACCCCAGGGTCACATTGCGGGAAACGGCCCTGTTTTCATCCGTGACCACAAAAACCCGTGGTCCTGCCGGCCCCTGGGTGACGGCCCCTTCGGGTATCATGAAAATATCTTTGAAACTCTGAAGATGTACCCGGATGCGGACAAACTGGCCGGGCATGAGCTGGTTGTCCGGGTTGGGGAAAACGGCCCTTGCCGTGACGGTTCCGGTTCTCGGGTCTATGGTGCTGGCCGTAAAATCCAGCTCTCCTTTCCGGTCATATGCTGCACCATCGGAAAAAATGAGGGTGGCTTCGTAGCGGTGATCCCCGTTTTCAGCCTTTCCCATGGCCCTGCGGGCGGCACCCTGAATGGCGGCGTCGTCTTCGGGAAGGGAGAAACGCACATGGACCGGGTCCTGCTGGGTGATGGTGGTGAGCAGGGCACCCCACTCCAGAAGATTGCCTTCGGAAAGGGTCTCCATGCCCGTGATGCCGCACAGGGGGGCCCGTACTTCCGTGTAACGCAGGTTGCGGCGGGCTTCTTCCACCGCTGTCTTTGCCAGATCCAGCCGGGCAACGGCCAGATCCAGTGCTGTTCTGGCCTGATCCCTTGTGCGCTCACTCACCGCATCTGCTTCATAAAGGGTGATGGACCGCTGCCATTCACGGCGGGCATCGGCATGGCTGGCTTCGGCATTGGCCAGATCCGCTTCCGCACGGCGCAGGGCAATGTCATAGCGTTCCGGATCTATCTGAAAAAGAACATCACCCTCCCGCACGGGCTGTCCTTCCACGTAAAGGCGTTTTTGAAGAATGCCTTCCACCCGGGCCCTGACCTGTACCTGACGGGCACCGTGAATACGGGCGGGATAATCATTGAAGACCTTGGCATCCCGCTCCTTTACCGTCAGTGTGGTGACTGCGGGGGGGGGAGGGCGAAATGCGCTTTTAGGTTCCTGTGGCGATTCCGCAGGCTGGCTGCAGGCCGCAAGGATCAGAAGAAGGATGCTGAAAAGGACGATGTGGCCCCGCAGATTTTGCAGGTTTTTGAAAACAGGCATGTTTCCCTCCAGAAAAACATAGGTGATACGGGACGTGGAAAAAGGGGGCTTCCATAACGATTACAGGGGCACTTGCAAACAGCGGGAGTCCCTTTGGCAGGCACTCCTTATCCGCTGCATTTTTTTTCCATGGGAGCGATATCCTGCCACAGGGAGTGGCTGATCCAGCCGAAGCGGGAAAAATAATCGGCTATCTGAAGACCTTCCATGGAGTAGGATTTTATGGGGAGATCTCCTTTGCGTTTCAGCAGAATCAGCATATCCGTATTCTGATCCGTGCTGGTCCATATGGCAATACCTTCGCCGCCATTGCGACAGGTTTCCATGATCTCCCTTCCTTTCATGACGGCCTCCTCTCTGGAGGCTTCATTAAAGGCGCATATGCGTATGATCTCTATATTCTGCATGATTTTCTCCATCCCCGAATTTTTTTACATCTGAAAAACGGGTTTTTCGGGTCTGTAACACAAGACCTTTTTGTGTTAAGCATATTGTATGCCAAAAGAAATATGCAGAAAATGCGGGGAAAATATGCAATGGTTATTTAGCAATCTGCCATATATGACCTTTGCGTGTGTCATATTTGGCGCTTTTGGGCAAATGTTTCATATTTGACACCTTTGGAAAGGGACGTCGCGTGGCAGTGAATAAAAATATTTTTTTCCGGGAGGCCACCTTGAGAATCTGCGGGAGGCTGGATCTCAAAAAGGCCATGGAAAATACCCTTGCCTATATAAAAAAGGTCATCCCTGCGGATGCCCTCCACATCGGGCTTTTTGATCCGGCAACCTCCATGAGCCGCACCATCGTGCGCATCTGCCCCGATCACTGGCCAAAGGTTCCCCGGTCCTTCCCCATACCCGAGGCTGCCGTTCCCAGAGTTGCGGAAGAATGGCGGCCGGATTTTTCCTTTGGGATTCTCAATGATGCGAAGGAAGAGGAGGCCTGCATACAGGAGCTGATACGGATTTTCTGGCCCGAGAATGTCTCGGTGCTGCGCACCAGACTGATTATGGAATCCCGCATGATCGGTATGCTGCTTTTGGCTGCCGAAGGCTGCAACCGCTATGACGAAAGCCATGCGGAGCTGATGGGCATGCTCAATGAACCCTTTTCCATTGCCCTCACCAATGCCCTGCAGTATGAGGAAATCGTCCGTCTGAAGGAAATGCTGGAAGAGGACAACCGCTATCTCCATAAGGAACTGAGGCACATTTCCGGAGACAGGATCATCGGTGCCGACTTTGGCCTTAAAGAGGTGATGCAGATGGTGCGTCAGGTGGCCCCTCTGGAAAGCCCCGTCCTTCTTCTGGGGGAAACGGGTACGGGCAAGGAGCTTCTGGCCAACGCCCTGCATGCGGCTTCTCCCCGAAACGGCGGCCCCTTTGTGAAGGTGAACTGCGGGGGGCTTCCCGAAGGGCTCATTGACAGTGAGCTTTTCGGCCATGAAAAGGGAGCCTTTACCGGTGCCCTTGCCCTGAAAAGGGGCCGTTTTGAAAGGGCCGACGGCGGCACCCTTTTTCTGGATGAAGTGGCAGAACTTCCCCTCAGTGCCCAGGTACGGCTGCTCAGGGTGCTGCAGAACAGGGAGATTGAACGGGTGGGCGGTACGGAAACCATCGCTGTCAATGTGCGCATCATCAGCGCCACCCACAGAAATCTGGAACAGATGGTCAAAGAGGGCAGTTTCAGGGAAGATCTCTGGTTCCGTCTCAATGTCTTTCCCATCATGATTCCGCCTCTGCGGCAGAGAAGTCAGGACATTCCGGCCCTTCTGGAGTATCTGGTGGCAAGGAAATGCAAGGAGATGAAAATTACAAGAAAGGTGCACATCCCTGCGGGCACCATGGAATTTCTCCGTCAGCACAGCTGGCCGGGCAATATCCGTGAGTTGCAGAACCTTGTGGAGCGGGGTCTCATTCAGAGTCAGACCAGGGGTTTTCACTCCGGCCTTCTTGTGCTGGATATGCCCCGGATTCCCTCCCTGACAAAGGCAGAGAAACACCTGAACACCAGCGATGCGCCCTTTCTTTCCTTTGATGATGCCGCAGGCAGGCATATCCGTAAGGCACTGGAAAAAACCCATGGTAAAATCATGGGCGAAGACGGAGCTGCCGCCCTTTTGGGTCTCCATCCCAGCACCCTGAGGGGGAAGATGCGTAAGCTTGGGATTTTAAAAAAAGAAATCTGATTACTACCCTGAATCAGCCAGAGCCTTGCTGGTCAGATTGTTGTCAAACCCATGGCGAGAGCTTTCATACGGGCAGGCGCAAGGCCTGCCCCTACGAATAATTTTTACGACCCTCGTTTTGTAGGGGCACCCTTTACGGGTGCCCGTAAACAATCGTAAAATCTGATCATGTAATTTCCATGGTTTCAAGTTTCTATGGCTGAAAGACAGTGGTAATCAGAAAAAAAAATGTCTTGAAAAATAAAGGAAAATTCTATGCAGACCGAGGGGAAAAAAGGCCCTGTGCAACAGGTTGTTGTGGAGCTTCCCCCATGGGTGGAAGCGGCGGTGGATGCCAAAAAAAGATATGATTCCGATGAAGAGAAAATGGCCCTTGCCCTCTGGCTTGCCGCAGAAAATGTGCGTCAGGATACGGGCGGGCCCTTTGGATCGGCCATTTTTGATCAGGAAAGCGGCAGGCTGCTGGGGGTGGGTGTCAACAGGGTTTTCCCTTTGAACAATGCCACCCTGCATGGCGAGATGGTGGCCATCATGATGGCCCAGAAAGCCCTTTCTTCCTTCACCCTCCATGGGCCGGGAAAAACAAGGGAGCTTTTCACTTCCTGTGAGCCCTGCGCCATGTGTCTGGGTGCCATCCTCTGGAGCGGTGTCAGCCGCGTGGTCTGTGCGGCGGCTGCGGAAGATGCCCGGGCCATCGGTTTTGATGAAGGCCCGGTTTTTGATGCTTCCTATGCCTATCTGGAGAATGCCGGTATCCGGGTGATCCGCCATTTCATGGCAAAAGAAGGCCGGGAGGTGCTGGAAAGCTACAGCAGCAAAGGTGGGGTTATCTATAATGCCAGAGACTGATTTCCGCTCAGGTGTTCAACCCGTCTGCAGCGCCATCTGCTTTCTCAGATAATAATCGTAGCTGCCTTCGTAGGGAATCATGCGGCCATGGTCGATTTCAAAAACCCGGCCCACAAGGGAACGGAGAAAATGACGGTCATGGCTGACAATGAGCACGGTTCCCTCAAAGGCCTGCAGGGCTTCCAGCAGCACTTCCCGTGACTGAATATCCAGATGGTTGGTGGGCTCATCGAGGATGAGGAAATTTAAGGGCCGGGCCAGCAGGGTGGCCAGTACCACCCGGCTTTTTTCTCCGCCGGAGAGCTTGTCTATCCTTTTGTAAACATCATCCCCCTGAAAGAGAAAGGCGGCGCAGAGGTTGCGGATGACGCCCAGTCCTGCCGTGGGCAGGGCATCCTGAACCGTATCCAGCACGCTTTTTTCCGGGTGGAGAATGTCCATGGCATGCTGGCTGAAATAGCCTGTGTGCACATTGGCTCCTATGGTAACCTTTCCCGTGCTGGGCTCGGTTCTCTTTGCCAGTACCTGTAAAAAGGTGGATTTGCCCGCACCGTTCACCCCCACCACAGCCACCTTGTCTCCCCTGCGGATCATGCCGGAGATGCCGCCGAAAACCGAGTGCAGGCCTCCTTCGGGCGTCTGCCAGGTTTTGCCAAGGTTTTCCATGGAAACCACATCGTCTCCGGACCGGGGCGGTGTGTCAAAGGTAAAGCGGATTCTTTTCTGGTCCGGCGGCAGCACAATGCGTTCGATTTTTTCCAGTTTTTTGACCCGGGACTGCACCTGTGCCGCATGGGAGGCTCTGGCCGCAAACTTGGCTATGAATTCCTCTTCCTTGGCCAGCATGTCCTGCTGCCGTTTAAAACTGGCCTCCAGCTGCTCCCGCCGGATCTCCCTTTCCCTGATATAAAAATCATAATTGCCCGTGTAGGTGGTGGCGGCACCATTGCCGATTTCAATGATGCGGGAGACAATGCGGTTCATGAACTCCTGATCATGGCAGGTCATGAGCAGAGCCCCCTTAAAGGTGGAAACCAGCCAGTTTTCAAGCCAGAGAATGGATTCCAGATCCAGATGGTTGGTGGGTTCGTCCAGAAGCAGCACATCCGGGTTGGTGGTGAGTATTTTTGCTAAGGCTATGCGCATTTTCCATCCGCCGCTGAAGGCTTCCACGGGCCGGTGATAGGCATCCGGTCCGATGCCAAGGCCCGTGAGTACACTCTGGGCACGGGATTCCAGTTCATAGCCTCCCTGATGCTCAAAGCTTTCCACAGCCTCACCGTAGCGTTCCAGAAGTTGGGTCAGTGCATCCTCATCCATGGGTTCGGCCATGGATGCTTCCATTTTTCTGATGTCCTCTCCCAGAGCCAGTACGTCCCCCACCGCTGCCATGACTTCTTCCAGAGCACTGCGTCCTGCCATGTCGCCCACATCCTGAGAAAAATAGCCGATGCGGATTTTGGGGCTGCGGGAAATGTCACCGCCATCGGGCATTTCTTCCCCCACGATCAGGCGGAAGATGGTGGTTTTTCCCGCACCGTTGGGTCCCACAAGGCCGGTGCGGGTTCCGGGAAGAATCTGCAGGCTGGCATTGTCAAACAATATCTGGTTGCCGTGATGGCGTGAAATCCGATTCAGATGGATCATGAAAAACTCCTTGGAAAATCCTGTGGCAGAGGCCGGAACTGAATTGTGATGGCATGGGTACAAGGGAACAGGCGGCCTGAAAGAAATACCCTGCCCATAAACAGGGCGCAGAGAATACGCACCAAATGAAAAAGCCTGCATGGGATAGCATGGAAGGGAATGGAATTCAAACAGATAAGATACCTTGCAATAGGGAGACGCAGGTTATTTTTTTGGTTTTGCTCCCGGCCATAATCCCTTGCATGCGACTTGTTTTCCCGTCTTCCTTTTTCTATGTTGTGGCAGCCCGGATAAGGAAAACAGGCCTGATCTTTTAGCAGGAAACCTTTTTTCCACTCATTTATGACCCGCAATGAAAGTCGTTAAAAACATGAAAGTACAGAAAACAACCATCTTTGATATGCCTGTTCTGAATACGCTTCTATGGCTTATGGCAAGCTTTATCCTCTGGGTTTTTGGCTGGAAAATGGAGGGGGATGTACCCGAAGAAGAAAAAAAACTGGTGATGATTGCCGCCCCCCATACCTCCAACTGGGATTTTTTCTGGACCCTGCTGCTGGCCCTGAAGCTGCGGCTGAAGGTGTATATGATGGGTAAAAAGGAGTTGACGGAAAAACCCATGGGCTTTCTTCTGAAGTGGACGGGGCTGGTTCCCGTGGACCGCAGCCAGAGGGGGAATACCGTGGAGCTGGCTGTGGAAATTTTTGAAAAAGCGGAAAAAATGGTTCTGATTATCCCGCCCTCCGGTACCCGCAGCAGGGTATCCCAGTGGAAAACCGGATTTTATCATATTGCAACGGGGGCAAAGGTTCCCATTGGCCTTGGATATCTGGATTATGCCACAAAAAAAGGCGGTATGGGTATGCTGTTGCATCCTACCGGGGATATGGCTGCGGATATGGAAACCATCCGGGCCTTCTACAGCGGCGTAACGGGGAAATATCCGGAAAAAGCCTTTGTTGATGAAAAGGAGTAGTCTGTTTTAAGCAGGACTTAGGGAGAGTCATCTGTCCATGAAGACTTTGCTCCAAGCCCCAGAAGATCCCTTGCCCTTTCAATGTCTTCCGGGGTGACACCCATGGGAACGAGTCCGCTGGCCTGCAAATCTTTTTTGAGTTTATTCCAGGCATCCAGTGTCTGCTGCTCCTTTCTGTAGCTTTCCTCGGAAAGGTAGCAGCGGCCCGGAGTCAGCCCCCTTTTGTACTCGGCCTCTCCCGTTTCCATGCTTACCCTGTGACCGTTTTCCAGATACAGCCAGCGATCCTCAATTTTTATGATGACTGTCGGCCCTGTTTTAGCGGCATTGCGCATGGCATTGAGGCTTTTTACCCAGAAAACTTCCTGACCTTCCCTGAACATGTTCCTCCTGCTTTTTTATATGGTTTTGTACGTTCTGAGTAGTTACAAGGCGTCGTATGTAGCTGTTCATCACAGTTTAATCTGAACTGCCAATGCTGTAATTGCAGCAGCTTCGTTACTGTTGCAAGGCTCCGTGGCTATTTGCAAGTGACATTGCAATCGTTTCGGATCAGAGCTTTGTCCGGCACTCAAGCCAAAAACCTAAAGCATATAATGTAAACGATGCAGCCTTTTCAGGCTTGAGTGCCGGAGTGCAATAAAAGCGGCAAACTGTCTGAGCCGCCACAAAGGCAGCGTGCCCAAGCCTGCCATGGTAATCAAAAAGCTTATCCTGCCTGTGGCGGGGAGTTTTTGCCGCTTCCGCACAGGGCAAGAAGCTCCCGAATAAGATTGCGTCACGAGCAAATAGCCTGGGGCCTGTGCATCTGTCTTAAAGGTATGGTACCTGGAAGACTGTGCTGAATAATTACCGTCGTATTTTATTCAGCACCTACAGTTTTTTCAGCAGCTGATTGGCCGCCACCAGCAAAGGATCCCATACCGGACTGAAGGGGGGGGCATAGGCAAGGTCGGCTGTGCTGAAATCCGCCACCCGCATCCGGGCATGGAGGGCCACGGCCGCCGCATTGATGCGGCGGGCCTCATTGTCTTTGCCCACCATGGAAACCCCAAGGAGCCTGCCGCTCTGCCTGTCGCCCACCATCTGAACCCATACGGGCCTGGAACCGGCAACGGTTTTGGCTCTGGAATAGGATTTGACAACGACTTCCACGGGGTCGAATCCGGCTTTACGCGCATCCTGAACCGTCAGGCCCGTGCGGGCCACTTCCACATCAAAAATTTTGAAAACACCGGTTCCGGCCACCCCTTCCATGCGTACGGGTTTTCCGGTGATGTGGTCTGCCACGGCCCATCCGGCCCGGTTGGCGGTCAGGGCCATGGGTATCCACACCTTTTCTCCGGTTACCACATGATAGGCGTCGGCACAGTCTCCGGCTGCGTAAATGTCCGGATGGCTGGTCTGCAGACTGCGGTTCACGGCAATGGCACCGGCAGCCCCCAGCTCCAGACCGGCATTTTTTGCAAGGAAGCCTGAGGGGCGTACACCAATGGCCATGAGCACCATCTCCGCATCAAAACAGGCCTCGGTACAGCAGATATCCAGCCTGCTGCCATGGGCTTCGATGCGTTCCGTGGTGCAGCCATGGTTGATGAGAATGCCTTTTTCTCCGAGGGCCTTTTCCACAACAAGGGAAAGTTCCGGTGCCAGCCATGGCAGTATTTCCGGAGCATTGCGGATCAGCTGTACGGTGATTCCCCTTTCCGTAAGGGCCTCGCACATTTCAAGGCCTATGTATCCTGCTCCGATGATGGCGGCCTTTTTGACCCTTTTTTCCTCTATAAAGGCCTTTACCCTGCGTCCGTCATCCAGACTCTTCAGCACAAAAACATGGGGCAGATCATGACCGGGGATGAGGGGCATGCTGGCCGCAGATCCCGTGGCAATGAGGAGTTTATCAAAAAAAACTTCAAAATTTTTGCCTTCGGAATCCCTTCCTGAAACCCTGCGGGCTTCGGGGTCAATGTCTTCCACTTTGTGGCCCAGACGCAGATCAATGCCGTGTTTTTCCCGGAATACGGCAGGGGTCCTCATGATGAGGGCATCCATGTCCCCCTCTTCATCGGCAAGGACATAGGGCATGGAACAGGCGCTGTAGGAGATGTCCTGCGTCATTTCCAGTACGGTGATCTTCATGTCCGGTGCATTGCGGCGGGCACGGCTGGCAGCACTCATGCCTGCGGCATCGCCCCCTATGATGACAAAATGCATGGCATCTCCTTTCCTTGCAGAAACAAAAGGGCCGGAGCCCATCTGGATTCCGGCCCGGTGAATGACGTTTTTTTACCTGATTTATACCCTGACTCAGCCACAGTCTGCTGTTGCGGTTCTTGTCAGTCTATAAACTTCGTATGGCTGAAAAATCATTATAGTCAGATTCTTTTATTCTGTGTTTTCCGGGCCTCTGGCATTGCGGCCTTCGGATAGACTCCCTTCAGGACGGGAACCCGCAGGTTTTCTCCGGCGTCTGCGCCTTTTTTTCGGTGCAGGAGCCCCTGTATTATCGGAAGGCTCTGCCTTTGTGGCTTCCGCAGGCTTTGGCGACGAAGGGCCTTTTTCTCCTGATGTGGCCGGTTTTCTGGGTCTGGGACGGCGCTTTCTGGGAGGTCTGGCAGACGGCTCCCTGCCCTCTGCCTCCGGCTCCCTTCGGGGGGCTGTTTTTTTGGGAGGCGGCGGAGGCAGCTCAAGGTCCGCATCCTCGGGATAGTGGCATTCAAAGGGCTCGCCGATGTATTCTTCTATGGCAGGGATATAAAAGGAATCATCCTCATCGGCAAAGCTGATGGATATGCCCGAGGCTCCGGCACGTCCCGTCCGGCCGATGCGGTGGACAAACTGTTCCGGGTCATGGGAGAGGTTGTAGTTGACCACATGGCTGATGCCGTCTATGTGAATTCCCCTTGCCGCCACATCCGTAGCCACCAGTACCCGGAAAGCACCCTTTTTAAAGTTGTCCAGGGCACGGATACGTTTGTTCTGGGGAACGTCCCCTGTGATCATGGAGCAGGAAATGTTGTAGCGCTGCAGGCGTTCGCTCAGGGTGCGGGCTTCGCTTTTTCTGTTGGTGAAAACCATGACCCTTTCCAGATTCTGGCGGGTAATGATGTTCCAGAGAAGGGCAAATTTCTGATCTGCGGTAACAATGTAGTTTTTACGATCCACATTTTCCGTGGCAATGACATCGGGTTCGATTTCCACATTCACCGGATCAAGGGTCCACTGACGGGAAAGGCGCATGACATCATCGGAAAGGGTGGCGCTGAAAAACAGGGTTTGCCGCTGTTCCTTGCGGGGGGTTTCATAGACAATCTGCTTCACATCGGGAATGAACCCCATGTCCAGCATACGGTCCGCCTCGTCAATGACAAGGATTTCCACCTTATAAAGGCGGATCAGGCCCTGTTTTTTAAAGTCCAGCAGACGGCCCGGCGTTGCCACAACAATATCAATAACCTTTTCCGCAAGAATGCGTTTCTGATGCTCGTACCCCATGCCACCGAAGATGGCGGCAATTTTCATGGGTGTGTATTTTCCCAGATCCTTTGCATCCTGTTCTATCTGAAGGGCCAGCTCCCGGGTGGGGGCCAGTATGAGGGCTCTGGGCACGCCGGGTCTGCGGTTATCCCTGGGGTTTTTCATGAGCCTTGTATAGATGGCCAGAAGAAAGGCCGCACTTTTGCCTGTGCCGGTCTGGGCTTTGCCTGTGGCGTCCCTGCCTTCCAGGGTTCCGGGAAGGATGTCTGCCTGAATGGGGGTGCAGTACTGAAACCCAAGCTCATGGATGCCCCGCATCAGTTTGGCGGGAAGGCCGAGGTCATGGAAACGGGTTTTGCCTTCCATTGGGGGAATATCAAAATTTTCAGGGAGCCACTCAGGGCTTTCCTCCGCCAGGCTGCCTTCTGGTTTCCGGGGCTTTTTCCCCTTGCCTGCGGCAGTCTCATCCCGGTTCTGCCTCGCATCCTCAGGGTTTCTGCTTTTTTTTGATTTTTCCCTGACGGGTTCAGAAGGCAGGCGGTCTCTGGCCGCCTTGTCCGGGGATAAGGATGTCTGCGGCTCGGCTGCGGTTTCCGGGCGGCCCTTGGCTTTACCCTTTCCAAAAATACGGTCTGTCAGTTTTACGAAGATGGCTCGGATCAAATGCTTACCTTTTTTTGCAAATGGATACAGTGGATTATGCGTTTTTGAAAGTATCCGTACCCTAAGCGGGATGAAATTTAAAAACGCCCCTTTGAAACAAAAATATCATATCTTATAAATTTCACTTCACAATCTCAAGGAAATCTTTAAATTCCGGCACATCCGCACGGCCCATGGCTTCAAAAAGAAGGCCTTCCACGCAGGCCGGAAAAACCCCGAAGGCCTGCATGCGCAGCAGTCCGGCTTCTTTGTCGGCAGATTTCCGGGAAGCAACGGCATCCATGGCCACATGTACCCGAAATCCGTCCCCCGCAAGTCCCATGGCGGTCTGGGCCACACAGACGTGGGCTTCAATACCACAGATGAGGATATCTCCTGCATGATTTTCCGCAAGCCAGTTCCGGAAAAATCCATGCCTGTGCCCGCCGAAATGCTGCTTGGTGAACAGGGGGGCCTCGCTGGCCAGAAAGCGCAGCTCCGGTAGCACAGGCCCCAGCCCATGGGGGTTCTGGTCAAAAAAGCAAAGGGGGATGTTCAGAAGCTTTGCCCCACGGATGACCCTTGCGCACCGATCCACAAGGCTTTGGGCATCCTCCATGGCAGTAAGGAGGCGCTGCTGTACATCCACCACCACAAGGCAGGGGGATGCAAGAAAGGTGTTCATGTCGGTTCCTGTCCTGAAATCAGTGCCGCTTTGTCTGTTAAGGCAGCTGCCCGTCCTGCAGGTGCCTGCCTCTTTCCTGCCTTCACCATAGGCCTTTGAAGAAAATTTTGCAAAAAAGTCCCCTTGACACCCTTTTCACTGTGCTTAAATTTGAGCCATAAAAAGAGCTTGCCATGGCAGAATAACGGCTCTTTCATGTAAGCATATAAAAAGGAAGTGATGAAAAAAATATTGCAGATGTCTTGACAAAAAATTCCGGAATTAAAATCATTAAGCTCAAAAAAAGTGCAAGGCATAAAAAAAATTATTTTCTCATGACTTAAAATTATTAAGACAATATAATTATCAAACAACATCTTAAAGGAGGTGGCATTATGACACTGGTAAGATGGGAACCCTTCCGTAATGTGGCTTCTCTGCAGGATCGTATTAACCGTATGTTTGACGATGCCTTTAACAAGGCAAGGGATATCGATGAAAATGCCATGGGTGCATGGCGTCCTTCCGTGGACATCTTTGAAACGGAAACCGCCATTGTTCTTGAGGCGGAACTCCCCGGTGTGACCCGTGATGACATTACTGTGGAAGTGGAAAACAATGTACTCTCCCTCAAGGGGGAGCGCAGGGAAATCCGGGAAGTGGAAGAAGAGCGCTACTATCGCAGAGAAAGGATTGTGGGCCGTTTCCACAGGGCCTTCACCCTTCCCGTGGATGTGAACCATGAGCAGATCAAGGCAAATTTCCAGAATGGCATTCTCCGCCTTGAGGTACCCAAGCCTGAGGAGAAAAAACCCAAAAAGATTGCCATTCAGGTAGAAAACTGATGCCCCCTTCTGCCGGAGCCGCCCTCCACTCCGGCAGAAATCAGTTTTTTATTCCTTAAAAAGGCAGATATCTCCCCCATAAAAATCTGCCCATATGAAAAGGCCCTGAAGAACAGGGCCTTTTCTTTTTGCCCGCAAATGGCTACAACAGCCATGTACTTCGGGAAAGCCCCGGAACCGGATTTTTATGGTACATATTTAAAATCACCGTAACTGTTCAGCACAGTTTTCCAAGTACCATAGTTGCAAGGCAGATGCACAGGCCCCGGGCTATTTGCCCGTGACGCAATCTTATTCGGGAGCTTCTTGCCCTGTGCGGAAGCGGCAAAAACTCCCCGCCACAGGCAGAATAAGCTTTTTGATTACCATAGCAGGCCTTGGTGCGCTGCCTTTGTGGCGGCTCAGACAGTTTGCCGCTTCTTTCGCACAGGCCTGCGAAACTCTGATCCGAAACGATTGCAATGTCACTTGCAAATAGCCACGGAGCCTTGCAACAGTACTAAGCTGCTGAATAATTACAAATCATCTTTCATTTCAGGCAGAAATCAGTGACCTCCTTTTCCCATACAGACTGGAAAACCATCCTCAGGAACAGCGCAGAAACACCGGAGGAAATTGCCTCTGCCCTGAATCTGGATGCAGAAGCCCTTGAATCGGTGACAAGCCGTTATCCTGCACGCATCAATCCCTATTATATGGATCTGATTAAAAAACATGGTCTTCCGCTTTTTCTGCAGGCCGTTCCCCGAAAAGAGGAGCTGGAGGATCTGCCCTGGCTGCTACCCGACGGGCTTTGCGAAGAAATCCAGTCTCCTGTCCCCGGCCTTTTTCATCGTTACCCGGACCGGGTGATTCTGGCCGTATCTTCGGAATGTGCCCTTTTCTGCAGACACTGCATGCGCAAACGGGATCTGGGGAAAAAGAATATTTTTGATAAAAAAGCAGCCCTTGCCTATCTGGAAAAACATCCTGAAATTAAAGATGTGATCCTTTCGGGGGGAGATCCCCTCATGCTTTCCGATGCAGGGCTTGATGATCTTCTCTCAGCACTTCGGCGCATCCCCCATGTGGAAACCCTGCGTATCCATACCCGTATGCCCTGTACCCTGCCTTACCGCATCACGCCTGAGCTGGTAAAAATGCTGCGATCCCATGCGCCCCTTTTTGTTAATACCCACTTTAATCATCCTTCTGAGATTACAGAAGAAAGCATAAAGGCCTGCGGCCTCCTTGTGGATGCCGGTATCCCCGTGGGCTGCCAGTCCGTTTTGCTTAAAGGCGTTAATGATGATAAAAATATTCTGACTTCCCTTTTCAGAAAACTCATGTCCATCCGGGTGCGGCCCTATTATCTCCACCATCCCGATCCCGTGGCAGGTATTCTTCCCTTCCGTATGGATGTGCAAAAGGGCCTTGAAATCTATCGCAGCATCCGGGGGCATGTTTCGGGCATGGCTGTGCCGCCCTATATGATTGATCTGCCCGGAGGCGGGGGCAAAGTTGGGCTGCATCCGGATATTTTCTGTGCTATGGATGGAAACGGATGGATACGGGTGGCCAGTTTTGAAGGAAAAATTTATGATTATCCGGCTTTGGCCCGGCCCACCGGTCCCCCATTATCCCGGTAAATAAGGAGAAATTATGGAGATAACCCTTACCAAAATGCATGGTCTGGGAAATGATTTTCTTCTGGCAGACGACAGAAAAGGCTTTGTTGCCGCAAATATTTCCTACGGAGAACTGGCAGCACAGGTCTGTGACCGGCATTTTGGCATTGGTGCCGACGGCCTGATCCTGATACTTCCCTCCACTTCCTGTGATCTGGGGTTTGCCATCTGGAATTCCGACGGGTCCGAGGCGGGGATGTGTGGCAATGGCATCCGCTGCTTTGCACGCTATGTTTATGAAAAAAACATTCTCCGTCAGAAGATCATGACCATAGAAACGGCTTCCGGTCCTGTGATCTGTCTTCTGGAAAATGACGGGGAAGATCTGGTCACAGGTGTTCGTGTGGACATGGGGCCTCCAAGGCTGCTTCCTGAGGAAATTCCCTTTATCTGCCCGGCAGACAAAACCATTGAAGTACCCCTCAAGGTGCTGGATCAGGCTTTTCAGGTAACACCTGTGTCCATGGGAAATCCCCATGCCGTTATTTTTTTGGATAAAATAGAGGGTATTCCTCTGGAGGTCTGGGGGCCTCTGGTGGAAAAACACCCGGCTTTTCCTGAAAAAACCAATGTGGAATTTGTGGAGGTGCTTTCGAAGGAAAAAATGCGGGTGCGGGTATGGGAGCGGGGAGCCGGCGTCACTCTGGCCTGCGGTACGGGAGCCTGCGCCGTTCTTGTGGCAGGGGTTCTTACGGGCAGAAGCGGGAGGAGGGCGGAGATTCTCCTTCCCGGAGGCAGTCTTGCCGTGGAGTGGGATGAGCGCTCCGGCCATGTCTATAAACGGGGCCCTGCGGAATGGGTTTTTGAAACCAGAATGAAAATAAAGGCAGGTCATTGTGGGTTTTTACGATAAAATTGATCGGGCAGTCCTGTATATTAAAGACCGCTGCAATATCCGGCCTGAAATTCTTGTCATGACAGGCACGGGTCTTGGAAAAAGTACGGGAACCCTTGAAGATGAAACCCGGATTCCCTATGGGTATATTCCGGAATTTCCCATATCCACGGTCAGCGGCCATGCCGGAGAGCTGGTTCTTGGACGCCTTGGGGGAAAAAATGTGGCGGTGATGCGGGGGCGCTTTCATCTGTATGAGGGGTACAGCCCCGGGGACATCGCCTTTCCCATACGGGTATTCCATGAAATGGGGGTCAAAACCCTCATTCTCACCAATGCCGCCGGAGGAATCGGCCCGGATTTTGAGGTGGGGGATCTCATG
Organism: Desulfobotulus alkaliphilus; assembly: GCF_007830435.1. Taxonomy (GTDB): domain Bacteria; phylum Desulfobacterota; class Desulfobacteria; order Desulfobacterales; family ASO4-4; genus Desulfobotulus; species Desulfobotulus alkaliphilus. Next base: position 73,936 of record NZ_VLLC01000004.1, on the reverse strand, counting down.
GGCATCCGGGATCATATCAATCTCACCGGAGAAAATCCCCTTGTGGGTGAAAACAACAATGCCTGGGGCCCCCGTTTTCCGGATATGTCCGCAGCCTATGATCCTGCTCTGGCAGAGCTTGTAAAAAAGCTTGCCGCGGCTTCGGGAGTTGCCCTGAGGGAAGGGGTGTATGTGGGCCTGAAGGGGCCGAGCTTTGAGACCCCTGCTGAAATCCGTTTCTTAAAAACCATCGGCGGCCATGCCGTGGGCATGTCCACCGTGATGGAAGTCATTGCTGCCCGGCATCTGGGCATGCGTGTTGCCGGTATTTCCACCATTACCAACATCAATGATCCGGACAGGCCCCAGATCGCCACCCTTGAATCCATTGTGGAAGAAGCGGACAAAGCGTCCTTACGTCTGGAAAAACTCCTGACCCTTCTGGTGGAGGCCCTCTGATGCAGGCGGACATACTCATAGAGAACGGCTGGATTCTCACCATGGATCCGGAAAATACGGTTTTTGAAAAAGGTTCCCTTGCCATTACCGGAGAAAGCATCTCTGCCATCGGAAGGGCAGAAGACCTTTCCCATATACGGGCAAGGGAAAAAGTGGATGCCGGGGGATGCATTGTTCTGCCGGGCCTTGTCAATGTGCATACCCATGCTTCCATGACCCTTTTCAGGGGGCTGGCCGATGATCTTCCCCTGATGCGCTGGCTGGAGGATCATATTTTTCCTGCCGAGGCCAGACTGACCCCTGAGCTTGTCCGGCTGGGGGCTGAGCTGGCCTGCCTTGAAATGATGGCTTCCGGCACCACCACCTTCTGCGATATGTATCTCTTTGAAAATTCCGTGGCAGAGGCTGCGGACGCAGCAGGTATGCGTGCCGTGGTGGGTGAGGTGCTCTACGATTTTCCCTCTCCCTGCTATGGTCCCATAGAAAAGGGTTTTCTCCACGTGGAGGAAATGGCAGACAGATGGAAGGACCACCCCCGTATTACCATTGCCCTCAAACCCCACTCTCCCTACCTTTGTGCGCCGGAGCTGCTTTGCCGTGCCTTTGACATGGCCGAAGCCCACAATCTGCCCTTTGTCATTCATCTGGCTGAAACCGCAGCGGAGACAGAAACCATCAAAAAAAGGTATGGCCGCAGTCCCCTTGCCCATCTGGCAGACCTTGGAGTGTTGTCCAAAAGAACCCTTGCGGCCCATTGCGTGAAGATGGATGAGGCAGATATTGCGCTTTTTGCCACGAAGGGAAGCGCTGTGGCCCACAATCCCCAGAGCAACATGAAGCTGGCTTCGGGCATTGCCCCTGTGCCTGCCTTCCTGAAGGCAGGAATTACGGTGGGCCTTGGCACGGACGGGGCTGCATCCAACAATGATCTGAACATACTTTCGGAAATGCGCAGTGCCGCCCTGTTGCACAAGGTGAATATGGAAGATCCCACGGTGCTGGATGCCCGGACCATTCTGCGCATGGCCACCATAGACGGGGCAAAATGTCTGGGCCTTGACGGCATAACGGGCTCCCTTGAAAGGGGAAAGCAGGCGGATGTTATTCTGATGGATACGGGAAAGCCCCACATGACACCCCTTCACAATCCCTTTTCCCAGGTGGTCTATGCGGCAGGCCGCAATGACATCCGGGATATCTTTGTGGCAGGGAAGGGGATTTACAGAAATCGCTGTCACACCACGCTGGATGCGAATGACATCTGTCACAGGGTGCGGGAGGCGGTTGCTGGATTTCATAAAAAAGTGTAATTTCTCAGCATAATTTATTTTGTAAATCAGGCATTATAATTGAAGCAGCTTTGTACCATTGCAAGGCATCCCCGGCTATTTGTCTGACTCGGGTCCGTACGATAATATTTTGTGCAATCCGGCCTATTTGCTGCCCCTTGTAAGATCGCAGTGAATCCGCTACTCTTTATTAATGGCGTAATTTCAGGAGGCAGAAATGGAAAAAAAGATTCTTGAAGCACCGGATATGAGTCGTATCCTGACCCGCATGGCCTATGAAATTCTGGAACGCTATCCGGATACGGACCGGCTGGCTCTGGTGGGTATCCATACCCGCGGGGTTTTTCTGGCGGAAAGACTGGCCCGTTATATCTACGAGATTGCCGATCTTCCCGTAAAACAGGGAACTCTGGACATTACCCTCTACAGGGATGACTGGACCCGTATTTCCCATCACCCCGTACTGCGTTCCACCAATATTCCCTTTGATGTGGACGGCATGGATGTGGTTCTGGTGGATGATGTTCTCTATACGGGGCGGACCACAAGGGCTGGCATGGACGCCCTCATTGACTTTGGCAGACCCCGTCATGTCGGCCTTGCCGTGCTGGTGGACCGGGGACACCGGGAACTTCCCATCCATGCGGATTTTGTGGGGCGGCGTGTGGAAACGGAAAAAGATCAGACAGTGAATGTGCGCGTTGCCGAAGAAGACGGAGAAGATCTGGTTTTGGTGGAGGTATTGTGAAGCTTCTTGGAAAAAAAGGACATCAGGCTTTAAAAGATCTGAAGATGGCCATTCTGATTGTATCCAGCACACGTACTCCTGAAAACGATAAAAGCGGCAACTGGATGGCAAAGGAAATTAAACGGGAAGGGCATGCACTGGTTACCCGTAGAATTATTCCGGATGATTTTCTGGCCATCGGCGGTGCTGTGCTGGATGCGGTTCGTATGGATCAGGCAGATGCCGTCATTGTCAGCGGTGGCACGGGACTGACCCGGACGGACCTTACCATAGAAGCCTGTCGCCCCCTCTTTCATAAGGAACTGACGGCCTTTGGCCCCCTTTTTGCCCGTCTTTCCTATGAGGAAATCGGAGCGGCTGCCATGTTGTCCAGAGCTTCTGCGGGAAGTATCGGTGAAAGTGTGGTTTTCTGCATTCCCGGAAGCCTGAAGGCCTGCAAGCTGGCCTGCAGGGAGCTGATTTTCATGGAAGTGGGGCATCTGGTTGCCCATCTGAGAAACGGATAGGAGCGGCTCCCTCCGGAATGCGGCTGAGGCCCTCGAAGCCAGCGGCCGTGGCACACAGGCTACAGACCGGATCTGCCCCATGGGCTGAAGTTTGTTGGCCTGAGTGCCGGGGTGAGGGAAAGAGTTTTTAAAATGCTGTCAAAGTCAGGGGTGACCTGCTGAACAACTATGAACAGATTTATTTTTACCGAGGGAGATTTTTAAGATATGATTATGGCATCCATTGGGAAGTTTTTAGCAGACTGGACTGTGGACGGTGCAGGCATCAAACCCGTATTTGAAAGTTATCTGAAACTTCTTACGGAAAAAGGCGGCGTTGAACTGGATTTCAACGAACGCCCCGGAGTCAGCTACTCTCTCCGGGCCAGGCACGTAAACCAGAAAACCCGCAGTCTTTTTGCCATGGTGGATATTATCGACGACGACCCTGAAAACCGCTGGCTTTCCGTATGTTTTTACGGTGACATGGTGACAGATCCCGATGGGCTGGGCGATCTGGTTCCGGGCGGTCTCCTTGGCGAGGACGGGCACTGCTTTGACCTGGAAGATGCCGAAGGGGCAGCCTATCTTCAGGCCAGACTGGAAGAAGCCTGCAGCAGTGCAGCCAAAGGATAATCTGATTACTCCCAGGCTTGCAGCCGCAGGCTGCTGATCCGGTTGTAGTCGGGCAATAACAGAACAGATATTTTATGCGGGCAGACGCAAGATCTGCCCGGAGCCTTCCCGTTTTCTTCTTCCCACAACCTGCTGACAGTCAGGATATGTTTTTGTCAGCCGTCTCTTCCACAATCCATTCCAAAGGAGAAAATTCAATGAAAAAAACCATGGTAAAAGAAGTAATGATTCCCTTAAGTGAATACAGCACCATCTCCGGAGAACAGACCCTCTATGATGCCATGCTGGTGCTGGAAGACGCCCTGAAACGCATGAAGGCTACCTGTGGCGAAGGCCACAGAGCCGTTCTCGTTTATGATGAAAATAATGAAATTAAAGGTAAGCTCAGTCATCTGGACGTACTGCGGGCTCTGGAACCCAAATACTTTGAAGTCGGTGATGGCAGTCCCATGTCCTTAGGCCTTTCCCGTTTTGGTCTGAGTCCCAAGTTCATGAAGGGCCTGCTGGATCAGTTCCGGCTCTGGGACAAGCCCCTGCAGGACATCGCCAGAAAAACCTCAAAGATCAAGGTCAAGGATGTCATGTACACTCCCTCTGCCGGTGAGTATGTGGATGAAGAGGCCACCCTTGATGAAGGGATTCATCAGCTTCTTTTAGGGCAGCACCAGTCCCTTCTGGTAACTCGCGGGCAGGAACACACTACCGTTGTTGGCATTCTCCGCCTCGGTGATGTTTTTATAAAGGCAGTTGAGTTGATCAAGGAAGAAAAGGAAGACTGAAAAAGGTAACTTTTAGGATTTTTTCCATTACTTTCCTTAAAGACCTTAACGACAATACCCAAGACCGGCCTCAACGCCATAAAGGAGCAGGTAGGGCAGACACAATCTGTACCTGTAAATAAATTATGCAGCCCATGTTTTGTAGGGGCAGGCCTCTGTGCCTGCCCTGGGATGAGGTTTCCATAAAAAATATTCTCATCCAAGGGGAGAAAAACAGGCCTGCGGTCCACCCCTAAAGGGTGCCCCTGCCGATGCTCCCTTATGCCGGAGGTGCTTTCACGGGATTTTTGGGAATACGAATCTTTCTTTTTTCCGTAATTTTACAGGGTCGGTAGAGGGTAATGGTATGACCTACACTGCTGACCAGAACAGCTTTACTTTTTTCCACAATTTCAAGGGTCAGGGTATCCTTCACTTCCTTTTCCTTGAAATCATTGAACCGTACCTTAATGAGTTCATGGGCATGCAGGGCTTCTTCAATGGAAGCCAGTAAAGGCGGTGTTACACCATGCTGACCGATAATGACCACCGGTTTCATGGAATGGGCAAGGCCTTTAAGATACTGTTTCTGAAATCCTTTAAGCTCTGTCATGATTCTTTCCTTATGTAAAAATATTACGGCAGTTGGTTCTGTAAAAAAAAGAATCTGATTACCCCTGGAATTATATGGCCGGATTTTACGTTTGATAGCGGACGACCCGCAAGGGAGCCCCTATAAAACAGGGACCGTAGACACCATTCGAAGGGGAGGCTTTGCGTCTGCCCTTATAAAATATCATGGGCCTTTTATCAATCTGACCAGCAAGCTGTGGCTGAGTCAGGGGCGTAGTCAGAAAAGAGAATGCCATTTTTTCCCCATCAGACCTTTTGCACCAATCCCTTTTAAATGACAAGGGTTTTTGTTATAAGAAAAACAATCGTCCGACAGTACCTGCATCGGGTCTGCAAGGAACTTTCTCTCAAGGGAACCTTTCCAAGGAAAACCAGCCATGGCTTCCCCCATCCCACCACCACCTCCCTGGACTCCCAGGGTAGAAAAACAAAAAAGCGGTAAAAAAACCGGCTTGATCCGCCAGTTCTATGATTACATCATTGCCAGCCCCATCATTATGACCATTATTGTTTTTTTTGGTACCAGTTTTCTTGTCATAGGCCTCACCCTGCACTGGGATTATTATTCTGATTCCTTCCGGGAGGAAGTGATGGCTGAGGCCCATGGGGTTCTGATGGATATTCTGCTCATTGGCGTGGTGCTTTTCTGGTTTCAGCAGAAGGGAAGAAACCTGATGGAAAAACGCCATTACAGGGATGAAATCGATGATTTCAGAAACTGGGAGAGTGAAGAGGCTGCCAGAAAAACCAGAGGCAATATCAGAAGACTGAACAAGTATGGTGTCACCCGTATGGACCTGAGCAACTGTTACCTGAGGAGTATGGATCTGCAGGGGGTTGATTTTACGGGAAGTTATCTCTGGAGTGCGGATCTGAGCTGGACGGATCTGCGTAAAAGCAGCTTTGAGGATGCCAACCTTGAAAATGTGAACCTTGAGGCTGCCAATCTGACGGGTGCCAATCTGCACCGGGCCTATTTATGGAAAACCAACCTTGAAAGTGTGGATCTCCAGCATGCTTTCATGGATTACGCCATGCTCAGGGAGTCCCGCCTTGCAAAGGCCGACCTTGCCGGTGCCAGCCTCATGCATGCGGATCTTACGGGGGTGAATCTGGAAGATGCCAACCTCATGGGGACGGATCTGCGCCATGCCTGTCTGGAACAGATTTGTCTGGACGGGGCAGACCTCCGGGGTGCCAATCTTGAAAATGCCACGGGCCTCAGCGTGGATTCCTTCCTGCGCATCCGCAGCCTGCAGGGAGCCATGATGGACAGGGATCTGGAAACGGAAGTCCGGGAACGCCTTCCGGATGTTTTCCTGCCCCCTGAAGATACGGAGGACTGGTAGGGGAAGAGGGGACTGGGGAGTTTTTTTGTGGGGCAGGCCCCCGTGCCTGCCCTACCTGCTTCAACTGGGCGTGGGTATTGTTGTTAAGGATTTTAAGGTCGCTAAGGACTTTAAAGTCCTTAAGTAAGGTGAGGGGAAAAGGCCACAGAAACCCCTCAGAGATCATAACCTAAAAAAATACGCAGGGCAGCGAATGCCTCCTTATCCGGTGCTGAAAAAGAAACGATCCCCTTCATATCCCCACTCTCTTTTGCCCCTTCCCCTTGTAAGCCCATCCCAGACCCAGAGCAGGAGAACCCGGCCATGGTTCTCACTTCTTTCACCCACATGGGCCCCCTAAGGCTTGAAAAACAAAAAAGGTGTTCCGCCTTTTCAAGGTCTTTAAAAAAAATCTTTTTTTCATGAATTTCAAACCCCATGGATCTGAAATATTCCATGGCCTTCTGGCGGGTAATGCCCGGAAGTGCGGGCCCTGTGGGGATGAAGATATTTTTTCCGGAAACCAGCAGCAAACTGCTGAAGGAGCCTTCCAGAAGGCTTCCGTCCGGAGCCTGAATCAGGGCTTCATCCGCCCCCGCAGCCACGGCCTTCTCCCTTGCTCTGGCAAAGAAAACATAGGCCATGCTCTTATGTCTTGCCATGGGCGAATAAAAGGGTTCCGGATGAAGACAGAGGATGCGTCCGTCCCGGCTTTGGGGAAGATCAAGGGGCCTCAGCATGGCCGTGAGGGAAAGAAGATCGTTTCCCGTATCCATGGCCATCAGATGCACCTGCCCCCTTTCCGCAGCTTCCGGATTTTTACGACAAAGCATGCGGATTATCCCTTCCCAGTTCACCGAAGGCAGGCCCCTCCCTGTCACCTCCGGTGCCGATGCCCTCAGCCGTTCTGTATGCTCCTGAAGATGCAGGGCTTTCCCCCGTATCAGGGCAATGGTTTCAAAGACCCCCCTGCCATGGCGCAGGGCCGGAGTATCCGGCATAATCTTCGCTTCGGAAAGGGGAAGAAATCGTCCGTCCTGCCACAGCTCAGCCTCTTTTCCCTTTTCCGGAAATCCCGGTTCCAGATCAAAAGCCTTAAAAAAAGGAGCTGCCTTGTGCAGGGTCTCTTTATATTCCTCTTCCGGGTCCGAATCCCAGACAACACCGCCGCCCGTGGAATAATGGGCCTTTCCGTCCTTACAGATCACCGTACGGATGGCCACATTGAGATCCATGCTGCCATTAAAACCAAGGTAGCCCATGGCCCCCGTATAGGCGTGGCGGCGTCGGGGCTCCAGTTCATCAATGAGCTCCATGGCCCGTATCTTGGGACAGCCCGTGACAGAACCCGGTGGAAAGGTGGCCTTGAGAATATCCCCCGGCCCGGTCCCCTTTTCCACCTGCGCAGAAACCACGGCCACCCTGTGGAAAAGATGGGGCCAGACTTCCGTACGTGCGGCAACATCCACCCGAACGCTGCCGGTTACGGCAATGCGGCCCAGATCATTGCGCACCAGATCCACAATCATGGCCAGCTCAGCCCCGTCCTTGATGCTTTCTTCCAGCTCCTTTTTCAGGAGGGCATCTTCTTCTGCGGTTTTTCCCCTGGGCCTTGTGCCCTTGATGGGGTGGCTTTCTATCCTCTGGTTCTTCATCCTTAAAAAACGTTCCGGCGAAAGGGATGCCAGCTGAAAATCTCCGGCCTGCAGAAATACGGAAAAGGGCTGGGGTGCGGCTTCCTGCATTTTCAGAAAAAGGGTAAAGGCCTTGCCTTTAAAGGCAAGGGAAAACCGCTGGGAGAGATTCACCTGATACACCTCCCCCTTGCCGATATGATCACGGATACGGTCCACGGCATTCCGGTACATCCGGGCTGTGAAGGTGGAAGAAAGGGTGCCGGGGTGAGGCATCAAATTTTTTTTACGGGATTTGTCGGAAAAGGTGGTGAAAGCATGGAGGATGCCTTCAAAATCATCCAGCGTACGGAGGGCCTTTTCCGGTTTTTCATTCTCAAGATACAGAGCTTTCAACCGGATCTTCTTCTCATCCCTGTGCTTCCAGACCACAAGCCTTGGGGCAAAAAGTCTGTATCCGGGCAAAAAAAGATCATCCAGCACCGTATCCGGGAGATTTTCCATATGGTTTTTAAGGTCATAGGAAAAAAAGCCAAAGAGACCAAAGGGAAGACCTTCTTCCTCATCTCGCCCAAAGGCACAGGCCGCCATCACCCTGTCCAGAAGCTCCAAGGGCAGAGGGCTTTCTGTTTTTCCCTGTTCTGAAAGGAGTACAGCCCTATCCTTTTCCCATGAAAGCTCCAGAAAGGGCTGGCAGACAAAACCGTGGATGCGGGCTTCCGGATGCTCTCCGCCGGAAAGAAAAACCATGCTGCCCCTCTGATCCTGAAACAGGGCGGCGAGCTCCTGAAAGTCTTCTTCAAAATCAAAACTCCGGCTAAAAAAGCCCGCAGGTCTGGAAACAAAGGAAAAATCCATGGTCAAAGCACCCCCAGAAAATGAAGGGCCATTTGATGGCCGTGCTCCGTTAAAAAACTTTCCGGATGAAACTGCAGGCCGAAAAGGGGAAGATCTCTGTGAAAAAGGGCCATGGGAGTGCCATCTTCACTGCGGCCGCAGATGCAAAGGGGGCTTTTTGCAGGAATGTCCACGCACAGGGAATGGTAACGGCAGGCCCTGAAGGGGCTGGGGATATTTTTAAGAATCCCCCGGCCTTCATGGGTAATCATGCTTGTTTTTCCGTGTACCGGCTCTGGTGAGGGAATGGTTTTTCCGCCAAAGTGTTCCGCAATGCACTGCATCCCAAGGCAGATGCCAAGGATGGGAATTTTATCTGAAAAATATTCCAGCACCTCCATGGATACTCCGGATCTTTCTGGATCATCGGGACCGGGACCGATGATGATACCCGCAGGATCCATTTCTGAGATAAGAGAGAGGGCCGTATTGCTGCGCAAAACCCGAGGCTTTTTACCTGCCATGGCAAAAAGCTGGGCAAGGTTGAAGGTGAAGGAATCAAAATTATCTATAAGGATCAGGGGTTTCATGAAAGACTTTCCGCTTTGGCTTTTTTCCGGTATGCAAAAGGCGCACACTACCCAGAAGCGTCTGGATGGCTGTGCGCCTGGCATTACGCTTGAAAGACTCCAATATATTCTGACTGGAAGCGATAACCTGAGCCGCTTTTTGCTGTCAAGGAAAAGGCGTCCGCATATGGAAAGAAGTGACTGGCATGGCTGGAAAAAAAACTTACAAGGGAAAAAAAAAAAATGAATCCCCCTATGTTCCGGGGCTTGTGGCCAATGCCGCAGGAGAAATTTTTGATCTTGAAGGCTATGCGGCCCTTGGCATGTGTGGCGAAAGCCTGCTGCCCTTAAGGGAAAAGGACATGGTTCCTCTGCCCCATGGCAGTGAAACCATGCTGCTGCCGGATCGCATGCCCCTTCTGTGGAATATCAGAAAACAGCGGGTGGAAGTAATGGACGAAAACCCCTGGGAACCGGGAGAACCCCTCTTTCCCGTGGCTGCCTTTAATTCTCCGGGCTATGTCATTACCCGGCTTCCGGCCTACAGGGAGCGGGGAAATGCGAAAATTCTGCCCCTTTTTGCCTATGGAGCCGTGGGATGGTCTAAAAAGGGATTTGCCTCCGCCGTGTTTCAGGTGGACAGGGAAGACCGGCAGGATCTGCGCTGCATGCCCGTGGAAAAGGTGCAGACAGGTGTTCTTGACATCCGCTCCCTTCTGCCGAAAAACCGGCTGCTCCTGCACATTAAAAACTGTGCCCTGATCTATGGCTGTCCTGCGGCAAAAAACTTTTTTCTGGGCCGTTACGAGGCTCCCCTGCCCACCTCCCGCACTTGCAATGCCCGCTGCCTTGGCTGCATCTCCCTTCAGGATAACCCTGAGCTTCAGAGCTGCCAGAACCGCATTGCCTTTACCCCCAGCCCAAGGGAGATTGCGGAAATTGCCCTGCTTCACATCGAAAGGGTGCCGGATGCGGTGGTGAGTTTCGGGCAGGGCTGTGAGGGCGATCCCCTGCTGGCGGCCCATGTCATTGAACCCGCCCTGCGGCTGATCCGGGAAAAAACGGACAAAGGCACCCTGAACATGAATACCAATGCCAGCCTTCCCGCCGTGCTGGACCGGCTTTTTGAGGCAGGGCTGGATTCCATGCGGGTCAGCATGAACAGCGGAAGGGAAGCGGTTTACAATGCCTATTTCCAGCCAAAGGGCTATACCTTTTCCGATGTGCTGAAAAGTGTGGATGTGGCTGAAAAGCGGGGAGCCCATGTGGCCCTCAATTACCTCAATGCCCCGGGTGTCAGTGACGGTGCCGAAGAAGCGGCTGCCATGGAAGATTTTTTAAAAAACCACGCTGTCCACCTGATCCAGTGGCGCAACCTCAACTTTGACCCCCTGCGCTATTACAGACTGGTGAACGATGCGGCATCACCGGGAACGGCCATGGGAATGGTGACCCTGATCCGTTATTTTCAAAAAACATTTCCTGAAATGAAGCATGGATATTTCAACCCGCCAGTTTCAAAATTTGCAAAGGCATCTTCAAAAAAATAAAAACAAAAAAAGCCCTGACCTTATTAAGGGTCGGGGCTATTTTTATTCCTTCGGGAATGGCAAATCAGAAGCGGATTTCATAACCAAGGAGAATGTTATAATCATCCTTGCTCCACTTGTACCCCTTATCTTCAAAGCTTGCGGTTATTCTGCGAAGATCCACACGGATGGTGGCGTTTTTCAGAACATGGAAACCCAGGCCGCCTCTGGCTTCCCAGTAGTAATCTCCGTCCTTCCATGTCAGGGGCTTTGGAGACCCCATGAGTTGCCCATCAATACTTACGGGAATGGGAAGGGGATTGATGGCGGCATCCAGCTCATATCCCATGCCAAAAAGAAAAGCCAGCCCTGTGGCGGTACTGCTTCCTTTGAACTTTCCGTGCTCCGCATCAATATAATATCCTTTGAAGCCAACAATGTAACGGATACCCGGCATGAACTGATCATTTTTAACGGCAAGGGTGGCAGCTGCCATTTTATAGTCATCATCCTTATAAATACCTTCGCCGCCCAAGGCCATGAATCCGTGGCCCGTATCCATGTCCACCATCAGTGATCCTGCTACGCTGGACTGGTTCACATAGAGACCAACCCCCATTCCCGCATGGGCGGGGACCCATGCCAGGGCCGTCATCAATAAAAAAAAGATCCCAAAGCGTTTCATGCTTCTCCCTTTTCCTGCAAAAAAAATTAAAAAATATAACAATCCATGATTTGTAGACGGTAAGGGCTGCCAGCCGTCAGGAAGTTTTCGGTGCTTCCAGTCTTACCACCATGACAGGTACGGGGCAGCGGCGGATAACCCCATTGGCCGTACTGCCCAGAAGCAGATCCTCAAACTTGCTGTGCCCCCGGGTTCCCATCACCACGAGATCATAACCGTCTTCCGTTGCCGTATCAATGATGGTTTTAACGGGATGTCCCACTTTGACCAGAACATGTTCGCAGGATGCAAGGCAGTCCCCTACCTCTTCCTTCAGTTCTTCACAGGTTGCCCTGATACGCTCAAGAACGGCTTCCTTGGCGCTGCCAAGGCGTTCATCTGTCAGGGAACGCCACCGGTCTATGCCAAAATAAAGATCCATGTCAATGCCCGTGGACAGGGTCATTTCCTCATAAATATCCGGAACAACATGGAGACTTGTCATTTCTGCCCCATAACGGCCCGTGAGGCTGACGGCATAGCGCATGGCATCCCTTGCGGTTTCAGAAAGGTCTGTGGCATAAAGAATTTTTTTTATGGACTGGTACATGGCAAACTCCTTATTAAAATGTGTCGTTACCTCGTCACCCGTACTGCCTCCGGCAGGGCAGGGACAGAATACAAAAAGACCAGCGGTTACAAAGGGCTTTGTTTTAAAAAAACGAAAAGAAAGTTTTGACTGTTGTTACAGATGGCCGCTCTGAGTCTTATTGATTAGCGGGTTCTGGAAATATTGAAAACTTCTTCTTCTGTCATTGTAGAAAATATGTACATTAAAAATCAAGATCCGTATTCTCTGTAAAGGCAGCTGTTCCAGGTATCCCCATAGCATTTCATCCGGATTCAAATGGTGGAGTATGGAGCCAGGAAGAATAAGCGGAGCTTTCCTGTCGTTTGTAACTGTTCATCACAGTTTTCCAAGTACCAAACCTCAAAGACAGATGCACAGGCCCCAGGCTATTTGCCCGTGACGCAATCTTATTCGGGAGCTTCTTGGCCTGTACGGAAGCGGCAAAAACTCCCCGCCACAGGCAGGATAAGCTTTTTGATTACCATAGCAGGCCTTGGTACGCTGCCTTTGTGGCGGCTCAGACAGTTTGCCGCTTCTTTCGCACAGGCCTGCAAAGCTCTGATCCGAAACGATTGCAATGTCACTTGCAAATAGCCAAAGTGCCTTACAACAGTACGAAGCTGCTGCAACTACAGCATTGACAGTTCGGAATAAACCGTTCTGAATAATTACTGTCGTTTTTGACTTTTTGTGAGTACCAGTAATTATATTAAATAAATAAATTGGAAGCCCTATGTCGATGAAACCCGTACCTTTTTTTTATATTTTTATGTTGGTCTGTCTGACTGCCTTGCCCCTCTGGGCAAAACCGTTCCTCCATGCTCCAGAGAGGGTATACACCTTTGACACCCTGCCCGAAGGCAGCATTCTCACCCATCGCTTCACTCTGCACAATACCGGAGACAGTGAGCTGCGCATCCTGAGGGTGAATCCCGGCTGAGGCTGCTCTGCGACCTCCTTTACGGGGCGCATCCCTCCCGGCGGCGAGGGACATCTGGATGTAAAGGTCAATACCGCAGGCTATGCAGGGCGAACCCTGGTTCAGACCATAGCCCTAAGCAGCAATGCAGCCAACAGCCCGGAGATCCGGTTTGAAATCAGAGGATTCATCAAACCCTTTGCCATGGTGGAACCTGCCATCATAACCCTGTATGGGATTGCCGGAGAGACCATTGAGCAGGAGATTGTTCTGAAGCCCGACCCCGAATATCCTTTTATGGTTAAAGATATCCGTGCCACAAGGGGGGGGGATTTCGATTTCAGCCTCTCAGAACCCGATGAAAACGGCAGCTATCTTATCTCCGTTTCCAATATAACCAAAAAGGCAGGGCGCTACTATGATACCCTGATCCTTGATATTGAAAGTCCCGTAAGAAAAGACATCCGTATACGGGTACTTGGGGATATCCGGCCTCCGGAATAAAAGCGCCACTGAACCCTGCCAAGATAAGGGGCAGGATTTGCGTCTGGCTGTGGGAACCGCTAAAGGGATTCTTGCAGACAGAGCCGTGAAAAACTTTCGTAAATACAGCATTTGGCCTGCCTGCATCAAAGTCTCCCGCTCAGGTGTGGCGGAGTCGGGTAAGGCATCAAAAAAGGACGTGTTATGCAGATTTTTAAAAATATCCGGCTTGTTGCTTTTGACTGCGACGGTGTGATGTTTGACTCCACCAGAGCCAACCAGACCTATTACAATACCCTGCTCAAATATTTTGACCTGCCGCCCATGGATGAAAAGGACTTCCATTATGTGCATATGCATACCGCCGCAGCAGCCATTGACTATCTTTTTAAAGGCAGGGTTGATCTGGAAAAGGTCAGGGGAAAGCAGAAAAACTTCCATTACCCGGATCTTTTTCCCCTTATGATTGAAGAGCCGCACCTGAGAAAGGTGCTGAAAATCCTTCAGACAGATTTTAAGACCGCCGTTGCCACCAACCGATCCAATACCCTGCGCCCCCTTCTGGATCACTTTGATCTCACAAAGCATTTTGACATGCTGATCACATCCATGGATGTGGTCAGGGCCAAACCCTGGCCCGACATGCTGGAAAGACTTATCGGTCACTTTGGCATAAACCCGGAAAACCTTCTCTATATCGGGGATTCACCTCTGGATGCGCAATCGGCCTTGGCAGCAGGCTGCCATTTTATCGGCTATGGCCCTGAAGATCTGGGGGCAGAAGTCCAGATCACAAGCCTTGCCGGATTGCCGGAACTCGTGATGAAAGGATGCGCTTGACACCTTCGGAGTAACTTGCATTTAGTTCTTTTAATTCAAAAGCTTAAAAAGTGGCCAATTATCCATCACTGATCGAAATGAGTTTGAATCCTGCACAGGTACTCTATGACAAGACGCCCTAACAGGGCGTGAGCTGCTTTTCTGGAACTGACAGAGGAGATGCCCCGAAACATCTCCCCCTTTCCTTTTTCCAAATACTATGCTGATTACCACTGTCTTTTTCAGCCCTACAAACCTTAATTATGGAAAAATATGACCAGATTTTACACATGTTAGCGGGCATCCGTAAAGGGTGCTCCTACACAAAACAGGGCCGTAAAAATCATTCGTAGGGGCAGGCCTTCAAGCCTGCCCCTATTAAAGCCAGCAACCATAGGCCTGGCAACAACCTGACCAGCAAGCTGTGGCTGAGTCAGGGTAGTAATCAGAAATACTATTGATTGCCAAAACCGTTCTGCTCACCGCAGTCCGGGCAGACCCAGGTGATACCGTTGCAGGACAGCCCCCAGAAATTTTCATCCATGCAGGTCTGGCATATCCGCAGACCGCAGCGGCACTGCCAGACAAAGGGAGCCGTATTGCGGCACCAGTGGCAAGGCTCCATGCGGGCCTGCTTTCTTCGTTGCCTGTATCCCCCAGCCCTTTTCTTCTCAGACAACAAGTCTTGCATGTTCCACCTTGATACATTTATCCATGATCACATCAATACCCGCTTCCATGAGCCTTTCCGCAGCTTCCATGTTCTCCACGCCCAGCTGCATCCAGACAAGCTTCGGCTTCAGGGCAATGGCCCCATCCACATGACCTGCCACATCCTCCGACTTCCGGAACACATCCAGAATATCCACGGAACCCGGCTCCAGATCCTCAATCTTTTCCTGCACGGCCAGACCAAGGATTTCTCCCTTAGCGGGATTCACGGGAATCAGATCATAACCGGCAGCCATCATATATTTGCCCACCCTGTTGGAATCCCGCTCTTCTTTGGGGCTCATCCCCAAAACAGCAATGGTTTTTGCATTTTTAAGGGCCAATTGAATATCCCCGTCTGATTTCAGTATGCGTCCTTTACCCATGATTTTCTCCTTTTCTTGTCCTTTAAAAAAGCCCATGGTACAGATCTTTATTTTACTGTGTATTCCCCTTGACGGGCAAACACCAACTTCTTTTCCGAGGAAAACAGGGCCATGACAGCACCCACCCTTTATCTCATAGACGGCTCCGCCTATATCTACCGAAGCTATCACGCCATCCGCAACCTTTCCAGCTCTAAAGGTGAACCCACCAATGCCACCTTTGGTTTCACCCGAACCATCATCAAGCTCCTGGAAAGCTATCGTCCCGAATATGCAGGTGTGCTCTTTGATGCCAAAGGCCCCACCTTCCGCCATGAAATATACCCCGAATACAAAGCCAACCGTCCACCCATGCCCGAAGACCTTGTATGCCAGATTGACCGCATCCATGCCATCACCAAAGCCCTTGGCCTTCCCATTCTCCGCATGGAAGGCTGGGAAGCCGATGACCTTGCGGGCACCCTTGCGCTTCAGGCAAAAAATGCAGGCTTCCATGTGGTGCTGGTGACAGGGGACAAGGATTTTCTTCAGCTTGTAGATGAGAACACGAAAATCTTTGACCCCATGAAGGATGTCTGGAGCGATGTGGCCCTTTTAAAGGAAAAATTCGGCTTTGACGCAAGGGGCGTTGTGGACATGATGGCCCTGACCGGAGACAGCTCCGACAACATTCCCGGTGTACCCGGCATCGGCCCCAAAACCGCCACCGCCCTGATCAAAGAGTACGGAAGCCTTGAAAAGATCTATGATGCCATCCCGTCCATGGGTAAAAAAAAGATGGTGGAAAATCTCATAAACAACAGGGAAAAGGCCTTTTTAAGCCGGAAACTGGCCGCCATCGACTGCCATGCGCCCATAGATTTCAATCCCGAAGAATGGCGGAAAAAGGATAGCGACAAGGCTTTGCTGGTATCCCTTTTCCGGGAGCTTGATTTCCGCCAGCTCCAGGAAAGCTTTAGCGCAGAAGGCAGCACGGCCCCGGAAAAACCAGAGCTCGTGAAGGATTATCAGGCCATTTTCACTGCCAACGATTTAAAAAAAGCCATAGAAGCCATAAAAAAAGCAGGCATCATGGCCTTTGATACGGAAACAACGGGCCTTGATGCCCTGTCCGCAGGTCTTGTGGGTATCTCTTTTAGCTGGAAAGAGGATCAGGGGGTTTATATTCCCATAGCTCATCTGGGTGAAGATTTCCCGGCCCAGCTTTCCTTTAATGATATAAGAGAAGAACTTGAAGTCCTTTTTTCCGATCCGGATATCATCAAAGTTGCCCAAAATCTCAAATATGACTGGACAGTGCTCTCCCGTCAGGGAATCCGGCTTGAAGGCCCTTTAAAGGACACCCTCATTGCAAGCTATCTCATTGATCCCACCCGCAGCAGCCACAGCCTGGATGCACTGGCCATGGACATGCTGGGTCACAGAACCCTTCAATATAAAGATGTTGTGCCTAAAAAAGGAATGGGTTTTGAGCATGCCTCTCTGGAAAAGGCCCTGCCCTATGCCTGTGAGGATGCGGACATCACCCTTGCCCTCTGGAAAAAACTTCAACCTGAGCTGGAAGAAAAAAAGCTCACAACCCTCTTTGAAACCCTTGAAATGCCCCTTGTTCCGGTGCTCATGCGCATGGAAGAAAGGGGAATAGCTGTGGACAGGGAAAAGCTCCGCAGCCTTTCGGCAGCCATGGAAAAGGAGCTTTCTTCCATTACCGGAGAAATTCATGAGCTGGCAGGCTCGGAATTCAACATCAATTCTCCCCAGCAGATGGGTCACATTCTCTTTGAAGTGCTCGGGCTGCCCGTACAGAAAAAAACCAAAAAAAAGACGGGCTATTCCACGGATGTTTCCGTGCTGGAAAGCCTTGCGGACAAACATCCCCTTCCGGCAAAGGTCCTGCGGCACAGAACCCTTGCCAAACTGAAAAACACCTATGCCGATGCCCTGCAGGAGCTGATACATCCTGCAAGTGGCCGTATTCACACGAGCTTCAATCAGGGAGTAACGGCCACGGGCCGCCTTTCAAGCTCCAGCCCCAACCTGCAGAACATTCCCATCCGCACGGAAGAAGGCCGCGAAATCCGCAAGGTTTTCATCCCCCAGAAAGGATGGCAGATGATGGCTGCGGATTATTCGCAGATTGAGCTGCGCCTTCTGGCCCATTATTCCGAAGACAGGATTCTCATGGAATCCTTCAGGGAAAACGAAGACATTCACACAAGAACCGCTGCGGAGATTTTTCAGGTTTTCCCGGAATTCATCACAGAAGAACTCAGGCGACAGGCCAAAACCATCAACTTCGGCATCATGTATGGCATGGGTCCTTACCGGCTGGCCGGGGAACTGGGCATCAGCCAGAAAATGGCCAAAACCTATATCACCCACTATTTTGCCCGCTATGCAGGGGTAAAGGCCTTTATGGAAAAGACCGTGGAAGAGGCCAGGGAAAAGGGCTTCACCACCACCCTTTTTGGCCGCATCCGCCCCCTGCCCGACATAGACAGCCCCAACCACAACCTGAGGCAGATGGCCGAACGCATTGCCGTGAATACACCCATACAGGGTTCCGCTGCGGATCTCATCAAAATGGCCATGGTTCAGATGGATGCGGCTTTAAGGGATCATTCCATGCAGACCCGCATGCTGCTCACCGTCCATGATGAACTGGTCTTTGAGGTGCCGGAGGAGGAAAAGGAAAAAGCCGCCGGGATGGTCATGCAGATCATGGAAAACGTAGCTCCCCTCAAGGTGCCTCTTTTGGTCAACCTTGCCTTTGGAAGCAACTGGTCTGAGGCCCACTGAGCAGACCTTTGCCAGCATACATGCATTTTACCTGCTTGCAGCCTCTCTTATTCCATCAAAAACCGTATCATCCACAGGATGCAGGCCTGTAATATGCAGATTTCTGAAAACCGGATCTCCCGGCCTTATTTCCGAGAGCGCCTTGCGGATGGCATTTTTGAGCTTTTCAGGAAGATTCCTGTTGACAGAAATGCAATAATTGGGAATCCATTCACCTTCCGCAAGCACACGGATACGGCCCGGAGGGAGATAGGTATCTGCCATATGCAGGGCTGACTCCCTGATAAATCCGGCATCAACCTCATTCAGATGAACGGAAAAAATAACATTTTCCTGGGTATTGTCCGTTGCCTCAATAACCCGGTAATCCCTGCCTGCTTCAAGCCCGGCCTTCTGGAGAGTCAGCCTTGGCGAGAGAAAGCCTCCGGTGGAAGTCTTACCGACAATACCGATTCTTTTTCCCCTGAGATCGGATAAAGACTGGACAGGGCTGTCAGATCTTACAATGACAAGTCCTCTGAACCGGCTTCCGCCAAGACCGTCTTCCGCAAGAAAAAGGGGTTCATGGATATCAGATATCTTAATATAAACAGAAGGGTTCTGATAACCGATTGCAAGTTCTCCTGATAAAACCCTGCTTTCATATTCCGCATAATCCCGATACACGACAGGTATGATGTTTTCCCCTGTCCTCAGGCTCAGATACAGTGCCATGGGCGCAATTCTTTCCATCACTTCATCGGGGCTGTGGAGTGGAAGCATGGAAAAGCGGTAGACTGTACCGGCTGCCGCTACAGTAACACTGAGTAAAAAGAATATTGAAGTGAAAATAAAGGCTGATCTCATATATCCTCCCGAAAAAATCTGTTAAGGACTTACCGGCTGACTCCCTGACGATTTTTCAACCGGGTAATGGCAGACTGGATCGCGGTGCGCATGGACTCAACGGCAAGGGCCAGATCCATAATCTCCCCCTGTCCATGAACCTGGACAGGTCTGTCAAAGTCACCAAGGGCTATGGCTTCTGTGGTTCGGGTCAGTTTTCTCAGAGGCCTTAAAACACCATTGCTGATCCACCACAGGGCTGCAACTCCTGCTATAAAAACAAATACAATGGCTGCCATTAAAGGCCTGAGGCTGCGCATAACTGCCCCGTCAATATCATCCATGAACAGGCCTACATGCACCGCACCTGAATTTCCCCGGACTGTAACGCCAATATCGTGTATTTTGCGACCACCGATATGAATGTTGCGGGCAGATACGGTTTCGTTTTCAGGCATGGGATTAATATGGATAATTTCCGGAGGGAAGCCGTTTGCAAGGACAGTCCTTGCAAAATCCTGATCAAAACGGTCCAGACTGCCGAAAAGGCCGGTCACAAGGCTGCCATTCCTGTCTTGTACCGAAACATATGCCACTCCGGGCAGTTCAGCATAAAGTGCGGCAGACTGATTGACAGCCAGATAGTTCCGCAGCACGAGGGGTTGAGATATGGCAGAACTCAGGGTTCTTGAGAGGACAAAGGCCCGCTGATTGATCTGGTCCTCTATGAGCAGAGGTACGGAGCGGAAATACGAGTATGCGATACATGATGTAACAACAATAACAACAAGGATAAAAGGTAAGTATAAGTGAAAGACAAGACTCCTGCTGAAAAAAATCCTTTTATTTAAAACAGGCTGGCCGGGCGCAGCTTCATTTTTTGCGTGACTTCGGACAAGGTCAGATTCTGCTTGTTTTTTTTCCGGCAAGGGCGATGGCGGTAAAGGCACGGAAGCTTCACAATAAGGACATCGCAATCGGACAGCATTCCGAGGGATTCTGCTGTCATCCACAGTGTATTTTTTTCCACACCCGTCACATGATATCAGCATTTTACAACTCCTTTTTTTCTGATCCAATTCCAACAGACTCTCAGGGACTGAAATACAGGAGCAGTATTTGCAAAATAGAGGCCATCTCAAAAGTATTCCAACAGTCTGTTTTTATTCATTCCATATGACTCACCCATCTCATTGAAAACAGAAATCTTCTTCAGCATGTCCATTAAATTATCATAGTGTTAAAAAAACGGAGTCATGCTTGGTCTAAATGAACAGTGTTTCCTATTCCGTTTGGTTTGATATGGTTGCCTGGGTTAAGTGAGCCTTTTTGTGATGTAATTCATGTTAACTCCGCTATTTTATCTTTTAACGGCTTCTTTTTTTTAAACCATTGGCAAGGCTGGTTACTTTAGACTTGACAAAAAAACAGCCAGGCATGTAAAAACAGATGACAATTAAAGTTGTCATTTGGCATAATTTAGTTGTCATAGATCTCTTAAGGAGGAACACAATGCCTTTATACAACAGCCTGAAAGTATTCAGGGCCAGACTTGGCATGAACCAGGCTGAATTTGGAAAAGCAGTCGGAGTATCCCGTCAGACCATCAGCCTGATCGAACGTGGCGATTATTCTCCGTCGGTAAGTCTGGCACTAAAAATTGCCAGCATATGCGAATCAAATGTAGAGGACATATTTCAGTACAGGGAGGACGATAATGAAAAGCAGTAAAATGACAGGTGCAATTGGGAAACTGGCCACAGCTATGATTTTTGGGGCTGCACTGGGTATGGCTGCCATGCTGGGATTGCTGCGTTTCATAGAAAGTCCGGTTATGGCTTCTCTGGACGGATTACGACAGGGATTTCTGGGCCATGTATTTTGGTTCCAGATTGCCTGTCCACTCCTGCTGGGCAGTTCAGCGCTGTACATGCTGTTCAAAGCCCGGAACCTGCTCAAAAACTACTCTGCGCATACAGATGAAGAAGGGGAAGCCTTTGAGATGTTCTTTCACAGGTACTCAGCGGGTGCACTCTTGCTAACAACATTTGGATTTATACTTAATTTTATCCTCTTTGGTTTATCTGTTGACCCTTTGAACCCAATGATTCAGCAGTCGATTGTTCTCTTTATACTGACCTGCCCGGTCTTCGCACTGATGGAACTGGGTGCCATCTTTCTCATTCAGAAACAGGATCCTGTAAAAAAGGGAGACCCGATGTCTTTTGATTTCAACCGAAACTGGATAGAAAGCTGCGACGAGGCAGAACAGATTACAATATACAAAGCTGCTTACAAAACCTTTTCATTCATGAAAACAGCTCTGCTCATCATATTCATCCTGACTTTATATGCAAAATTTGCATTTGATGGTGGAAATTTGCCAATAGTGTTTGTTGGCAGTATCTGGCTTCTTCAAAATATGGTCTTTTTTGCCAACTCTGAAAAACCGAAAAAAGCTGGTGTCCCAGGAATATGTTGATTTTTTTTATTAAAACAGGTCTTTCACCTCAGGCTGTACGACCTTCAGTGCAACGGAGAGGCAAAGCCCCCGTTCGTAAAGGGCCTGTGCAGACTTGAAAAATATTGATGTTTCGGGCAGCTTGGCATTCAGGCAACGCCATGCGGCACTATCACAGGAATGACCTCCATACCAGCCCCCTTTAAGGATCAGTCCATGGAACAAAAATCCTCCCTTTCCACAGCTCCGGTAACACTGATGGATTACCGAAAACGTATCTGCGAAGCCATGAACTATATCAACCGACATCTGGGCCGTGAGCTTTCACTGGATGAAATCGCAAAATCTGCAGCTTTTTCTCCCTTCCATTTTCACCGGATCTTTACCACCCTCACGGGAGAAAGCGTGGCTGCCTTCACCCGGCGCTTACGTCTGGAGCGGGCAGCAAACCAGCTTTTGCAAAAACCCGGTGAAAGCATCACGACCATTGCTATGGACTGCGGTTTTTCCAGTTCCCAGAATTTTGCCAAAGCCTTTCGTCAGTTTTTTTCCATGAGTCCCACGGACTACAGAAAAAGCAAGACAGGAAACACTGGCAGCAAAGCGGGAAACGTCTTTCATCCGGAATTCGCCTATTCTGCGGGCATGGTGCTCCCAAGCAGTCCATTTTTTCAAAATCTTAAAAAAAGAAGGGAGTTAAATATGGAAGGAAGCATACAGCAAATCCCCGCATACAGGGTGGCCTATATCCGCAAACTCGGTGCCTACGGCCATGAAACCTGTGAAAAAGCCTTTGGCGAACTCATGGCATGGGCAGGTCCGAAGGGCTACCCTGGTTCAGAAACGGTTTTGGGTGTGTACTGGGACAATCCCGAAGTCACTCCTCCTGAAAAATGCCGCATGGATGCCTGCATTACTTTGCCCGAAGGAACAGAAGCCGAAGAGGGTGTGAGCGTACAGAAACTTCGCGGTGGCCCCTATGCTGTCTGTCATTTTGAAGTTTCAGACGCTGATTTTCCCAAAGCCTGGGATGAGGCCTTCAGATGGTTCATGGAAAAGGGATACGCCTGTGACGACAGTCCCTGCTTTGAACGCTACCACAACAACTCCGAAGAACACCCCGAAGGTAAATGGGTTGTGGACATCTGCATCCCGCTGAAACCCGCCTGAAAACCCCTGACATGACAATGGGTGGAAGGCCCGTCCGTAAATATAGAGCCGGGAAGCCCGTAACATGGCGGCCCGGTTTTATCGGATTTTTTAACAGGATTTCATTGTGGGTACTGACCAGCCAGCGCGGTTATCTGACTAAAATACACCCCATAGCCTATCAAAAAATACGCCATGATTTCAGGATTGTTCTATTAAAATAAGAAGATGGGAAGTTCATGGTCCAGCAACAAGGCCTTTGCAAGGATTCCCTTTATAAAAGCCCTGCTCCGAATAATTGTCCAACAGCGAGGTGAGCTGTGTCTTCGTTTCATTGCCACATGCACGGCTCCTGTCTACGCAGCCCGCAGGGAAGGGATTGCCGCACTCTTTCCTCTGGGAAAGGCTGGAGAATAAGGTATCGTATTGATCTTTAAGAAAAACATCTGAAAAAAGGATCGGAAAAAGCGCCCTTTTTTATCCTTTACCTTCAATCAGATGCATAGACAACCGAGCCATTTGATTGTGACACAATCCGGCACGCAAGCTGAAAAACCCAAGCCCTTTACGGGAGCAAAAGTGCCTATGGATCTTGAGTGCCGGAATCCGAAACGTCACTTGCAAATAGCCAGTGTGCCTTGCAACAGATCTGATTCCGTGAAATTAAAGCCTCTGAATTTAGGAAAAAATTGTGCTGAACAATGACAGAATTTGTATGGAATGGATTTTCTTCAGTTTCATGCCGCCTGTTTTTCCACGGGAGCCGTATCCGCCTCAGGAAGCAGAAGGATCTTACTTTCTTTCTCAGGATTTTTCTTTTTTCTCATCATGAGGAAATTGCCCGCAAGGATCAGTCCCACACCGCTTGCTGCGGAAAGACTCCACTGATAATCTTCTAAAAATGTTGAAAAACCAAGGGCCACAATGGGAAAAAGAAGGGTGGCGTAGGCTGCCTTTTCTGGTCCGATGCTGCCCACAAGGCTGAGGTAACAGCCGAAGG
Source organism: Desulfobotulus alkaliphilus (assembly GCF_007830435.1). Lineage (GTDB taxonomy): Bacteria > Desulfobacterota > Desulfobacteria > Desulfobacterales > ASO4-4 > Desulfobotulus > Desulfobotulus alkaliphilus. Next base: position 50,205 of record NZ_VLLC01000004.1, on the reverse strand, counting down.
CCAGAATGGAGCCGAAGACGGCAAGGTAAAAGAGGGAACCCATATAGCTGAAGGTAAAGGGAGGGATCAGGCTCTTTCCAAGGGCGATGGAGAAAACAACCATAACGATACCACCATAGCCCATGCCAAAGGCATTGGTCTGGATGATGGGCAGGCTTTTTTTCTGATTTCTGGCGGAAAGGATGTTGCCTATGGAAGCCAGCCATGTCCCGGCCAGACAGAACAAGGCCCCCTTGAGCCCGCTGTCGGAAAGGTGAAATCCCTCAAGCTCCGGCCGGAAGACAAGAACAATGCCCGTCAGTCCCAGAACCGCAGCCCAGATGGCTTCCATCCGGATTCTGTTGCCAAGGAAAAGGGCGGCATTGATAACATTCATGAGCACAATGGTGGAAAAAAGAACCGCAGCCAGACCACTGGTGATGTGGAGTTCAGAAAGGTAGATGAACCAGTAGTTCAGGCCAAAGAGAAAGAAGCCCTGCAGGGCCATGGCCATATGCTCTTTTGGTGAAAAACGCATCCTGATCCGGGTAATAAAGCAGAAAATCAGCAGAAGAAAAGATGCCAGACAGAAGCGCAGGGCCACGGAAGCCATGGGGTCCATATCTCCCAGCTGAAAGGTGATGGCGATCCAGGTGGAGCCCCAGATGAGAACCGTGAAGGTGTAAAAAAGAAGATTGCGCATGGATGATACTCCCTGTGAGAATCTGACGGAAAATCCGTCAGCAAAGGTGCCGTGTATGATATCCGTATTAAAAGGGCTTTTTGCCGGAAACTTCTTCAGGAACTGTCCATCAGGGTACGGGCCATCTTTCCGAGGGTTTCCACGGCCCATGCGTTCCGGTCCGACCATGCCGCCGCATTGAGGCGCACATAGTGGCGGAAATGGGGGGTGGTGGAAAAAAGGAAGCCGGGCGCAATGCTGATACCTTCAGCCATGGCTTTTTCATAAAGCAGAATGGAATCAAGGGATTCCGGCATTTCCACCCAGAGGGTGAATCCTCCTTCGGGCTTCGTGATACGGGTTTCTGCAGGAAAATGGCGGTGGATGGCATCGGCCATGGCCGCTGTTTTTTTTGCATAAATTCTGCGGATATGGCGGAGGTGATGCTCATAGCCTCCGGAGTGAAGAAATTCTGCCACGGCAAGCTGGGTGGGGCTGGCCGAGGCCAGGGATACCATCATTTTGAGCCGGAAGGCCTGCTCCCGGAAACGTCCGGCAGCCAGCCATCCAACCCTGTAGCCCGGAGCCAGGGTTTTGGAAAAGGAGCCGCAGAGCAGGACCTCGCCCTTTTTGTCCCAGGCCCTTGCCACCGATGGCCGGACATTGCTGAAGGACAGATCCCCGTTGATGTCGTCCTCCACCAGGGGAACTCCGTGGCGGGCAAGGATACGCACCATTTTTTCTTTTTTTTCATCGGAAAGACTGACGCCCAGAGGATTGTTGAAGTTGGATATCACAAGGCAGGCAGAAGGTTTCTGGCTGACCAGTGTCTTTTCAAGGGTATCAAGGCAGATGCCCGTTTCAGGAGAAGAGGGAATTTCAAGGATTTTTAAGGAAAGCTCCCGGAACATATCCAGAAAATTGAAATAGACCGGAGAGCCGATGGCCAGTGTATCCCCCGGACGGCAGAGAATTCTCAGGGCAAGGAAAACAGCTTCACAGGCTCCGGATGTTATGAGGATTTCATCGGGGTCCATGTCACATCCTGCAAGGGTCAGCCTGCGGGCAATCTGAACCCGCAGGCGGGCATGGCCCGGAGGCATGGCATAGGCCGTGCTTTCATGGAGCAGCCGCCGGCACTGACCGGACATGATTGCGGAAAGCTTTGCCGAGGGAATGCACTCTTCTGCAGGAATGGCAGCACCAAAGGGCACCATGCCGGGATCTCCTGCGTGGCTGAGGATCTGGGAGCATATGCGGGCCGAAGGCACCAGCGCCGGTGAGAGTTCTGACCCGGAAAAGGCGGGTTGCCGGGGAAGGTCAAAGCCCCGTGGCCGGACATAGTATCCGGACTGGGGCCGGGATTCAATGATGCGCTGGTCTTCCAGAAGCAGGTAGGCCTGCTTCACCGTATTCAGACTGACACCCATGCTTCGGCTCAGCTCCCGTATGGAAGGCACCCGCTCTCCGGGGCGGTAAACGGCCCTTGCCACCATTCGCATCATGCGGTGCTGCACTTCTTCGTAACGGTATTTTTTGTCCTGCGTTTCCCTTTTCATAGCCCCACCCTATGCCTTTGGCAGAAAAAAAACAGATACAGTTGTTTGCATTTTTTATGGGTACAGTTTTTTTCATAAAATAGACATGGGGTACAGAAAAAAGAAGGCTGCGGAATCTGAAGCACCGGGTTCAGGTCCTGTCCGGGGTTCGAGGCAAAGGAATGAGGATTTCCATGACAGTCACCATGGGCCAGGGGGGATGCCTTCTTGATATTTCAGATAAAATGTCCGAAGACTCCAGAACATCGGCCCGGAGGGCTGGAGCTGTGGCCCGTGCCGCAGGAGAAATGAGCCAGACCATCAGCAACATTGCATCAATGAGGCCACGGGAGAGGTGAAGGAAGTTGCAAGGGCCATACAGGCCACCAGTGATGTGGTCAGCATCATTGCCACGGCCGTGGAGGAACAGTCCGCAGCAACACAGGAAATATCCGCCAATGTTCTTCAGGCCGCAGAGGGGATAGAAGAGGTCAACAGAAACATGGCGGGCATGAACGGCTTTGTCCAGAGCATACGGGAAGATATTGAAGGTGTGGATGAAATCAGCAGAAGCATGCATACGGTCAGCTCGGATGTGAACGCCAGAGCCAAAGAAGTTTCCGATATGGCCGAAGGCCTGCAGGTGCTGATCGGGCGTTTTTCTCTATAGCAAGGCAGGTTCTGCAGGCCCTTTCCCTTGGCCTCGCTCAGATAGCAACGCCTTTCTTTACTGCAGAAATTACAGGCACGGCGGATGCCAAGGGCCGGGGCTTGCTCCGGAGACGCATACAGAAATTTTCTGGTTCCTCCTATGCGGCGGTTTCTTCTTCAAGATCCCAACCGGGAAAAACAAGTACGGCAGGATGACACCGCAATGCCCTTGCCAAAACCTTCGCCCGCTCAACACCGAGGCGAACGCGGTTATTTTCGATGGCAGATATGGTTGACTGGGCAATTCCGGTAGCCGCTGCCAGATCATTCTGGCTCATTTCCTGCAGCTCCCGCAAGATACGGACAGAGTCTCCGGCCGATACATCCATTTTTTTGACAGCTTTTCGATATTCACTCATTTTTTACCTCCGATAATCATGGGGCGTTACCCGTTCTACCTGTACCAGCAAGTGGTCCTTCTCCACCTTATAGATCACCCTGTACTTGATATTCAAACGGGAAGACCGGAAACCCTTCCAGTTACCGTTTAAGGCCTCATCATGAAATCCCCGGATAAGCCTCAATCCCTGAGGGCCAGAAATCCTGACAATATCTTTCCATTTTTCATAACGTTGAAGAACTTCAACTGGCGCTGAAGCCAAGCACTTATCAACACTTTTATGTTCGAATATATTCCACATATCAAATTTAGTATATATACATTTTAGTCCGTGTCAATGAACAGACAATTCAACCGCTGGCAAGACCGGTTCTTCACGAAAAGAATGCTCTGTCTGTAAATTTTTTGCAGCACAGGCAGCATAAGACTATGCTATAAAAAAAGAAGATGGGAAGTTCATGGTCCAGAAACAAGGCCTTTGCAAGGATTCCCTTTATAAAGGCCCTGCTCCGAATAATTGTCCAACAGGGAGGTGAGCTGTGTCTTCGTTTCATTCATCGGCAGTACCCATTCCCGATTCCCCCCTTGTCATCGCCCACAGGGGTTACAGGGCTGTATTTCCTGAAAACACCCTTCCGGCTTTTCAGGCGGCATGGCAGGCAGGTGCCCGGATGGCGGAACTGGATGTGCAGTGGAGCCGGGACGGCCGCCTTATGGTACACCATGACACCACCCTGGATCGCTGCAGCAACGGAAAGGGCCTGCTGAAAGACCATGATGCGGAGGTGCTCAGAACGCTGGATGCGGGCTCATGGTTTTCGGAAAAATTTACAGGCATTTCCATTCCCTTTCTCCGGGAAGTGGTGGCTACGGTTCCGGAAGGGTGCTGGCTCAATGTGGAGGTCAAGCCCGAGGCGGTTCCGGATTCCCGGCACATGGCAAAAATGGTGGCCTCCCTTATTTCCGCCTGCGCTCCCCTGAAAGGCCGCCTGATTGTATCCAGTTTTAACCATCTTTTTCTTCAGCACCTGTCACGGCTGCCCCGCCCGCCCCTTATCGGGGTGCTCAGCCAGAAGTGGCAGAAGGATGAGGAAATACTGGAACTCTGCATAAAAACAGAGGCCTTTTCCTGGCATCCAGACCACAGAACCCTGGAAAAAAAAGCGGTACAGCGTATGAAATCCGAAGGCTTTTCTGTATATCCCTACACGGTGAACGATAAGAAACGGGCAGAAGAACTGCTCGCCATGGGTGTGGACGGTTTTTTTTCCGATCATGTCCGCATCCTTGCCTCAACATTCAGACAAGGAAAATGAATGCAAGCCCTTACACGTCCAATCTGGCCCCATCCTGAAAAGGCGGGTGTGGTTCAGGTAATTGATCAGCGTCTTCTTCCCCATACCTTAAAAATTCTGGACCTCCACAGCGTTGAAGATGCCATAGAGGCCATTTATACCCTCACCGTTCGGGGAGCCCCCCTCATTGGTGCTTCTGCGGCCTGGGGCATGTACCTTGCCGCATGCACGGCTCCCGGTGGAAGGATAAGCAACGAATGGATGGAAGAATCCTGCGAAAAAATCAAGGCAGCCCGTCCAACGGCGGTGAATCTGGCCTGGGCTGCGGATCTTCTCATGGAAAGGGTACGGCATCTCCCAGAAGATGAAACACGGATTTCCGCAATGTATGCAGCGGCTGCCACCATCACCGATGCCGAAGCTGAGCGGTGCAGGTTCATCGGTGAATACGGCCTTCCCCTGATCCGGAAAATTGCTGAAGAAAAAAATGGAAAACCCGTAAACATCCTCACCCACTGCAATGCCGGATGGCTGGCCTGCGTGGAGTACGGCACAGCTACGGCTCCTGTCTACGCAGCCCACAGGGAAGGGATTGCCGTGCATGTGTGGGTGGATGAAACCCGCCCCCTCAATCAGGGCTCACGGCTTACGGCATGGGAGCTGGGGCAGGCGGGCGTTGAGCACACCATCATTGCGGATAACACAGGTGGCCACCTCATGCAGCAGGGGATGGTGGACATGGTGATTGTGGGAACGGACCGCACCACATACACAGGGGATGTGGCCAACAAGATCGGCACCTACCTGAAGGCTCTGGCGGCAAAGGACAACGGCGTTCCCTTTTACGTGGCCCTGCCCTCCTCCACCATAGACTGGACACTGGAAAAGGGAAGGGAGATTCCCATAGAAACAAGGAATCCCGATGAAGTGCGCTATGTGCAGGGAAAGGATGATGCCGGGGAAACAAGGAGGGTGCTGGTGCCACCGGAAAACAGCCCGGCCATGGATTTTGCCTTTGATGTGACACCTGCCCGTCTGGTGACGGGACTGATTACGGAAAAGGGCGTATGTCCTGCCACAAAGGAAGGTATTGCCGCACTCTTTCCTCTGGGAAAGGCTGGGGAATAAGGTATCGTATTGATCTTTCAGATTAATTATTCCACCACATTTTATCTTAATCCTCGTTCCTGCAAAAGACGATCGGGCTGTTTGTGAGTGACATTGCAATCGTTTCGGATTCCGGCACTCAAGCCATAAACCCAAAGCCTGCAATGCAAACAATGGGTTTTTGCAAGCTTGAGTGCCGGAGTGCAAATAAAAGCGGCAAACTGTCTGAGCCGCCACAAAGGCAGCGTGCCTAGGCTCACCTTCTAGGCTCTGTTGACATTTAGCGTAGCCATATCAAAGCTGCTGCAAAATGCAAAGAAAGACTTGTAATTTTTTGCCCATGTATCAAGTCGTGAGAAAATACGGCGGAATTGTTTGATTTACCAATAAAACATTCAATCAGGTGTCGTCCCCTGTAAATATGCTTGTCATTTTCACGCGGCTCTTTCCGATGATATTTGGTTGGAATTACCGGGATGATTCCTTGAGATTTCAATTATTCAATCAGCTTATCGGAATCATAGGTCTTGTCCATCAGCGCATATCTGGCCTGCACACCCTCAACAAGGACATAGGCTTGGGTGATGTCTGCGGCCTCCAGTGAGAATAACGTCCAGTGGAAACCCAAGGGCATCGACTGGCTTGTCAAATTAATTTACACCGTGGATGCATATTTTTGTGTCAGGGCTTCATCTGGGAAGCTTCCATCGTTAAAGAATTTGTTGCTTCCGGCAAAATGGATGATACTGTTAGGTTGTCTGTAAACTTCCATTCGGCAGTGTTTTTTAATGGGTATTGGCCATGAACCAATGGATAGCCAAATACCGTAAATACGGACTTGAGGCTTTCAACACGAAACCGATTCTAGGTCTGCCCGTTAATTTTCAGGCTGAAAAAGAGAAAGTAAAAATCTTTTTTGCCGATGAATCAGCCATAAGATCAGACTACCACAGCGGGACGACCAGGGGGCCCACAGGAGTCATTCCAATCGTTGAAAAAACAGGGGCTCGCTTCGGTATCAACATGATTTCGACCATCGGTACCTCGGGGCAACTCCGATTCATGACGATTGACGGAAAAATGGATTCCGACAAGATCGTTTTCAGACAGAGGGGGAAGAAATGGGTATCGAAACGGTGTTAAGGTATGAGGCCCGTGCTTTAAGTGATACAGAGACCCTGAAAGCGGCAGCGGTTTTCCTCCATGCCCATGGAATAGAAATGGCTCCTGTTGTGGATGAAGCCCAAAGTCTTTCAGGTTTTTTTTCCAGAGAAGATATAGTGCGGGCCATCCGGTATGACATTTCTTTTGATACAGAGATTGGAAAAATCATTACATGGAACAAGGGGTTGAAAAACGGTGATGGCTCACCCCATGATATTTCGGGTGGTACTTCTCCGTTTGGACTTATGGATGCCATAGTAAATGCTTCGGGCAGTATGGTGATTGTCACGGATCCAGACCTGACCATTCGATTTGTCAGCAGATCTGTAACAACAGCTCTCAAAACAGAAAGTCAAATCCTGCTTGGACAGAAGCTGTCAGTTTTCCTGAATCAAGCCGATATCTCTGGAGATTGTTCCGCCGGGGACAAGGGTTGTACACACAAAATAGATGTAGGTGAAAGATCTTATATTTCGATGCGTTGCGCCATAGAGCACGAGGGGCGTATTCTGGGTTTTTTGATTCGGTTTAAGGAAATTCTTCGTCCGGAGCCAGTGGCTGGTGAACTGGCGTCGGCAAAGGAGTTGAACAGGGAACTGCATGCAATTATCGAGTCTTCTTCGGATGGGATTTACGTTTGTGACGGTGAGGCCAATGTTCTCAGAATCAACAGGGCTTACCGGGAAATAACGGAACTGGATACTTCCGATTTCTATGGTAGAAATATGAGAGATCTGGTCAAAGAAGGTATCTACTCAGAGTCTGTGACTCTGAAAGTTTTGGAAAACAGTACACCCGTGAGCATAGTTCAGAAAACAAGTACGGGAAAATCTCTGCTCGCAACGGGTAATCCCATTTTTAATGATGATGGAAGTGTTTTTCGCGTTGTGACCAGCGTGAGAGATATCACGGAATTGTACTCTCTCCAGCTTCGCCTTGAGGAAACCCGTAGAATTTCAGAACAATACATGAAAGAGCTGCAGAATCTGCGTGTAAAAAGGGTGAGAAATGTGGAGGGCATGGTCATCGGTTCAGATGAAATGGAAAAAGTGGTGGAAATGGCCATGCGATTTGCGGGCATCAACGCAACGGTGCTCATAACCGGTGAGTCGGGAACGGGCAAGGAAATGGTTGCCGATATCATTCATAAGCATAGTGAAAGGGCAGACAGACCCTGCATTAAGGTAAACTGTGGGGCCATACCCAAAGATCTCATGGAGTCAGAATTCTTCGGATATGAAGAAGGAGCTTTTACGGGAGCACGGAAAGGCGGGAGGGCCGGATATTTTTCCATGGCTGAGGGAGGAACCCTTTTTCTGGATGAGATTGGTGAGCTGCCCTATGACCTGCAGGCAAAACTTTTGAGGATTCTGCAGAGCAGGGAGCTGATGCGCATAGGGGGCCGAAAATCCAGTCCAGTCGATGTGCGCATTATCGCTGCCACCAATAAAAATCTGGAAGCCATGGTTGCGGAAAAAAGTTTTCGGGAAGATCTTTATTACAGAATCAATGTTTTTCCTCTGCACATTCCAGCCCTGCAGGAAAGACCCGATGACATACAGTTTCTGGCGGCCCATTTTTTGCGTTTTTTCAATAAAAACTATGGAACGCAGAAGCGACTTTCTCCGGATGTGCTGGATCATTTTGAGCGTTATTCCTGGCCCGGTAATATTCGGGAACTCCAGAATCTTATTGAGAGACTGGTTGTGATTGCACCGGACGATCTGATTACAGCAAAAGATCTGCCCTGTTGCTTCTCTGAACCTTGTGGGGCTGCGTCCGCCGATATTGCCGTAAAAGGCCTGATGCCCCTTAAGGACGCTCTGGAGTCAGTGGAAAAGCAGTTGATACGAATGGCCTATGATAATTTTGCCACTACCCGTGATATGGCAGAATACTTACGGATAAGTGCGGCTTCCGTAGTGCGTAAGGCTGCAAAATACGGGATCAGAAAAAAATGAGTGGCCTGAGTGTGGCTTCGACCTTTGGCGGGGTTCTCCAGGAGGAATGTTTGTTTTGTTTTTAAAATGTGTTTCGTTTTTGCAACATGTTTCGTTTTTGCAACGGGCGGATAGAATGTGGTAGCATTTATACCTCAATAAGCCGTGCTGCTTTGCATACCTGTTTTTTGTTGTCCTTATCCATTGGCTGGATGGGGATTTTTTTTTGCGTTGTACCGGTCCTGTTTCTTTTTTGAAACAGGACTTTTTTTATCAGAAGACCGATGAAGAAACCTGCAGGTGTGGTTGTTGTGTTTCTTATTGCTTTAGTTTCAATGTTTTATCTCTTGCGCCGCCGGTGGTGCTTTGCCTGGTTTTTCATTGAATGATGGTGGCACGTTCAGTGCAATTTATGATTGTAATCAGGCAAAACAGACAGAGAAGTACTCTGTCACCCACCCCAGCTAAGGAGGTTAGGAATGAAAACCGGAATAGAATATGAAGACAGTTTGAGAAAGCTCAACCTTCAGGTGTTTCTTTTTGGAAAAAAGGTTGCCAATGTTGTGGATGATCCCATTATCCGGCCGTCCATGAACGCTGTAAAGCTTACCTATGAGCTTGCAGAAAAGCCGGAATATGAAGATCTCATGACCGTGACATCCCATCTGACCGGGAAAAAAATCAATCGTTTTACCCATATCCACCAGACGACAGAAGATCTGGTGAAAAAAACCAAGATGGAAAGGCTTCTGGGCGCTAAATCCGGGTGCTGTTTTCAGCGTTGTGTGGGTATGGATGCCCTGAATGCGCTGTCTATCACCACGTACAATATCGATAAAAAATATGGCTCGGATTATAACAGCCGCTTTCTCCGATACCTTGAGTATGTACAGGAAGAGGATCTTGTCTGCGATGGTGCCATGACCGATCCTAAGGGAGACAGAAGCCTTCCCCCCCACCAGCAGGCAGATCCGGACCTGTTTCTGCGTGTTGTGGAAGAAAGGGAAGACGGTATGGTTGTGAGGGGGGCCAAGGCGCATCAGACCGGTGCCCTCAATTCCCACGAGATCATTGTTATGCCTACCATTTCCATGGGAGAGAAAGACAAGGACTATGCCGTATCCTTTGCTCTGCCATCAGATGCACAGGGAATTACCTATATTTACGGCCGCCAGTCCTGCGATACCAGAAAACTGGAAAAGGGTACCATTGACAGAGGCAACCAGTGTTATGGCGGACATGAGGCGCTGGTAGTTTTTGATGATGTGTTTGTGCCGTGGGACAGGGTTTTTCTTTTCAAAGAATTTGAGTTTGCCGGTGAGCTTGTGGAGAACTTTGCCTCCTATCACAGGCAGAGCTATGCCTGCAAGGTGGGAGTAGGGGATGTTCTCATCGGGGCCTCCCAGGTAGCTGCTGAATATAATGGAGTGCATAAGGTCTCTCATATCAAAGATAAAATTATTGAAATGAATCATCTGAATGAAACTCTGTTCTGCGGATCTCTGGCCTGTGCCTGTGAAGGGAGCCGTCAGCCTTCAGGAACCTATCTGGTCAATACTTTGCTCGCCAATGTCTGTAAGCAGAATGTGACTCGATTTCCATATGAAATTGCAAGACTTGCTCAGGATATTGCCGGAGGTCTCATGGTGACCATGCCGGCGGAAGATGATTTCAATTCTCCGGATGTAGGACATTGGCTCCGTAAATACTATGCAGCAAGTTCTTCCGCAAGTGTAGAGAATCGCATGAGGATTCTGAGGCTGATTGAAAATATTACCCTGGGAACGGCGGCTGTTGGATATCTCACGGAATCCATGCATGGGGCGGGTTCTCCCCAGGCACAAAGAATCATGATCGCCAGACAGGTCAACATGGACGAAAAGAAGAAAACAGCTAAACATCTTTGCGGTATCGTGGAGTAAAGAGACTGTGAGAATTGGAGTCAAGTTCTGTGGCGGTTGCCATCCCGTTGTGGACAGAGTCGCCATAGCAGCAGAAGTGATCAAAGTTCTGGAACCTCTGGCAGCCATTGTTCCGTACGGGGATGCAGAAGCAGATCTGGTTCTTGTTTTTGTAGGATGCCCAGCGGCATGCCCGGATGTGAGGGGCATTGCTGATGAAAAACTACGGTATATAGGTAGCTACGAAGATGCGGATCTTTTTTTGCGTGCAATGAAAAACTTGTCCCCTGATCCGGAATCAGGCCGCTGAATGCTGCGCTTTCATGGGAAAGAAGGTGTGTTCTATGCAACAATGGATGAATGAATATCAAAAAAAACTCTGCACCGCGGAAGAAGCCGTGCGGCATATTGGCTCCGGCAATCGGGTCGTGCTGGGGCATGCCGCTGGAGAACCCTGCTTGCTTGTGGATGCCATGGTCCGGAATGCAGGGGCTTTTGAGAATGTGGAAGTTGTGCACATGGTTGCCCTGGGAAAAGGTGCGTACTGTCTTCCGCAATATGAGGGTGTATTCAGGCATAACTCCCTGTTTGCGGGAGGCAATACGAGACCGGCCATTCATGAGGGGAGGGCCGTGTTTACCCCCTGTCATTTTAGCAGAATCCCGGATCTCTTTTCCAAAGAGATCCTACCGGTAGATGTTGCCCTCATCAAGGTTTCTGTTCCGGATGAGCATGGATTCTGTTCGTTCGGGGTTTCTGTTGATTATACCAAGGCCGCGGCAGAAAATGCAAAAACGGTGATTGCCGAGGTGTCATCCCGCATGCCGAGGACCTTGGGAGATTCCTTTATTCATATATCCGACATTGATTTTTGTGTGGAAAGTGATGAGGGACCCATTCTGCTCAAGCCCCCCGTGCTGACGGATAAAGATGAGAAAATTGGAAAGTATATTGCTGGTCTGATTCAGGATGGGGATTGCTTGCAGCTGGGAATCGGGGCCGTTCCCGATGCTATTCTCGGTTTTCTGAAAGACAAAAAAAATCTTGGCATTCATAGCGAGATGATTTCTGACGGAGTGGTGGATCTTGTGAACTGTGGTGTCATTAACGGGGCCATGAAGAATTGCCACAGAGGTCGGATGGTTGTCACCTTTCTGATGGGTACAGAAAAACTTTATGATTTTATCAGTAACAATCCATCTATTGAGATGCATCCCGTTAACTATACAAATGACCCTGCAGTCATAGCTAAAAACGACAATATGGTTTCTGTGAATTCTGCGCTGCAGGCAGATCTTACGGGGCAGGTTGTGGCCGACACCTTGGGATACAGGCAGTACAGCGGAACCGGAGGGCAGCTGGATTTTATCCGGGGTGCTGCCAGCTCGAAAAACGGGCGTTCCATTCTGGCGTTTCATTCAACGGCGTCCAAGGGAAAGATTTCCAGAATTGTGGCGCACATTGATGAGGGTGCCAGTGTGACCACTCCACGGGCCGATACCCACTTCATCGTTACGGAGTACGGGGTTGCGGATCTGCGAGGTAAATCCGTGCCGGAAAGGGCAAGGGCGCTGATTTCCATAGCGCACCCGAATTTCAGGGAAGATCTGCGAAGATCGTTTGTTGAGATATACCGGATTGATCCATGGAAGGAAATAAGCCGTTTCTGAGTTGATAAGGACAGGGTTGGTCTTCGTATAATTTATAAATTCAGGAGGTAATTTGATGAAACTCTATTTTTTTCAAGCCGGAATTTTAAGAAGCCAGAAACAGTACTTTACGGCAGGCAGAGGGGTGGGAGAGCCTTTTGATGTTCCTGTACCTTTTTTTCTCATGGACCATCCGGAAGGCTATGTTCTTTTTGATACGGGTAATGCCCGTGAAGTGGTTGATCAAAAGGAAAAGCACTGGGGAGATGTGGTTGCCGCCTATGACCCTGTTATGACAGAAGATGAATGGGTCGTTGCTGCCATACGTAAGATTGGTGTGCACCCTGAAGAAGTGAAATATGTGATTCTTTCCCACCTGCATCTGGATCACGCAGGCGGTGTGGGACATTTTCCTAATGCAAAATATGTGGTACAGCGAGAGGAGCTTTGTTTTGCATATGTACCTGATTTTTATATGAAAGGTGCGTATATACGGAAGGATTTTGATAAGCCGGTTGACTGGTTTATTCTTGAAGGATGGCAAGATGACGGTTTTGATGTGTTTGGAGACAATAGAATAAAAGTTCTGTTTACACCAGGACATACTCCTGGTCACCAGTCGGTTCTCGTAAATCTGGATGAAGAAGGATCGTTTCTTCTCACGGGAGACTCCTGTTATACAACGGAGAATCTTAATGAGGATGTTCTTCCAGGGCTTGTGGCAGACCCCAGATCAACGGTAAGGACCATGCAGCGTATCCGCATGCTGAGAGACAGGAGTGTTACCGTTGTTACGGGCCATGATCCTGTTGCATGGAGTGGATTCAAAAAGGCTCCTGAGTTTTATTGTTGACCGGTTTTTTTATTTTTTAAAAAATCAACCCAAGTTCGTCATTTTTTTAACAAACCCAATAAAATCAAACGAATTGGTATTTTGTGGTTACCACACATCCATTTTTCTGCCATTTAAATTAAGCCTTCAGAAGTATGGTCACTACTTTGGCGAACTTGGGTTACAACCTATTCCATTCTTGCCTGCAAGCTTTTTATTGAAGAGACTTTTTTTATTTGTAAAATATCTTTTTACGCTAGCCCACGTTTGTCATTTTTTTCTGAAAACCCAATGAAGTCATAGACCACCGGCAAAGCAGGCGGCTTAAATATTTTGGTGTGCGCTATTGACGACCGACCCCACTTCTGAGTAACTTGAATTGAGTTCTTTTAATTCAAAAGCTTAAAAAATGGCCAATTATCCATCACTGATCGAAATTAGTTTGAATCCTGCACAAGTTACTCTATGACAAGACGCCCTAGCAGGGCGTGAGCTGCTTCTGAGTAACTTCAAAAGTTACTTTATGACAAAACGCCGTAACACGGCGTGGGTTGCCTTTTTAGTAAGTCAATGGCTTGTGTACCTGATTGAAGGTGTCCGATTTGTCAAAGGAAAATTGTGCTGAACTGTTATCTTTCATAAAAGCATCTGAAAAAAGGGGCGGAAAAACCGCCCCTTTTTTTATCCTTTTACTTTTCCAGCACATAGGTTCCGGGAGCGGGTCCCAGATCCCTTCCCTTGGCAGGCGGCCAGGGAAGTTTGTTCGTTTCCGGCTGGCTGCGCTCCTTCATCCATGCAGTCCAGTCCGGCCACCAGCTTCCTTCGTGCATATGGGCCGTGGCCAGCCAGTGCTCCGGTCCATGGCCCAGAATACCATCGGTGTGGTAATGCCCCTTGGAACCGGGCGGGATGATAATGCCTGCGATATGGCCGCTGGATGCAAGCACGAATTTAATGGGTGAGGTAACAAAATGGGGAATCCTGTATACGGATTTCCAGGGGGCGATATGATCCTTCAGGGTTCCCACGGAGTAAAGATCCATGTCGATGTTTCTCAGGTCGATGCTCCGGCCGTCATCCATGCGGAACTTGCCTTCCGTGAGCTGATCTTCCAGATAAAGCCTTTCAAGGATATCAATATGAAGGCGCATGGGCATGCGGGTACCGTCGTCATTCCAGAACAGAAAATCCAGATTAAAGGGATCTTTGCCAAGGAAAAATTCGTCAATAAGGTAGTTCCAGTACAGATCCCTTGGCCGCAGAAGGCTGTAGGTCTGCATCATGTTGGACTTGGGAAGATAACCCTTTTCTTCCATGAGATCCTTAAGGAAGGTGATCTGGCTTTCGTCGATGAAGCTGCGAAGGTCGCCGGCATCGCTGAAATCCAGCTGGGAGGCAAAACAGGAAAGGGTTTTAACGGAAGTGTCTTCCTGGCCCCGCAGATAGGCCGTGGCAATGGAACAGAGAATGGCCCCCATGCAGTAGCCCGTCAGGTGTACCCCGTCACTGCCCGTAATCTGACGGATTTCTGCAATGGCTTCCACAAGCCCGGTTTTGACATAGGAGTCAACGCCATCATCCCGGAAGCTGCCATCCACGTTTTTCCAGCTGATGATAAAAACGGTGAAGCCCTGCTCCGTAAGATAGCGGACCATGCTGTTGTGGGGGCTCAGATCCAGAATATAGTATTTGTTGATCCATGCAGGGACTAAAAGGATGGGGGTTCCGCAAACCTTGTCCGTTACCGGTGCATACTGAATCAGTTCAATGAGGCGGTTGCGGAAAACCACCTTGCCCGGTGTGGTGGCAAGGGTCTTGCCTACCTTGTGATAATCGTCCCGGCTGTGGCGGACCACCAGCTCTCCCCCGTGGGTGGTCAGGGTATCAATGAGATTCTGTATGCCCTTGACAATATTTTGCCCTCCCTGCTCCATGGTGGTACGTATAACCTCCGGATTCGTCACGGGAAAGTTCAGGGGGTTCATCATGGCGGTGATTTGATGGGTGAAAAACTGAATCAGCAGGTTGGAATGCTCGGATACCCCCCGGATATTCTGCAAACGGCTTTCCAGATGTTTTTCAAGGCGAAGAAACAGATCCTTGTACAGGGAAAAGGGCCAGTCTTGCCACTGGGGATCCCGGAAGCGGCGATCCACAACGGGTGGGGCCATACCCGTTTTTATGGCAAAAAGATCCGTAAAAAATTCCATCCTCTCCAGCATCATGCGGAACTGGGTACCGGGACTCCATGCCAGATGGACCAAAGCATCAAAATAGGCCCGGCTGAAGGCGGGAACATCAATGGGGCCTGTAAACCGGACCATATCCTTACGGAAATTCCTGTCGATGATATGGGCAGCTTCCAGAATGGGATCTTCTTCTGTTCCTTCACTTTCCTGTACAACAGGAATTTCCTTGGCAGGTTCTGTTTTACGGATAATGGGTTTTTTCTGGGCTTTCATACATCCTCCTTGCTGAGGTAACAAAGGTGGGAAGGCATTACAGGATGGGACTGCATAGAAAAATTTTTATTTTTATATCATGGTTTGTAGGGAAGGAGCAATGGATGGTTTGTGCATTGCACTGAAAGGATAAAAAATCCGTTTTTTAAGGGCAGACTTTTTCCCGGCTTTATGTTAGGTTTAAGTTTACTCTTATCATGAAGGTCCCGTCCCTTTTGTTCCATACCCGCCATATGATCAGGGGGTGCCATGTTTTCCTGCCTTGACGCCGTTTCCAGAACCCTGCTGCTGCCCCTTTATTTCCGGGCTGAAGAATGTGATGCCCCATCTCCCATCGTCCATGATCCCATGGCAAAGGAGTTGGTTAAAAAAATTCCCTATGATTTTAATGTGTTGAAAAAGCATACATTAATGAAAACAGCAACCCTGATGCGCGTAGCTGCCGTGGACAGGATGGTGGATCACTTTCTGAAACGCCATCCCGATGCCGTTGTTGTCAATGTGGGCGCAGGTCTGGACACCCGTTTTTTCCGCATGGACACGGGCCGGATGGACTGGTATGAGATGGATCTGCCGGAGGTGATGAAAATCCGGCGTTTGTTTTTCGGGGAAGACCAGAGATACCATATGGTAGACGCTTCCCTGAAAGATCCGGACTGGCATCGGCAAATCCTTTGCGCAAACCGCCCCCTTCTGATCATTGTCGAAGGGGTTCTCATGTACCTTGAAGAAGCCTGTGTCCGGAATTTCATCAATCAGATTCTAAGAAATTTTTCTTCTTCTTTTTTAATTTTCGATGCCGTAAGTCCTTATCAGGTGATAATGAGTGCCTTTAATCCCACGCTGATGCTGACGGGGGCCCGTTTTAAATGGGGAATGAATGCGCCGGACGAGCTGGAAAGCTGGCGGAATGATATCCGGATGCATGAAAGCCATTATTATCTTGGGGAAATGATGCCCCAGATGGGCTGGCTGAATTTTTTGACCCTGTATCCTTCCGTACGATTTGGGTTTTCCGCCCAAAGCTACATGCTGGGCAAACCCCTTACGGCAGAGCCGGATGACGAAGACAGGCGAGGAAAAAATCCTTAGCCGGAAAATTTTTTCAGGTGGAGTTTTTATGCTGACAGAAATTGAAAAAAAGGTCATCGCTGCCATTCAGGGAGATATTCCCCTGGAAGCGAATCCCTATGAAATTCTGGCCGAAGGCCTTGGAATGGAAGAAGAAGCTTTCCTTGGGATTTTAAAAAGTCTCGATGAAAAAAAGCTGATCCGCCGCTATGGTGCCACCCTGCGTCATCAGAAATCCGGTTTTTCCGCCAATGCCATGGTGGCATGGAAGGCGCCCGAAGAAAAGATTCAGGAAATCGGTGAAACCATGGCTGGCTTTGAGGCGGTTTCCCACTGTTACCGCAGGGATCCCAAGCCCGGCTGGCCCTACAATCTCTACACCATGGTCCATGCCAGAAGTCAGGATTCCTGCCGGGATATTGTGGGTCAGATGGCTCAAAAAACAGGGCTTTCGGACTATTCCATGCTCTTCAGCATACGGGAGCTGAAAAAAACTTCCATGCGCTACTTTGAAACAGAATAATTGATTGTAGGGGCACCCTTTACGGGTGCCCGCAAGGAAAAAGAGGAAAAAGGGGGCTGACCCCTTTTCCTTTGACCCCTTTTCCCTTAGGTCTGATCCCTTTTCTTTTCAGCTCATTTCCCCATGGAATTCCTGCAGACTCTGCACCGCTTCCTTGCCCTGCCTGCGTGCGGCAATACCCTTTGCCGCAGCAATGGCTGCCGCAGGGGTGGTGATATAGGGAACCCCAAAGCGGATGGCTGCTTTACGGATATAGGAATCATCCGTAATACTGTGCTTACCCGAAGGCGTGTTCAGAAGCAGGTTTACCTCATTGTTTTTGACCGCATCCCCGATATTGGGCCGTCCCTCCCGAAGCTTTTTCACATTTTCAGCAGGCACACCATTTTTTTCCAGGAAGGTATGGGTACCGCCTGTGGCAAGGATTCTGAAACCCATTTCATGGAAAAGCCTTGCGGCCACCAGGGCTTCTTCCTTGTCCGGATCTGCCACCGTAATGAGAACCGTACCCTCCAGAGGCAAAAGGGAACCCGTTGCTTCGGCAGCTTTGAAAAAGGCCAGCCCCGGAGAATGGGCCATACCCAGCACTTCTCCGGTGGAGCGCATTTCCGGTCCCAGCACAGGATCCACCTCAGGAAACATGGGGAAGGGAAACACGGCTTCCTTTACACCAAAATGACTGAAAACAGGTCGCCTCAATCCCAGATCCCCAAGTTTTTTCCCCAGCATGATGCGCACGGCCATACGGGCCATGGGAATGGCACAGACCTTGGAAACCAGAGGAACGGTGCGGCTGGCTCTGGGGTTGGCTTCCAGAATGTATACCCTGCCGTCTGAAATGGCGTACTGGATATTCATCAGGCCCTTAACGCCCATCTCCACAGCGATTTTCCGGGTATATTCCTCTATGGTTTCAACATGCTCAGGCAAAATGGTGACCGGTGGAATCACGCAGGCGGAATCCCCGGAGTGCACCCCTGCCATCTCAATGTGCTCCATTACCGCAGGCACAAAGGCATCTTTGCCGTCACAAATGGCATCGGCTTCGGCCTCCGTGGCGCTCTGGAGAAAGCGGTCGATGAGAATGGGACGGTCCGGTGTAACAATCACGGCCCTTGACAGGTAATTTTTCAGGCTTTCCTCATCATGTACCACCTCCATGGCCCTGCCACCCAGCACGTAGGAAGGCCTTACCATCAGGGGATAACCGATGCGGGAAGCAATGGCGATGGCTTCCTCTTCCGTGGCCGCCATACCGGATTCGGGCTGGGGAATGCCAAGGCGTTCCATCATGGCATTGAAAAGGGCCCTGTCTTCGGCCATGTCTATGGTGGCCGGGCTGGTGCCCATGATGGGGACACCGGCTGCCTCAAGCTCCTTTGCGATGTTCAGGGGCGTCTGGCCGCCAAACTGCACCACAACCCCTTCACATTTTTCCTTCTCATAAATGGCCAGTACGTCTTCCACGGTCAGAGGCTCAAAATACAGCTTATCCGAGGTGTCATAATCCGTGGAAACGGTTTCAGGATTGCAGTTCACCATAATGGTTTCATACCCCGCATCCTTCAGGGCAAAGGCGGTGTGCACGCAGCAGTAGTCAAACTCAATGCCCTGACCGATACGGTTGGGACCACCGCCCAGCACCATCACCTTTTTGCCCGATGAAACAGCCACATCATCTCCGCCATGCCAGGTGGAATAATAATAGGCCGCATTGTCAACGCCACTGACGGGGACGGGCTCCCATCCGGGCTTTAGGTTCAGGGATTTCCGTTTTTCCCGGATACTCCCTTCGCTGATGGCAAGGAGCTTTGCCAGATAGCGGTCTGCAAAACCGTCTTTTTTGGCCTGAACAAGCAGGGCATCGGGAAGCATGCCGCCTTTGTGCTTCAGAATCTCTTCCTCAAGATCCACAAGCTCTTTCATCTGCTCAAGGAACCAGGCCTTGACACGGGTAACACCATGCAGGGTTTCAATATCCGCACCCTTTCTCAAGGCTTCGTAAAGGATGAAGTGCCTTTCGCTGGAAGGCTCCGTGAGAAGTCCCATGAGATCTTCAAGGCTTTTTTCATGGAAATCCTTTGCAAAGCCAAGGCCATAGCGCCCTGTTTCCAGGGAGCGGATGGCTTTTTGCATGGCTTCCTTATAATTTCTGCCGATGCTCATGACCTCACCCACGGCCCGCATCTGGGTGCCTAAGCGGTCATTGACGCCCTCAAATTTTTCAAAGGCCCACCTGGCAAACTTGACCACCACATAGTCCCCGGACGGGGTATAGCGGTCCAGGGTACCGTCCCGCCAGTAGGGCATTTCACTTAAATGAAGCCCTGCCGCCAGCCTTGCGGACACAAGGGCAATGGGAAAGCCCGTGGCCTTGGATGCAAGGGCCGAAGATCTGGACGTTCTGGGATTGATTTCAATGACCACCACCCTGCCCGAAGCCGGATCATGGGCAAACTGCACATTGGTACCGCCGATCACCTCAATGGCATCCACAATGCGGTAGGCATAGTCCTGCAGCCTTTCCTGAAGCTCTTTTGAAATGGTGAGCATGGGTGCCGTGCAGAAGGAATCGCCCGTATGCACACCCATGGGATCCACGTTTTCGATGAAGCAGATGGTAATCTTCTGGCCCGTGGCATCCCTTACCACTTCCAGCTCCAGCTCTTCCCAGCCGCGCACGGATTCTTCAATGAGCACCTGACGCACAGGGCTGGCCGCCAGCCCCCTGGCAACGATATCTTCAAATTCTTCCATGTTATAGGCAAAACCGCCGCCCGTGCCGCCCATGGTATAGGCAGGCCTTACCACCACGGGAAGCCCCATGCCTTCAACGGCAGCCATGGCTTCTTCCATGGTGGTGACAATTTCACTGCGGGCCGTTTCTATGCCGATCTCCGCCATGGTCTTTTTAAAGGTATCCCTGTCTTCTCCGCGCTTGATGGCATCAAGGTTAACGCCTATGACCTTTACGCCGAATTCTTCCAGAACCCCGGCTTCCGCCAGAGCCGAAGACAGGTTGAGTGCCGTCTGACCGCCAAGATTGGGCAGAAGGGCATCGGGCCTTTCCTTTTTAATGATTTCCCTTAAGCTTTCCACATTGAGGGGCTCAATATAGGTGGCATCCGCCATGCCGGGATCTGTCATGATGGTGGCGGGGTTGGAATTGACCAGAACAATGCTGTAACCAAGGGCTCGCAGGGCCTTGCATGCCTGGGTGCCGGAATAGTCAAACTCGCAGGCCTGACCAATGATGATGGGGCCGGATCCGATGATGAGCACCTTATGAATATCTTGCCGCCTGGGCATAGCCATGCTCCTTTTTTAGGGGGAGAGGTAAAAAAACGCATTTTTTTCGGCCGCAATATGGCAGACTTTAAAAAAATCCGCAAATGCTTCCCTTACAGGGTTTTTGAAAAAACTTCCAAAAAGGCAGCAAAACGCCGGAGGCCTTTAAAAGGCTTACCGGCGTTTTGATTACTCACAGATTAATGGACTTAAAAATCAGTCCTGATCCCGCATCTTATACTGACCTTTCAGGCTGTACACCTGCTCCGTCCAGATTTTGTTGAAACGCTCCGGATTGGCCGCAGGTGCCTTGATCATGGCAAGGGCCATTTCCCTCTGTTTGTCCGTATTGGAAGGCTTGGTGAAAAGGGTGGTGGCGTGCCTGCTGAAATCCCGGATCATGAAATCAAAAATTTCCTCAATCAGATCGTCATCCAGCTCCGGCCAGAACTCACGGGCTTCGAGGATGAGCTGTCCATAGGGAACAAGGCAGAAAATCTCTCCCAGAACCAGCAGATAATCGATGTCTCTGGCCTGAGCTTTGTCCGGTGTGGCTTCCACAAGGTATTTTTTGAAGCTTTCTATCTGCTCTTTGAAGACATTCACATTGGGCAGATCCACATTTTTGTAGGCAAGGTTGTAGTCGTGGAACTGCACCTTACTGAGACCGGCCGTGGGTCCCTGATCAAAGAGAAAATCATCATTGGCCACATCATCCCGCTTGGGTACTTTGGGGAATTCCGCAGGATTGAAGAGGAAGTTGTTCATGAACTTGACAATCAAAGCCATGTTCACATGAACCGTACCTTCCAGCTTGGGCAGCATGCGGATCTCGTGGGCCGCAATTTCAAAGAAGGGTTCCGCCTCAAAGCCCTTGGCCGCAATGATGTCCCAGAGCATGTTGATCACCTCTTCACCCTGGGTGGTGACCTTCATCTTCACCATGGGATTGTAGAGGAGGTAGCGGCGGTCATCTGCCTTGGCGGAACGCATATAGTCGATGGCCCGCTCGGAAAAGACCTTCATGGCCACAAGACGGGTGTAGGAATCCGTAAAGAGCCGCTTCACATGGGGAAAATCCGTCACATACTTGCCATAGACGTTGCGGTTGGCCGCATGGTCAATGGCCTCATAGAAGGAGTGGGTGGCCATGCCAATGGCACCCCAGCCGAGATTGAATTTGCACACGTTGATGGTATTGAGCATGTTGTCCCATGCCTTGGGGCCCCGCTCCATAATGTCCGCATCGGTGATGGGATAATCGTGGAGGACATACTCAGCCACATAGTTCTGCTCGTTAACCGTATTTTTTACACACTCATACTGGGGATGCTTGGAATTGGCCGCAAAAAAGACATAGTCATCGGTGCCCGCAACCTTTCCGAAGGTGGAGGCAATGGCGCACTCGTTGCCATTACCGATATAGTATTTATCGCCGTTGGCCTTGTAGGTGCCATCTTCCTGGGGATAAAGCATCATGTCGGAGGAATAGATATCTGCCCCGTGCTCTTTTTCCGAAAGACCAAAGGCAAAGACCTCTCCATCCTGAAGAAGTTTGGCTGTTTTATGTTTGATTTCCTCATTGGAACCCATCCAGATGGGGCCAAGGCCCAGCATGGAAACCTGATAGGTGTACCAGTAGGTGATGCCGTAGAAAGCTGATATTTCGGCAAATACGGAATTTCTGTAGGTGTCCCAGCGGGAGTCTTCGGCACCGTAACCCGCAGGGGTCATGAGGGTGGCCATGACCTGATTATCCTTCATGAATTTGACAAATTCATAATTCCAGGTTTTGTCATGCCAGTCTTTCTTGATGCTTTTCAAGCCCTTGGTTTCAAAATAATCAATAACGGCCTGCATCATTTTCTGGGTTTTTTCATCGGCATGCTTGCGGTTGTGCAGTTTGGGATTGAATAGTATCATCTGCCTTGCTCCCTTGGAAATGAGGTGTGTGAATCAAAACTCCGGGAATGCCATTGGCAAAGGCCCCTCAGACCCCTTTGCTGCGGGGATGGGGCATGGTCAACCCGGAATTTCTGTAAAGATTCAGCCTGTGGAATGGATGGCCGGACAGATTTTTTTGTCCGCAATGCAAACCTTTACACATGCCGAACCGGATCAGATCAGCAAAAGCAAAAACACTCTGGCCCGGAAATGCTTGTGTGCTAACTATATCCTTCAGGAAAGGGTCCGGGACAAAGTCTTTTTTTCTATCCTATCAAAAAATAGCTTGTGCGCAAGGGATAAAAGAAAAAAATATGGCAACTGTTCAGCACGGTTTTCCAAGTACCATAGCTGCAAGACAGATGCACAGGCCCCAGGCTATTTGCCCGTGACGCAATCTTATTCGGGAGCTTCTTGCCCTGTGCGGAAGCGGCAAAAACTCCCCGCCACAGGCAGGATAAGCTTTTTTATTACCATGTCAGGCTTTTGTACGCTGCCTTTGTGGCGGCTCAGACAGTTTGCCGCTTCTTTCGCACAGGCCTGCGAAGCTCTGATCCGAAACGATTGCAATGTCACTTGCAAATAGCCACGGAGCCTTGCAACAGTACGAAGCTGCTGAATAATTACAAAATATGCTAATAACCACATCGTATAGCATTACCCGCCCTGCCCCCCCTGTGCAGCCCGCCATCCGTCGATGTATTTTTTCACCGTGCGCCTGTCCAGACCGGTCTGGCGGGCCACTTCCTCATAGGTGCGGGAAACCTCATAGCGACGGGCGCAATAGACCATGAGCAGCTCCTGTGCCGTAAGGGTTCCGGACTCAATTCCTTCCAGAATATGGGCATCAAGGGATACCGGCCGGGATCGTTTTTCCCCCTCATAGACCGATGTCAAGAGAATCCGGCGGACGGCCTGCTCCACTTCCCGGACATTTCCCGGCCATGGGTAGTCGGGTCCGGGTCTTTGGGCAAGGGTCTTTTTTGCCATTTCCACCAGCTCCGGCGAGGGAACTCCCACAAGGCGTGTCACCGTATGATCCAGCAGGGTATCCAGCTCGGCCGGATCTTCCCGTATGCGCTGGCGCAAAGGAGGAACTTCAATGATGTCCGAAGAAAGACGGTAATAAAAATCGTCCCTGAAAACCTTTTCCCGTAACTCCTGAAGACTTTTGTTGGTGGCAGCAATGACCCGGCCATGGAAGCGCATGGCCTCATGGCTGCCCACAGGATAAAAGATTCTTTCCTGCAGAACATTGAGCAGCTTGATCTGAACGGGGGTGGAAACCTCACCGATCTCATCAAGAAAGATTGCCCCGTGGGGTGAACATCTGGCAAAAACCCCCTTAAAATCCTCCACAGCCCCCGTGAATGCGCCCTTTTTATGACCAAAAAGCTCTGACTCCATGAGACTTTCGGGAAACTGGGAAAGGTTTAAGGGAACAAAGGCAAGGGTAAAACTTTCCACAAAACGTTCTTTTTCAGGATCAAAGGGAATATAGCCGGACCTGCCGATGGCCGCAGCGGCACTTCCCTTTCCCGTACCCGTTTCCCCCAGAATAAGGGTAGAAAAATCTTCCATCCGGTTCACAAGGTAGCGCTCGTAAAGATCCAGATTTCTGGTAAAGACATTGTTCCAGAGACTTTCCCGGAACTTTTTCATGGAAGGCGATCTTCCGGAAAGACTGCGGTCGATGAAGTGGTAAGCCCTTCTGAGCTGAAAGGCCAGCTCAAAGGTATGCCGGGTTTTCAGTCCCCTCCTCTGGAGCAGGGCAAGGGCCTCTTTTGTGAAAGGCACACGTACCGGTGCATTGCCTGCTTCCATCTGTGTCTCAATCAGGGCATCAAACTTTCTCCGGAATGCGTAGAAAAGTTCAAAAAGAAAGGTGGTACGCAGAAGAACCTTATCCCTTCCTTCATAGGCATCCAGACTGGCCCGTCCCTCCCTTTCCAGCAGGCTTATTTTTCGTGAGACCTCTTCCACCATGCGCCGTATCCGCTCCTGCCTGTCCGTTTCCGGAAAAACGCCTGCAATGGCGGCATCCAGCTGGCTTCTGTCATCGCTGAAGGGGTTGGTCATCCCGGCCTTGAAAACCAGCTCAAAAAAATTGCGCTCGGACTCACTGAGGCGTTTTCTGGGGGGCATAAAGACTCCTTGGATTGAAGGATCATGGCAGCTTAACGGGGCACAACATCCCTGCCTTCACCGGGATAGAGGATCAGCTCAGGAATCTCTTCCGGATCAGGAAAGAGCTGCGTTTGGGGAAAAGGGCCTTCGGCAACTTCCGGCAAAGGATCTTTTTCCGCCAGTACGGGGCTGGACCGCAGATCCCTGCTGCCTGCAGGAGAAGAAAATTCCACGGCAATATTGTTGGGATCAAAGGTGTAGACGGAATGGATGAATCCGTGGTCCACAGACTCGGAAACCCATACGCCTGCGGCCTCCAGCCTTGCCTTTATACGGGCAAGATCCCCGTCATTTTCCATGCCAATGGATACATGGTCAAATCCGAAGGGGCCTTTAACGGGAACACCGTGGTCCTTTTCGCTAAGGGCTTCCACTTCCGGCCACTCGAAAAAAGCCAGTGCACAGCTTTCTGAAATGGAAAAAAAATACTGGCGGTATCCTTTTCTGCCAAACCCCAGAAAAAGGGGCAGCCCCACCAGATCCCGCCAGAAACGGATAGTGGCTCCCAGATCCCGGGTGGCAAGGGCCAGATGGTGAATACCGGTGAATGTAAGGGGCTGACGCATCATCTTTTTCTCCGAATCGATACAAGAATCCATCTGATTACCACTGATTTTCAGCCATACAAACCTTCATTACAGGTAACTGTTCGGCACAGATTTCCAAATACCAAACCTGCAAGACAGGTGCACAGGCCTTCAAGCCTGCCCCTGTGAAAGCGCACTTCATGGGCCCGGCAGCCACCTGAACAGCCCCAGCCTTGTTTTTGGTTGGGTAACCAGCATAAACCCTGTCTGCATTTCTGAAAAGCGGTTATTGTTCCAATTTGGAATGCGTAAATATCTTTAAAAATCAATGAGGCTTACGATTTTTTTGAATCTTTATTCATTTTTTTAAATAGCGATTATTGAACTATGACAAAAAAAATGTTTTGAGGGTTGAATTATAGCCTGAGGATTTTTTCCTGCCACAGGCACAAGAAAAACAGACAGCAGCTTAAGGTCAGCCGGATTTCAAATCAATCTGATTTTTGACCCGTCTGATTTTTAATCACTGACTTTAATGCCAATGAAAAAGGAGATTTCAGGATGGCCCAATTGATTGCCGACCGCCGGGATGTGGATTTTGTGCTTCATGAACAGCTTGAAGTGGCAGAACTTGCCAAAAACAGTGCCTTTACGGAATTCAACCGTAAAACCATCGATCTTATTGTGAATGAAGCCAGAAATCTTGCCATCAAAGAAATTCTTCCCCTGCAGAAAATCAGTGACGAAGGCTGCGTGTTTGATGCAGGAACGGTACGGGTACCCGAAGCCTACCACAAGGTGTACAAAAACTATCTGGACGGTCAGTGGCTGGCCATGGGGGATACGCCGGAGTGGGGAGGGCAGGGAATGCCCAAGCCCGTATGCCTTGCGGCCAGTGAGTATTTCCACGGTGCCTGCAACTCCTTCATGCTTTTCCACATGGCCACCCACGGAGCGGCCCGGCTCATTGAAAATTTCGGTACGGAGGAGCAGAAAAATCAGGTACTGAAAAACATGTATGCGGGTAAATGGTCCGGCACCATGCTCCTCACCGAGCCGGACGCAGGTTCCGACGTGGGAGCCCTCAGCACCGTGGCCAGACGCAATCCCGACGGCACCTACTCCCTGTCCGGTTCCAAGATCTTCATCTCCGGCGGTGAGCAGGATATGGTGGAAAATATCATCCATCCCACGCTGGCCCGTATCGAAGGCGCTCCCGAAGGCACCCGTGGCATCTCCCTTTTTATGGTGCCCAAATACCGCATCAAGGCAGATGGCTCCCTCGGAGAATTCAATGATGTGGTCTGCACGGGCATAGAACATAAGATGGGACTGCACGGCAATGCCACCTGCTCTCTGACCCTGGGAGGCAAGGATGGGTGCATCGGCACCCTCATCGGAGAAGAGAACAAGGGCATGGCCGCCATGTTCCACATGATGAACGAAGCCCGTCAGATGACAGGCCTTCAGGGTTTTGCCAACGCCACCACCGCCTACATGTATGCCCTGGACTACGCCCGCCAGCGCATTCAGACCAAGCACATGACCGATCCTGCCGATGCAGGGCCTGCGGCCATTATCCGCCACCCGGATGTACGTCGCCAGCTCATGATCATGAAAAGCTTTGTGGACGGTATGCGCAGCCTTATTTACTACAATGGCATGATCCAGAACCGCTGCCAGCTTTCCGACAGCCCGGAAGAAAAGGAAAGACTGAAAAACATAGAAGAGGTGCTGACCCCCATCATCAAGGCCTATATCACGGACAAGGCCTTTGAGGTCTGCTCCCATGCGGTTCAGGTATATGGCGGCTACGGCTATGTGGAGGAGTATCCCGTGGCCCAGCTGCTGCGTGATGCCCGTGTTTTCCAGATCTACGAAGGCACCAACGGCATCCAGTCCATGGACCTTGTGGGCCGCAAGATGGGCATGAAAAAAGGGGCCGCCTTCATGGCGTATCTGGAGGAAATCCGCAGCACCATAGAAAAGGCGCGGAACATTGAATCCCTCCGGCCTCTGGCGGAAAATCTGGAAAAACTGCTGGGAAGCTATACGGAAACGGCCATGGTACTGGGCAAGGCCGCAGCCAGCGACAAGGTACTCAATGCCTTTGCCTTTACCCATCCCTTCCTGGAAGCCACGGGGGATCTGACCATGGCATGGATGCTTCTGTGGCGGGCCCTTGTGGCGGAGCCCAAAATTGGCCTGAAGAAAAAGGACGATGCCTTTTACAAAGGACAGATCACCACGGCCCGTTTCTTCATCAATACCCAGCTTCCCGTCACCGCAGGCAGACTTGCCTCCATCCGGGTCATGGATGGCGCAGCCATTGATATGGAAGATGCGGGTTTCGGGGGCTGATGCTCTGCAGGGTTTGTTGTAAAAAACCCTTAATTTGATTTGCAAAAAAGGAGACGGAGGCCTTGGGCCTCCTGCTCCTTTTTTTTAATGATTTTTCCGGTAAAGTTTTTTCAGCATGCCTCGTTAAAACAGAGATCACAGCAGACAATCCAGCTTTCTGATCCTGAAGTCACGTAACAGGAAAGGGTCTGGCACATCCCGTCTCCGGTAATGGAGCGGTAGGGCTGGGTGACCCGGACCCGGCCGGGAGTACGGAGGGCCCGTTTGAAATAGGGCCTGCGGAACCAGTCTCCGCTGCGTCCCTCCTGTAAAGGGGCAAAGCAGGTGCAGGATCTCCTTTCTGAAGCTGTACCCGTAAGGGTGGCACCCACCTGCAGCCCTGTGGGCGTCAGCAGGTAGCAGCGCAGAATTCTCGGATTCTTCAGCATATTTTTGAGGGCTTCCTCCGGTTTCAGTCCGGAACAAAGCTTCTCAAGGGCAAGGGAGAAAAGATCGAGAACCGGCTTGTTTTGTCTGCGCCACAGCTGCTCCTTTTCCCCCAGACCTGTCTTGCATCGCTCCATCAGGCCGTCAAAATCCGGAAAAACGGAAGGCGGATTCTTTTCCGGCCTGCCGAAATAATAACCCTGCACCATGTCGGCATCCGATTCCATGGCAATACGGGCTTCTTCTTCCCTTTCAATACCTTCCACAAGAACCAGAGCGCCTGTCTGGTGCAGAAGGGAAATGATACCGGGAAGCATGCGCCGGGTACGGGCTTCACGGCCTGCGCGGGCAATGATGGTTCGGTCCAGCTTCACAATGTGGGGAGAAATGCGCCAGATCCGCTCAAAGTTGGAGCTTCCTGCGCCAAAATCATCCATGGCAATGAGGCAGCCCAGATCCCTGAAAAAGGATATACCCCTGTCCATACGCTCCGGATCTTCACTGGCCTGCTCCACCACCTCAATCACTACGGATTCCGGAGAAAGTCCGTAATAATCCAGAAGCTCAGAAAAAAATGGGCCATATTGCCTTGCATGAACGGCCACATCGGTGGCCACATTGAGAAAAAGCCAGCTGTCTTTATTGCCAAACCTCTGAAAATTAGCCACATGGAGGGCACGACAGAGGCGGTCTGCCAGCATGCGTTTTTCCGTGGAAAATCCCTTGAAAAAATCCGGTGGGGCTACGGGAAGGCCGTTTCTCACTGGCCGTATCAGGGCTTCAAATCCCACAATCCTCTTATGGGCAAGGCTGTACACCGGCTGAAAAACCGATCCCAGCCCGTGGCCTGCCCAGTACCCTTCCCAGCAGTCCCCGCAGTCATGCATGAGGGAGGCCACCTTATTAAATGAACATGCAGATTCTTTGTTTGTCATGGCCATGGATTCGGGCCCTTTGTCTTCCTGAAACAAGCAGTGCCTCCTTTCAATATCATTCTTCTTTAAAGGGAAAACACAAATCATGCCAGAGGAGACACAAAGGCATAAAATGCTAATATAAAAGCAGTTCGCCCTGATTAAAAAAACCTGCTCCTTTCTTTTTTGTACAAAAATGTTTGTATTTCGGCCCATACAACAGCATTTTTGTATTTTTTAAGCTTCGCTTCCTATGGATGAGGGGGGCTCAACATCAGGGGAGGGAGGGGAAGGTATAAAGCGCAGCAGCTTTTCTGGGTTCTCACCTCATGGGTTCTGAAAATCTGTGAAAGGCATCCTGCTCCCGCCTTTTTACAAGATGGCAAAATCTTTAACAGGGCAAGCCCCAAACGCCCCTGTCTGCGCCTTCCTCAGTCAGACGGATAAGCATGCCAATTTTTTAAATCCTCCTAAAAAACAGCCTTTTCAAATCTTTATTACGCAAACAATACCGTGAGCTCCTTTACGGCACGCAGCCTGCAAAGACAAAAAAGGGAAAGATTAAAAAACAGAGATCCTCTGTGACGGAGAAGGAGAAATTATGGAACGCAAATATCTGATCGCCCTTGATGGCTCCACGGCATCCATGGCTGTCGCCCATTATGCCGCAGCCATGCTGCCCAGAGACCGTTCAGAAATTGTCCTTTTTCTTGTGGAGCTGGACATGCCGGAATCCTTCTGGGATATCTACCCGGATCCTGAAAATCGTATCCACAAAGAAGAAATGGCACAGTGGGCTGAAAGACAAAAGAAATGCTTTGCCAGTGTTCTTGAGGCGGCTCGCAGCATATTCGTGGAGGCGGGATTTCCCCCAAAAAATATCAGGATCAAAATGTTAAGGAGAAATACCGGTATTACGCGGGATATTATTTCCGAAAGCATGGATGGATATGCCGCTGTTTTCGCCGGGCGCAAGGGGTGCTCCAACCTTGCCCGCCTGCCCATCGGCAATGTTGCCCGGAAGCTGGTATCCCGCATTCTTCATATTCCCCTTGTGATCGTGGGGGAAAGTGCGGAAACAAACCATATCCTCATAGGGTTTGATGATTCACGGGATTCCAGAAACTGCCTTAGGCTTTCTGCTGCCCTTTTTGCAAATACAGACAAGCAGTTTCATATTCTACACATTGCCCGTTCTTTTAATCTCTTTAATGGAGAATTCCAGAACGGAGAATCCCGCAAGCCGGATGTAACCGTCGGATATCCTCTGGATAATCAGGATAAAAACCGGAGAATGCGAATAGAACCCGCCATGGAAAAGGCTCTTCTGATCCTGAAAGAGCATTCCGTGAAAAAAGCAAACATGGAAAGCCGGATTGTCACGGGCTATATGAACCGTTCCCTCGGACTTCTGGATACCGCAGAGAAAGAAGGCTGGGGAACCATCTTTGTCGGGCGCAGGGGGATTTCAAGAATACAGGATTTTCTGATGGGAAGGGTGGGGGAAAAGCTTGTGGAAATGGCAAGAGATCAGGCCATATGGATTGTAAACTGATCTGAGACAGGGCATTTTCTTTTCAGTCTGTTCCCACCTGCGGGATGCCCGCCTGCTGTCAGACTTTTTTTATGGACTCAGCCCCCGGGGCATGCTCTAATCACAGTGCAGATCCTGCCTGCCTCAGGCAGCAGACACCTGTCCACCCCATGATCTCAAGGATACAAAATGAATAATTTCAAGCTCATGTTGTTTTTTGTCCTTGCTTTCCTCCTTTATTCAACAATGACATCAGCTTCAGAAATTTATCAGTACACCGACGAGAGGGGGGTGATACATTTTACGGACAACCCCCAGAGAATCCCGGAAACAGGATACAGGGAAATCCCTGGTCAGGGGAGCTCCCACCCCAGAGGCAGTGACCTTGTGGAAATCCTTGAAAAAAAAATGAACCCAAAAACGCCTGTGGAGAGAGCGGCCATGGCAACGGTCCGCGTGGAATCCACCCTTGGCATTGGTACGGGATTTTTTATCAGTGAAAGGGGCCATATCCTCACCAACCGCCATGTACTGCAGCAGGACAAAGCCGAAGCGCAGAGGCAGCGGCAGCATTACAGGGAAACAGAACAAAGACTCCGCAGCTATGGAGAGCAGATACGACAGGAAGAACAGCGCCTTGAGGATGCCCGGAAAAGGGCCATGGATTACGAAGCGAGGATTGCCGGAATGCACTCCAGCCAGCAGGACAGGGCCAGAAAAGATCTTCTGGAAGCACGGCAGAATATGCGGGAACGGGAAAACTACCTCAGGGGTATAAGGCAGGAATACCGGCAGGCAAGGGAAGAACTGGACAAGCACCGGAGGGATTTTGAGTGGCAGTATAATCTGGCCGGATCCCAGAGGCAGGTCCGCATCGGGCTTGCGGATGGCTCCTCCTTACAGGCCACCATTATAAGAATCAGCCAGCAGCACGATCTGGCCCTTCTTCATCTGAGCGGATATTCACGCACACCTAAAATGGAAACAACCAGCCCGAAGCGCCTTTCCAGGGGTGCCCCCCTCTATGCCATTGGCAATCCCGCAGGACTCAACCACTCCGTTGTGAACGGTATTCTCTCCGGCATGGAAGGGGTCTGGGTCAAAACCAATGCCAAAATATATCCCGGTAATTCCGGCGGCCCCCTTATCACCCAAAACGGTGAGGTCGTGGGAATCAATACCTTCAAGGAACTCACCCACAAATTTGAAGGACTGGGCTTTGCCCTTGATATCGGCGTGGCCCTGTCGGACATGGCAGGCAGCTTCTAAAACAAAAATCCCCCATGCCTTTACATGGAGGAATCCTGTCCAAAGCCCTTTGCCGTGCAGGAAGGCATCACGGCTTCGGATGCCTGATAAAGGTGCCTTCATCCAGCTCTTTGTATGCCTGTGTTACTTCCTCCCTGGTATTCATCACAATGGGACCGCCACAGGCGACATCTTCGTTCAGCGGAGGCGCGGAAAGGAGGATGAAACGCAAAGGTGCATCCCCGGCCTCCACACGGATTCTGCTGCCGGGGCCAAACAGCAGGGCATTTTTTTCGCCCATGGCCGGATGCTCATCATCAAAGCGGCCCTCACCGTAAAAAATGTAGGTATAGAGGGTATGACCGGCCTCTGTCGGAAGTTCCCAGGCCGTATCGGGGGCAAGGCTGACATCCATGAAAAGGGGCTTGATATAACGGCCCTCAAAAGCACCCTGAACACCCCGGTAAGAACCCGCTATCAGACGGATGTCACATCCCTCCTCCCGGATGAAGGGAATGGCATCGGAACGGATATCGCCATAGGCCGGGGCAGCCATTTTTTTGTCTGCTGGCAGATTCAGCCAGATCTGTACACCCAGCATCCTGCCCGGCGGCTGGGGCATTTCCTGATGAATGATACCGCTGCCTGCGGTCATCCACTGGCAGTCTCCATCCAGAATCTGGCCTTTATTCCCAAGGCTGTCGCCATGCTCCACCTTGCCCTCAATGAGGTAGGTGATGGTTTCTATGCCCCGGTGCGGATGCCATGGAAATCCCTTAATATAATCTTCCGGTCTGCTGTTATCAAAGGCATCCATCATGAGAAAGGGATCAAAGGATTCCGCCGTGCGGCAGTTGAAAAGCCTCACCAGCCTTACACCTGCACCGTCACGGGTTTCTTCTCCTTTTACCACTTCCCTGATCCTGCGATATGTTTCCATGCATCTTTCCTTTCTCAGGTTTGGGAGCTGCTCTCCGCATATTTCTGGAGCTGGCTGCCTGCGGTTTTGGGATTGGTCAGTACCAGAGGGCCATTGATGCATCCCCCGGCACATGCCATTACCTCCACAAGGCTGGCATCGGTTTCCCTGTTCTCCGAAGCAATCCTGCCATAGGATTTAAGGGCTTTCATACCGTTCTTATCCAGCCCGTTGATCACCCTGACTTTCAGTTTTTCCGGATGGGCAAGCCTGCTTTGAACGGCCTGGGCAACCCCGCCGGAACGGGCAAAATATCTCGCACTGCTGGTGGGCTGATTTTTGGAAAGAAGGGGCTCACATGCGGCAACGTCTATTTCCCTTGCAACAAACAGGGCTCCGATTTCCTCGGCGGAAAGCACATAATCCACATGGGCATCATCAAAACCCTCCTTGCGCTTGGCAAGGCAGGGACCGACAAAGACACTGATACAGTCCGGATACGCCTCTTTCACCTGTTTAGCTGAATAATGCATGGGCGACCGGGTTTCCGAGATGAAGGGCAGGAGTTCCGGCACATAGATTTCAATGGCGCGTACATAGGCCGGACAGCAGGAAGTGGTCATCAGGGTATCTCCCCGCTCCATTCTTTCTTCAAACTCAAGGGCTTCCTTTGCTGCCGTGATATCCGCACCAAGGGCAACCTCAAAGGCCTGATGAAATCCGGCCCGGATAAAGGCCGCATCCAGCTGTCCCGGAGCCGCACGGAACTGGGCGGCAATGGCAGGCGCATAGAGGGCCACCACTTTTTTTCCTTCCATGATATGCCGGAGCACATCCACAAGCTGCCCCTTGTCCACCATGGCACCAAAGGGGCAGCTCCGTATGCAGGCACCACAGAAAATACACTTATTGTAATCAATGATTTCCTTGCCATCTTCATCCTTGGCAATGGCATTGACCGGGCAGGCTTCCTCACAGGGAACGGGAATTTTGATGATGGCATGGAAGGGACAGTTTTTCTGGCAGATACCGCAGTTAACGCACTGGGTATCATCAATCTGGGCACGGCCGTTTCGGATATGAATGCATTTTTTGGGGCAGTTGGTCATACAGGGTCGGGCAATGCAGCCCTGGCAGGCACTGGTAACCATATAGCAGGCGCGGATACAGGCATTGCAGGCCTCATCAATGACCGTGAGCATGGGTTCCGTGGGTTTTTCCCTTTTCAGGGCTTCCTCCGCATAATCGGAAAGCTGCTTTGCCTCATCAAAGTCTTCGATGCTGTGCCCCAGCCGGGCAATGATCCGCTGGCTGAGTATTTCCCTGTCATGGTGAACGCAGCAGCGAAAGGGAGTACCATGGAGGGGAAGCATTTTTCTGGGAAGCGCATACAGCTTTTTTTCCAGTACCCCCTCAAGCTGATACCGGGCGATATGGATCAGAATTTCACGCTTGATTTCTGTGGCCCTGTTATTGATGTTGAGCACTGTCTGATTTCCTCCGGTTCTGTTTCCGGTTATATACCATTTCCCGGGAACCTTATTTCTATCCTTTTATGGAAGCGGCTATTTCCTGTGCTTTTGCTTTAGCCTTTTCCACCTCATCAAAAACCAGAGCCACGGCCATGCGCCGGCCCACATGGCTGACGGGTTTACCGAAGATACGGATAAAGGCATTTTTGTCAAAAGCCCCATCCGGTACGTCCAGCACAGGCACAGAAGCCTCGCTGCTGCTTTTGAACGCCGCACTTGCCCCCGGACCGTAAAAAACAAAATCAAGGGGCAGACCTAAAACGGCCCTTACGTGCAGGGAGAACTCGCTCTGGCTTTGGGTAATCAGGGTGACCATACCCGTATCATGGGGACGGGGGCTCACTTCACTGAAATAAACATCCTCGCCTTTAATGAAGCATTCCACACCAAAAATACCCCGGCCTCCCAGTCCGTCTGTGATGGTTCTGGCCATCATCCGGGCTTTTTCAAGGACATTTTCCGGCATATCCATGGGCTGCCAGCTGAGCACATAGTCCCCGTCTTCCTGATGGTGCCCAATGGGTTCACAGAAAACCGTTTCCTTTTCCGTACGTGCCGTAAGAAGGGTGATTTCATAATCAAAGGGAATGAATTCTTCCACAATCAGCTCACTGGCATCCCCCCTGGCTTCTTTGGCATGCTCCAATGCCCGGACCAGTTCCGCCTCGGACCGGATAATACTCTGCCCGTGGCCGGAAGAACTCATGACGGGTTTGACCACGCAGGGGATACCGATTTCTCCGGCGGCTGCCTGCAGCTCCCCAAAGCTTTTCACAAAGCGGTAGGCACTGGTAAGAAGCCCCAGTTCCTTTGCCGCAAACTCCCGGATATTTTTCCGGTTCATGGTTTTTTTCACGGCTTCGGCATTGGGAATGACATGAAATCCTTCTTTTTCGGCATCCTCAAGGGCTTCAATGCTCAAGGCTTCAATCTCCGGAAGAATAAAGGAAGGCTTCTCCCGGCGGATCACTTCCAGAAGGGCATCCCTGTCCTTCATATTCACCACATGGGTGACATTGGCCACCAGATGGGCCGGAGCATTGGGATAGCTGTCCACGGCAATGGTTTCAATGCCAAGGCGTGCTGCCTCCATGACCACTTCCTTGCCAAGCTCACCGCTGCCAAGGAGCATGATTCTGATGCTGCTACTTTTTAAAGGGCTTGTGAATAACATAGGATTCCTTCATATTTTTTCAGATTGACCGGAGATTGCCTGAAAAGGTTTTTCCGGTTTAAAACCTGAAGCCTTTGCCAGAAAAAGGTCCGGAAAAGACTGGATACGGGTATTGTAGATTTCCACACTGTCCGAGTAGCCCTGACGCAGCAGGGCAAGGTAGTCCTCCGTTTTCCGGATTTCCTCACTGAACTGCTGCACCAGCGCCTGGGTTTTCAGCTCAGGGTATGCTTCCACACGGGCAAGGAACTGCCGGGTAACGGCCTGTTCTTCTCTGATGATGCGGTCCGCACTGTCCGGATCTCCTTCTGCAGGTGCAGGCCGGGTCCGCAGGGAGGAAACTGCCGTTAGAAGCTCCCTTTCATGCTGCAATGCTGCCTGAACAATGCTCTGGAGCTGGGGCCAGAGGTCAAAGCGCTTCTGCAGAATGGTGTCGATGTCGCTCCAGGTTTTTTTGACCCGGTTTTTCAAAAAAACGAGGTCATTGTAATGCAGGATAATGGTGTACACAAGAAGCGTTAAGGGAACCGAGAGGGAGATTTTAAAAAGCGCTCCCGGTGTCAGCCAGCCCAGACCTGCCCACAGTACCGTGCATGCAAAGAGAAGAGAGCCAAGGCCTAAGGATGAAATGAGAAAGCTCCGTGAAGACATGGAAAGGAGAAGGGCTTCCTCCTTTCTGTGGGTGATGAAAAAGAAATTGCTGCTGTCCCCCTTCTGCAGGGCAAGGCGGTCACTGCATGTTTCATCCAGTCCGGCAAAACCGATACAATAGACAGGAGTCTCCGCAGGCATCCAGCTTTCACTATAACGGCGGTTCCCCTCATGCCATGTATTTTTTTCCGGGAATTCGAGTTCTGCGTCCTTTGACTGTATTTTTACCCGTCCTTCATCATCCTCCAGCCAGAAATCCGTGCGGTCGCTGCCGCTGGCAACGGTTTCCCATCTGCTTTTATTTTTGCTGTCCCTTCTTTTTTCTTCAATGCTGTAGCTCCAGGCCACACATTCCCGCTTTTTCAGATGACTCTGTATGCAGGGTAGTTCTTCATCCGTCCGGATCAGACCTTTAAGTTCCGCAAGGCCGTAGCTGAGACCTTTGGTTCTTGCCGTAGGAATATGCTCAATCAGACGCTTTCTGCGTATGGATTTAAATCCTGTGAAAAAAAAGATCCCGCCCAGAACAAAACCCAGAAGCGTTAAACCTGAAACCAGCCAGAAGGAATGGAGATAGCTGCTGGCCGAGGCCTCCACAAGGGCTTCGGCCCTTTTTTTCTCTTGGGGAAGAAGACCCTCTGGCATGGGAAACATGGTGTCTGCCATGGCAAGGAAAAGCCCCCGGTCCGGCCACTGCATGCTGTTTTTCTCCATGAGAAGACGCATGGCATAAAGATCTGTCCGGGCGGGTGGGGAAGGCATCTGTTCTACATTTTTGTAACGCGTCTGATAAAGGGAAGCGGCTTCGCTCCAGTCCGTTTTAAGCTGGCCCATCCCCATACCCGTAAGGATGGACACAACGCCAAGGGACATAAAGAAAACAAAAACCCAGAAGCGGTGTACATGCAAAGCAGAAAGCAAAAGGGCAATGGCAAGGGCCACAAGCCCCGAGGCAAGGGAGGTGAGAATGGATGCCAGCAAAAGATTCTGCCCCCCTTCGGCCTGCAGGGAGCTGTCCGTTAAAATGGGTGGAATGCCGGAGGATTCCATGGAAAAATGAAAGCGCCCTTTATCCCCTGCGTATTCCCCAAGGAGGGTCAGGACCTGTCCTTCCCGGATGGTCCATTCCATGTAGGTGAGATTTCCCTCCTTTCTCCTTGTACTCATGGCAAGGGAAAAGGTCATGTCAACGGGACGGTTTCTCCAGTCTGTCTTCACCTTTCCGGTTTCATCCCCAAGGGAAAAATCCGTCCCCCGCTCTCCGCTGTCAAGTACCCGGACTCTGGTTTTATCATCACTGTCCTTGTACTCTTCCTCAAGGCGATACCGGACATAAACCACCTCACTGCCGGAATAGGGCGCTTTTACCAGAGTATTCTCTGCAAAAACAATGCCCTGAATGGCATAGGGGCCCTTTATCAGGGCTTCTGCGGGTGTTATTGGAAAACGGTCAATCTGCCTTGCCTCCCGCATTTCACCGAAACCCCAGTGGAAAAGAAAAAAAGCCGCAGCAAAACAGATGACTGCAACAAAAATCTTTGCCATGGATTTAAAAAAAACCGAGAGCAACGATGGCGTACCTGTGTTTTTTTTCATAGGGGAAAGCGCCTTCCTCAAAAAAGATTGTTGTTGATTTAAAGCCTTGCTTCCTTCTCCCCCTAAGCCCTGATGTTCAGACCGCTATCCTCTTTATTCCCTGTAGTGGCCTTTGGTGTTTCTACCGTTTTGTCAGAAACAATCCTGAGTCTGAGCTGATATTCTCCCGTTTCCAGATCAGGGGGCAGGCGGCTGCCGTCGGGAACCATAAGAACCAGCACCTTTCCCCTCATGGGATCTGTATTCACATTTTCGTCCCTGCGATCCTTCCCCTGCAGCAGGGTACTTCTTCTGGATCTTGCAGGACGCACCTTGAGAACCTTTACGGGTACATCTCCCTGCTGAAGCCGGGGATGCCCCCGGTGACCGGCAGAGCTGCTTTCGGCAGTTTTTCCAATGATAATTTCCATAATGATTTCCTCCCTTTTTATTCTCTTATCGGTAAAAGGAAGAAAATCTGAAAATATTCACCTTCTGGAAGATACAGGGCATGGGGTGCAAAAAAATTACAATTCTGTATCAAAAACCACAAAAATATCTTTTTTTGCAAAAAAACAGACACCAGTGAATTCAAAATAAAAGACAGCCATTGAATAATAAATTAATTTAACATATCCTTTTTATTTAAAAAACAAAAAACAATCTCCAGACACAAACAAAACATGGCATATTTTATGCAGAAAGCCCCTTGTTGCAGAGGAACTCTTCCGCCTGAAAAAAAGGCCCATGGAAAGTTCCTTGGAAAAAAGCGTTTTAAAGCCCTTTTTTAAAGGAGACAGATATATGTGCCGTTTATTTGCAGTAACCAGCGATACCCCCCTTTCCCCCATGAAGGCACTGGAAGCGCTGGATGCCATGCGGGAAGGCCATGACGGTTCCGGTGTGGGGCTGTTTATGAGGGATCTGGGTGGTCCCTTTGCCGCCATCAAGGGAGCGCCCATACTTTCAGGGATCTTCACGGATGCGGGTTTAAAAAAGCTTGATACCCTGATGATGGATATCGGCTTCATGACCAAATACCGCATGGGCATACAGCTTCCTGAAACCCCCCCTGCGGGAACGCCGCCAAGGGACATCTACCTGATCCGGGCCTACGATTATCCCAGAACCTGGGAAAATCTGGCAGAAGAGGAAAAACACCGCCGTCTCCTCAAGGTCAGGCTGCAGCTCCGTGAAATGGGTGAAGCCGAAGGAGATATGATTGTCTTTTCCTTCTGGCCGGATGTCATCATGATCAAGGAAATTGGAGATCCCCTTACGGTGGGTCGCTACATGGATCTTGACCGCCATGGTATCACCGCCCGCATCATCATGGCTCAGGGTCGTCAGAACACCAATTATGCCATCAATCTCTATGCCTGCCATCCCTTTTTTCTGGAAGGCTTTGCCACCATGACCAACGGGGAAAACACCGCCTTTATTCCCGTAAAGGAATTTCTGGAATCCCGGGGCTTTGACGGCTACATCGGATTTCAGTCCGACTCCGAGGTCTTTGTGCATATTCTTCACTATATCAGCACCTTTCTCGACCTCCCCCTGGATGCCTACAAGCACATTATCACCCCCCTTCCGGATGAGGCACTGAACTCCCATGCAGACGCATCCGTCCTCAGGATACTCAAGCAGAGCTGCAGAAGACTGATCATTGACGGACCCAACTGCATCATCGGCAATCTTCCCGACGGCACCCTTTTTATGGCTCAGGACAGCAAAAAACTCCGGCCCGGCATTGTGGGTGGCAAGCCCGGCGTATGGGCCTTTTCATCGGAAGTCTGCGGACTGGATACGGTGATCCCGGACAGGGATAAAAGCAAGGATTTTCAACCCATGCACCTCGATATGGCCATGGTGGGCCCGGATCGCAAGGAGGTTAAAGTATGTCGGCAAACGGACAGATTATCCCGTCAAGCTTAAGCATCAGCGATCTGCCATGGCAGATCCGCTGGGATCAGGACAAATGCACCCTCTGCGGCAGCTGCACCGCCGTATGCCCGGTGAATGCCATAGAACTGGGTGTTTTCCGCAAACGGGAGATCACAGCAGGTCTTGGCCTTGCGGAAAAACCCTCCTCATCCCAGAGCATCCGCTATGGCATCCGCCAGAGAACCAGTCCGGCCTATGCCTGCGTGGGATGTGCCATGTGTTCCATGGTCTGTCCCAATGATGCCATTTCCCCTGTCCGGAATGATGGCAGTGACAAGCTGCGCTATCACATCAATCAGGGAGGCCAGCCCAGAAGCCGGGGAGGGCGGCGGAACGATCCCTCAGGGCTTCTGGATCAGATTAAATTCATCCGTATTTCCATGCTCACGGACCCGGCCCTCGATGCCGGTCGCCACACCTTTGATGTCAATACCCTGCTGGGCCGGGTGCTGGAACCCAGAGATGCCCTGAAGCACCAGCGGGAACACGGCTGGATGCCGCCTGTGCGGGAAATCTACCCTCTGGTTATCGGCGGCATGAGCTTCGGTGCCCTTTCGCCAACCATGTGGGAAGGCCTTCAGATGGGTGTTGCCTACCTCAATGAGGAAATGGGCATGCCCGTACGGATCTGTACGGGAGAAGGGGGATGCCCGCCAAGGCTTCTGCGCTCCCGTTTTCTCAAGTATGTGATTCTCCAGATCGCCTCCGGCTACTTTGGCTGGGATGAGATCATCCACGCCATTCCCGAAATGAAGGAAGATCCCTGCGCCATAGAGATCAAATACGGTCAGGGAGCCAAGCCCGGAGACGGGGGACTGCTCATGTGGCACAAGGTGAACAGGCTCATCGCCGCCATCCGGGGTGTGCCGGAAAGGGTCAGCCTGCCCAGCCCCCCCACCCATCAGACCCAGTATTCCATCGAGGAATCCGTGGCCAAGATGATCCAGAGCATGAGCATGGCCTGGGGGTTCCGGGTTCCGGTCTATCCCAAGATATCCGCCACATCCACAAGCCTTGCGGTGCTCAACAACCTTACCCGCAACCCCTACGCCGCAGGACTTGCCATTGACGGGGAAGACGGAGGCACGGGGGCCGCCTACAATGTGTCCATGAACCACATGGGCCATCCCATCGCTTCCAACCTGCGGGACTGCTACTTAAACCTTGTGAAGGTGGGCAAGCAGAATGAAATTCCCCTTTTTGCAGGGGGCGGTGTGGGTAAAAACGGCAACCTTGCAGCCAATGCGGCCGCCCTCATCATGATGGGTGCTTCCGGAGTGCAGACGGGCAAATACATCATGCAGGCCGCAGCGGGCTGCCTCGGCTCCGAGCAGGACCGCTGCAACATCTGCAACATCGGGCTTTGTCCCAAGGGCATCGCCTCCCAGGATCCGAGAATCTACCGCAGGCTGGATGCGGAAAAGGTGGCGGAACGGGTGGTGGACCTCTATCTGGCCTTTGACATGGAGCTGAGAAAAATCCTTGCCCCCCTGGGCCGTTCCACCTCCCTGCCCATCGGCATGTCCGATGCTCTGGGAATCAACGATTACCATGCCGCTGAACGCCTTGGCATCCGGTATGTGGTGTAGGAGGAAAGCATGCAGAACACAAAGCCGCTTATCATAGAAGGCAGGGACAGTGAGGGCATCCGTCTGGAATCCCGCCTTCTGGAAGAACATATTCAGGAGGCCGTCAATGGGGGCGTCCGCCATCTGGAAATCCGGGCTGCAGGCCAGCATGGCATCGGCGGAAGGCTCTGGCAGGCAGGGGAACCCGTAAAGATCCGTATTGAAGGAACACCGGGCCAGCGCCTTGGCAGTTTCGGCTATCCCAACACAGAAATCGAAGTCATGGGTTCCGCCTCCGAAGACACGGGCTGGCTCAATGCCGGAGCTACCATCCTCATCCATGGCAATGCAGGCAACGGTACCTGCAACGGCATGGCCCAGGGCAAGGTCTGGGTTGCCGGTTCCGTGGGCTCCCGCAGCATGACCATGACCAAGCGCAACCCCCGCTTTGAACCCCCCGAACTCTGGGTTCTGGGGTCCGCCGGTGATTTTTTCGGAGAATTCATGGCAGGCGGAAAAGCTGTTATCTGCGGATGGCAGCCCCAGAACCCTGCCAATGTTCTGGGCCATCGCCCTATGGTGGGCATGGTGGGCGGTCAGGTCTTTTTCCGGGGGCCCATGGACGGGTTCAGTCAGGCCGATGCCCGCATGGTTCCCATTGAAGAGGAAGACTGGATCTGGCTGAAAAAGGGGCTTTCGGACTTTCTTCTTAAAATTCAAAAGCCCGAACTCTACGACATCCTCTGTGTACGGGAAGACTGGCAATGCCTCACCGCCCGTTCTCCCATGGAAAAACGGGAGACGGAGCGCCGTTCCATGGCGGATTTCCGTAAAAACATGTGGGAAGGAGAGCTGGGAAAGGGCGGACTCATCGGTGATCTGACGGATCTGGACATGAGCCCCATCCCCCTGATTACCAGAGGAGAACTGCGGCGCTTTGTGCCCGTATGGGAAAACCGGAAATACAAAGCCCCCTGTGAAGGCACCTGCCCCACGGGCATTCCCGTGCAGCAGCGCTGGCAGCTGATACGGGAAGGCCGCATGGATGAAGCCGTGGATATGGCCTTAAGCTACACGCCCTTCCCCGCAACGGTCTGCGGCTACCTCTGCCCCAACCCCTGCATGGGAGCCTGCACCCGAAGCAGCGCCTTCATGGCCCCTGTGGATATCAAACCTCTGGGCAAGGCTTCCCTTGCTGCCCTCACCCCTGTCTTCCCTGCCATAAAGGGCAGGAAGGTGGCCGTTGTGGGTGGCGGACCTGCGGGTATTTCCGTGGCATGGCAGCTCCGTTCCCAGGGACATGATGTGGTGATTCTGGACCGGAGCGAGGTGCTGGGCGGAAAAATGCGCTCTGTGATCCCCGAATCCCGTATTCCGCAGGAAGTGCTGACAAAGGAACTGGAAAGGGTTGCGGAAATCATCCCCCACATCCACCTCAAGCAGTCCCTTACCCGTAAGGATGTGGAACGACTGAAAACTGACCATGACCACATCATTATCGCCACCGGCGCATCCAGCCCCAGACGCCTTGCCGTGGAAGGCGGGGAGCGGCAGATCACTTCCCTTGATTTTCTGGAACAGGCCAAGGCCAATGCCCTAAAACCCGGAAAAAATGTGGTGATTATCGGCGCGGGCAATGTGGGATGCGATGTGGCAACGGAAGCAAAGCGTCTGGGCGCAGAGAACATCACCCTCATCGACATCCAAAAACCCGCCGCCTTTGGCGTGGAAAGGGAGGAGGCCGAAAAGGCCGGTGCCGTCTTCCGCTGGCCCTGCTTCACCAAAGCCCTCACGAAAGATGGCGTGCTCCTTGAAAACGATGAGCTGATTCCGGCGGACACCATCGTTGCCGCCATAGGCGACATGGCCGTTCTGGATTTTCTGCCGGAAACGGTGGTGGTGGAAAAGGGCCGTATCCGGGTCAATGAATACGGACAGACCACGGATGCTAAAATCTTTGCCATCGGCGACATGGTGGGACAGGGCCTGATCACCGATGCCATCGGTGCGGGACGCAGAACGGCACAGGCCATCTGCGACATGGCCGAAGGCAGGCTTCCGGAAATGGATACAAGGGAAATACTCAAGCTGGAAAGGGTACATCTGGAATATTTTGATCCCCGCATTCCTCCCAAGGAAGATCTGGGCGGCTGCGGTTCCCAGTGTGCCTCCTGCGGCAACTGCCGGGACTGCGGTATCTGTGTTGCGGTATGTCCCGGAGCAGCCATTTCCAGAAAAGACCTTGGGAAAAACAGCTTCTCCTATGAAGTGGATGCAAAACTCTGCATTGCCTGCGGATTCTGCGCCGGAGCCTGCCCCTGCGGTGTCTGGGATCTGCATCCGGCCGTACCCATAGGATAGAATTTTTGAGTGGAAAGTGAGATTTTTTTCATTTCTGGATAAAAAGGTTCTTTATGGAACCCTCACCCAAGGGCAGGCACAGGGGCCTGCCCCTACAAAACAGGGGCTGCACAATTCATTCGGAGGTGCACCTACTCCTTTATGGTGTT
This sequence comes from Desulfobotulus alkaliphilus, assembly GCF_007830435.1. GTDB lineage: Bacteria > Desulfobacterota > Desulfobacteria > Desulfobacterales > ASO4-4 > Desulfobotulus > Desulfobotulus alkaliphilus. Next base: position 6,709 of record NZ_VLLC01000004.1, on the reverse strand, counting down.
GAGGCCGATCGTGGGTATTGTCGTTAAGGACTTTAAAGAACATTTGAACACCCTCAAAACTATATTTTTGCAACTCAACAGGCTTGATAAAAATTGTGGGTAAACCCCAGCCCAGAGGGAGAGAGGCCGGGGCCTTGCCCGACACACAGGCCAAAAACTGGATTTGTCCAATGTGCTGAAGCCTGTTGGCCTGAGTGCCGGGGTGAGGGCAAAAAGGCTCATAAACACACCAGAACTCAAAAAAACAGTGCTAAGCAGATAAGGTTTTTCATTATGACACCAATCACTCTGCCCGTATTTTTATTCTGTGAAAAATGGCGTATTTTTCCTTCGGGAATCACTGCGCCCTTTCCATGCAAGGGGGTTCAATGAAAGCAATTCTGGCCCTGGAAGACGGCCGCATTTTTCCCTGCACAAGCTTTACCGGGGCAGGAGAAGCAGGCGGCGAAGTGGTGTTCAACACCAGCATGACCGGTTATCAGGAAGTTCTCACCGATCCATCCTACAGGGGGCAGATGGTCACCATGACCTGCCCTATGATTGGAAACTACGGGGTAAACCCGGAAGACGTGGAATCCGACCGCATTCAGGTGGCGGCCTTCATTGTAAAGGAGTATCAGGATTTTTACAGCAACCACAGGGCCACATCTTCCCTTGCCGCCTACCTGAAATCCCAGGATGTCATGGGCATTGAGGGTTTAGACACCCGTGCCCTCACCCGGCATCTGCGGGAAAAAGGGGCCATGCGCGCCATCATTTCAACCCTGGAAGCGGATACGACTGTCCTTGTGGAAAGGGCAAAGGCCCTGCCATCCATGGCGGGAAGGGATCTGGCAAGGGAAGTCTCCACGGAAATACCCTACTTCTGGCGGGACGGACGACGCATTCCTCTGGAACTTTCATCAGAACTCAATGAAAAAATATGGAAAAAGAACAGAAATCATACGGTGGCAGCCTTTGACTTCGGGATAAAATACAATATTCTCCGGTCTCTGGAAAAAGCAGGCTTTGAGGTGCTGGTTCTGCCCGCCACCACATCCGCCGCCACCGTCAAGGCCCTCAATCCCGATGGCATTTTCCTTTCCAACGGCCCCGGAGACCCCGAACCCGTAAGTTATGCCGTAAAAACCATTGCCGAGCTGACCGGCTTTAAACCCATCTTTGGTATCTGCCTTGGCAACCAGCTTCTGGGCCTTGCCATGGGGGGCAAAACCTTCAAACTTAAATTCGGGCACAGGGGCGGCAATCAGGCCGTGCGCAACGAAGCCACAAAGCGTGTGGAAATCACCAGCCAGAACCATGGTTTTGCCGTGGACCTGAGCACACTGGACCCTTCCCTTGTCACCGTCACCCACGTCAATCTCAATGACGGTACTTTGGAAGGCTTCCGGCACAACACCCTTCCCATATTCACGGTGCAGTACCATCCGGAAGCCTCGCCCGGCCCCCATGACGCCCATTATCTTTTTAATGATTTTTCTGAAATGGTGGCGGAGAACAAAGAAAAAAGGGGTCAGACCCCTTTTATACCCACAAAAGGGGTCTGACCCCTTTTGTCTTGCGGAGAAGACACTTCCATGCCCAGACGGACGGATATCCATAAAATCATGATTATCGGCGCAGGCCCCATCATCATCAGTCAGGCCTGCGAATTTGACTACTCCGGAACCCAGGCCTGCAAGGCCCTGCGGGAAGAGGGTTATGAAGTGGTGCTGGTCAATTCCAACCCCGCCACCATCATGACGGACCCGGAAACCGCAGACCGCACCTACATTGAACCCGTCACGCCGGAATCCGTGGCCCGCATCATTGAAAAGGAAAGGCCGGATGCCATCCTCCCCACCCTCGGTGGCCAGACCGGACTCAATACCGCCGTAAGCCTTGCCCGCATGGGCGTTCTGGAAAAATATAATGTAGAAATGATTGGCGCATCCCTTGATGCCATTGAAAAGGCCGAAGACAGGGAACGCTTCCGGGATGCCATGAACAAAATTGGCCTGCGCATTCCAAAGAGCGGTTTTGCCCACAACATGGATGAGGTCCGGAGCATCGGAGAAGAAATCGGTTTTCCCATCATCGTGCGTCCCAGCTTCACCCTTGGTGGTACGGGCGGCGGTGTGGCCTACCACATGGAAGAACTGGAGCGCATGGCAAGGGCAGGGCTGGATGCCAGCCACATCACCCAGGTCATGCTGGAGGAATCCGTTCTCGGATGGAAGGAATACGAGCTGGAAGTGGTGCGGGACAGGGCCGACAATGTGGTCATCATCTGTTCCATAGAAAATATTGATCCCATGGGAATTCATACGGGAGATTCCATCACCGTTGCCCCGGCCCAGACCCTTTCCGACCGGGAATATCAGGTGATGCGGGATGCAGCCATTGCCATCATCCGGGAAATCGGCGTGGATACGGGCGGCTCCAACGTCCAGTTTGCCGTGAATCCGGAAAACGGGGACATGATCATCGTGGAGATGAACCCAAGGGTTTCCCGCAGCTCGGCCCTGGCTTCCAAGGCCACGGGCTATCCCATTGCCAAAATCGCCGCCAAGCTGGCCGTGGGTTTCACCCTGGATGAGCTGAAAAACGACATCACCGGTGAAACACTGGCCGCCTTTGAGCCAAGCCTTGATTACTGTGTGGTGAAGATTCCCCGCTGGACCTTTGAAAAATTCCCGGAAAGCCCGGATGTGCTCACAACGGCCATGAAAAGCGTTGGGGAAACCATGGCCATAGGCCGCACCTTCAAAGAAGCCCTGCAAAAGGCCCTGCGCAGCCTTGAAACGGGCCGCTTCGGCCTTGGTGCCGACGGAAGGGACATGGAAGATCTGGAAGGGAAAAAGCCCAGTCAGGCGGAAATCTACCACAAGCTTTCCACTCCCAACTCCCGCCGTCTTTTCTATATCAGGGAGGCTTTCCGCCAGAAAATGAGCGTGGAGGCCATCCATGAGCTGACCGCCATCGACCCATGGTTTCTCCACCAGATCCGTGTGCTTGTTTCCTTTGAGGATACCATCCGAAGGGCCGGAGAAAAAATGGACAAAGACCTTCTTCTGCAGGCCAGGCAGATGGGTTTTTCCGATGTACAGATCGCATGGCTTACGGGAAGTACGGAAAAAAAGATATGGGAAAAACGCAGGGAACTCGGCCTTGCTCCGGTATTCAAGCTGGTGGATACCTGTGCTGCGGAGTTCCGGGCAGCCACACCCTATTACTATTCCACCTGGGAAGAAGAATGCGAGGCCAGGGTATCGGATAAAAAAAAGGTGATGATTCTGGGCGGCGGACCCAACCGCATCGGTCAGGGCATTGAATTTGACTACTGCTGTGTCCACGCGGCCTTTGCCCTGCGGGAGATGGGTGTTGAATCCATTATGGTTAACTCCAACCCGGAAACCGTTTCCACGGATTATGATACCTCGGATAAACTCTACTTTGAACCTCTGACCAGAGAAGATGTGCTGCATATTATTGAGAAGGAAAAGCCCGACGGAGTCATCGTACAGTTTGGCGGACAGACCCCCCTCAACCTCTCCGAAGCCCTTCATGCCGAAGGTGTTCCCATTCTGGGAACCCAGCCCGAAAGCATAGACATGGCCGAAGACAGGGAACTTTTTCAGGCCATGCTGCACAAGCTGGGCCTGCGGCAGCCCGCCAACGGCACGGCCAGCTCCGTGGAAGGAGCCCTGAAAGTGGCACACAAAATCGGGTATCCCGTGGTGGTACGGCCTTCCTATGTGCTGGGGGGCAGAGCCATGAAGATCGTATATGACGATGATTCCCTGTTTTCCTTTACCCGCCTTGCCATGGAGGCCTCGCCGGGCCATCCTGTGCTGATAGACAAATTTGTTTCCGATGCCGTGGAGCTGGATGTTGATGCCATCAGCGACGGAGAAACCACCATCATCGGTGGCATCATGGAGCATATCGAGGAAGCGGGTGTTCACTCCGGAGATTCCGCCTGTGTGCTGCCGCCCTACAGCATCGGAGAAAAAATGCTGGAAGAGGTGAGTGCCGCCACCAAAGCCATGGCAAAGGAGCTGAAGGTGGTGGGGCTTATGAATGTGCAGTACGCCATACAGGGCGAAGAGCTCTTCGTGCTGGAGGTAAACCCCAGAGCGTCCCGCACCATTCCCTTTGTGAGCAAGGCCACGGGGGTGCCTCTGGCAAAACTGGCCACACGGGTGATGATGGGGGAAAAGCTATCCGGTATGGGGCTGGCAGAAGAGGTGGTGCCCCGCCACTATTCCGTAAAGGAAGTGGCCCTGCCCTTTGACCGTTTCCCGGAATCGGACACCCTGCTGGGCCCTGAAATGAAATCCACCGGCGAAGTCATGGGCATGGATATGGATCTGGGCATGGCCTTTGCCAAGGCCATGCATGGTGTGGGCCAGAAAATCCCCCTGTCCGGCTGTGTTTTCATCAGTGTGAAGGATACGGACAAGGCAGCCGCCCTGCGTATTGCCAAAGAATTTGAAGCCTTAGGCTTTTCCATTGCCGCAACCAGAGGCACATCCACCTGGTTTAAGGAAAATGGCGTTGAAAACCGCATGATCAAAAAGGTTTCCATCGGCAGACCCCATGTGGTGGATGCCATCAAAAACGGAGAAATCCAGCTCATTGTGAACACGGCCAGCAACGACACCCGTATTCAGGAGGATGGCTACCGCATCCGGAGGGCAGCCCTGCAGTACCGTGTACCCTATACCACCACCATGGCAGGGGCAAGGTCCATCCGCCACGCCGTATCCGTTCTGCAGCAGGGTGCGCCGGATGTTCGCTGTCTGCAGGAATACCATTCCTGATGCCCCTCTCCCTCTGGGGGTGGCTGAGGCTCTCGAAGCCAGAGGGCCGGGGTGAGGGTATCATTTCAGAAAAATTCAAACAAAAATAAGGCACGATACCACTAAGGAAAAAAAACATGACCAGCCAGCGCCCCAGAGAAGCCTGCGGAATCTTCGGTGTTCATCAGCATCCGGATGCCGCCCAGCTCTGTTATTTCGGACTCTACGCCCTGCAGCACAGGGGCCAGGAAAGCGGCGGCATTGCCGTCAGCCGGGATAAAACCATCCTCTGCCACAAGGGCATGGGGCTGGTTCCGGACATCTTTCAAAAGCAGGATATGGTGAAACTCGGCGGTGGCACAGGCATCGGCCATGTACGCTATTCCACCACCGGTGGCTCCAACATCCTCAATGCCCAGCCCTTTGTGGTCCAGCACAAGGGCAGACACTATGCCCTTGCCCACAACGGCAACCTCGTCAATGCCCATATTCTCAAACGGGAACTGGAGGATGAGGGCTCCATCTTCCAGACCACCATGGATTCAGAAATCGCCATCCATCTTTTCATCAAGAACCTGAAAAATGCCACCCTGGAAGAGGCCCTGTGCCGCACGGCCTTGGGGCTGGAAGGAGCCTACGCCTTTGTGGCCGCCACCAGCCACGGGGAGCTCATCGGCATGAAAGACCCCAACGGCTTCAGGCCCTTATGTCTCGGAAAACTCAACGGCCGCTATGTGCTGGCCTCGGAAACCTGTGCGCTGGATCTTGTGCAGGCGGAGTTCATCCGGGAGCTTAACCCCGGCGAGATTGTCATCATCCATGAGGACGGTATCCGCTCCTTTAACCCCCATCCCGCACCCAAAAGGCATTTCTGCATTTTCGAATACATTTATTTTGCCCGGCCGGACTCCACCATCTTTGAAAAGAATGTCTATGAAACCCGCAAGGCCCACGGCAGGGCTTTGGCCCTTGAGGCACCGGTCAAGGCCGATCTTGTCATGCCCTTTCCCGATTCCGGCATGTATGCGGCCATCGGCTACGCCGAAGCCTCGGGCATTCCCTTTGAAATGGGCATGATCCGCAACCACTACGTGGGCCGCACCTTTATCCAGCCCACCCAGGAAATGCGGGATTTCGGGGTGCGGGTGAAGCTTAATCCCGTCAAAGAAGTGCTAAGGGGAAAGGACATCATTATTATTGAAGATTCCATCATCCGGGGCACCACGGCCAAAACCCGCGTAAAGGCCTTGCGGGAGCTGGGGGTGAGGAAGGTTCACATGCGCATCAGCTGCCCGCCCCACCGTTTTCCCTGCGTCTATGGCATCGACTTTTCCAGCAAGGGAGAATTGATCGCAGCCAGTAAAAGTGTTGAAGAATTAAGGGATTATCTGGGTCTGGATTCCCTGCACTATCTTTCCATTGAGGGGCTGGTAAAGGCCACGGGCATTGAGAAGAAGGGGGATGGTTTTTGTATGGCCTGTTTTGACGGGAAATATCCTGTGAGTTTTGATGCGAGCCTGACCAAGGGGTGTCTGGAGGGGTAGGAGAATATCAAAAAATGGCACAACAGCACCACAAAAAGGGGTCACCCATTTAAAGGAACTGTCAAGTAAAAAAACACCTCTCCTGTTCAAGCGTCACCTCTTTTTTTGCTTGATTATGGTTAACTCAGAATGGTGCAGATGGTCTGTCTGAATTCGCATCTGAAATTTCAATTTTATTGGGATGGCGGAATAATGATCCGCACCAGTCACCCATCGGGATCCAGGCTTGCCGTGTTCTGCTGTACAGAACCAGCAGCCCCCTCCGCCTGAAGGCGGACCAGAAAATCTTCAGTTCTGTATCGTGTCCAGATGTTTTTATCAGACCATATGGTTTTTATAACCAGCCCCAAAATAGGTTCACGACACAGGCGAATCAAACCT
>NZ_VLLC01000003.1:180689-205226 GCF_007830435.1 Desulfobotulus alkaliphilus | reverse complement strand
ACAGGGATAAGGATGTCGTTGAAAAAGGCTTTGACCGCATGAAAAACAATCTTGATCTTGGCAGGCTAAGGGTTCACAGCAATCACAAGGCCTGGAACAAAACCTTCGTTGGTTTTTTGGCGCTTATATTGTTGTCAAAGATCCATTACACGATGGTGCAGGAAAAATTGTACTGCAAAATGACAATGAAAGAGCTGATTTTAACTTTATCCAAACTACGCATTCAGGAAATTAAGGGAGTTAGAATCCTTTTCCCATTAACCAAGCTTCAAAAAACTATCTTCAAAGCCTTTGGAGCTAAAGAGCCTTCGTAGGTATAAAAATGAGCGGGATTTTAGGTTAAAAATGAGGTAGAGAAGATTTCTTCTCTGAAAAAAAAGGAATAAACCTCACCATGGCTAAATCCGGGGGCTTTACAGCGATTTCCGGTAAGGAATGATCCAAAACAATGCTGTTCCCTGTCTCCCTAAAGCATCCCTCCATGGCTTGCCATGACAAGCCCCCTTACCCTGTTCCTCGCAGGCGATATTGTCCGGTTTTATGGTGAAAGGAAGCCTTCATGTACAAATTACTCCCGGAAAACAAAAACTGGACCCTTCAGGACAGGGTTTTCATGGCTATCTGCATCATGGGAACAATCCTCTGCTTCATATTCAGCATTGCGGCCATAAGGGATGGCAATACCCTGCTGGCTTCCGTTGATTTTATCATAGCCCTTGTCTTTCTGTTAAGCGGCCTGTGGACCTGCTTCAGACCGGGCACAGAAAAACCTAAAAAAATAATTATTTTATTCGTATCTGTCTTCTTTTTCTATCTTTTCATCAGTGGCGGTGCCCATTCCACAGGATTTATCTGGGGGATACTCATACCCGTATGCAGCTTCTTTTTTCTGGGATTAAGGTCCGGACTCCGTTTAACATCCGCCTATTTTGCCACCATTGCAGGGGCCTTTCTTTTTGCAGATCATATCTGGCCCGATCTCGCACCCGTAACAACGGATACCTTTATAAGATTTGGGGCCGTGTATGTAACGGCCGGACTCATCCTGTTTCTTTATGAAAAAGGAAGGGTCAACAACGAAACAAGGATACGGGCAGAAGCAGATAAAAGAAAGGAATCCGAAGAAAGACTTTCCGATATTCTGAATCATATCAACGATGTTATCTGGTCAGGATCATGGCCGGATACAAGCCGTATTTATTTCATTTCTCCTTCCGTTGAAAAAGTTTATGGCCGCTCCCAGGAAGCTTTTCTGAAAAATCCAAAGCTCTGGTCTGAGGTCATTGTTCCGGAAGACCATACGGTCATCAGGCAGATGTTCTCAGAACTCAAAGAAAGGGGCCATACGGAAAAGGAATACAGAATCATCCACTTTAACCGGAGTATCCGATGGGTGCATGTCCGGGCTTCCCTGATTTTTGACAAGGAAAACAAGACATATCGGTGCGATGGCATTCTTACGGACATCAGCGCACGAAAAGAAGCCGAAGAACGGTTCCGCCTCATGATTGAGGAGGCCAATGACCTGCTTCAGATCATGGATAAAGACGGCACTATCATCATGGTTAATGGCAAAATACTTGATATGCTGGGCTACCATCCCGAAGAACGTCTGGGCTTCAATGCCCTGAATGATATCCACCCCGATGATCTGGCGGAAATTATGTCCGTGCTGCAAAATGCCATGGACAATCCCGGAAGCATCTACCATTCGGAATACAGATACAGGCACAAAGACGGGCACTGGGTATATCTGGAAGCCAGCGGCAGCAGCCATTTCCATGATGCCATCGGTGGATTTTTCATTTCCACAAGGGATATCACCGAGCGCAGGCTTGCCGAAAAGGCACTCCATGAAAGCCATATGGAACTGGAAAAAACCACGGAACTGGCAAAGGAACTTGCCGTGAGGGCAGAGGCTGCCAGTGCTGCCAAATCAGAATTTCTGGCCAACATGAGCCATGAAATCCGAACCCCCATGAACGGGGTCATGGGCATGGCTGGTCTGCTTCTGGATACGGAACTGAATGCAGAGCAGCGGCGTTATACACAAACCCTCCATTCCAGTGCCGCAGCCCTGCTTTCTCTGATTAACGATATCCTTGATTTTTCAAAAATTGAATCCGGCCATCTGGAGCTGGAATCTCTGGAGTTCAGCCTGAGGTCCATGCTGGATGATTTTGCGGGCATGATGGGTGTAAAAGCCGACCTGAAAAATCTGGAACTGATCGTTTTTGTGGAAGAAAAGATCCCGGACCGTCTCATGGGTGATCCCGGCCGTCTCCGGCAGATCCTCACCAATCTTGTGGGCAATGCCATCAAATTCACCCATGAAGGCGAAGTGCTGGTCCATGTAACCATGCTTTCCCAAAAGGATTCTGAGTTAGGTTTACAATTCAGGGTTCAGGATACGGGGATCGGCATCCCGGAAGATAAAATATCCCTTCTCTTCCAGCAGTTCAGTCAGGTGGATGCTTCCATCTCCCGGCAGTACGGCGGTTCAGGCCTCGGCCTTGCCATATCAAAACAGCTTGTTCAAATGATGCACGGAGATCTCGGAGTAGAGAGCGAGGAAGGCAAAGGCTCTTCCTTTTTCTTTTCCATACGCCTGACCATTTCAGAAAACAAAGATGCTGAAGCACAGGAAACGGCTCCCCTTGAAGGGGTAAGGGCACTGATCGTGGACGACAATACCACCAACCGGGAAGTGCTGCGGCTCCGGCTGGAGTCAAAGGGAATGATGATTGATGAGGCTGGGAGTGGTCCGGAGGCCCTTTCCATGATCTATCAGGCCATGGCTGGCGATCGGCCCTACCCTTTAGCTCTGCTGGACATGCAGATGCCGGGCATGGACGGTGAGGTACTGGGCCGTGCCATCAAATCCAACCCTGAATTAAAGGATATGCGCCTTGTAATGATGACCTCTGCCAGCAGACGGGGAGATGGGGCAAGGATGAAAGAAGCGGGGTTTGCCGCCTATCTCACCAAACCCGTACAGTATGGAGAGCTGTTCACCTGCCTTTCCCTTGTCCTGAGCGGAAAAGAACCTTCCGCCCTCATCACGAGACACACGGCCAAAGAAGTGCATCGTCGCCTTCTTCCGGATTTCTCAAGGCTGAAAGCCCGGATTCTTCTGGTGGAAGACAATATCACAAACCAGCAGGTAGCCCTTGGCATGCTTGATAAAATGGGACTTCGGGCAGATACTGCGGCCAACGGCATTGAAGCCGTTGAGGCCATGCAGATGCTTCCCTACGATCTCATTCTCATGGACATGCAGATGCCGGAAATGGATGGACTCTCGGCCACAAAAGCTATACGCAAAAGAGAAAATATCGCCGGGCAAGAACCGGTGACCGTCATCGCCATGACCGCCAATGCCATGCAGGGAGACAAAGAGAAATGCCTTGAAGCAGGCATGAACGATTATATCTCCAAACCCGTAAACCCGGAAAAACTGGCAGAAATTATCGAAAAATGGCTGGGCCAAGGGAAAAATGCGAAAGCACCCGAAATAAAAAAAGATGTGGGTGCTTCCAGCAGATCGGATATTCCGGATCATCCCCCACACAGCCAGACAGCCCTATCCAGCCAGCCATACCAGAAGCAGCGTCTCGTCTGGAACCCGGACCTTCTTGAATCCTACCTGCAGGGTGATAAAGACCTGATGAAGACCATTCTGGAAACCTTTGCGGCACGGGTGCCTTCAGCCATACAAAATCTTAAAGCAGCCTTTGAATCAAGCCATATGGAAGCAGCCCGGCATGAGGCCCACGCAATACGGGGTACAGGCGGCAATGTGGGAGCAGAAATTCTCATGGATATGGCCGAGCAGATGGAAAATGCCATCCTTGATGAAAATATGGACACAGCAATGGCCATTTTCCATGACCTGGAAAAGCAGGCGGACCTACTGATTTCGACCCTGAAAAGCGAACAGTGGATAACATAGGCAAATTCAGGATCTTACAAATACAAAAGAAAGACAGACTGCATAAAAGACCGTTCCTCTGGCTTTAAAAAACGGTCATCCACAGGACGCATGCGTTCGGAAACCGGGAGGGCAGGATGAAAAATGTCACACGTCCCAAAAACTTCATCATGGGCTTTTTTTGTACGTTTTTTCTTATTTTCCTGCCCATGATTTCTCCCGCCATGCCTCCGCAGACAGAAAAAGATGAGCGGGCACAGGCTGCCCGCACAGCCCAGCGCCTTGAAAGCATTTTAAAAAGTGCCCCTGCGGGAATCGGCATGGTGGAAAACAGGGTCATGACGGATGTCAATGATTACATTCTGAATCTCACGGGTTATTCCAGGCAGGAACTCATCGGAAAGCATGCCCGCATGCTCTATCCTTCACAGGAAGAATTCGATTTTGTGGGCCGGGAAAAGTACCGGCAGATCGCCCTTAAGGGCACGGGTTCCGTGGAGACCCGCTGGCTCTGTAAAAACGGTGACATCCGCCATATCATTCTATCATCAACGCCCCTTGACATTGAAAATCCCGGTGCAGGGGTAACCTTCACCGTCCTCGACATTACAGGCCGTAAAGAAGCAGAAACCAAACTGCTGGAGAGCGAAGAACGCTTCAGAAGCTTATTTGAGGGCAATACAGCCGTCATGCTGCTCATAAAACCTGAAACAGGGGACATTCTGGATGCCAATCCCGCAGCCATTGACTATTATGGCTGGTCCCGCAGCACCCTGACCCGGATGCGCATTCAGGACATCAACACCTTTTCCCCGGAAGAGGTGCAACAGGAAATGCAAAAAGCAGCGGCCAATGCACGCAACCATTTCGAATTCCGTCACCAAAGGGCCGATGGGTCCATCAGGGATGTGGCGGTTTTCAGCAGTGGTGTGCATATCGGATCAGAAAAGCTGCTTTTTTCCATTATTCACGACATCACAGACCGGAAAGAAGCGGAAGCCTCCCTCCTCTCCAGAACCCGGTGGTTTCTTACGGGTATCGCTGCCTTTGCCCTTGTGCTCATGGGACTGAGCTCCGGACTGCTCCTGAGTCTCAGACAGCAGAGAAAGGCCCAGCAAGCCCTGGAGACAAGCGAAGAGTCCCTCAAACGCCAGAACAATGTCCTGAACGCCCTGCTGAACAACCTTTCAAGCGGTGTCTTCATGGTGGAAGCCCCCGGCGGCAGGCCCCTCATCGCCAACCCCATGGCACAAAAACTTCTGGGAGCCGGTGTACTTCCAGAAATAAACCGCAGGAATATCTCTGAAATGTACAGGGCACACAGGCCCGGCAGTACAGAGCCTTATCCCGTAGATGAAATGCCCATTATTAGGGGAATGAAGGGAGAAAACAGCCACATTGACGACATGATTGTGGAGCGTCCCGATGGCAGCGAAGTCTGGCTGGAGGTTTTTGGTACCCCCATCCGCAATGATGCGGGGGAAATCTGGGCCAGTCTGGTTCATTTTCAGGATATCACCGAACGTAAAGAAGCGGAGGCGGAGCGGGAAAAACTTCATGCCCAGCTTGCCCAGGCCCAGAAAATGGAGTCCGTAGGCCGGCTTGCAGGAGGTGTTGCCCACGACTTCAACAACATGCTGGGGGTCATCTTAGGCCATGCGGATCTGGCACTTTCCCTGCTGGAGCCTGAGGATGCCCCGTATCCGGATCTGGAAGAAATCCGCAAAGCCGCCCTGCGCTCGGCGGATCTGACACGGCAGCTTCTGGGTTTTGCCCGCAGACAGACCATTGCCCCCGAAATTCTCAATCTGAACAACACCGTGGAGGAAATGCTCAAAATGCTCCGGCGGCTCATAGGCGAAGACATTGATCTGATGTGGAAACCGGCTGAACATATATGGACTGTCCGGCTGGACCCCTCTCAGGTAGACCAGATCCTTGCCAATCTCTGCGTCAACGCAAGGGATGCCATTACCGGTGTGGGCAAAATAACCATAGAAACGGCAAACACATCCTTTGGCACCAGCTATTGCGCCAGCCATGCGGGGTTCATTCCGGGCGACTACGTCATGCTGGCCGTAAGCGACAGTGGCTCAGGCATGGATGCGGAAACCCTCTCCCACGTCTTTGAACCCTTTTTCACCACCAAAGAAATGGGAAAGGGAACCGGCCTTGGGTTGGCCACCGTTTACGGCATCATTAAACAGAACATGGGATTTGTGAATATCTACAGTGAGCCGGGCCAGGGCACCAGTTTTAAAATTTATATCCCCCGCCATGGAGAGGCAGCGGACACGGTTCCGGATAAAAAAAATGCCCCTGCTGAAACCCGTGGTACGGAAACCATTCTTTTGGTGGAAGATGAACCCATGCTACTGGATGTAACGCGTACCATGCTGGAAAATTCCGGATACACCGTGCTTTCTGCGGGCTCTCCCGGAGAGGCCATACAACTGGCCCGTGAGTGTGAGGAATCCATTGCCCTGCTTTTAACGGATGTGGTGATGCCGGAGATGAACGGACGGGATCTGGCAGAAAAACTCAAAGCCCTGCATCCGTCCATGGACCAGCTGTTCATGTCCGGCTACACAGCCAATGTCATTGCAAGGCAGGGGGTACTGAAGGAAGGTGTTCATTTCATACAAAAGCCCTTTTCCGGCAGGGAACTGGCGGGGGAAATCCGGGAAATTCTGGGCTGAGCGTTCTGAGCTTCTCGTCCAGATCCGGGTAAAAGCTCGCAGCTAAAACATTTTTTTCATTTCCGGCAAAATCATTTTTTTGCTATGTTTTTTCCAGGCACCAGTCCTTTTCTTTGGATAAGACTTCTGCAAACAATTGAAGCATATGGCCGTTGGCTCTGATCAGGGTAAAATCCGGCAGAAGAAACAGAGGAAAAGGTGTCTGGCTTTTTTTGAGAGAATGGAGTGAAAAATGGCCCGAAAAATCCCCTATGCTGTGGCAAGCTATGAAAAAATCGTTCATGAAAACTACCACTTTGTGGACAAGACCCGTTTTATCCATGAGCTGGAAAGATACGAGGTTCCGGTTTTTCTCAGGCCCCGGCGTTTCGGCAAAAGCCTCTGGTGCTCTATTCTGGAATGCTATTACGATATTCAGCGTAAAGATCAGTTCGACACCCTGTTCGGGCATACGGAAATCGGTCTCAATCCCACTGCTTTAAAAAACAGCCACCTTGTTCTGCGTTTTGACTTTTCCAAGGTCAGAGCCAGTGACAGTCTGGAAGAAATCGAAATTTCCTTTAAGGAAGAGTGCCTGAACAGCTTCGGGCTTTTTCTGAATCAATACAGGGCTTTTTTACCGGATTTCATTCAGCCTGAAAGCCGTGATGCCAGCACCATGCTGGCCCGTATTCTGCAAACCGTCCGCATGGGCCATGCTCCGCCGGTTCACATTATCATTGATGAATACGACAACTTCACCAACCAGCTCCTCAACACCCGTCAGGACAGACTGTACAATGCCCTGACCACGGGGGACTCTTTTCTGCGTTCCTTTTACAAGGTCATCAAGGCCGGTGTGGGGGAAGGCTCTGTGGCACGGGTTTTCATCACCGGCGTGCTGCCCGTGACCATGGATGATCTCACAAGTGGCTTTAATATCGGGCAGGTCATTACCCTCAAGGAACATGTGCTGGAGATGCTGGGGTTTACGCAAGGCGAGGTGGAAGCCTATGTGGATGCCATTTTTAAGGAAGAGGCTTTCCCCGAAAATCTTAAAGCCCGTGTGCTGGAAGATCTGAAAACCCACTACAATGGCTACCGTCTTCTGCCCGATGCCGAAAATCCCCTTTACAATTCCACCATCTGCAATTTTTACCTCAATGATCTTGTGCTGGGAAAGGGCAAAATCCCTGTAGAAACCATGGACGACAACCTGCGGGTCAGCGTAGATTGGCTGCGGCGACTGGCAGGGGGCGATCATCCGGCACGGGAGCTTCTGGAGCATCTCATGCTTGAAGGTACTCTGAGGGCAGACCTTACCCTGCTGAGGAGCCGGTTCAGCATGAACCGCTTCTTTTCTCCGGAGTTTCTGCCCATCAGCCTGTATTATCTCGGCATGGTGACCTTTAAGGGGGAGTTCCGGGTGGGCTTTCCCAACCTGAGCACCAAGCGGATTTTTGCGGAATACTTCAACGAGCTTGAAAGAATTGATGTCTCCGGTGACTACGCAGAAATTTTCGAGGCCTTTTTGGAAAAGGGCGACATGGCCGAACTCTTTGCCGGATACTGGAGAACCTATGTGGGGCAGATTCCGGCCCAGGCCTTTGATAAAGCCAATGAGAACTTTTTCCGCACCACCTTTTTTGAGCTGTGTGCCCGTTTCCTTTCCCGCCACCTTTTCATTGCCATTGAGGTAAACCGGCCTTCGGGGCGCAGCGATTTTGAAGCCATCGGCAGGCCCGGAAGCCGTTTTGAGGGAAAAGCCCATGTGCTGGAATTCAAGCATCTTTCCCGGCAGAAAGCAGCGGAGATGAATCTTGAGAAGATGGAAGGCCCAGGGGCCGAGGAAGTGGAACAGGTGGGCCGCTATGCCCGTGATCTCAAAGCCCAGTGGCCGGAACTTACGGTATGCTCCCATGTGGTGTATACGGTGGCAGGGGCGGGGTTCCGGTTTTTCAGCCTGTAGAGTAGATCAAAGCATGAATATCTTCAAACCGTTCTGCCAGACCTACCCAAAACTACCCATAGGTAGCTTTGGCGCTGACTTCCTGCTTCACAGAGACTGCCCAGAGGAACGGCTTGGTTTTTGCCAATAAAACTCCCCATGGTGAGGAGTTTTACGCCGATGAGGCAACCGCATACTCCTCCAGGTCTCACAATCTCTCCGCAGGCTTCACATTCGGCGGAACTCGCCGTAGAAGCGAACGCTCGGTGTTTTTTTAACAGATACCTTGTGTTGTGTAAAGTGCATGAGACATACCTAAATTAAATACAAATGATTAAATTTAGTTATTTTTATTCTAAACAGTCGAAACCCTAAAAATCACTGGCATCAGGAATTACCTGATACTGCTGCACATCCTTCACCCCCTGCGCCACTGCCTCCACTGCCGCAGAAAGGGCGTCCCTGTTCTTATCCCTGCAGATTGTCTCCATGCGACAGGCAGCATCCCGCAGGGCCTCAGCGCCCACCTGTGCGGAGATCCCTTTCAGCGTATGGGCTTCCAGCTCAAGGCCATGGAAATCCCCTTCTTTCAAAAAACCCTGCATCTTCTCAAGGTGAACGGGAATGGCCACATGGAAATCATCCATGAGACCGGCTGCCAGCTCCAGATCCCCCATGGTCATGATTTCAAGGGTTTCAGGATTCCACACCTTCCCTTTATGCTCCGGGGCAGATGGCATTTCACCTGCCCCGGCACCTTCATGGCTGCTCCGGTTTCCCAGCCATTTCTGCAGCACTTCAGCCAGCGCATGGGGAATGACGGGCTTGGCAAGGTAATCATCCATGCCCGCTTCAAGGCATTTTTCCCTGTCTCCCTGCATGGCATAGGCGGTCATGGCAATAATGGGGATACCCCGGTTGCTATGGCAACTGTCCGGGGTTCGAATTTTCTGTGTGGCACTGAGTCCGTCAAGAACGGGCATCTGCACATCCATAAGTACAAGATCATACATTTCATTTTCAAGTTTGCCCAAGGCTTCAGCCCCATCCCCCGCCGTATCCGCATCCAGTCCCAGCCGGGATAAAATACCAAGGGCCACCTTCCGGTTGATGGGGTTATCATCCACAAGAAGAATACGGTATCCGCTTCCGGCAAAGGAGGGCAGGGTTTCCCGGACGGTGTGCCGGGTCAGGATGGAAGTTCCCGTTGGAAGGGGCTTTTCCCTCAGCCCCAGAGCCATACAGCAGAGGGCCTGAAGATCCTGATGGATCACAGGCTTTGGGAGCACTCCCGTAAAACCGATATCCGCCAGCTCAGCGGCCTCCCCCCGCTGGGCAAGGGAGGATAGCATGATGAGCCGGATATCCGCCAAAGCAGGCCTTGCCCGGATGATGCGGCCCAGCTCCCTGCCATCCAGTCCCGGCATCTGCATGTCCAGGACCGCCATGGGAAAGGGATCTTTGTTCATAACCGCTTCTTCCAGCATCTGCAAAGCCTTTGCCCCGTTTTCCGCCCCGGCGGGCCGCATCCCCCACAGATTCATACGGATACGCAGCACTTCCCGGTTGGTGGCATTGTCATCCACAATCAGACAGCGAATACCCTTCAGGCCTTCGGGCGGCAGGGCAGGTACCCATAATTCCTGATCCTGCAGCTTCAGTTTCAGGGTGAACCAGAAGGTGCTGCCCTCTCCGTGGCGGCTTTCCACGCCCATTTCTCCACCCATGAGGGTGACAAGCTCTCTGGAAATGGCAAGGCCTAAGCCCGTTCCTCCGTACTGGCGTGTGGTGGCGCTTTCCACCTGAGAAAATTTCTCAAAGAGCAGGTGCTGTTTTTCTTCGGGAATACCAATGCCCGTATCCCGTATGGCCACATGGAGAAGGACATGACCGTCTTCCCCGGAAAGTTTTCCTATCCGGATACAGACCTCTCCTTCCGGAGTGAATTTAATGGCATTGCCCACAAGGTTGGTAAGAATCTGGCGCAGCCTTCCCGGGTCTCCCTGTACCCGCAGAGGAACATCAGGATCCATGGAAAAAACAAGCTCTATGTTCTTTTCCTGCGCCCGCAAGGCCATGGAAAGACAAATCTCCTGCACCAGCCTTTCAAGGTCAAAGTCCAGCATGTCAAGGTTCAGTTTTCCGGCCTCAATCTTGGAAAAATCCAGAATATCATTGATGATTTCCAAAAGGGCGGCAGCACTGCTGCTGATGGTTTCCCCATAACGGCGCTGCTCATCATCGAGCTGTGTATCAAGGAGAAGATCCGTCATGCCGATAACCCCGTTCATGGGGGTTCGGATCTCATGGCTCATGTTGGCAAGGAATTCACTTTTGGCAATGCTGGCCATCTGGGCCTGCAGGGCCATTTCCTGGGCCTGCCCAATGACATCTTCAAGGGCATGGTTGGTCATTTCAAGCTCTTCCCTGGACCGGACCAGCTCCATTTCCCCTTCCTTGCGTGCCGTAATATCCTGAATGGAAAGAAAGATTCCCGAAACCACAGGATCATGGAGAAGGTTGCAGCCCCTCGTTTCCACCCAGACCCAGTGCCCCTTTTTATGGCGGTAGCGGTAGGAAATACGATCCTTGGCAAAGGGCTCCTTGCTAACCCTCCCTATGGCCTGCCGAACGGCGGGCAGATCATCGGGATGAATCCTTGCCAGATTATCCTGCATGGAGGTCTTTTCGTCCGGAGTATAGCCAAGAATGCTCTCCACCTGAGGGCTGACATAAATGGCATTGCCGTTGAGATCTATAATCTGGGTGATGGTATCCGAATTTTCCTCCAGTACCCGAAACCGCATCTCACTGGCCTTCAGCCTTTCCTCCCATTCTTTCTGCCGGGTTATATCCGTCTGGATTCTGTCCAGACGAACGGCCCTGCCATCCTCATCCTTCACAAGATAGCAGTTGGCATTGACCCAGCGCACGCTGCCATCTGCATGGAGAATCCTGTAACTGTGATTGTTGTACCCCTCTTCCTCAAGCTTCTGCCGTACATTGTCAAAGCGATTCAGATCCTCGGGATGGACGGTAGTGAAATAAATATCCGGATTGTCATGGAAAGACTGCAGGGGAAGACCATAAAGGGATTCTGCGGAAGGACTGATGTAAAAAAGGGTTTTCATGTCCGGCCAGCTTAAGGACCAGACCACATGGGTTAGATTATTTAAAATATCAATGAGCTTCTTCTCATTCTCAAGGATTATCTTCTGGCTTCGCCGCAGCTCGGCCACAGCCCTGCGGTGCTTGTAGATCCAGAAAAGAATGGCTGCAAATGCACAGGCTGTAAGGAAAAAAAGGGGCGGTGTGAAAAGGGCCAGAAAAGTAAAAGAAAGAAGGATAGCGAGCGCGGCAAAGGGGCGTTTCAGCACTGTTTTCGTCCGGATTTGTTCAGAAGGCATGGCACACTCTTTCCGGTCAGCCAGTCCGCATGATACGGTCTGCCGATGTCATTTTAAAAAACCTGAAAAAAAACCGATGTTCAGCAAATCAGAGCGCAATAAACTTTGAAAAGGAACTCCCTGCCTTCCTTTATCCACCAAAAATACACCGTTCACTCATTTTTTGGAACCTCAAAAAAAGGCCCCCTTAAACACCCTCCACCATGGGGAGACCCGCCTTGAATTATTGCTTGAACAAAAAAATGCTTTATGTCATTTTTAAAAAACTTTTCAACGATTCTTTTCCAGCACCATCTCCATTAAAAAAACTTCACCGGCTTTCTGCCGGACCTTATCTGCCCCGGCTTTTATTTTTGCATTGAATCCCATTCCCGGCAAAAGCTCCACCGAAGGAGAAAAGATACATGGTGTTTTTTGTTTTCAGAACATCATCCGAAAAAACCTCTCCTTACCCAAAGAAAGGAAATCCGCCCGATGATTATTCAGGTATGCAGCGAAGGCCGCCTTGAAGCAGCAGAAAAAATTGCCCGCAGCCTGGCTTCAGATCCAAGGGTAAAAAGCCTTTTAATACTCGGATGCGATGGTAACGAGTGGACAAAGGAAGAAGCAGACCCCCTGTTCCAATCTCTTCCGGTTCCGGTTTTCGGAGGCATCTTCCCGCAGATTCTTGCCGGGGGTAAGAACCTTGAAAAGGGAACCCTTGTGGCAGGACTCCGTCATCCCGTAAAACCCTTTGTTATTAAAGATATCAGCCGCCCTGAAACAGAGCCTGAAGATGCACTTGAAGATCTCCTTTCCGGCGAAGATTTTTCTTCTGCAACACTTTTTGTCTTTGTGGATGGCATGGCAAAACGCATTGCAGAACTCGTGGAGGGCCTTTTCAATACCCTTGGCCTTGAACCCAATTATGTCGGCGGGGGTGCCGGTTCCCTCAGTTTCAACCAGAAGCCCTGTATTATTACCCCGGAGGGACTTCTTATGGATGCCGCCGTTCTCGGCCTTTCAGAGGTATCAAGCGGCATCGGTGTCGCCCATGGCTGGCATCCGGTTTCAGAGACCATCAAGGTGACAGCATCCTCAGCCAACCGGGTTCTTTCCCTGAACTGGAAACCCGCCTTTGACGTGTACAGGGAAATCATAGAAAAACACGGAAATGTCTCCTTTGAAAAAACACCCTTTTTCGATATTGCCAAGGCCTACCCCCTGGGTATCGCCCGCATGGGTGCGGAAATGGTGGTGCGCGACCCCATACTCACGGAAGAGAATGCCCTTGTCTGTGTGGGCGAGGTTCCGGAAGGCAATTATATCCACATTCTGAACGGAGATATGGACTCCCTTATTAAAGGAGCCGTGGAGGCCAGAAACACTGCATCAGCCAGCTACAGGGGAGAAGAAAAAAATCCGGTCCTTTTTTTCATGGACTGTATTTCAAGGGTTCTCTTCATGGGAGATGATTTCCACAGGGAGATTCAGGCCGTAGAACAGGGCAGTGTTACCTTCGGGGCCTTGAGCCTTGGAGAAATAGCCAATACCGGTGATGCCTTCCTTGAGTTTTATAACAAGACCGCAGTTGCAGCCCTGCTTGGAGATGCCTGTGAACCCTGATATGTATAAGGATGCTTTCCTTCAGATCGCCTTTGCCATCAGTGGTGAGTTCAGCCTCAAAACCATACTGAAAAACAGCCTTACGGTTTTTCTCAGAAAGCTGAACTGCACCATGGCCGCCGTGGTGCGCACCGGCAAAGGGGAACCGGTGACGGAACACATCCTGCCCAAAGCCATGGCAGGCCATGGGGGCTACCTTGAACCCATGGCCAGGCTGATCCATGCCCTGGAGGAAGCACCAGCTCTCCCATGGCATTCAGTGCAGCATGGCGAACAGCACTGCTATGCCTTTATGCTGGAAGATTTCGGTTTTCTTTTTCTTGCAAGGGCTGCTGCCTTTGATGATTTTTTTCTCCATGAAATGGCCCCCATGGGCAAGATGCTCACAAGGGCCTGCCTTGCCTGCCTTGCCCTTGAAAAAAGACAACAGAACGAAGAAGAAATGCTGACCCGCAAGGCGCACTTTGAATCCGTTTTTACCAGCACCAATGACGCCATGGTTTACTTTGACACAAACCATTGTATTTTTAACGTAAATGAACGTTTTACGGAATTGTTCGGCTATACCCTTGAAGAAGTATCGGGAAAAAATATCAATACGGTTGTTGATCCCCTGAAACAGGAACATGAATACGGCTCTCCCAGAATTCTTGGCGGAGAAACCATTGAAATGGAAGCCGTCCGATATGCCAGGGATGGCCGGGCCATTGAAGTAATGCTGAAGGGCGGCCCTGTCCGCATCCATGGCATCATTCAAGGCGGCTATGCCACCTACTCCGACATTTCAGAGAGAAAAAGAAATGAGCGCATGCTCCTTGAAAGCAATTTTCTTCTGGAAAAATCCATAGAAAGGGCCAACCATCTGGCCGAAGAAGCAAAAATGGCCAGCATCGCCAAAAGTGAGTTTCTGGCAAACATGAGCCATGAAATACGAACCCCCATGAATGGCGTTCTGGGCATGGCAGGGCTGCTTCTGGATACAGCTCTGGACGAAAAACAGCGGCGTTATGCGGAAACCCTTGAATCCAGCGCCAAAGCCCTGCTCTCTCTGATCAACGATATCCTTGATTTTTCCAAAATTGAGTCCGGTCATCTGGAGCTGGAAGCCCTGAATTTCAGCCTGAGACCCCTGCTGGATGACCTCGCCGCCATGATGGCTTTCAAGGCTGACGAAAAGGAACTTGAACTCATCTTATTCATAGAAGAAAATGTTCCAGATCGCCTTAATGGAGATCCGGGCAGACTTCGTCAGGTTCTCACCAACCTTGTGGGCAATGCCATCAAGTTCACCCATGAAGGAGAAGTGCTGATCCATGTGAGTCTGCTGGCAGAAAAAAATGATGAAATCACCATGGAATTCAGAATCCGGGATACGGGCATCGGCATCCCAAAGGACAAAACACCCCATCTTTTCAAGCAGTTCACCCAGGTAGATGCTTCCATATCAAGGCGCTACGGAGGAACGGGCCTTGGCCTTGCCATCACAAAACAACTGATAGAACTCATGGGAGGAAATATTGAGGTTGACAGCGTGGAAGGCAAGGGATCGGTATTCTGTTTTTCCGTGAAAATGAAGACAGGATCACCGGTACAACAGGAACAGATTGCATGCACAGCACTCAGCGGTCTCAGGGTACTGGTTGTGGATGACAATGCGACAAACAGGGAGATACTGAATATCCGTCTGCAAGCCGCAGGCATGATCATTCATGAGGCAGAAAATGGCCCTTCAGCACTTGGGGCCATTTATCAGGCTCTTGAAGAAAAAAAACCCTATGACATGGCCATTCTGGACATGCAGATGCCGGGCATGGGCGGCGTATCTCTGGGCAGAGCCATAAGATCCAATCCCCTTCTTAATGATCTCCGCCTGGTCATGATGAGCTCCTCAAGCCGTCGGGGAGACAGCGCCATGGTAAATGAAATCGGCTTTTCCGCCTATCTGACCAAACCCGTTCCCTATGGCGAACTTTTCACCTGCCTTTGCATGGCCCTTGGCAGCAGGGAACCTTCGGACCTTGTAACCCGGCATACGGTAAGGGAGGCCCGCTACAGCCGCCAGCCTGATTTTTCAGAACAAAAAATCCGCATCCTTCTGGCGGAGGACAATCTCACCAATCAGCAGGTAGCCCTTGGCATGCTGGAAAAAATGGGCCTTCAAGCAGACACCGCAGAAAATGGCGAAGACGCACTTTCATCCATAAAAGCCCATACCTACGATCTGATTCTTATGGATATGCAGATGCCCCGGATGGACGGTCTCAGGGCCACGGCAGCAATCAGAAAACACGAAATCCTTGAAAACAAAAAATCCGTCCCCATCATTGCCATGACCGCCAATGCCATGCAGGGAGACAGGGAAAAGTGCCTTCAGGCAGGCATGAATGACTATATATCCAAGCCCGTAAATCCGGAAACACTGGCAAAAACCATTCAAAAGTGGCTGAGCCTGCAGCCTGTCCCTGAGACAATGCCTGTAGAAACAGGGGCGGCAGATTCTTTTCCGGTATCGGAAAAACCCCATGAACCCCAGAGTCTATCATCGGATTTAGTTGCGGATACTCCCTCTGACAACAGACAATCCCCTGCTGCCTGGAACCCCCTGACCCTTGAAACATATCTTTACGGGGATCAGGATATGGTGAAAACCATTCTGGAAACCTATGCGGCACAGCTTCCGTCATCCATGCAGACCCTGAAAACTGCCCTTGAATCCGGGAACCGGGAAGAAGCCCGGCATAAAGCCCATGCGCTTCGGGGTACAAGCGCCAATGTGGGGGCAGAAATTCTTATGGATATAGCGGCAAAGATGGAAGAGAGCATCTTTTATGGGGATATGGATACCGCCGCTGCCATTTTCCCTGAACTGGAAAAACAGGTGTATCAGCTCATTCGGATACTGAAAGATAAAAAAATGATACCGCCCTAACATACCCGGAATAAAAATTGCACAACAAAAGAGAATGGACCCTGCCAAGGCCAGGGAGCCCATGTTGAATCCTTACCAGAAGACCACTGCGGAATCGAGACAGCAGACAAACACACTACTGTATCACAATTACCTTCACAGAACACCCATGGGGAGAAACAGCAATGAAAACGATCAGAGACTTTTTTACAAAAAACAAAGCAGGCATCGTTTTTTTCAGCATCACCCTTGTCCTTTCCCTTTCAGTCGGCCAGATATTCCGGGATCTGCCCCCTATTTTTTTACTCCTTCCAACGGTGGCAGTCCTTTTTGTCTTTTACGTCCATGGGAAAAAGAAAGAATCGGATGCCATTGATCTTGCCACGGAATACCTGAAAAAAAGCGCCCTTGTGGATTATTGTGTCATGGGCAGCGCATATGAAGCCCTGTCTGAACTGGAAAACGGATTTACGGACATTCTGGGAAACAAAGCGCAGATTGAAAAGGTCTTCAGAAATGCCATGCAGGCAGACCGCAGCAATCATTTTTTAGGGTTCTGGGTCTGCTGGTCTGAAAAGGAAGACAGCCTTTATATCTACAGAGACGGCAATGACCTAAAAACCATGCCCCTTGATGACTACAAAGACTGGGACTACTACAAAATCCCCATGAGAAAGGGCGAAACCTGCATCATCAAACCCTTTTACTTTGAACTTGAAGGTCAGCAGGTTCTCATGACAACCCTTTCCCTGCCATTGAAAAAAGGGGACCGGATTACAGCCGTCATAGGCATTGACATCAGGCTTGAGGTGGCCAAAGAGATTGTTCCCGATCTTGTATTTATGATGACGGATTATCATGGCAAATCAAAAGCTGAACTTGAAAAGATTGCAGAAACCCGCAGCAACGCCTTCCACCCCCTGTACCTGTCCATAAAAGCCCTTGGCATCTATTATGATAAGATTCTGGAATATTCCAACATTGTTGCTTCTTCTGCCACGGAGCTGTCTTCCGTAAGTGACGATACCAGCAGAAGCCTCCACACCCTTTCTGAAAAAACAGCAACGGTTGCCGCCGCCGCAGAGGAGGCCAGTGTGGGAAGCGCCACCATTGCCGCCAGCATGGAACAGGCGGCAACCAATCTCTCCAGCGTTGCCAGTGCCTCGGAAGAAATGAGTGCGACCATCAACGAAATTGCATCCAACACGGAAAAGGTGAAATCCATCAGCTTCCAGGCTACGGAGCAGGCAGCAACCACCTCTTTGATGATGCAGCAGCTTGGCACGGCCATCCGGGAAATCACCCTGTTCACAGAAACCATCACTGAAATATCGGAACAGACCAACCTTCTCGCCCTGAATGCCACCATTGAGGCTGCCCGTGCCGGAGAATCCGGCAAAGGCTTTGCCGTGGTTGCCGGTGAAATCAAGGAGCTGGCCAGACAGACGGCCGCGGCCACAGAGGATATCAAAAAAAGGGTGGGAGGTGTTGAAAATGCCGCTGGGAATGCCATCAAAGATATCGACAGGATTACTGCCATCATAAAAAACGTGGGAGAATACATTGCAGGTATTGCCACAGCCATTGAAGAGCAGTCTTCCGTAACCAGCGAGATGGCATCCAACATTGCCCAGGCTTCGGCGGGAGTTCATGAGGGAACCGAAGCCGTAGGCCAGACAGCTTCCGTCTCCAAAACCATGGCTCAGGATATTGCGGATGTGAACCATGCGGCAGCCCACATCCGCTCTGGCGGCCAGCAGGTACAGATAAGTGCTGCCGAACTTTCCCGTCTGGCGGAACAGCTCAAGGGGCTTGTCGGCTGAGGCGGCCACAGGGTCTTTGGTATTTCTGGAAACTTAACTTTTTTCACATGGCAATGACGGCCTCAATTTCTATGGTGGCATTTTTGGGAAGCCCCGCCACCTGCACCACGGCCCTTGCTGGTGGCGGTCCCTCAAAAAAGCCCGCATAGACATCATTCACCACGGGAAAATCTTTCATATCCAGAAGAAAGATTGTGAGCTTTACGGCCCGGCCCAGATCCGTTCCCGCCGCCTTTGCAATGGCGGCAATGTTTTTCATGCATTGGCTTGTATGCTCCGCAATTCCCCCTTCCACAAAAAGGCCGGTTTCCGGATGCAGGGGAATCTGTCCGGATACAAAAAGCAGGCCGCCAGCCACAACGCCCTGAGAATAGGGGCCTATGGGCGCAGGGGCTTTAGCGGTGGATACGGCTTCCACAGAAAGGTTTTTATTCATCCATGATCTCCTTTTTTCTTCAATGATTCCTTATCAAAACATCATCATCTCCTGCCCCAAAATATCTTCCTTGACATCCCGCAATCCCTGTTCTTATCCTTTCTCGGTCTCCGAAGCCCCGGTGACCTCTCACCGGGGTCTGTGTGGACAAACTGGTTCTTATGGATTTTGATCTCAGTCCCCCGATTTCCAAGACCAGTAAAGAGGATACAAAAGCTTTATACTCCAAACGGTCAGCCTTGAAACATTTGAAAATTTCAGGCGTACGATGTCACTGTAATAGTAGAAGCGGCTTCCAGCCGCTTTAAAGAATGCGCCAGGATGGCGCATCTACAAAACGCAGCAATACGGTGCAGGCTGCTGTTCAGGAGTTTTTCAACATCGCTTTAAGGCTGGCCCGTGTATCAAAAAAGCAACAGCGTCAGGATAAAATAATGGAAATGTGATGAAAAAAACAGAAGTTAAAACGATATTTTTTGACAACGACGGCGTGCTTGTGGATACGGAAAAATGCTATTTTGAGGCCAATCAGCGGGCACTGACAGACTTGGGCATCTCCATGAGCCTTGGGGATTATCAGAAATATTTCCTGCGCTCATCAAGGGGGATTCATGCCATCCTCGGCGATGCTCCCAAGGCATTCCTTGAGGACTTCAGAAAAAAAAGAAAGCAGTACCATATGGAACTGCTGGCGGAAAAACCCATTGCCATACCTGGTGTGGACCGCATTCTTCCCCTGCTGTCGAAACACTTCCGCATAGGGGTTGTGACAAGCTCGGAAAAGGAACCCTTTGAGAGGATTCACAAACGTACGGGCTTTGCCCCGTATTTTGATTTTGTAATCTGCAGGGAAGATGTAAAATTTTCCAAGCCCCACCCGGAACCCTACCTCAAGGCACTTGCCTTTGCCGGATGTGCTCCGGAACACTGCCTTGTCATTGAGGATGCCGAAAGGGGGCTGCGTGCTGCCCTTGCTGCCGGTCTCTGCTGCTGGGTGATCCCCGGTCCCATGGCCTGTGGCGGCTCCTTTAGCGGTGCCGGACGTATCCTTGGCAGTCTGGAAGAAGCAGCCTCCCTTTTGCTATGAACCATCCGATGCTTCACGGCTTTTGGATCACCCGGATTCTCCGGGCCTGATCCGGCCTGAGATAAAGGCGCAGGCCTGTTTTCATCCCCACAACGATCTGGCTCCGGCCACCATGGCCTATGGGCTGGGCCGGGGTGACGGCTTCAAGGTAAAGGGTTTTTCCCGGAGCAATGGAAAATCCGTCCAGCATGGAAAGGGCCCTGCTGCCGCCAATGAGCTGTTTTACCAGAAAGGGTTTGCCCCTGCCTGCCATGGCAAACTGCAGCTCCCGGCCTTCCATTTCTCCCCATATTTTGGTGGCCATCCCTTCGGTGAGTTTAAAATGCTCATTGCCCATGCGGATATGATAATTCATGGGTGGTACGCGATGCTCCATGCGCAGGTTATCGTTTTCCCTTATCCCTAAAATTTCAAGACCTTCTGCCAGAGAACTGCCGCAGACAAGGCCCTCCACATGGCCCGTTTCTCCGGGGAGCATTTCCAGTACAGGGGTTTTATGGCCGTCATCATGGTGAACAATCACCTTGGCCGCCATGCCGCCTGCCAGTACCACATGGCCCCTTGGACCGTGTATCCGCACCGGTCCCAGATGGATTTCCTCATCCAGACGCATCAGAAAATCCCCTGCATAGATACCCATGCGGGCCAGACGGTCGCTGAGCATGGCATCGTCAATTTCGGACAGAATCAGGGGAATGTTGCAGGGGGCCTGATCAAGATGGAAGAGCATCCTGTTCTCCTTTGTTCATGGCTGCATAGGCCAGAATACCAATGGTTGAAGCATTGTGCAGGGCTGCGGAGGTAAGGGTACTGATGCGTCCCGTACCCGCCAGAACCAGCAGGGTTGAATTGATGCCCACCGCAGACCAGAGGGCGTTATGCAGCACTTTAGACGTATCCCGGGCAATGCTTCTTGCCAGCACAAGACCGTCCAGATCATCCTTCATCAGCACCACCTGGGCCGCATCCCTTGCCAGATCCGCACCTTCGGACATGCAGATGCCCACGTCCGCAGAAAGCAGGGCCGGAGAGTCATTCACCCCGTCTCCCACAAAGGCAACCTTTCTGCCTTCCTCCTTCAGCCTCGCCACAATGCGGGCCTTGTCTTCGGGTTTCAGACCCGCATGGACCTCATCCAGCTCTTTAAGCTGATCCGCAACGGCGTGAACCGGCCTCGGCTGATCTCCGCTGAGCATCACAAGGTGGCTGAAACCGGAAGCTTTCAGGGCTTTTAAGGTAGCGCCCGCTTCGCTGCGCAGGGTATCCCTTAAGGCCATGAGTGCCACCAGCCTTCCTTCCAGTGCGAGGTAAAGAAGGGTCTTTCCCCCATCCTGAAGGATCTCTGCCTCCCCATCCACCTCTGCGCAGGAAATACCCTCATCTTCTTCTATGAAGTGACGGCTTCCCACAAGCACACGCTTGTCATCCACATAGGCGGAAACCCCGTGGGCCACGATGAAATCCACCTGACTGATGGGCGGCAGACTGAGATTTCTTTCCCTTGCAGCCTTCAGAACAGCCCTTGCAACGGGGTGCCCGTAATGTTCTTCCGCACCTGCGGCCAGAGCCAGCACCTCATCTTCAGTAAAATCTTCCAGTGGCAGAATATCCGTAAGTTCCAGAAGACCGTGGGTGAGGGTACCGGTTTTGTCAAAAATAAGGGTATCCACACTGCCCAGAGCCTCCAGGGCCTGGGCACCCTTGAGCAGCACCCCGTTTTTCCCGGCATGGTACATGGCCGTTCGCACGGCCACAGGCGTTGCAAGCTTGATGGCGCAGGAATAATCCACTGCCAGCACCGATGCAGCCCTTGCCGCAGAACCGGTCAGGGCATAAACGCCAAGACCCACCCCGAAGGTGAGGGGCACCAGCCGGTCAGCCAGTGTATGGCTCCAGCGCTGGTGGCCGGACTGGGTCCGCAGGGATTTTTCCAGAAATTTTCCGATGCGGGCCATGCTGGTTTCCTTGCCCACATTCAGGGCTTCCACCCTCAGCCTGCCCTCTTCAATGATACCGCCCGAAAGCACTTCGCTTCCGGGCATGGCATGGACGGGAGAGGATTCTCCGGTGATGGAACAGGCATTCACGGAAGCTTCGCCGGATATCACAAGCCCGTCCACAGGAATCATTTCTCCGGGACCGCAGATCACAATATCCCCCACCATGGCCTGATCCGAGTCAATCAAAACCTCGGTTCCATCCCTTTCCACCCTGAGGCGGTCCGCTTGGGGGCGGAGGAGGTTTTTCAGAAGGTCATTGGCCTGACGGGTGCTGGATTCTTCAAAGTAGGCAGCCATGGAGAGCATGGCGCCTACGGCGTTGCCCACAAAATAATTTTTCCGGGCAAGGGACATGAGCCTTACGCTGGCATCCAGCACCTCCACCTTCAGGCCTTCCGTGACAAGGGTTTCCGCACCGCCCACAAGGGTAGGGATGGACAGTGCCCAGGAAAAGGGCCCCTGAAGGGATCTGGGCAGAAAGGGGGTGATGGCTGCAGCAAAGGTACGTGTGCCCACCTCAAAGAGATCCGGTCCGCTTCTCTGGCTGACTTCCGGCAAAAAAGCCTCATTGGGAAGGTTTTGCAGCCGGAGAAGGATTTCATCCCGTACATCGGCTCCGGGATCATGCTCCACCACAATGGAGCCGGAACCTGTGTTCATTCTCACCTGAAGAACACCGGGAAGGGCGGCAATGAAGGCGGTCACATAGTCCGGATCCAGGGCAGGATTGGTGAAAGTTCTGCTTTTCACACGGAATCGTCCCGGAATACTGTGTACCACCTGAACAGAGGGATTGTCCGGCATATATCGGATTCGGGTCATGGGGATTTTTTCTTTTTCGGGGTGTAGAGAAGATGATGCCAGGCACTTAAGCCCACCAGCGCAGCACCGGCAACCACATGAAGGCGACGGGAGGTTTTTGAATTCACCAGACCCGTAATCACTGTGGCTCCAAGGCAGACAGCCAGACCCAGCTTAACATTATCCCTTTTCCTGCGGATTTCCCCAGCACGGGACACCTTCCCTGCTGCACCTCTTCCCTGACATTCCATGGGATTCATGACTGCCTCCTCTGTGAAATCTTCCCGGCCCTCTCCCATGGGGAGGTGGCCGGGATAAGGCTTTTTGTTTCAATTTTTTACCAGAATATCAGGAATCCTTCTGACTCATTTCGGCACGGATATCATGAATCTGTTCCTTGACTTCCTCTACGCCGCCCTGCACCGCAGACCATATTTTCACCACACCGCCCACAAGGGCCTTCTGTATGGTTGGGTTGGTCAGCACAAGGGCGGCGGCGGCCCCCACCACAAAACCTTTCAGATAGCCGGAATTGCGGAAATCCACCCAGCTTTCAAAGGTGCCCGGTGCCTGGGGTGGATAATAATAGGTCTGGCCATCGCTATGCACCAGATACTCATTGGGAACCGCCTGATAGCCGTAGGCGTAGGCGGTATTATATTCCTGGGGAGCGTAGGTGTAGCCTGTCTGGGGATAGGTATAGTAGGGCGTATTGTTATGGCTCATATTTTTCTCCTGTTCACATATGAATCAGAAAGGGACAGGGCTGCATTTCCGGAGGAGGCCCCATGCTGTCCCATTTTATGTAAGGCATCAGGCCTTTTTGTCGGACACAGCCTTGTCCGCAAGGTATTTTACACCAATGGTCACGGAAAGAAGTCCCAGAAGAGAAAGGGTGCCCCGAAGCCCCACCGCACTCACGGCTGCTGTTCCAATGGCCGTTGCGATGCCCGTGGTGGCACTTTCCTTAAGCACATCCTTGACGGCGGCTTCCTTTGTTATTTCATCTTCCTTTACCCTCCGGATGTTTTTGGCTGTGGCGATGCTGCCCCCCACAAGGGCTCCTGCAGTACCCATGGCCAGGGAGGCTCTGGGCGCAACACCGATGTGCAGGCTGGTGGGGTTTGTATTCTGCATATCCATGCGGCTCATAGGTCGGCCTCCTCTTTGGGCTGGGTATTGTTTTCTGTTGAGGTCTTTTCATCGGTGGCTGCGGCAGCTCCGGAGAGTCCGGCAAGGCCCTTTGCCAGAACGGCTTTGGGTGCATCCGTTGTGAAAAGGAGGGTAATGCCCGTACCAATCAGGGCACCCTTCCAGAAATCTGAGCTGACGGTCTGGAAAAAATTCATAAAACCTGAAATATCCGGCTGCCCGTTGGCGGCATCACGGATCAGACCATAAAGATGGCCGTAGTGCATGGCCATATCCTGGGGGTTGGGCATTGAACCTGCGTGGGCTGTTCCCGGAGGCGGCCCGTAAAAGGGTGCTCCGTTGGGATAGGGCGGCGCATAACCCGGCATGGCATGGGAAGAGGATGTGGCAGAAGAACCCTTGCAGCATCCTCCGGCATGGCCGGATTTTTCCGAAGGACTGGCTCCGGAGCTTTCCTTTGCTCCCTGACCACAGGATGCCTCTTCGGCCTGAGGGGGAGCTCCCTGGGCTGGCTGACCGGGGAGGGGATATCCCTGCGGTGCAAACTGGGGAGGCTGCTGTCCCGGCATGGGATATCCCTGAGGCGCAAACTGGGGCGGTTGCTGACCCGGCATGGGATAGCCTTGAGGCGCAAACCGGGGAGGCTGCTGTCCCGGCATGGGATAGCCCTGGGGTGCAAACAGGGGCGGTTGCTGACCCGGCATGGGATGGCCCTGAGGTGCAAACCGGGGAGGCTGCTGACCCGGCATGGGATGGCCCTG
>NZ_VLLC01000003.1:94537-180474 GCF_007830435.1 Desulfobotulus alkaliphilus | reverse complement strand
CCCGGCATGGGATAGCCCTGGGGCGCAAACTGGGGCGGTTGCTGCCCCGGCATGGGATAGCCCTGAGGCGCAAACTGGGGCGGTTGCTGTCCCGGCATGGGATGGCTCTGGGGGGCATAAGCTGTTGCTGCAGCATCGCTACATGCCACAGATTCTCCTGCCTTATCCGTCTGTTTGCCGTATCCGCCCTGCTTTTCCCCACCCGTGGCATCTGCAGGAGCCGTCATATCCGCATTGCCGCCTTCTCCCCAGGCATAACGGGCCTGGGTTTCATCCGGTGCCATGGGGGCTCCCTGATAGGGCTCTGCTCCGGGAATCTGCGAAGCGTAGTGGGGCTGGCCCATATCCGGACCGGGCTGGGCAGACCCGGCTGCCATGGCCGCTCCCTGCATGCCCACATCAGAGAGCTGGCCTGTGGCATGTTCTGTAAAGTGGCCATGCCCCTGTCCGGAACTTCCGGATGATGGCTGGGGCTGGGACGGAGGAGGATAAACTCCGCCCTTGCTGCTGTCGTCATGGCTCATCTGTTCTTCTCCTTGCTTTGGGGGTGGAACAAAGGAATTCTGCCTTGAATGGAATACATGAAACGGACAGTCTGGTATAAAAGACGTGGCGAGCTGTGGAACAGTGTTTTTTTACATGTTGATCTTAATATTTCCTTTTTTATAATGCATTGCAAGATCAAAGACTGTTTTTTTTATGGAAAGCCAGAAGTCTGGATGAATTGGCAAGAACCCCAAGGCTGTGTCCCATGTGTACAAGGCCTGCGGCCACAGGAGACAGAAGCCCCAGAGCGCCGAGACTGACCCCCACAAGGTTGGAACCCGTGGCTATCCAGAAGTTCTGCCGCACAATGCCAAGGGTCTGCTGGCTGAGACCGTAAACATCGGCCAGAGCATCCAGATCTTCCGAAGCCAGTGCAATGTCTGCCGCTTCCACGGCAACCTCAGATCCCGCAGTGCCGATGGCCACGCCCACATCGGCGGAGGTCAGGGCCAGCGCATCGTTGATGCCATCCCCCACCACCATGGTTTTCCAGGATGCCGCCATGGCCTTCTGTACAATCTCAGCCTTTTCTTCGGGCATGAGGGAGGCATGGTATTCTTCTATGTCAAGGCTTTCGGCCAGTTGCCTTGCACTGTTTTCCTCATCGCCTGTGATGAGCACAATGCGACGCACCCCCATCTCCCGGAGGCGATCCAGCACCCGCCTTGCTTCGGGCCTCACCTGGGAGGCAAAACCCATGAGCCCTAAGGGCTTTTTATCCTGAAAGACATGAAGCACCGTAAGTCCTCTGCTGCTCATGCGGTCAAATTCTGCTGCAAGCTGGCTGTTATGGGCATCAAACATGCCGAGAAGCTTGGCATTGCCCACCAGCATTTCGCGGCCATTGATCACTGCCCGCATGCCCATGCCCAGATAATATTCACAGACTTCGTGGGGAAGGGAGGAAAGCCCCCTGCGCCGGGCTTCGGCCATCACAGCCTGAGCCAGAGGATGATGGTTGTGGGTTTCCGTGGAACAGGCAAGGGTCAGGAGTTCATCCTCTTCGATGCCGGGGAGGGTGATCACTTCCTGCAGTACGGGTTCCGTTGTGGTGAGGGTGCCGGTTTTATCAAAAAAGACCAGATCGCATTTACCTGCCTCTTCCAGATAGCGTCCGCCCTTGATGAGGATGCGGCTTTTGGCCGCCGCACTGATGGCGGCACTGATGGCCGTGGAGGCGGCCAGTACGGTGGCACAGGGACAGGCCATGACCAGAAGTACCGTAAAGGCCCGCCATGCACTGCCCGTGGTGATGAAGGTGACAGCCGTCACACCCAGCCCCACCTTTACCAGACTGGATGCCAGCCTGTCCGCAACGCCTTCAATGGGGGCTCTGCTTTCCAGGGCGCATTCCACCTTATGCATGACCCTTGCAAGGTAGGTACTGTCCCCCACAAATTCGGCCCTGACCTGAATGACTCCCTGACGGACAAAGGTACCCGCATGAACGGTATCGCCTTCTTTTCTGTGCACCTGTTCATCCCTACCGGTGATGGGAGCCTCGTTCACCAGGGCCTGACCATGGACAATGACACCATCCACGGATATTTTTTCACCCGTGTGCAGCACCACAATATCGCCCGGCTCCAGCTCGGATACATGGCACTCCACTTCAACGCCATCCTTCAGCACAAAGGTGTGGTGGGAGGTGATATCCAGAATGGAGGCAATGCTTTTGCGGGAGCGTTCCGCTATCCATGCGGAGAGAAGTTCAGCGCCGGAGTTGATCCAGAGAATCTCAAGGGCGGTCATGGCTTCGCCTGCGGCAATGGCTGCCGTACTTCCTGCGGCAAGGAATCCGTCCAGGGTAAGTTTTCTTTCCCGGCTCCGTTTCAGGGCGGATTTTATCAGGGGGGCCGTAAGGGCAAAGGTGATGAGGCCAAGGGGGCTGAAGGGGGTCTGCAGGGTGGCTGTTTTAAAAATGGCATTGCGCAGAAGCACCCCACCCATCACAAGGGATACGGCGGCAAAGCGGGTGAAGGCCTTGCGAACGGCATGTTCTTCAACACAGACACATTCGGGATTCTCATCCGCCGGATTTTTAAGGGGGGTGCCATCATCCCTGTCAAAAAAAAGATGCAGAAAATCAAGCAGATCCTCTCTGGACAGCTTTTCCTGATCATAGAGCAGCACAAGGCTGGCGCATCGGGGATTGATGCGAAGCCAGAGAAGCCCTTCCAGACCTTCCGATCTTTCTTTCAGTTTTTTTTCCGTATCTGCCAGACGGAGTGACAGGGCGCGGATGCGGAGACGACCGGGAATATCGTGGCGGACGGCAAATTTTTTTTTCATGGCTTTTCCCCTGAGAAAAGAACTGGGCAGAACGCATACAGGGCAGACACTGTCTGTCTGCCCTGTATGTAAAAGAATATGAGATACTCTAAATGATTATTTGATATCTGTCACCTGAATCCAGAGGACAGCTTCTTTTACCATATCAATATCCTTGTATTCCGTTTCAATGAGGTCCGGCGCAGCAATACCCCACCAGCCTGCCTTGGGAAGGCCAATGGTGAATTCACCGCTGGCGTTGGCGCGGATTTCCATGGATTCAAAGGCAGGATGGGGTGCCTTGCGAATGCCGGGACGTTTTTTGAAAGCATTTCTCCTGAGATCGGGCTCATAATTCAGGTACTCAATTTCCAGTTCCGCATGGGGGACCGGCTCGCCATTGGCCATGACCACGCCCCGGAAAACCCCCCCTGTCCAGTTGGCATAGGGCTTGTCAAGGGGAACGATTTCAACGGGAAGCCCCACGGGTTCGTGCCAGTTGCCGGGAACACCACCCACGTTCATGATCATTTTGGTGTACTGCTTGATGTACTCGTCATCACCCTCAAGATAGGGGGAAGGCACCAGAACAAAAACATAGTCGCCCATGGAACGCATGACACGGGAAGGAATTTTGGCGGCATAGGCTTTTCCTTCGTTGTCATGGCTCTTCCATGAAATTTCAGAAAGATATTCCCTCAGATCGGTTTTGGTTGCATCTCCGTCTTCCCCTCTCTGGTGAATAACGTAGAATTCTTCCACAGGGCCCATGTCCATGGTGTGATCCCCGTCAAAGGGATGGGTGAAAATAAGCCGCATATCCAGCTCTCCCCCCCTTTCAAGGGCAGACTGGGGCGTATAAATCATCTGGAAGTGGGCAAGGGCGGATGCCGCCGAGAAAAGGGTGATGAGGCCGGCAAGTATAAATCCTTTTTTCATCTGTCGTCCTTCTGGTTTATCGGTTTAATAAATAAGGAGAAAAAAATGCCTG
Source organism: Desulfobotulus alkaliphilus (assembly GCF_007830435.1). Classification (GTDB taxonomy): domain Bacteria; phylum Desulfobacterota; class Desulfobacteria; order Desulfobacterales; family ASO4-4; genus Desulfobotulus; species Desulfobotulus alkaliphilus. The sequence goes on along the minus strand of NZ_VLLC01000003.1, from coordinate 176,666 downwards.
CGCCTTCATGGACGCAGACATGGTGAACACATTACTCAAAAATCTGTGAGCCGGGAATTTCAATGCGATGCCCCTCACCGCCGTCAAAAAGAACAGAATAGTTTCCTTTGGGCTTTTCAAACTCTATGTCACTGGTTCGTGATAATACAAGCCGCTGAATTTCCTCGCCCTTTCCGTTTTTCACAATAACAGGAACCCCTGCTGCGGTGGAGCCATCGGAAAAGCCGCCTTCGCAGTAAATGGTTCCGTCTGCGTTATCAAAGCAGGAGAAAAGGGGGGTGTGGGCCATTGCGGTCAGGGGCAAAGACATAAAACCAATGGCCAGGGGAACAGTAAGTAGTTTTCTAAACTTCATAAAAACCTCCATATAATCTATTAAAAATCAAAATAGCGTTGCTGTGTCTTGTTTTTTTTTGCTTGCCAAAGAAACAGGACACAATATCCGTATTCCTTATAGCAAGGCCATTCCTCTACGGCTGAGTAACCTGAAAAGTTACCCGGAGAGAACCTTACTTTTTGTCTGTATTTTTTTCGTAACTGTTCAGCACAATTTTCCTTGGGTAAATCGAATACCTTTAATCAGGTACATAGACAACCGGACCATTTGTTCGTGACGCAATCTTTTTCGGGAGCTTCTTGGCCTGTGCGGAAGCGGCAAAAACTCCCCGCCACAGGCAGGATAAGCTTTTTTATTACCATGGCAGGCTTTAAGCACGCTGCCTTTGTGGCGGCTCAGACAGTTTGCCGCTTCTTTCGCACAGGCCTTCAAAGCTCTGATCCGAAACGATTGCAATGTCACTCACAAACAGCCCGATTATCTTTTTGTGGAGCCAAGACTTTAAAATTAATCCACAATTTTTCATGATAAAATGTACTGAATAATTACTTTTTTTCTTCTGAATCTCCCTCTTCTCCCTGCCCCTTATCCTCTTCCGGACAGATGATCCCAAGCTTCTGTGCCGTGCACGAAGCATGCTGTGCAGAGGGACAGGAGTCACAGGAACAGCCTTTTTTTCTGAAGAAAAGATGCCAGAGATAAAAAACGGCCCATGCCACAACAACTGCGAGAATAAAGTATTCCAGAAACATGATTATGCACCTCCTGTTCTGGCAGATCTTTCAAGCTGTTCGGCCTTCCATGCCGGATCCTTTACAAAAGAAAGGCCAATGGCCGTGGCAAGGGCGATGAAATAAAAGCCTGCCATGGCCTGTATGCCGCTTAAATCAAGGGCCGAGCCGATGGTGAAAACAGCACTTGCAACGGCAAGGCCGAAGGCCGTGGGGAAAACAATGGCAAAAATCATCCACTTATAGGAACCTGTCTGCACCTTGATCATGATGGTGGCGGCAAGGCAGGGCGGATACAGGGCAAAGAAAATAATCAGGGCCAAAGCATGGAGGGGGGTGCTGCCGAAATTTTTGGCTTCCCTGTCCATGCGTTCCTCAAGGGAGATATTTTCATCGGCACCATCTTGAAAAAGAACACCCAGAGTGGCCACGCTGGACTCCCTTGCGGCAAAGGAGCTGATGAGGGCCACATTGATTTTCCAGTCAAAGCCCGCAAACTGTGTCACAGGCTCAAGGGCCCTGCCAACATTGCCAAAATAGCTGTAAACGATGGTGTCTTCCCGTATGGCAGCCCGTATGTCTGCCCGCTCAGCGGAAAGGTCACGCATGGCCCGGTTGATGGTCCGTGCTTCCCTGCTTCTGGGGCGCAGCAGAGGAAAAATCTCCGGATGCGTTTCTTCGTAGCGCAGATCCACGGCTGTGGATGCCTCCTGCGTAGAAGCTGCCATCTTGGCATCCCTGTAGGTATTGGCCGTGTTGAGAAGGGCCAGCACCTGATTTTCCTTTTCCAGCAGCCCCGCAAACTCCGTATCCCGGAGAGTTTCCTGAAAATCCGCCAGTGCCACAGCCATCCGGTCTTCATATGCAGCCATGCGCTCTTCGGGGAGCCCCGGAAACTGCAGCAGCACATAAACCACCACGGCAACGGCAATGACAATGGTTCCAACTTTTTTAATATACTCCCAGGTGCGGTCAAAGGCCCTGCGCAGCACGCCGGAAATTGTAGGCAGGTGATAGTTGGGCATTTCCATGACAAAGGGAGCGGTTTCCTGCCCCCGCAGGATGGTCATGGTGAGAAGCTTTGCCACAATCATGGCCATGATGATGGTGATCGTGGAGATAAAAAGCATGACCCATGACTGATGGGCCGCAAAATAAATGTTCACCAGAAGGGCATAAAGGGGAATCTTTGCCAGACAGTTCATGTAGGGCACAGTGAGAATGGTCGCCATGCGGGAGCGTTCATCGGGAATGCCCTTGGTGGCCATAATGCCGGGCACGGCACATCCCCCTGTAAAAACGCCACCCAGAATAAAGGGCAGCGTGGACTGACCATGGAGTCCGAAACTCTGGAAAATTCTGTCCAGAATAAATGCAATGCGAGCCATGTAGCCGGAGTCTTCCAGTATGGCGATGAGGGCAAAAAGTATCAGAAAAATGGGAATGTAATTTAAAAGGGTGTTGACACTGTCCAGCATCCAGAGGGGCAGGGAACGGATGATGGTGTCATTGAGCATGCCGGGATCGGGAAGCAGCCCCGCGACAGTTCCCCTGATCCATGCCAGTATGGGCCATGTGATTTCCGTCAGCTTGTACCCCTGCACAATGGAAAGCTCGTAAATCATGTACACGGTAAAAACCAGAAAAAAGGGAGCAAGTCCCCTGTGAAGCAGAACCCGGTCAATGAGTTCTGATTTACGCACCTTTCCTTTTTCCGCGAACTCTACGCATTCTTCCACAAGGGATACGGCCAGCCTGTCCCTGCAGGCCACAATGTGATCCGCCGGAGAAACCCCCTCGCTTTGATGAAAATCAGCAATGGCGCTGTCCACTTTTTCCTGCACGACCCTATGGTTTTCATGGAATTTTTCCAGCAGCCGCAGGGCTTCCGCGTCCCTTTCCAGCAATTTTACGGCCATCCAGCGCAGGGGAACCGCGCGTTCCATGGCAAGGGATGCCCCAAGGAGAGCGTGTATTTTTTCTATGGAATTTTCAAGGGGACCATAATCAATGCGCAGGGCTTCCGGTTTTTTGCCCTTTACCGCCGTTTCCCTGATGGCATTTTTCAGTTCATTGCGACCCTTGCCCCTGCGACCGACCGTGGGGATTACGGGAATGCCAAGCCTTGCGGACAGCTTCATGGCATCCACCCGCTGGCCGTTGGCTTCGGCCACATCCACCATATTGAGGGCCATGACTACCGGAAAATTCATTTCCAGTACCTGAAAGGTAAAGTAAAGCCCCCTGCGCAGGCTGGATGCATCAATGACATTGACAATGGCTTCGGGCTTTTCCTGCAGCAGAAAATCCCTGGCGACCCGCTCTTCAAGGGAAAAGGAGGTCAGGCTGTAGGTGCCGGGCAGATCCACAACCTCCACCCTGCCCGCTTTGTCCTTGTAGCTGCCCACCTTCTTGTCCACAGTGACACCGGGATAGTTGGCTATGTGCTGATTGGCTCCGGTGAGCATATTAAAGGTGGTGGACTTGCCGGCGTTCTGCTGACCTGCCAGACCAATGATGATGTTGCTTGCGGTGGATGCCATACGAACCTTCTGAAAGGGTTGCCTGAAGCCTGATAAGAAAATTCTGACCCCAAAAGGATCAGAACAGAAAACTAAATATTTTCCACCTCAATGAGGGCGGCTTCCCGCTTGCGCAGGGTTACGTAATAATCCCCTACCCGCATTTCAAGGGGATCTCCCAGAGTGGCACAACGCACCATCTCCACTTCCATGTTGGGAACAAAGCCAAGGTCCAAAAGGCGCTGGCGTACCGCACCAACGGACTGATGACCACGGATACGGCAGCGGCATCCCTTGCCCACCTCGGTAAGAACCTGACAATTCATATCACAAACCTGATTGTCTGCAGCGGTCTGGGTGCACTGACAGCAGTCTTTATTTTTTTTTCTGCGCATACGATAGAACATTTGGATTCTCCCCATATCTTTCGAAGGACGAAAATGAGCTGCGCAAATACTTTATGCTTCAATTAAACACAGCATGTTTTATGTCTGCCAAAGAAGTTCATCCGGGCAATTTTTATTTTTGCCCAAGACAAACACGTTCCAGAAACTAATTTGGCACAAAGGCTTTGTCAAGGTTTTTTGCCAATTAAAGATATTTTTTCGGGACCCAAAAAAACATTGCGGGATGACGGGGCTTGATTTGTAGTAAGTGTTCAGCACAGTTTTTCAGGTACCATACCTGCAAGACAGATGCACAGGCCCCATGCTATTTGCCCGTGACGAAACGATTGCAATGCCACTTGAAAATAGCCACGGAGCCTTGCAACAGTACGAAGCTGCTGCAACTACAGCATTGGCAGTTCAGGATAAACCGTTCTGAATAAATACGTTTTGAAAAGGATTATGGCAGGATTTCTTCCTTAAGGAGGCAACAGGCAATGCGGGAGAGGGGGTGACCGTCTTTGTCATAATCCAGGTTACCCGGCTGCACAAGGCGGTTCATGACACAGCCTTCGGGGATATTCAGCTCAAAAAACTGTCCTTCATGGAGGGGAGGGCGTTCAATGAGCCTGTTTTCCTTTATTTCAAAGGCATGGATGGGATAATCCTCACACAGGGGGCAGCGGTAAACCCGGCCGTTGGGAAAAACAAAAAAATTATCCGCCACAAGGCCTGCGCACTCAAAGGAATCTTCAGGTCCGAGAAACACCTTTGGCCAGGTGACACCAATGCCAAGGGAAGCCACCTCCCTTGCCACTTCCGGAACCAGAGAGGTCCATGTATGCCGGTTCACCTGCTTCTGTCCGGGATTCTGAAGGGAATTGCCCCGCATGCCCAGCACCTGAATAAAAAAGCGGGAAATTCCCAGATCCTTGAGAAGGAGGGGCATTTTTTCCAGTTCATGGATGTTTTTTTCACTGACCGTATAGATGAGGCTGGTTGAAAAACCTTTTTCGGCGGCTTTTCTGGCATTCTTCGTACAGACCTCAAAAACCCCCTCACCCCGTATGGCATCGCAGACAGGGGCCGTGGCACCATCTAAGCTGAAACTTAAAAAATCAAGCTCTTCGGGACTTACCTTTTCCAGAATGTCGTGAAAGAGATAGCCATTGGTGTCAATGGTGACAGAGGCATAGCCCATGGCCTTTGCCGTTTTTATGGCACGGCCGAGTTCCGGGTGCAGGGTGGGTTCTCCACCCAGAAAAATGACATTGGCGGTTTTTTTTTTTTTGGCAAAAAGAGAAAGCCAGCTTTTAATGTTTTTCATGGAAAGGGTCCGGCTTCCATGCTGATCCTTTCGGATGTAACAGTGACGGCACTTCAGATTACAGGCCGTGAGAATATGAAAGAAAAGATTGGTGGCATGGGGCTGGAAAGCAACGGTATTCTGTTTCATTTTTTTACATCCGGACCTTTTTTCAGTGTTTCTGTTTCTTCTTTGGCCTTTACCAGCTCCTCGTTGGCCAGACGAAGGCGGGCAGAAAGATATTCTGCAAAAATCTTATACAATAAAAGGAGAAAATCCATCTGGGCATCACTGCCCTCTTCTCCAGCCATATGATTTTTGGCACTGGTATCCACGGCAAGGCAGACCGCAGTACCCGCAGCCACCACGTCGGCACTGCGGGCCCTTTTATCGATGAGGCGCATTTCTCCGAAAATTTCTCCCATTTTGTGGATGGTGGAAATTTCATGGCCGTTTTTTTCTATGCGTACGCTTCCCCCAAGGAGAAAATACAGCCAGGTATCCTCATCGCCGTCACGGATAATAAACTCACCGTCATCGTACTCCCGGATCTTGCTCAGTCTCAGAAGTCTGGAAAGGCTGCGAACCTCAAAGTGGCGCAGGGCGGGAATCTGCATGAGTTTTTGAATGTTTTCAATATTATCTTTAAGATACCGGCTTTCGATCATGTCTTGCTCCTTTGTTGGGGGACCGGACAAAAATCTTTCTGATCAAGACTGTCTCTTCAGCATTCCAAGGGCCTTTCTGGCAGCATCCTGTTCCGCAATCTTTTTACTTTTTCCCGAACCCCTTGCACAGATTTTTTCAGCAGAAACTTCCACATGGAAAATCTTATCGTGGTCCGGCCCTTCCTCTCCCACAATTCTGTAGGAGGGTGTAACTTTATACCGCATCTGTATTTCTTCCTGCAAACGGCTTTTGGCATCGTTGATGCTTTCTGCCACATCCATATGCCGTATAATGGGAAGAAAGCAACGGGAAATAAAGCCAAAGGCCGCATTAAACCCCCCATCCCTATACACTGCGGCCACAAGGGCCTCAAAGGCATCCGCCAGAATGGAGTCTTTGTTTCTGCCATTGGTCTGCTCCTCGCCCCGGCCAAGGCGCAGATGACTGCCAAGGTGCAGTTTCCTTGCCACGGAAGCCAGTTGCCGTTCATTCACAAGGCTTGCGCGTATGCGGGAAAGATCCCCTTCCCGCATTTCCCTGAAATGTTCCATCAGAAGATGGCCGATGACCAGACTGAGGACAGCATCACCAAGAAATTCCAGACGCTCGTTATTCTTTAAGATTAAAGCCTGTTCATTGACATAGGAAGAATGGCAGAGGGCATTTTCCAGTATCTGAAGATTTTTAAAACAGTAATTCATGGCCTTCTCAAGGTCGGCCATGGAAGGAAAATCAGGCATTGTTAAGTTATCCATTGTGGTATCAGGTGTAAGAAAAGCGGGTGTCATCCCGGATCAAATGAGGGCAGCAGACGGGATTCCGGAAGGCCTGACTTAGCATATCCGACACTGCCTGTCCGATTTGCTAAATCCATCCTGCCAAAAACGCATCCTGTGCATCACCCTTTTTCAAGTCTGTTCAACAGTTCCGTGTAAAGGCTGAAGGGTACAAAAAGATCCCCGGCCCCCGTACCCATGGAGATAGCCTCTTTAAAATCTCCATGGTAATCCGATCCCCCCGTAAGCAGAAGATCCATCTCCCATGCCAGACCTTTCAGGGTGGAAATCATCTGGGCATCATGCCTGGGATAATAGGTTTCCACCCCGCCGAGTCCCGCCTCCTTCATCATTCCCAGCAGCAGACGCAGACCCCTTGGCCCGATCCCCCGGATCAGGCCGGGATGGGCCAGCACGGCAATGCCTCCGGCCCTTCGGATGGCTGCAATGGCATCCTTCCAGGGTTCCCTGTATTTTTCAATATAGGCAGGACAGCCCTTGCCAAGGTAACGGGTAAAGGCGGCATCCATATCGGAAACCACTCCCTTTTCCACCAGCACCCTCGCCATATGGGGGCGGCCCACAAGTCCGCCAGGGGCTTTTTCTTCCACCTCATCAAGGCAGATATCCAGCCCCATGGCCTGAAGCCTCTTGATCATGGAAGGGTTTCTTTCCCTTCTTGCCTCCTGCAGCCTGTCCAGAAGAACACGGAGTCCGGGATCTTTCGGGTCCATGCCATAGCCAAGGATGTGCAGCTCATCCCCCCGGTTGAAATCATCGGGTGGCCGGGCAGAAATCTCCAGCCCCGTAAGGAAATGAGTATCAAAAGAAAAACCGGCATCCAGAACTTCCAGGACGCCGGCCATTGTGTCGTGATCTGTGATGGCAAGGGCTCCCAGCCCCAGTGCCTCTGCCTCCCGCACAAGTTCCATGGGAGACCTCGTGCCATCGGAAGCTGTGCTGTGGGTATGCAGATCCACAGCCATATTCATGGCCTTACAGACCAAGGGCCTTTTCCATTTTTTCCGAGCTTGTTTTACAGTCAATGCACTGGGTGGTTACGGGCCTTGCCTTGAGGCGTTCAAAGGCAATGTCTTCCCCGCAGCTTTCACAGAAACCAAAGGTTCCGTTATCAATGCGGTCCAGGGCCTGCTTTATTTTTTTGATGAGTTTGTGTTCCCGGTCCCGGATACGCAGTTCAAAATTACGGTTGGATTCATGGGAAGCCCTGTCCGTGGGATCAGGAAAGCTTTCCGTTGAGGCTGTCATACCGCTGACGGTATCACCTGCCTGATGAATCAGCTCATCCAGTTGTGTGACAAGATATGTTCTAAAAAACTCTATCTGTTCTTTATCCATGGGCACCCCCTTACATATCATATCGCTTGTGAACCGAACCGCATCCCGCTGGCGAAACGCAGGTCATACAACGGGTAATCCACCACAAAAACATTTACCCGCAAAAAAGTATGACTGCATACCACAAGGGGTTTTTTTATGTAAAGGTCTTTCTTCTTTTTTTTACTCACATCTGTCTTTTTTTTCGCGGCCGCAGCAAAGACGCCAGAGGGTGCCGGTTTCACCGGACTGGCCCGGACATACGGCCTGTCCTGAACAGTCCATGTCACCCCTTTCCCTTTTTCTCATGCAGGGCGTCATCCGGGGCATCTGTTCAGAATCAATATGGTTTTCAACGGGGTCCATGTTGAAAAGGAGACGTATCCAGCCAAGATAGCGATCCCTGTGACCGTGCATCCCGCCACTTTTCAAAAGGGCGATGGGATCATGCAGCACCTTGGTCACCATGGCCTCTACCATGCGATCAAGGGCTTCCGGATTTTCCCCCTGCCTCAGCCAGTCTTCTCCAAGGGTGCGCTTCAGTTCATCTTCAAGGATGGTCCCCACCTTGGTTCTCAGCTCTTTGATGGTGGGTACCAGTGCCAGCCCTTCCACCCAGTCCGCAAAGCGCAGCACTGCTTCTTCTATGATGCCTTCGGCCCGGCCTGCTTCCTGTTTCCGCTCATTGAGGTTGTCATCCACAACTCCCTGCAGATCGTCAATGTCATACACATAGGCATTGTCCAGGGTATTGATGGCCGGATCCACATCTCTGGGTACGGCGATATCAATAAAAAAGAGGGAGCGGTTCTGCCTTTTGCGCATCAGGGGACGGACATCGGCTCTTCGGATCACATAATCCGGTGCCCCTGTGGAACTGATGATAATATCCACGTCCCCGAGGTTTTCAAAGACATCTTCAAAGCGGATGGCTTCTCCGCCAAAACGCCGGGCCAGGGCCAGACCCCGCTCAAAGGTCCGGTTGGCCACAAGAATCCCGCTGATTTTATGCCGGAGCAGATGCTCTACGGCCAGCTCCGCCATTTCCCCGGCCCCCAGCAGCATGGCTTTCCGGCCTTCCAGAGAACCAAAAATTTTCCTTGCCAGCTCAATGGCTGCATAACTGATGGATACGGCATGGTCACCAATACCCGTTTCCGTACGGATGCGCTTGGCCACCTGAAAAGCCCTGTGCAGCATACGGTTCAGGATGGGGCCGGAGGCTCCGGCTCCGGTGGAACCCTGATAGGCCTGTTTCACCTGCCCCAGAATCTGGGGTTCTCCCAGCACCATGGAATCCAGACTGGCTGCCACCCGGAAAAGATGCCTCACCGCGTCCAGTCCCTCATGGGTATAGAAGCAGGGAGAAAACAGCTCCGGCTTCAGATTTTTGCGCAGGGCCAGTTCGGAAAAAACCCGGTTGCGGGCATCCTGCATGTTTTCTGCCACAAGAAGAAATTCCACCCGGTTGCAGGTGGAAAGGATCATGGCTTCTGAAATACCTTCGGCCTGTTTCAGGGCAAGCAGGAGATATGTGACTTCTTCTGTGTTCAGTGAGAGCTTTTCCCGCACCTCAAGGGCTGCGGTTTTATGGTTCATTCCTAAAAGTACAATACCCGGAAGTCTTGACATGCCATCCCATCCCGATGCCTGCAGGGGCATCATTCATCATCCGCATCGGGCCTTAAGACCCGATGCGGGTAAAACCTTCATGGTGTCCCGTAAAAAGAAAATTTACTCCGAGAAAGGTGAAAAGCACCAGAAGAAAACCGAATATGGCCATTTTTGCGGCTTTGCGGCCCCGCCATTCCGAAGACAGGCGACCATGGAGCAGGGCCGCATAAACCAGCCAGACCACAAGGGACCAGACTTCTTTGGGATCCCAGCTCCAGAAGTGCCCCCATACGCTGCGGGCATACAGCACCCCCGTTGCAAGCCCCAGAGTGATGAAGGAAAAGCCCGCAACAATGCAGGCATGGCCCGTTTTATCCAGCAGCTCAAGGGATGGCAGACGCCTGAAAAAAATATCTTTACGTTTTTCCTTGATCCGCCGTTCCAGAAGCAGGTACAGCACCCCCACGGCAAAGGCCAGGGTAAAGGCCGCATTACCGGCAAAACTGGCCGCCACATGGATAATCACCCATGGGCTGATATAGGCCTCTTCCGGCATCACATAGGCCGACGGCAGAAGCCAGGCGGCAAGGCTCAGGCCCATGGTTACGCTGGCAACAAAAATACCAAGTATCTTCACATGGTAACGATGCCGCAAGGCAATAAATACCCCTGCAAAAACAAAGGCGCAGAAGAAAAGATTGCCGGAAAGATCATAGATGGGCAGAAAGCCTTTCTGGGACCATTTCCAGCCAAGAACCCCGGCATGGGAGATAAAACCCGCACATAAGAGCACAAATCCCCACCGCTGCCAGCCTTCCCTTCTCAACAGCATGAAAATCAGATACCCAAGGGTACTCAATGTGTAAAGAAGAACAGGAATACTCATGAATCCCCTTTCTCAGAAAAGTCTCCCGGTATCTCAGGGATTTTTCCGGCAGGATGTTCTTTCGTCACGGATACGGCAAGGGCCATGGCATCTGCTCCGGCAATGGGTTCCAGCAGCCGGGCCACGGCTTCCACATCTTCTTCCCGGATATACTCCAGCAGGGGGCCTTCCACAAGGTTGCGGAAAAGATCCCTGTGTCCGTCCGGATCATGGCCTTGGGCCAGCAGCATCTCCCGCAGCCTGCCCATCAGCTCCAGAAAGGGAAGGTAGGCGGCATCAAAGATTTTTTCAAGATCCATTCTCAGTTTCCGGGCCAGTGCCGGGCTTTTCCCCCCCGTTGAAATGGCCAGCATGAGATCTCCCCGCCTGACCAGAGCGGGCAGAAAAAAATCCGAAGCCAAAGGGGCATCGGCGATATTGCACCAGATGCCACGCTTTCCGGCCTCCTGAGCCACCAGTGCATTGACTTCAGCCTTCTGGGTTGCGGCAAAGACAAGGCGCATTCCCCCAAGGTCTTCGGGAGCAAACTCCGCTTCTTTTATCTGCACCAGCCCCTTTTTTTCCATCTCCAGAAGAGTTTCCGAAGGCTTCGGCTCCACCACCCTGACCCTGGCACCTGCATCCGCAAGGCCACGGGCCTTGCGCAGGCCCACGCGTCCTCCTCCCACCACAAGGCAGGACAGATCTTTTATGTTAAGAAAAACAGGATAGGACAAAAAACGCTCTCCAGAAAATTAAAATGTAACTTCTGAGTAACTTGAATTTAGTTCTTTTAATTCAAAAGCTTAAAAAATGGCCAATTATCCATCACTGATCGAAATTAGTTTGAATCCTGCACAAGTTACTCTATGACAAGACGCCCTAGCAGGGCGTGAGCTGCTGTTCAGCACAGTTTTCCAAGTACCATACCTGCAAGACAGATGCACAGGCCCCAAGCTATTTGCCCGTGATCCAATCCGGCACTCAAGCTTGAAAAAGCTTATTATTTTCTGATTACCACTATCTTTCAGCCATAGTAACCTTAAGTCTTTGAAATTAAATACCCATGCTTTACGCTTGTCGCCGGGCACCCGTAAAGGGTGCCCCTACAAAACAGGGGCCGTAAAAACATTCGTAGGGGCAGGCCTTGCGCCTGCCCGCATTAAAATATCCGCTCGCACCATGGCCTGACCTGCAAGCTGTGGCTGAATCAGGGTAGTAATCAGATATTATTTTGTAATTATTCAGTACATTTTTTTATGCACGATTATGCATTAATTTCAAAGCACTGGTTCCAGCAAAAGACAATCGGGCTGTTTGTGAGTGACATTGCAAATAGCCACGGAGCCTTGCAAGGGTACGAAGCTTCTGCAATTACAGCGTTGGAATTACAGATCCATCACCATCAAATCTTCTGCCAGAGTAAGGGGGCCATGAAAGATCTTTCCGGCGGCAGCGGCCATGTCCACCCCATCACATTCCGGATAAAAATGGGTAAGAACCAGATGGCTGGCTCCGGCCTCTTCTGCCATGGCAGCGGCCAGCGAAGGCGTCAGATGACCGGGAACCTTCATACCATCCGGCATGGCTGCCTCACAGATAAAAAGATCCGCTCCCTTTGCAAAGGAAACCAGATCCGGGCAGACATCCGTATCTCCGGTAAAAACCATCCTCCTGCCACAGCTTTCCACGCCAATGGCAAGGCTTTCCGGCCTGTGACATGCCGGAGCAAAGGAAAGCCTTACCCCGTTGAAATCCCAGAGACTGTCTCCGGGCAGTGAGAGTTCCTTTATGGAGAGAAGGCCGTTTGCGTCCACCCATTCTCCATAGATGCCGCAAAGGCCTTCATAAAAATCCGAAAGCCCTTTTCCTGCTGCAAGGGTCAGGGGTTTTTTCCGTCCGAACCTGCCCGCATATTTCCCTGAAAAAAGCAGGGAGACCAGCTCGCCCGTATGGTCGGGATGAAAATGGCTGAGAAAAAGAAGATCCATATCTGATGGGTCTTTTCCTGCCCCAAGCAGCCTGTGCATGGTGCCGGGGCCGCAGTCAATGAGAATATTCACACCTTCCGCTTCCACAAGAAGGGCCGTGCAGGCCCTTTCCAGACGGGGCACACAGGTTCCGGTACCCAGCATGGTGATTTTCATTGGACGCCCCCGTCTGATGCATCCTTTTCTGCCACGGCAGAAGGACGGCATTTTTTTTCTGTCCGCATTTCCACATGATCAAGAATCCATCGGGAAATCTGCTTTGATTTTTTCACATCCACCATTTTTTCCAGGGCCTCAAGGGGAATTTCTGCTCTGGCCGCCCCTTTGTGTCCTCCGGCGGATCCCAGCTTACCGAAACTTGCGGCGGCCACGATACCCGCAGATTTACGGATACCGTCGTTGCGGAAAATAATAATAAGTTTTTTTTCATAGATACCGGAAATAATGGTCCAGCTCACCACATCCACACGCATGAAAAAATCCGCCATCTGCACACAGACATCAGGGCTCACCACATCGCCAAGATGGGCATACAGCCTGTTGCCCCTGATGATTCTGCATTTCAGTGCCTTTTCAAGCACATCCAGCGTTTCAAGGGGAATTTCCGCGCTCTCTATTCTTCTTTCAAGCTGCACATTGATGTAACGGAAAAGATACTGAAAGGCCTTTACATCCTCAATGACGGTTTTACGGGCAAAATCGGCCGTATCCGTTTTAATGCCATAATAAAGGGCAGTGGCCAGTTTTGACGAGGGAACAATGCGGGCAGCCCTTAAGTATTCCGTCATCATGCTGGCGGTGGCACCGTATTTAGGGCGGACATCGCAGAAACGTCCCACCACACAGGATTCCGGATGGTGGTCGATGAGCACATCGGGCCGGAACATGCCAAAGCAGTCATGGTGATCGGGCTGGGAATCCACGAGAACAATGCGGTTATAACGCCAGTTCGGTAAATCCCTGAAATGGATCATTTTAATGCCCAAGAGACGGATCATGGACTGGTTGTCCGGTCTCTGGATATCATTGACATGGCTGATGGTGACCCCTGCCACTTTACGCCAGAGCAGGCGTTTCACTGCCATGGCACTGGCCATGGCATCGGGATCGGCATTGATGAGAACAAGCACCTGATCCTCTCCGGAAAAACAGGCATAAAAACGGCGCAGTCTTTCGGAACTGGAAAGGGTCATGTATTTTCTCCTTCTCTTTCTTGTTACAGGGCGTAAAGCCCTGTGTTCCCTGCCTTTTTCCACCATAAAAAAAGACAAAAACATTTACAGGCAACCTGAGCTTATAGGGACAAAGCCCGCAGCACAACCACAGGGCAGCATTTTTATTTCCTTGTAACGGTTCAGCACAATTTTTTAACTACCATACCTTCCAGATAGATGCACAGGCACACAGGCTATTTGCCTGTGACGCAATCTTATTCGGGAGCTTCTTGCCCTGTGGGGAAGCGGCAAAACCTCCCCGCCACAGGCAGGATAAGCTTTTTGATTACCATAGCAGGCCTTGGTACGCTGCCTTTGTGGCGGCTCAGACAGTTTGCCGCTTCTTTCGCACAGGGCTGCAAAGCTCTGATCCGAAACGATTGCAATGTCACTTGCAAATAGCCAAAGTGCCTTGCAACAGTACGAAGCTGCTGCAATTGCAGCATTGGAATTTTAAAATAAACTGTTTTGAACAACTACATTTTTTTTGTGGAGAAAGCCCCTGTTGGGGGCATGAATCTGGAGCATTTAAATCTCTGTGATTTTTTCGGACGGATTTTTTAAATCACGGAAGTCCGAACGTATATGAAGATCCCGCTGGGGAAAGGGAATTTCTATGCCTTCTTTTCTGAAATCATCGGTGATTTTAAAACGGATCTGTGTTTCAACGGCCCTGAAATTATCAATGGTGCTCCAGAAGCGCAGCCTGAAAATCAGTGCGGAGTCACCAAAATCCAGAAAATGTACATCCGGCTGCGGATGTACCAGCACATGCTTTGTGTTGCCTGCAATCTCAAGGAGGATTTTTTCCACCTTTTTCACATCGGAGCCATAGGAAACACCCACATCGATATTCTTTCTAATACGCAGGTCATTAAAACTCCAGTTGGTGAGCCGTGCACTGATGAAGTCTGCATTGGGGATGATGAGGGAGGCATTGTCAAAGGTCTGGACAACGGTGGAACGCACATTGATCCGGGTGACTTTGGCCCATATGCCGTCAATTTCTATGACATCTCCTACCTGTATGGGCCTTTCAAAAAGCAGAATAATGCCGCTCACAAAGTTGTTGAAAATGGCCTGAAGACCAAAGCCCAGCCCCACGCCCAGGGCACCAAAGGCCACGGTCAGGGCCGTGGTGTTGAGACCAAAGACATTGAGGGCGGAAAGGATACCGATACCCCATATAACATAACCTTCCAGGGTGAGAATGGAAGCCTTGAGTCCCTGATCCATACCGCTTGCCTTCAGAATGCGGTTTTCTATGAAACTCCGGGAAAGACGGGTCACAAGGTAGGTGAGCAGCAGGACTGAAAAGGCCTGTATCAGACGCAGAAGGCTGAACTCCATACTCCCAAAAACAAGGGGATACTTCAGAATGGCCGAAAGATAAAACAGAAGGCTGTCTTCCACACCCCAGCCTCTGGCAATGAACATGATACCAAAGGGAGCTGCTGCAAAGGGAAGACTCTGTATGCCAAGACGTCTGAGGGAGCGGGAACGTATTATTTCCTTATCCTCATTTTCCGGGGACAATGGCGCATCCGGTGGTGTCCATTCCCGGACAGCAGCACAGAATATCAGAAAAGCACCTGTGGTCGTAAAGGTGACAAACCAGCCCCAGAACCATAAGAGTGCCAGATTCCCGTACCCAAAAAATTCCAGAGCAGGTGCGCCTGTGGCAATGATTTTGCTGATGACATGGAGGCCAGTTCTGGTCAGGGATGTTCTGTCCTTTCCGTAATCGCTGCGGGACCAGAACCTGTATACAAGAACCAGAACAGAGATTTCCATGACAAGCCTTTCAATGAAAAGAACGGGGCTGTCTGCGGGAAAAATCCATATGGAAACCAGAAGAAGCGGAACAAAAAAACCGGAGATGCGGGTAATTCTCAGAAGAAAAAGGAGCACCTCCCCGGAAGGGCCGGGGCAGCCCTCCTTACGGCATGCGCCGATAAAGGCCATAATCATCCTGTAAACGGCCAGAAACCATAGCAGCATTGCGAGCGTCCTGAAAAAGGCTGCTTCGCCAAGAGCAGGCTGACTGCTTGTAAGGACTTCCAGAAGGACAGCCACAATAAAATAGGGCAGGGCATTGTGAAGGGTTTCAAGGAGAACACAGCGCCAGCCGGGGGGATATGCCTTTTCCCAGCCCCTTAAAAAGGATCTGGCTTTCAGGGTAAGGGGAAAAAGCAGGAGGCCTGCCAGAAAAAAACGAAAGAAAACAGGGGGGGGAACCTCCAGCAGAGGGGCTGTTTCCGCAAGCCAGAAGGATGGCTGCAGCAGGCGCAGGGCATGGTCCCGGATCTGGACAAGAAGGGCCAGAGGCGTTGACGGATCAAGGAGGCTGCGGAAACCATCCTGTCTCTGGAAAAGCTCTGCGGCCCTGCGTTCCCTTAAGGTCTGCTGAAAAATCTGGGCAAGGGCAAGCATATCCTGACGGACCTCAGTGATATCCTGCTCCCTTTTGGCATTCATTTCATCCATTTCACGGATCATTTCAGATTTTTTTTCCAGCAGATCAAGTATCGCCCGGATATTCTCCGCAGCCCCATGAGCCATCGGGTTTAAAGGAGCCTCCACATCAAGGGCATCCCTTTGTTCCAGAAAAATACTCCGGCGGTTTTTTATCTGAAGGCTCAGATTTGCAAGGCGCTCTTTCTCGCGCTGCAAGGACTGAAGCTGGGTATCCAGTGCATTGAGTATTCTTTGCTGATCCGCTCTGGCCCTTTCAAGATCGGAAAGCCGGGTCTGGGGAGAAAGCAAAAGGTTGCGCTGGGATGCGCCAAGGATTCTGTACGCTCGTATTTCTGAAAGAAAGGCCGCCTGATTTTTCTGCTCAAGGGCATACTCAGCCTGCAAATCTTGAAAAAGCGCTGTTTCCTTATGGAGGGAAGCCTTCAGGGAAAGCCTGAGCTCTTCAAGGGAGGCGTCTTCTCCATGGGCATAAAACAGGGGGGACAACAGAAGAATCAGGAAAGAAAGAAGTATTTTCAAGTGCATATATAGCCTTGTATTCTGATGAATTTATCCGGTGACAGCCTTTGAACCAGCCTCTGATTTCTGGCCCTTAATTTATCCATGGCGTCCATGGGTTCCGATGACCACCAGCCGGTCCCAGGATTCCAGATGAAAAACAGCCCTATGATCGGGATTTAAAATCAGGCTTCCGGAAGAGCCTTCCCCTTCTTTGTCCGAAAGTATCCCCAAAAGGGTTTCGCCCTGCTTCCAGACCTGTCTGCGGAGAGTATCAAAGGAAAAAGATCCTGTGGAAAGACCATGTTCTTCAGGCCTTCGGAAGGTGATTTCCGGGCCTGTTGCACGAAAGAGCCCATGGAAAACGGCAAGGATTTCCCTGCGAAGGGCAACGTGTACCAAGAGATGGCTGAGAAGCAGGGGGCTGATCATCATCTCCCCCCTGCGGGAGCCCAGCAGACGTCTGTTATTGGGGTCAGAGAGTTCCAGCAGAATATGGGGGCAGTGATCCGTGTTTTCCAGCAGGGCTTCCAGTTGCAGATACCCCGCCATGGTCCGGGCATCGGCTTCTTCGCCGGAGCTCAGCCTGTCACTGCTGATCATGAGGATGCTGTCATAGCGGCTGAGATTCAGGCTTCGCCATGCCTCTTCACTGGTCACTTCGGCGTGAAGATGGGTGCAGGAATTTTCATGGTCAGAAAATCCGGCTTCTTTGAGGAGCTGAAGACGCTCTTCCACGGGCCTTGAAGAAAAAATGCAGATTTCATACGGGGTATCTCCGCAAGCAGAAAAGGCCCGCAGAAGCTCCGGAATCCTGTGGCTCCAGCCCACCACAAGAACAGATTGGCGTTTGGATTGATGTTGAAGATGTTTTTTATCATCCGAAGCTGTTTCAGGATCATTTTGCTCTTCTGAAGGAATAAAACGTCTTGCGCTCCCATAGTCCGGGGCCAGAAGCACAAGGGCATCCTCCCCCTGAAGGATCATGGTGGCCGGAGGGTTCAGAAAGGGTGTAAAAACGCCCTCGCATTTCCGCACAAAGCCACAGAAAGTTGCCCGGCTGAAGCCCATGCGGATCTGGCCCACCTCCTTTCCCTCAAACAGAGAATCCCGGTGGATATAGAAATTCTGACCAATACCATGGTTGAAGAGTTCAAGGCATACCATGGATAAGCCGGGGTTTCGCAGATTCTGTACCATCATCCGGCTGACAAAGCTGTTGCCGTCAATCACCTCCAGGGGGCCATGAAAGGCACGGCGGGCAATCAGCACCTTTTTGGTATCCTGAATTTCCGTCACGGCATAGGGCAGGTGAAGCCCGGCTTCGCTGGCCTGACTGTTCAGTGCCAGCAGGATTTTAATGACTTCCACATCCGAAGACACGCCACCCGTATATTCATAGGTTCGGGCAGGCACAAGAAGGGCTGCGGCATGCAGACAGGCGGCGCGGTTCAGGTGTTCATTGTTCAAAGCCGAGCCGGAACGCAGAATAATGGAATTGAGATTTTTTCTGCAAACCGGGTCTGTGCGCAGTTCTTCGGCAAGTTCCGGCTGAAGATCCTCTGCCAGCACAACGATACGCAGGCGTCCCGGTCCGCCCATGCGTGAAAGAAAGCGTTTTACCCGGCCCTCTGCCAGCCACAGCTCCCGAAGAAGGGGCAGGGTGCGGTCCGTCCATCCGAGAATCACAATATGATGGCGCAGCCGGACCGGTGTCAGGCCCTTTTCCAGGGATCGCATGTGCCGACCCAGCCACTGGGTCAGAATGGCAACCAGCGCACCAAGAAAAAGCACATAGCCACCCACCGTCAGCACCGTGGAAACGCTTCTGCGCCAGAGGCCTTCATCGTCTCCCAGATAGCCGGGATCGGACAACCTGAGAAAGGCCCACCAGATTTCTCCGGGCAGGCCTGCATCCGGATCTCCTGATCCGTAAACCAGAAGGCCTCCGACAAGGGAGACCATGCCAATCACAAAAGCCATCACCAGAAACTGGTAAAAGGTTCCCCGGACAAAAAGTCTTTCCAGAAAATAGCGCAGCCCCTGAAAGGGATTGAATGATTTCACCTATGCATCTCCTTTTAGGGTGACGGTAAAGGAATAAACCCACATGATTTCAAAATACCAAAAAGGATACCCGTATCCGACCTGCAAAATCAACAGATCCTTTTCTGGCCTCCCCTCCCCGGTTCCGCCGGAACGACAGCATCAGAAAAACAGGCAAACAGATATTTTTAAAAGAGAACTGCTTTATTCTTTTCATTGCCAGAAAAACAGCTTAAAAAAAATCATAAACATTGAGATATTTCCGTCATAATTTTTACAGGAACGTACCTTTTCAAGGAGAGCCCTATGGCACTGCGTCTGCTTCAGGCAAAGATTCCGGATACCACCCGGGAATTTCTGGATGCCGTTTTCAGGGAAGAGCAACAAATCATTGACCGCTGGGAAGAACCCCTTGAAGGTGGGGGATTTCTCGTACGTCTTCTGCTTCCCCAGAACCATACGGAGTCGGTTTCAGACCTTCTTCGCAAGCACTTTGGTAACCAGACCGGATTCAGGGCCGTTTTTCTTCCCGTGGAAGCGACCCTCCCCTACTATGAAGAAAGTGAAGAACATAAAAAAAAGGCCATTGGAAGAATCAGCCGGGAAGAACTTTATTCAGATATTGCCTCCGGAACAGAAATTTCAAGACTTTTTATTCTTACCGTTATTCTTTCCGCCATTGTGGCAGCCATCGGCCTGCGCAGGGGAGATACGGCCATAGTCATCGGTGCTATGGTTATCGCCCCTCTGCTGACACCCAATATCGGTCTGGCCCTTTCCTTTGTGCTGGGCAGCCGCAATCTTGCAAAAACCGCCCTTAGCGCCAATGCTCTGGGTCTCGGGCTGACCCTGATCCTTGCCGCATCCATCGGTTTTTTTCTGGGGGTGGACAAGGATATTCCCGCCATTGCCGCACGTACGGAAGTGGGGCTTGGTGATATTCTGCTTTCCCTTGCTTCAGGGTGTGCAGGAACCCTTGCCTTTACAGCAGGCGCACCTGCGGCACTGACGGGTGTTATGGTTGCCGTAGCCCTGATGCCGCCCCTTGTGGTATGTGGCATGTTTCTCGGGACAGGGGCATGGGAGCTGGCAGGCGCTGCCTTTCTCCTTTGTTTTGTCAATATCAGCGGAGTTAATCTCTCAGCCATCCTGACCCTCATTGCTCAGGGGGTCTCTCCCATGCATTCATGGAGAAAGGACTCCGCAAAAACCGCAGGGCAGATCGGACTGCTTGTGTGGATGATTATCATCATCTGCCTTGTGGGGCTGATCCTTTGGAGATCCTGAAGCTGCTGATCCCGTTAAGGCCTATGAGTTCCCATGACCATCAGCCAGACAAAGGGCTATGCCTTTTTTGTTGTTTCTGCATTTTCTGAAAGGGGATAAACCCCGTAGAAACAGGTTCCTTCTTTTTCCGATGAGGTGAAAAAAACCTCACCTTTCAGATAACGTTCCGTAAGAAGCTTGATGCTGTAAGTACCAAGGCCCCTGCCTGCGCCCTTGGTGGAAAAGGAACGCTGGAAAACCTGAAGCTGGATCTTCCTTGGCATGAAGGCGGGATTGTGAACAAAAAAACGGATTCTGTCCCCTTCCCTCCGGCAGCCGAGGGTGACGGTATCACCGGGTTGTGAGGCTTCAAGGGCATTTTTGGTCATGTTACCCAGAACCCGGAAAAGAAGGGCCCTGTCACTTTCCAAAGGCAGATCCTCTGAATCCGTATCCAGATGCAGTATTTTATCCTTTCCAACCTCATGGTTTTGGTAGAGGCTGAAAACCTCTTTCAGAAAATCAAGGGAATGGATTTTTACAGGCTGTACCTGAAGCTCATTGTTTTCCGCATTGGCAAGATCCCGCTGGGAGCGGATTTCATCCACAAGCTTGGCCGCACCGCTGTAGATCATGTTTCTGAACTCATCCAGAGTTTCCGGAGATGATATGGAAAGCAGCTCGGAAAGCCCCCGTACCCCCACGGCCGTGTTCATGATGTCATGGAAAAATATTTTTTCCAGAATCCGCCTGCGTTTGTCTGAGCTTATGTCCTTTACGGCAAAGACCGTATACTCCACCCCGTCCACCTGCAGCTGCGAGGTTTTTACCTGAAGATCCAGGGCATCTCCGGAGTCCTTCTGGAGAATCCGGCATTCCTTGAGATCGGGCGAACCCTTCTGGGAAGAAAGAATGGCCTGAGCCCCTCCGCACTCCCGGCAGAACTCCGTGGTGCCGCAGCCTCCTTCGGTTTTGAAGGCATGGATACAGCGCAGGGCCTCACCGGAGCGCAGTCCTTTTATCGCTTTGAAATCCACTCCCAAGGCCTTAAGAAAACTCCCGTTGGCATAGACGATCTGCCGTTCCGGGTTCAGAATCAAAAGTCCTTCTGAAATACCGTCATACAGCTTTTCAATATAAGGATGCTCGAACAGGCTAAGGGTCTGTTGCCTTACCCTTTCCTCGGAAGCCCTTTCAGGCGGGGCAAAATCCGTTTTCATGCTACACATCTCCCATGGTGACCCGTTCCAGTTCGTCAAGGCTTGTGAGACCGGCCAGCACCTTTTTCATGCCATCGTACCGCATGGGCTGAAAACCCGCCTGCCTTGCCATTTCATTGATTTCAAGGATGGACGCCCCCTTTGCAATGAGGGCAAGTACAGGTTCTGTCATCACAAAACCCCCATGGATGGCAAGCCTGCCGCCCTGGCCCCTATGTCTGCATTTTGCACATCCCCTGCCAAGGTAAAAGAATATTTCCGAAAGATCCTGAGTCTCGTTCCGGTGGAAGTTCCTGCCAGTTCTTCCCTTTCAGGGCAGAAGGTTTTTTTCAGCGGGAACGGCCTTTTCCTATACCCTGGGGCCTGTGACAAAAATGCCTTTGGATGCATGGGCTACAGGGCAGGACCTGCATTTTTATATGGCAGGACAGAGGATATGGGGGTATTCTTAAAAAACTGCAAAGAAAGAAGGTCATTTATTATGGCTTCCGTGCATGATGCGGTTGCCAGTGAAGGGAAGAACAAAAAATGAAACCGTCTCCGGGAATTCTTGATAACAAATCGTTGGGAAATGTGGCTGCGGAACTGGCTGTTTGGCCGATATATTTTGGAATATCAGCAGAGCGGCTCTGATCGAGCGGCATATGGGAAAAATTTGCTCAAAATTTATCAGAGAGGTTGACTCACAAGCTGGGCAAAGGATTTTCCGTCGATAATTTGGAATTAATGCGGAAGTTTTACGGCGGTTATATTGAGATTCAACAGGCGATACCTGTTCAATCTTTAGTCTCTGCCAATTTCCGAGACACTGTCTCGGATTTCTGCGGAAGAAGCTCATGCCGAATGGGAAGCAAGCCATGAGGATTCCTCGGCAGTCCAAAACAGAGGAGAGGAGACAACCATGAATAATCAACTTTCGTGCCTTTCCCGATACCTATATATCCTTATCCTTGATGTAAGGAGCCTGTAAAATGAAGAAAAAACCTCACATGGATACCAGCGGGCCTAAACTGGGTAAAGCAACGGAACACAATGAAGACAGTGAGAGAAAAAGGCGGGATAAGGGTAAGAATACAGAAGTGATTTTGCCGGTTCCTGCTGCCCCGATGGAGTTACCCGGTGATTATGCGAATTTTTTAAAGCAGGTTAAGCACCGGGTAAAAACGGAACGGCTGAAAGCGGTTTTGTCTGCCAATGTTGCCCAGATTCTCATGTACTGGGATATTGGTCGTGATATTCTGGAAAAGCAGGAGCAGTCAGGCTGGGGAGCAAGAATCATTGATCGCCTTTCTGTTGATTTACGGGAGGCATTTCCGGAGATGAATGGTTTTTCCGTAAGAAATCTTAAAGATATGCGTAAGTTTGCTGAATGTTGGCCCGATAGAGAAATAGTGCAGCGCAGCGCTGCACAAATACCATGGCGTAACAACCAGCTTCTTTTGTACAAAGTGAAAGATATGAAATTACGCATTTGGTATGTTGAACAAAATCAGAAGAATGGCTGGAGCCGTGATGTTTTGTCTTTTCAGATAGAAACAAAGCTGCATCAAAGAATCGGGCAGAGTGCCAATAATTTTGAAGCCACCTTACCACCGGATGATTCCGATATGGCCAAGCAGATTTTCAAAGATCCATATCTCTTTGATTTTCTTGGTACGGCTGCAATCCGAAAAGAAGCGGAGCTGGAAAATAAGCTTATCGAGCATCTGGAAAAATTTCTTCTGGAGCTTGGGCAGGGTTTTGCCTTTGTCGGGCGGCAGGTTCCCATGGAAGTCGGCGGAGATGATTTTTATATTGATCTGCTTTTTTATCATCTAAAGCTCCGATGTTTTGTGGTGGTGGAGCTGAAGGCCGGAAAGTTCTGTCCGGGCCATGTCAGCCAACTCACCATGTATATGAATATCGTCGATGACATGCTTCGGCATCCGGACGATAAACCGACCATTGGCCTGCTGCTTGTCAAAGATAAAAATCATACCGTTGTCAAATACGCCCTTGCGGGCAATACAAAACCCATAGGCGTTGCCGGGTGGGAACAGCAGATAACGGAGTCTTTACCGGAAGATCTTAAGCCAAGCCTCCCTTCCATTGAGGAAATTGAGAAAGAACTGGACAGGGAGGGGTAAGAATGAGGATGGCTGAATGTATAACAGCAAACGGACCATAAATTCCAGGTAGTTCAAAAAGAAAGCAACATAGGGCAAGAGCCGGAGAGTATCTTGCTAACGCATCCTTTTTCAATACTATTTCCGTGTATTCTGTGATTAAAAAAATTTGTGCCTATCCATATTTGTCTGTAATTTCAAAGATCTTTATGCTGAAAAAGCAGTCCCCTTTTCTCAGAGGCCCTTTCAGGCGGGGCAAAATCCGTTTTCATGCTACACATCTCCCATGGTGACCCGTTCCAGTTCGTCAAGGCTTGTGAGACCGGCCAGTACCTTTTTCATGCCATCGTACCGCATGGACTGAAAACCCGCCTGCCTTGCCATTTCATTGATTTCAAGGATGGACGCCCCCTTTGCAATGAGGGCACGCACAGCTTCCGTCATCACAAACACTTCATGGATGGCAAGCCTGCCGCCGTAGCCCCTATGTCTGCATTTTGCACTTCCCCTGCCAAGGTAAAAGAATATTTCCTAAAGATCCAGAGTCTCGTCCCGGTGGAAGCTTCTGCCAGTTCTTCCCTTTCAGGGCAGAAGGTTTTTTTCAGCGGGAACGGACTTCTCCTATACCCTGGGGTCTGTGACAAAAATGCCTTTGGATGCATGGGCTACAGGGCAGGACCTGCATTTTTATATGGCAGGACAGAGGATATGGGGGTACGATTGGATATTTTAATACAGGCAGGCTTGAAGGTCTGCCCCTGTGAATGGTTTTTCGGCCCTGTAGATTCTTTTTTAAATTTCCACCTTATAACTCAAATTCTCAAATTTGCTTAGGAGGATTCCCTCTTCCGGATTCTGAAGGATTACAGCATACCACGGATTCCCCAAAAGGAGAAAACCATGCACACCTGCCCGTCCCAAAAAGGCCCTTTCCCCATCTTCCTTTTCTGCCTTGCCCTTTCCATGCTTGTCTTTTTTCCCTTATCCGGTGTGCAGGCCCGCAGCCCGGAAAACATCCCTGAGCCCCTGAAACCCTGGGTGCCATGGGTGCAGGAGCAGGACAGAAAAAACATCTGCCCCCAGACAGCGGATAATACGGCGGAAAGCCTCTGTATCTGGCCCGGTCCCCTTAGCCTTGAACTGGAAGAAAAGGGCGGCCATTTTACCATTGGCTGGGATGTATTGTTTGAAAGTGCCGTCCCCCTTCCCGGAGATGCAGCGCGCATGCCCCGCAGGGTGCGGGTCAATGGCAGGGAAGAACCGGTGCTTCTGGAAAAAAACAGACCCGTTATCTACCTTAAGCCGGGAAGTCATATTATAAAAGGTGAGTTTGCATGGTCAGCCCTTCCCGATACCCTTAGCATTCCCCCTGAAATTTCCCTGATCCGGGTAGAAAAAAATCAGAAAGCCATCCATGGGCTGCAAAGGGATACGGGTGGCAGGCTCTGGCTGAAAGCCCGGCCTGCCACCGGAGAAGGGAGGGCACAGGGTCATACGGAGATGCGTATTTTCAGAAAACTTCAGGACGGCCATCCCCTGGAGCTGGAAACCCGGATACAACTGGCTGTTTCGGGAAGCCCCCGTCAGGAAAGACTGGCCGTTCCCATGCCGGAAAAGGCCTCCCTTGTATTTGTGGAAAGTCCCCTGCCCCTGAAACCGGGGCTGGAAGAGGGCCTTGTGATGGATCTGCGGCCCGGCAATTTCACCATCCGCCTTGTGCATCTGCTCTCCGGATCAGATACAGAATTCCGTCTGGAAGGTCGCAGGGAAGATGAACTCTGGGTTTTTATTCCTGCTCCTGAACTGAGGGCCGCAGAGTTTACGGGCGGACAGTCCGTAGATCCCAGACAGACCCCCCTGCCCGATGCCTGGAAACGCCATGCCGCCTATCGCATGGCCCCCGATGCCAGCCCCGGACTGGTCATCCGGGAAACGCTGCAGCAGCCCCCGGAAGACAGGCTCCGGATGAAAAGGGATATCTGGCTGGACTTTGACGGCAAAGGAGCCACGGTCCGGGATCAGCTTACGGGTACCCTCAACACCCGCCGTTATATGGGTATGGATACAAAGGGCCCCCTCCTGCCCGGCCGCATGGCCCTCAATGAACAGGATCGCATGATCACCGTCAAGGACAGCCTGCAGGGTATAGAGCTGCCACCGGGCCCCCTTTCCCTTACGGTACTCAGCCGCATGGACGGCAAACTCTCCGGCACCCCCCTTCCTGGGGGATGGCAGCACCGCCATGAGCAGACGGATATCACCCTGCATCTGCCTCCGGGCTGGCATCTGGCGGGTATGCAGGGAGGAAAAACCGCCATGGACGACAGCTTCACTTCCCGCTGGACCCTGCTGGATGTCTTTTTTCTGGTCATGCTTTCCGGCGTGGCCCTGCGCATCTGGGGCACAGGATGGGGCCTTGGTTTCGGCCTTGCCATCGCCCTTTTCCACCACAGCTTCCCCCTGCCCCTTTTCTTCTGGTTCGGTCTTGCGGCCACGGCAGCCCTTGGAAAATATGCCAGTACGCGTGAAAACATACCGGCTGCAGGCCTTGTCATTCTGTCGGGAATCCATGTTTTTCTGCTCCTTACCGCAGGCCTTGTGGCCCTCCCCTATGCTGCGGATCAGATCCGAACGGCCATCTATCCCCAGCTTGAAAGGCTGGACAGGGCCCCTTCCCACAGGGCAGGCGACAAAGCCGCCCTCAGGACCCTGCGAAGCGAAACCATGATGCAGGAAAAAGCCATGGTCGCCGATGCCCTTCCCAGCGTGGCCATGGAAGCCATGGAAGCCGGTGAGGCCAGAAGACAGGTATTGAGCAGACAGGATGCCCAACCCTTCCATGCCATGGAAGCCCCCGCCAAAGCCCCGGCCGTCACCCAGACAGGCCCCGGCGTTCCTGACTGGCAGTGGCGGAGCATCCCGGTGCATACGGGCCTTACCGGATCTTCCCACAGCCTTGTCTTTTATCTGATACCGCCCCTTGCGGCCTCCCTTGCGGCCCTGCTCCGGGTCGGCTTTGTTCTGCTGGTTCTGGGGCGTCTGGCTGCGGGCTTTCCCTACAGGCTTTCCCCTCTGGGCAAAACCGCAGGTGCCTTCCTTATTCTTCTCCTTTTCCTCCCCGCCACGGGAGTCAGGGCAGAATTTCCTCCGGAATGGATGCTGGAAGACTTAAAAAAAAGAATGCAGACGGAACACCTCTGTGATCCCCACTGCGCCAGAAGCGGCCCCGCAAGCCTTGTGCTGGACCATCCCGAGGCAGAAAACCCCGGCTTTGCCCTTGAAATGGAAATCCATGCGGGTAAAAAACTGGCCTTTCCCATACCGGCCACCGATGAAAGCCTTCCTTCCTTTGAAACCCTTCTCAACGGAGAAAAAAAATCCCTTCTGCTCTGGCGGGGAAAAAACCATATCCCCGTGGACGCAGGCATCCATACCCTCCGCATTCAGGGAAGCCTGCCGGAAAACCGCTTCCGCCTGAATTTTCCCCTGCCGCCGGACAGCCTCGTGCTTAAAGCGCCGGGCTGGAACACGGAGGGGCTGGATGCCGCAGGAAGGGTACGGGACAGCCTCACCTTCACGCCTGCACACAGCAGGGCCGAAGACATTCCCAAAGACGCATCTCCGGAACTGAAAGCCTTTGTGCAGGTAAAAAGGATCATCAGCCGGGACCGCTACTGGCAGGTCAGAACCGAGGTCAGCCGACCCTATCCGGGCCTTGTGTCCGGCAGTCTGCGCATTCCCCTGATTCCCGATGAAACCGTCATCAGCGATGGTTTTCCCGTAAGGGACGGGCATGTGGAAATTCCCATCCCCGGCCACAGGCAGCGCATTGCCTGGGAAAGCCGCCTTCCCGAAGAAGACAGCATCCGGCTTTTTGCTGCAGAAACCCTTCTTTTTTCAGAGCAGTGGGAGATTCACGGAGATACGGACCGTCACCTTTCATGGTCCGGCACCCCGGCGGCACCCCGACCCTCAGGCCGGGGCCTTGTATGGACACCCCTTCCCGGTGAAAGCCTGACCCTTTCCCTCACTGCCATGGAGCCTGCCCCCGGCCCCACACGCACGGCAGAAAATGTGTTGCTGAAACTTGAAGACGGCAGGGAGCGCAGACGGCTGACCATGGAAGCAGCGATCCGTTCCGGCAAGGCCTTTCTCCATCCCATAAAGAATCCGGAAGGGGCCACAATCAAAGAAATCCGCATCAACGGAGAACTGCAGCCCCTTCCCGGAGAAAATGAAGACCTCCTGCTTCCCCTGACACCGGGAACCCACAGGGTTCAGTTCGTATGGGAAATGGAAGAGCAGAAAAAACCCCTGCTGCGGCCCCGCATCCTTTCCATGCCAAAGATGGACATGGCCATGCCCACGGCCAATATTACCCAGGAAATCCATCTGGATAAAAATCAGTGGCTGCTCTGGACCTATGGTCCCCTTCTGGGACCGGGCGTCCGCATCTGGGGCTGGATTTTTCTGGTGCTGACGGCAACGGCCCTTCTCAGCTTCAGGCCGGATAAATCCCCCCTCAGAACAAGGGACTGGCTGCTTCTGGGTCTGGGACTGGTCTCCCTTTCCCCCTTTGCCGTGCTGATTGTGGGCGCTGGATTTTTCATCTTTGACTGGCGCAGCAGACAAAACGCCCCCATGGGAGTGCTGCACAACCTCTGGCAGTGTGGTCTGGGGCTTTTACTTGTCACCATGGCCCTGCTGCTTCTGGAAGGGGTCCGCAACGGTCTGCTGGGTATCCCGGACATGCAGATAGCAGGCAACGGCTCCCACACAGGGCTGCTGCGCTGGACCGCAGACCGCAGTGAGGGCCTTCTGCCCTCAGCAGGTGTGTTCACCATGCCCCTCTTTTTCTGGCGTCTGCTGATGTTTGCCTGGGCGCTCTGGCTGGCGGGACGGGTTCTTTCATGGGCGCCATGGGCATGGCAGGCCCTGATGACGGGATCTTTATGGCAGAAAAAGGCAAAGCCCCCCGCAGATACGGGGCTGCGTCTGGATATAGACAGGGATTAAAAGGATAGGCCTGTGAGACTACAAAAGAACGTGACTGTTCAGCATCGTTTATTCTGAAATCCCAATGCTGTAATTACAGCAGATTCAAAGTGTTGCAAGGCACCCTGGCTATTTGAAAGTGACGTTGCAATCGTTTGCGTCACTGGCAAATAGCTTGGGTGCCTGTGCATCTGCCTGGCAGATATGGTAGCTCGAAAATAATGCTGAACAAGTACAAAAAAAATCACAGGAGCAGATCTGGCGTCTGTGTGCGGCCCCGTCCTGGGCTTCGAAAGCCTCAGCCACCGGCTCCAGGACAGGCCTTGCCCCTGCCCGTAAACCAACCGTTCAATAAAACCCTTGCCCTGATATGATGAATTTGCCATAAGGCTGCATTCAAACAATGAATGACATATCAGGAGGCAAAAAAAATGACAGATACAGCAAGTACGGAAAAAATCAGCAGATCTTTTAAGGAAGCGCACCGGCGGGAAGCGGATCTGGAACTGGCTGCCAGATCCAGATCCTCCATTGCCGCCTATCCCATGGGCCTGCTTCTCTTCTACTTTCTTACCCCCATCAATCAGGATCTGCCTGCTTTTTTCTGGATGCTCACCGCAGGGGTTGTACTGATAACCCCCCTTCGCTTCATTGTATCCAGAAAAACAGCGGACTCCTATGACAGCGCACCGGTTTTGTGGCACAGCCTTTTTCTTTTCGGCAATTACAGTGTTGGCTTTCTGTGGGGTCTCCTGGGATTCATTTCCCTCCAGCACTACGGCATTGAATGGGTCTCCCTCCTTGCGGTGCTTTCCCTCTGCGGACTGGCTTCCGGAGCCACCTCATCCATGTCCCCCAGACTGTCTTCGGCCCTTATTTTTGTTGTGCTGGTCATTGCCCCCAGCATCCTGTGGGGCCTGATCCACGGGGATGCCGTATCCCTTGCCTTTGCCGTTTTCATCTTCTTTTTTTCCGCCATGCTCCTCATGGTGACCCGATCCAACCACAACTGGTACTGGACGGGCATCAAAGACAAGACACAGATTGCAGAACAGGGAAAACAACTGGAAAAAATCTTTGAATCCATGAAGGAAAAAGCCGAAAATCTGGGCCATGCCGCCATGGAACTAAAGGATATCTCCGGTGAAACCGCAGAGGATACCGAAGCCCTTTCTGCCAAGGCGGAAAATGTTACCTCTGCCACGGAAGCCATGGGGGAGAATATCCAGAGTGTTGCCGCAGCCATGGATCAGGCCACGGCCAACCTCAACTCCATTGCCTCTGCCGTGGAAGAAATGACCAGCACCATTCA
Organism: Desulfobotulus alkaliphilus; assembly: GCF_007830435.1. Classification (GTDB taxonomy): domain Bacteria; phylum Desulfobacterota; class Desulfobacteria; order Desulfobacterales; family ASO4-4; genus Desulfobotulus; species Desulfobotulus alkaliphilus. The sequence continues at coordinate 146,997 of NZ_VLLC01000003.1, read as the reverse complement.
GGAAATTGCCAGAAATACCCAGGGGGCCAGTCAGGTCACGGAAGAAGCCGTCAAAAAAGCCACCCTTTCCACGGAAAAAATCCGGGCACTGGGTCAGGGTGCGGAAGCCATCGGAAAAATTACTGAAGTCATTACGGAAATTTCCGAACAGACCAATCTCCTTGCCCTCAATGCCACCATAGAGGCGGCCAGAGCCGGTGAGGCGGGCAAGGGCTTTGCCGTTGTGGCCAATGAAATCAAAAATCTGGCCAGACAGACAGCCGATGCCACTTTGGATATCCGCAGGCAGATTGAACAAATTCAGAATGCCACCCATGTGAGTATCACCGATATCCGGGAAATTTCCACCGTGGTCCATGAAGCCAACGAGGGGGTCTCTGCCATTGCCTCCGCCGTTGAGGAGCAGTCCGTGACCATGCAGGAAATTGCCGGTCACATCGGTCAGGCCACCGCAGGGGTGGGAGAGGTGAACACAAGGGTCGGTGAGAATGCCCGGAATGCCGCCGCCATTACGGAAAACATCCGGGATATCCGTGAAACCAGCCGTAAACTCGCCGAAAACGGCCAGCATGTGGATACCAAAGCAGGCCAGCTGACGGAGATCTCCCTTTCCCTTAAAAAACTGGTGGCTTCCTGAGGGGAATGCCCTGCCCATAATGGATACAAAATAACCACAAAGGTCCTTGGGTCCGGGGACGATGTGGTTATTTTGTATCCAAACACCCATAAAAACACCGTATTTCCTGTATTTTACCATGGTCTGATTTTTGCTGCCAACAGAAAGGCTGCTGAACGCAAACCAAAGACCGACGGGATTGAAATATTTATGAGTAAGGAAATGCTTTCCGGACGATTCTGGGCCTCCCTGCCTCCCTGGGTGGTTGCCGGAGCCTCCCTCGTCCTCTTTCCCCTGGTGGGCTTTGCCACCTTCAATACCATACAAAGCCAGAAGGAAAGTGCCTACCGCCTGCTGCTGGAAAAGGGGGCCGCCCTGATACGGGCCTTTGAAGCAGGCACCCGCACGGGCATGGCCACAGCCCACTGGCAGGGATTCCGACTGCAGCATCTGCTGGAAGAAACCGCAAGGCAGCCGGACATCCGTTACCTTTTTGTCATCCGGGAAAACGGTACGATCATTGCCCACAGCCAGCCCGAAAGGGTGGGCATGAAAATTCAGCAGGCCCTCCTGCCTCCCTCTCCCCAGATCCGGAGCGAAGGGATTGAACATCCGGACAGCACAAGAAATATTCTTTACTGGCGTATTCTTCAGAACGGAGACAACCCCCCGGTTTTTGAGGTTTATCGCCCCTTTCTTCCCAGTCCCGATGAAGACAGCCTGATCCAGCAGCGCCTTCGCATGCTGGCCAGCATGGATCCCTCCCTGGCCTCCCTTTCCCGTCTGAATCAGGAAAATCTTATGATTTTCATCGGTCTGGACATGCACAATGTGGAAAGGGCCAGAAGCTCGGACATGTGGCACTCCCTGCTCATGAGCGGCATGATGCTGCTCGTGGGTTTTGCGGGCATTGTTTTCATCCTTTTATTCCAGAGTTTTCAGCTGACCCGAACCACCTTGTCCAGGGTAAGGGCCTTTTCCAACCATCTGGTGGAAAACATGCCCATGGGTCTGATGGCCTTTGATGATAAACTCATGCTGAAAACCCTCAACCCTTTCGCAGAAAAACTGCTCTGCATTGATCCGCCCCGACCGGGCACGCCCGCAAAAAAAGTACTGCCTGCCCCCCTTTTTGATTTTCTCGCATCTGCTGACCTCAGCTCCCCCCTTCTGGACGGAGAAGGTTTCTACCGGGAAATTCCCTGCACATTGAAGGAAAAACCCCTGCATCTGGAAGCAGGCCTTTCGAGAATTTCTCCGGATACGGAAGAAGAACCCGGCGGCATTATGCTTTTACTTCGGGATCTTTCGGAAATCGATGCCCTGAGAAAGGAAATACTGCGAAACCAGCGACTGGTCACCGTGGGCAAACTGGCGGCAGGCGTTGCCCATGAAATCCGCAATCCCTTAAGCTCCATCAAGGGTTTTGCCACCCTTTTCCGCCAGAGACAGGGCAACAGCCCGGAAGAAAGCGGGATTGCGGATATCATGATACAGGAAGTGGACCGCCTGAACCGGGTGGTGGGACAATTGCTGGACTTTTCAAAACCCGTTGTCCTTTCAAAACGCTGTATCCGTATCCGGGACCTTGCCGAAGCCACGCTGCAGCTGGTCAGCTCCCTTGCCGCTGATGCAAGGCAGGCCATGGAAAACCGGATTTCAGAAGATCTTCTCATGTCCCTTGACGAAGACCGCATCCGGCAGGTATTCTTGAACCTCTTTCTCAACGCCATGGATGCCATGAAAGACACCGGGGGCACCCTGACCATCACAGATTATCTTCTGGATGGAAAAGTATGCATAGAAATACGGGATACGGGCATAGGCATAGATGAACATGCCCTGCCCCATATTTTTGACCCCTATTTTACTACCCGGTCTTCGGGTACAGGCCTTGGCCTTGCCATTGCCCATAACATCATGGAAGCCCACTGCGGAAAAATCGTGGTCTCTTCCATACCCGGGCAGGGCAGTACCTTTACGCTGATTTTTTCCGGAAAGGATCTTCAGGATGCGTCCTGCCATCCTCATCGTGGATGATGACCTTGCCCACAGAACCATGCTTGAAACCATGGTAAAAAGCTGGGCCTATGAACCCCATACGGCCGATGACGGGGATACGGCCCTGGCGGCTGTGGAAAAACGGGCCTATGACCTCATTCTCATGGATATCCGCATGGTGCGCATGTCCGGCATTGAAGCTCTGGATGCCATACAGAAGGTCAACCCCGCCATTCCCATTGTACTCATGACGGCCTATGCCTCCGTGGATACGGCTGTGGAAGCCCTGAAAAAGGGGGCCTATGATTATCTCACCAAGCCTTTGGATTTTGAAAAACTCAAAATCACCCTGATCCGGGCCATGGAACATGTGCGCCTGAAGGATGAGAATTACCGGCTGAAAGCCCAGGCCGGGGAACTTTTTGACCGCAGAAACATTGTGGGTAAAAGTCCTGCCATGCGCCAGCTTCTGGAAACCCTTACCCAGGCAGCCCCTGCGGAAGCCACGGTGCTGGTCACGGGGGAATCCGGTACGGGAAAGGAACTGGTGGCCGGAGCCATCCATTACAACAGCCCCAGAAGAAACGGGCCCTTTGTTAAAATCAATTGTGCGGCCATCACGGAGACCCTTCTGGAATCCGAACTTTTCGGCCACGAACGGGGCTCCTTTACCGGTGCCGACAAAAGAAAGGAAGGCCGCTTTGTCCAGGCCCACGGCGGCACCCTTTTTCTGGATGAAATCAGCTCCATGCCCATGAGCATGCAGGCCAAGCTTTTACGCGTTCTTCAGGAAAGGGAGTTGACACGGGTAGGCGGAGAGGATGTGATCCGGCTGGATGTCCGGGTGGTGGCGGCAACCAACATCCCCTTAGAGGAGATGGTGAAAGAGGGCAGCTTCAGGGAAGACCTTTATTACCGCCTCAATGTGGTGACCCTTAAACTGCCTGCCCTCCGGGAAAGACGGGAGGACATCCCCTTGCTGGCGGATCGTTTTCTTAAGGATTTTTCCGAAAAAAACAGAAAGGACATCAAGGGATTCTCTCCCCAGGCCATGGACCGCATGCTTCGCCATGGCTGGCCAGGCAATGTCCGGGAGCTGATGAACAGCATAGAGAGGGCCGTTGTTCTTTCTACGGGTGCCTATCTGGAAGCCGGTCTCATGCTGCCGGATTTTTCCGATGAAAAGCCTCTGCCTGCCATGGCAGAGCCGGAGGCCATTCTTCCCCTGGAAGAAGTGGAAAAGGCCACCATCATCAAAACCCTGCATGCCCTGGACGGCAACAAGAGCGAAACCGCACGGCAGCTGGGCATCACCCGCAAGACCCTGCATAAAAAACTAAAAAGTTACGGACTTATGCCAGAAAGTTCCGGACAGGCCACGGACTGAAAAGGTGAGGCAGGCTTTCCGGCCTGCCTCGCAAGCCCATGCCCCTAAAAAATTGTCGTGTGCTCCATGACAATGCGCACGCCAATGCCCATCAGCACAAGCCCCCCCAGCACCTCTGCCCAGGCACCAATACCAAAACTTTTTGCCATGCGATACCCCCAGACCATGCCCAGAGCTGTCATGAAAAATCCCACACTGCCGATGACCAACAGGGGAAATGTGGCGGAAATTTCCAGAACGGAAAGGGAAATACCCACGGCAAGGGCATCAATACTGGTGGCCAGCGATAAAATCAGCAGGGTTACGCCACGTGTAGGATCAGCCACATACCTGACATCTTCTTCTCCAAAAATTCCACAGCGTACCATGTTCAGGCCCACCAGCCAGAGCAGGCCGAAGGCCAGCCAGTGATCCCAGGGCTGTATCCAGTCCCTGAGGCCCATACCGAAACTCCAGCCGATGCCTGCCATGCCTGCCTGAAAAAAACCAAAATGCCAGGCAAGGCGCAAAATATCCCTGAGTCCCAGATGCTGCATCCGGACACCCACAGCAAGGGCAACGGCAAAGGCGTCCACAGCAAGGGCCAGGGATATGGCAAAGAGATGGAAAAGTGTCATAAATTATCATTCTGAGGGCTTAGGCCCGTTGATGGCAATGGCGCTTAAATCAGAAAAAAAGGAAGAACGGGCATGGAGCGGAAAGCCAGCGCCAGAATAAACACTCCGCCTGCGCACTCGGAAAGATTCCGCATCCATGGAATATCACCCATAAACAATCCCAGAGACATCCCCGTAACCACCATGCCCATGGTAGCAAGAATCACAAAGCCCGTCAAAACAGGTATGACTGCTGAACCCAGCCCCAGACCAAGGCCCACGGCAAAGGCGTCAAGGCTCAGAATCAGGGCAAGCATCAAAAGGGACATACGGCAGCATACCACCCTGCGGGGAGGATTGCCCCTTCGCCGCAGACCACAGCGGATGCGGCTGCATCCGATGAAAAGGAGTATGCCAAAAACCAGCCAGGGATACCAGCCCGAAAGCCACATCCCGGCAAGAAGGCCCCCCATCCAGCCAAGAATCAGCATTCCCCCCTGAAAAACACCCAAAAAAACGCCAACACGCAGCAAGTGCTTCCATGAAAGACCTTCTGTCCTGAGGCCCTGAGCCAAAGAAAGTACAAAGGCATCCAGTGAAAGGATCATTGATATGAGGAATATCTGTACGGGACACATGGGGAACCTCCCCTCTTCTGGATTATCCGGTCTGTCCGACATGCTGGAAAAATCTCCATTTGCGGACAGTCCTTTTAAGTTCCTGTACCCTTTTTCGGCATCTTTGGTCCAAAGCTTGAAGAACCATTCCTTCAGCGATCCTTCTGAACATCGTTCAATGCAAAAAACATGCCTTCTTTCAAAGCAACCCCCACCCTTGCTCCCTCATCCGGCGGCACCATGGATACGGGAAGCCTTGCGGTGAGAACAAAGCCCCCGCCAAAGTCCAGCTCCACCCGGAAAAATGCGCCAAAAAACCGGCGTTCTTTCACATGGGCCGACAGAAAAGCGGCATCTTTTTCCCCGGATGCCAAAACAGGGAATGGGCCAGCCTCTCCATCCACCGGAATCAGAGGCCGGAGGACGATACCCTCGGGCCGTATCAGAACCGCCGTTTCTTCGGAAGAATCCCCAAAAAGCCCCCGAAAAGCTGCGGGCAGATCCTTTAAGGTAAAAACATTGGGTTCCCCCAGAAAACGGGCCACGGCAGGGCTTCCGGGATATGCGGAAAGGGCCTCCGGCGTATCCATGCGCTCCAGACGGCCATCCAGAAGAACAGCAATGCGGTCTCCCAGAGAAAAGGCCTCTTCCTGATCATGGGTGACAAAAACGGCCGTAAGCTGCTGCTTTTTTAAGATCGTCCGCAGATCCCTTGCCAAACGCTCCCGCAGATTGCGGTCCAGTGCCCCCAACGGTTCATCCAGCAGCAAGAGCTTAGGAGACGGAGCCAGACTCCGGGCCAGGGCCACCCGCTGCCGCTCTCCGCCGGAGAGGCCATCCACCCGCCTTTTTTCCAAACCGGAAAGCCCCACCAGTTCCAGCATTTCAAAGACCCGGTGCTGCCTTTCCCTTTTTTTCATCCCTGCCATGCGCAGACCAAAGGCCACATTGGCCTCCACATTGAGATGGGGAAAGAGGGCCGCATCCTGAAAAACCAGCCCCACCCCCCGCCTGTGGGGTTCCACAGGGGCCAGATCCCTGCCGTCCAGACAGACCCTCCCCCTGTCCGGAGCTTCAAGGCCCGCAAGGATACGCAGCAGGGTGGTTTTTCCGCCTCCGGAAGGCCCCAGAAGGGTAAGAATTTCCCCTTCCCCAAGGCAGAGGGAAATGCCGTCCAGTGTTTTCAGCAGGCCATGCCATTTTTCAATATTTTCCACCTCAAGAAGGCATTTCATTTTTCATCCTGTGTACTTCGGGTCTTCATCAGCCCCATGAGACGGGAAAGCAGCCAGAAACTGCCCGCAGTCATGACCATCAGCCAGACACCCATGGCCATGGCCTTGGGGTAATTCAATGCGCCGGGATGGGAAAGGTAGCGATAAATGCTCACGGGCAGGGTGGCCAGTTCCGGCCGCACGGCAAAAAGGCTGGCTCCGAATTCTCCAAGGCTGATGGTAAAGGCAAAAATGGCCGCAGCCCCCACGGCGGGCAGCACCAGAGGAAAAAGGACCAGGCGCCAGGTTCGGGCCGGAGAAGCCCCCAGCGTCATGGCTGCTTCCATAAGATTTTTCGGAACACTGCGGAAGGCGGGCAGCAGCACCCGCATCACAAAGGGAAAGCCCACAAGGCTGTGGGCCATGACAATCAGAAGGGGCGTTCCCCGAAGATCAATGGGCCAGTGCAGGGCCAGTATGAACCCAAGCCCCAGAGGCACGGCAGAGGTAGCAAGGGGCAGCATGAAAAAGGTTTCCATGAGGTTTTTACCCCGGAGATCGGAGCGGGACAGAAAGGCCGCCGCACAAAGTCCCGTAAGCAGGGCAACGGACATGGATGCAAGGGCAAATATCAGGGAATGCCCCATGGCCGCAGCCGGAGAAATCAGGAAAAGCCCGTCCCCGGATTCCCGGAAAAGCTGGGTGTAGGCGGCAAGGGACCAGCTATCCCCCACACGCAGGGATGCCAGCACCATGGCGCTTAAGGGCAGGGCCATGATAGTGCCGGACACAAGGGCCAGCAGCACAGGCAGTCTTTTTTTTCCATGGGAAAGGGAGTTTTCAGGTTTTCCGGAAAAGGCGAGTGCCGTCTGGAATCTTTTTTCAAGGCGGCCCTGAACAAAAATCACGGCAAAATTCAAAATGAGCTGCACACAGGCCAGCAGGGTGGCTACGGGCAGCTGAAAGAGATGCATGGCCCTGCGGTAAATCTCTGTCTCCAGAGTGGACATGGCGGGTCCGCCCAGCATCAGAATAATGCCGAAGCTGGAAAAACAGAAAAGAAACACCAGCAGAGAGGCGGATAAGAGGGCCGGTGCCAAAAGAGGCAGGGCTACATGCAAAAAAGAACGGAAGGAACCTGCGCCAAGAATCCGGGCCGCCTCCCAGACGGACTCAGGAATTCTGGCCCAGAATCCGCCCACAATACGAAACACCACGGCATAATTGAAAAAGCCATGGGCCAAAAGAACCAGTATCAGGGAATCTTCCAGATAAAGGGGGCGACCGAACAGAAAAGAGGATAGATCCGCAAGAATTCCCGATGGTCCCAGAAGGGAAAGGAAGGCCGCAGCCACCACCACCGCAGGCAGCACAAAGGGCAGGCTCACCACAAGGGCAAAAATCCCCCTGCCCGGAAAACGGAAGCGGGCCCAGACCCATGCTCCGGGAAGGGCAAAGACGAGGGTAAGGAGAGTGGACAAAAGGGCCTGCCAGAAGGTAAAGGCCAGAACGGAAACAAAATCCCTGCTGCCAAAAAAACGGGCAAGCCCCGGATCTCCGGCCCAGATACCGGAGAAACCAAGACCTGCCATACGCAGCAGGGGATAAAAATAAAAATACGCCAGAAAAAGAGCAGGGATGAGAAAAAGCAGGCCCTTAAAAAAAACAGCCTTTCTCACCGCAGAACCGCCCGTGTCCATGAATCCATCCAGACTTCACGCATGGCATGAATCCGTTCTGAAGAAAGCCCCCCTGTTCCCTCCAGCTTGACGGCATGGCGCTGAAAAACTTCCGGCAGCTCTGCCTTTTCATTGGCAGGGAACATGAACATGGAAAGGGGAATGGCTTCCTGAACCGGCTTATCCAGCATCCAGTCCAGCCACAGGGCCGCCAGCTCCGGCAGCGCTGTTCCTCTGAGAATACCCGCAAACTCCACCTGACGGAATCCCGTGCCTTTGGCTGTTATGGCGGCGGTGGGGCTTTTTTCGGGCTTGTTTTCGGCAAAGTGCACCTCCGCCGCAGGACTGGCTCCGTAGCTCACCACCAGCGGCCTTTTTCCCTTGGATGCCGCCGTAAAATGGCCCCAGTAGGCTTCTTTCCAGGAAGCCACCACACGGACATCGTTCTTCCGCAGACCCTCCCAGAAGGCAAGCCAGCCATCTTCACCAAAGGCATCCACCGTAGCCAGCAGAAAGCCCAGCCCCGGAGAGGATGTGGCCGGATTCTGCACCACCAGCAGGCCCTTATATTCGGGCTTCAGCAGATCCTTCAGGCTGGCCGGAGGCTGAAGCCCCTTCTGTGCAAACCATGCCTTGTCGTAGTTGATGCAGATATCCCCATGGGCCATGGGTGTCAGTCTGAAGGAAGGATCCAGCTTCAGGTGATCCGGCACATTTTCCAGAAGGGGCGATGCATGGGGAAGAAAAATATCCGCCTCCAGCGCTCTTCCCATGAAGGTGTTGTCCACACCATAAAAAACATCGGCCATGGGTTTTCCCCGGCTCAGGATGGCCTGATTCAGGGCCGCCCCCGTTCCCGAAGCCTTGAGAAAGCGTACCTTGACGCCGTGGGCCTCTTCAAAGGCCCTTACATGGGCAGCATCCATGCTGAAGCTGTCGTGGCTCATCACCCGCAGAACCTGATCTGCGGCCATGGCAGGAAAAGCCATGGAACAAAGCAGCAGAAGGACAGATATTATTTTATATAAAACCATTATATACTCCTAAAAATCCAAAAATTCCGTCAAACGGACTGTATTTCTTTGATTACGGAGCGTGATTACTTACAGACGGTTCATACACAAGGCACCCAGTGCTGTTTGTGGGTGACATTGCAATCATTTCAATTTCCGGCACTCAAACCATAAATCCAGAGTCTGCTGTGAAAAAACAATGTAATTATTCAGCACCGTTTTCAAGTACCATACCTGCAAGACAGATGCACAGGCCCCGGCTATTTGCCCGTGACGCAATCTTATTCGGGAGCTTCTTGCCCTGTGCGGAAGCGGCAAAAACTCCCCGCCACAGGCAGGATAAGCTTTTTGATTACCATGGCAGGCTTAAGTACGCTGCCTTTGTGGCGGGTCAGACAGTTTTGCGCTTCTTTCGCACAGGCCTGCAAAGCTCTGATCCGAAACGATTGCAATGTCACTTGCAAATAGCCACGGAGCCTTGCAACAGTACGATGCTGCTGTAATTACAGCATTGGCAGTTCAGAATAAACTGTGCTGAACAGTTACCTTTTTCCCTCATTTTCCTTAATGACCTTAAAGTCCTTAAGGTCCTTAACGACATACGCACGACCGGCCTCAACGCCATAAAGGAGCAGGTAAGGCAGACACAATCTGCACCTGCAAATGAATTGTGCAGTCCCTGTTTTGTAGGGGCAGGCCCCTGTGCCTGCCCGCATCAAACCACCCGCCCATGACATAAAAACAACCGGGCTATTTGTTCGTGACACAATCCAGCTACTCACAAACAGCCCGATTGTCTTTTCTGATTACTACCCTGACTCAGCCACAGTTTGCTGGTCAGGTTGTTACCAAGCCTATGGTGCGGGCTTTAACACGGGCAGGCGCAAGGCCTGCCCCTACGAATGGTTTTTACGACCCTGTTTTGTGTAGGGGCACCCTTTACGGGTGCCCGCTAACATGCGAAAATCTGGTCATATAATTTCCATGGTGAAGGTTTGTATGGCTGAAAGACAGTGGTAATCAGATTGTCTTTTGCTGAAATCAAGACCCTGAAATTAAAACACAATTCTTCAAAATAAACGGTACTGAACAATTACAGATCCTTGGCCTTTTCCATGGCCCTTCTGAATCCGGGCATGGCCCCTGTGATGGTGGCATCGGCAACACAATAGCTCAAACGGATGTGACCGGGACCGCCAAAACCGGAACCGGGTACGGCCAGCACCTTCTCCTCCTGCAGCAGACGGACAAAGGCCACGTCATCGGCAATGGGGCTTTTCGGGAAAAGATAGAAGGCACCACCGGGAACGGTGAACTCATATCCCGCATCCTTCAGGCCGTCACAGAGCAGGCTGCGCTTCCTTGCATATTCTCCGATATCCACGGTAACGCCCTGCAGCTCACCCACCACCCGCTGCATCAGGGCCGGTGCATTGACAAAGCCAAGAATCCGGTTGGCAAGGGCCATGCCACCGAGAAGGGCATCCCGTGCATCCGCCGCAGGACAGAGGGCCACATAACCGATGCGCTCTCCTGCAAGGGAAAGATCCTTGGAGTAAGAAGTGGTTACCATGGTGTTGCGGTAACAGGTGAAAAGCCCCGGTACTTCCACACCGTCATATATAATTTTTCTGTAGGGCTCATCGGAAATCAGGTAAAGGGTCCGACCAAGGGCCGCACTCTTTTCCTCCAGCATCCGGCCAAGGGCTTCGAGGCTTTCCCGGGAATACACCTGACCTGTGGGGTTGTTGGGGGAGTTGATCAGAACGGCGCGGGTCCGCTCACAGATGGCAGCCTCAATGGCAGAAAGATCCAGGGAAAAATCCGGCTTTGTTTTAACCGCACGGATGCTGCCGCCGTGGTTATCTGCGTAGAAATTGTATTCCACAAAGTAGGGAGAAGGCACCACCACCTCATCCCCTGTATCCAGAATACTTTTAAAAATCACATTCAAGCCACCCGCAGCACCGCAGGTCATGAGAATTTCATCCCCGCTGACCTCCATTCCCTGTTCCAGACTGACCTGGGCCGCCACCTTGGCACGGACAGCAGGGTATCCCGGATTGGGCATATAGCCATGGATCATCTCAGGATTATCCGCAGCAACGGCCATCAGGGTTTTCTGAAAAAGCTCAGGCGGTGGCACATTGGGATTGCCCAGACTGAAATCAAAAACATTCTCCGCACCATAAAGCCCCTTCAGGCGGGCCCCTTCCTCAAACATCTTGCGGATCCAGGATGATTTTTCAATGAATCCTTCCATTTTTGCGGTAATGCTCATGTCCCTTCCTTTCGTGATCGGGTTAAAGTCATTTAGAGGCCCCGGGCCCGTTCTTCCGTAAAAATTCTGCGGAAAGCGGCAAATCTGTCCCCAAGAATGGCCGCACGCATGCATCGCATCAGATCCAGATAATAATGAATATTGTGCAGGGTATTCAGGCGGTAGGCCAGAAGCTCCCTGCTTTTATAAAGATGCCGGAGATAGGCCCTGGAATAATGACGGCAGGTGTAGCAGGTGCAGGTCTCATCCAGAGGCTTTTCATCCATGCGGAAACGGCTGTTGGCAATATTGATATCACCATAACGGGTAAAAAGCTTGCCGTTTCTTGCATTGCGGCTGGGCATCACGCAGTCGAACATATCCGCACCATGGGAAACCAGTTCCACAAGATTTTCAGGAGTGCCAACGCCCATGATATAACGGGGCCTGTTTTCCGGCAGCAGGGGCAGGGTGAAAGCCCCCATTTCATACATCAGCTCCGCAGGCTCCCCCACACTTAAGCCACCAATGGCATATCCCGGAAAATCAAGGGCCACAAGTTCTTCCGCTGAGCGCTTTCTCAGATCCGTGAACATCCCCCCCTGCACAATGCCGAAGAGGCTGTTTCTGCATCCCGTTTCCTCCTGCCAGGTCTTTCTGCAGCGCCGGGCCCAGAGGGTGGTGCGCTCAAGGGCCTTTTCTGCCAGAATCCGGTCGGCAGGATAGGGGATGCACTGATCCAGACACATCATGATATCAGAGCCGATGACATCCTGCATGGCCACCACGGATTCCGGGGTGAAAAGATGAGAGGAGCCATCGATGTGGGACTGAAAACGATACCCCTCATCCGTGATTTTAGAAAGGGCCGCCAGGGAAAAAACCTGAAATCCGCCGGAATCCGTGAGGAGAGGCTTATCCCAGTGCATGAAAGAATGCAGACCGCCAAAACGGGAAAGAAGCTCCGCCCCCGGCCTCAGGTAGAGATGGTAGGTATTGCCCAGAATAATCTGGCTGCCGCAGTCCAGAAGGTCTTCGGGAGTCAGGCCCTTGACCGTACCAAGGGTGCCCACGGGCATAAAAATGGGGGTTTGTATTTCTCCATGGGCCGTATGGATACTCCCGGCCCTGGCCGAAGAGTCTGAAGAGCGGTTTTCCAGTTTAAAGGTGAGCATGGTATTTATAATTTCTTTTCAACAGGTTCAAAGGGAAAAACGGTTACAGACATACCTCATTATTTCCTGCCCTTTTCATTTCTGATTACTACCCTGACTCAGCCACAGCTTGCTGGTCAGGTTATTGCCAGGCCTATGGTGCAGGCTTTAATACGGGCAGGCGCAAGGCCTGCCCTTAACGCTTGGTTTTTACGGCCCCTGTTTTGTAGGGGCACCCTTTACGGGTGCCCGCCAACAATCGTAAAATCTGGTCATGTAATTTCAATGGCTTAAAATTCCTATGGCTGAAAGAGAGTGTTAACCAGAAAAAAATATGCAAAACAGCTACAAACCCCACAGGAATCAAAGCATCAGCATGGCATCCCCATAGCTGAAAAAACGGTACCTTTCGGCGATGGCTTCCTGATAGGCCTTTCTGATATGATCATAGCCTCCGAAGGCGGAGACCAGCATCATCAGCGTTGTTTCCGGCAGATGGAAATTGGTGAGCATGGCATCCACCACCCGGAACTCAAAGCCCGGATAAATAAAAAGATCACAAAAACCCGCCCCCGGCTTCAGCCCGCCCTCCTGAATGGCCGCATATTCCAGGGTCCGCACACAGGTGGTGCCCACGGCAATCACACGCCTTTTTTCGGCCTTTGCCCTGTAAATGGCCTCCGCTGTTTCTTCACTGATCTCAAAACGCTCGCTGTGCATGCTGTGGCTGCGTATATCCTCCACCCGCACCGGGGCAAAGGTGCCATACCCCACATGCAGGGTCAGATGCCGCAACTCCACACCCTTTGTCCGCAGCTCCCCAAGCAGGGCGTCGGTAAAGTGCAGCCCTGCCGTCGGCGCAGCCACAGCCCCTTGTCTGCTGGCATATACGGTCTGGTAATGGATAGCATCGTCAGGATTTTCCTCTTTTCTTTCAATATAGGGCGGCAGGGGCAGGCTGCCCGCATCCAAAAGGGCATGGGGCATGGGATCTTCCGTATGAAAGGAAAGGATGGCCGAGCCATCCCTTTCAAGGGACTCCACCCGGACCCGTATGCGGTCCCCTATGAAAAGCTCACTGCCCACAGCCGGTCTTTTGGATGCCTTCACCAGACAGGAGCACTGAAAAACCCCTTCCCTTTCAAGGCAAAGACAGCCCCCCACATAATCCAGCAGCAGAATTTCCACCCTGCCACCCGTGGCTTTCACGCCATGGAGACGGGCCGGTATCACACGGGTATCATTGACAACAAGAAGATCTCCGGGCTGAAATATGTTTTTTATATCTTTGAAATGGCGGTGCGCCACATCACCCTTCCTGCGATCCAGCACCAGAAGACGGGAAGTATCCCGCTCCGGAACCGGGCGGTCCGCTATCAGTTCCGCAGGCAGATCATAGCCATAATCCGAGAGGCTGAACATGAAAAACCCTTTCAAACAAAAAACAGGTCCTCTGCGTATTTAATAAGCACTAAGCCCCCCGACCAAGATAAACCAGAGCCAGCCCTGCCATCATGAGAACAAAGCCGAAACGCCGCAGCCTTGCCGAAGGAAGCCTGAGAATCTCCGCCATCATGGCCTTCATCTTATCCGGAAAAGCGAAGTAGGGAATGCCTTCCACAATCATGACCATACCAATGACACAGAGAAAAAAAGCCACAAATATCCTCCTTAAGAAAGCATTCAGCCGGAAATACCCTTGCGGACATCTACACCACAGGGGTTCTTTTCCGATTTTTTACCCGGCATGTAAAGGATAAAAGAAGGGCTTTCTCAGCCTGAAGCACGCAAGAAGATTGACACAAAGGCTTCTGCATACTAATTTTTCTTTCCTGACTGGATATACACAGCTTACCCCAAATGAGGATATTTCCATGGATTTTGAAACGGTCATCGGTCTTGAGGTACATGTGCAGCTCAAGACCGCAAGTAAAATATTCTGCAGCTGCTCCACAGCCTTCGGTGCCGGTCCCAATGCCCATACCTGCCCCGTGTGTCTGGCCCTTCCCGGCAGCCTTCCCGTACTCAACAAAAAAGCCGCTGAAATGGCCGCCAAAGCCGTGCTGGCCACCAACTGCACCCTGAACAGAGAAAGCCGTTTTGACCGGAAAAACTATTTTTATCCGGACCTTCCCAAGGCCTACCAGATTTCCCAGTTTGCCATGCCCATCGGCGAGCACGGCTGGCTGGACATTGAGGTGGAAGGCAGACCTGAAAAAAAACGCATCGGCATCACCCGCATTCACATGGAAGAAGATGCGGGCAAATCCAGCCACGACCCCTTTCGTCCGGTAAGCCTTGTGGACCTGAACCGGGCAGGCACTCCCCTCATCGAGGTGGTCAGTGAACCGGACATGTCTTCCCCTGCCGAAGCCGTGGCCTATCTGCGCCAGCTCCATGCCATTGTCCGCTATCTGGATGTCTGCGACGGCAACATGGAAGAGGGAAGCTTCCGCTGTGACGCCAACGTGTCCCTCCGGCCAAAGGGAGAAACAAAGCTGGGAACCCGGACGGAGCTGAAAAACCTCAACTCCTTCCGCTATATTGAAAAAGCCATTCACTATGAAATCAAACGTCAGGAAAGCATTCTGCGCAGCGGCGGTAAAATCATTCAGGAAACCAGACTCTGGGACAGTGTGAAAAATCAGAGTTTTTCCATGCGCAGCAAGGAAGAAGCCCACGACTACCGTTATTTCCCGGATCCGGATCTTGTGCCTCTGGTACTGGATGAAGACTGGATAGAAGAGCTCAAAAAAAACCTTCCCGAACTACCGGAAATCCGCAAGGCCCGCTTTATGGAAAGTCTTGGCCTGAAAGGCGACGATGCTGCCACACTCACCGCTTCCCGTGAACTGGCGGACTACTTTGAAGCCTGCCTTGAAAAATGCAGCAATGTCCGCCGCTGCACCAGCTGGGTAGCGGTGCACCTGCTGGGACTTCTCAATGCCAGGGGGCTTTCCATTGAAAAGACTCCCGTATCCGCTAAAGCCCTTGGAGAACTGCTGCAGCTTCTGGAAAAGGGAGATATCAATGATAAAATTGCAAGGGAAGTCTTTGAGGATATGGCGAAAAGCGGCAGGCCCGCAGAGGTGATCATCAGGGAAAAGGGGCTTTCACAGGTGTCGGACTCATCCGAGCTGGAAGCGGCTGTGCAGAAGGTGCTGGAAGAAAACCCCGCAGAGGTGGAAGCCTATAAAGGCGGCAAAACCAAGCTCATGTCCTTTTTCATGGGCAAGGTCATGAAGGCCACAAGGGGTCAGGCCAACCCGAAAGTGGTAACGGAGCTGCTGCAGCGTATGCTGGGATAAAAAGCCTTATCATAAAACATACAGATATGGGTTCCGGAATTTTTTTTCATTCCGGAACCCTTTTTTATGGGAGAATCACCAGAGACAAGTGATGGTATTTTTAAGTCTTGCAGATGAAAGCTGTATTTGCAGAGAGGATCATTGACACATCAACGGGCAGTCCCGGTGCGGGCACCCGTAAAGGGTGCCCCTACAAAACAGGGCCGTAAAAACCAAACGTTAAGGGCAGGCCTTGCGCCCTGCCCTTTGATGGGACTGCCCGTTGCCCCAGTCTTATCGTGGTCCCATAAAGCCAAAAAACCCCGGAAGACCTTTGTCTCCCGGGGCTCATTTTACACTCTGTATTCCTCTTTCAGGAAGAGAAAGTCAGATTAGAAGCTAAGGGCAAGGCGGGTACCCACAAGGTAGGGGTCATCCTTGCCTGTAGCATCGCCAGCAAAAAGATAGGCACCCACAACGTCCAGGGTCAGGTTATCCATCAGTTTATAGGTGGCTTTCAGGTTCAGTTCCGTACCCAGCTCTTTTTCCCATTTTTCAACACCATCAACGGTACCCATATAAGCATCTTCTGCCAACTCAGCGTACCAAATGTCAGCCGTAACGGTAAGTCTTTCCATAGGAGACATAGATGCTCCCAAATTAACAGCCATTATGTTGCCAATCTGATCAGCAGGAGATCCGTGAGAAGCTTGATTATCAAAGATTCCGAAACCCATAATTTCAGACCAGTAATAAGACTGACCATAGGGCTGCACGAAAACATTTATATCATCACCGTCTTTCCAACCTTTCTCATCCTGCCCGGAAGCGTAGAACATTTGGCCATGGATACTGAAGGGATCAATATTCACTTCACCACCCAAGGCTACAAGGAAAGCACGTACATCATGGCTTTCAGTAGCACCTGTCCAACCTGATTTATAGAAGTCCATACTACCAAACTGATAAATACCAGTAAACCAGGCAGAACCCACTCCAAAGTCCATATCCGCATTCATACCAAGATATAGCAGGGCTATTTCAGAAGAATACTCTGTTCCAGGATTATCATAGTGCTTGCTACCTCTAAGCAAAAAATCACCTTCTTCATTAAATCCAAGCCGAGAATCGTCTGAATACAGGCCCATTAAAACAGGATTTATATTAATATTGGGAGCCACTTCAAGGTTGGGAGATACGATGAGCATATCCACATCCTGCTTGTTCATGTCTTTCCCGCGACCACCTTCAACGGCTTTCACCCACATAACTGGAACGTCAAAACCACTCCCAGCATAGGTAACATTGACACCGGCCATTTCATCGTCAAAGAGGAATCCTCTTGCAACTGTCGCAGGCTGGACACCAATTTTGACATTAAAGTCACCAAAACCAGCATCCAGATAAGATCTTCTTACCTGAACATCATTATTACCCTTAGCACCGACTTTTCCATAAGTGTTTTGGTTTGCTTCATCTCCCCAGACAGCATTCATCTGGAAGACGTTTACAAACTTGAGGTTGTCGGAAAACTTTGCCGTGTAATTCAACTGGGTACGGGTATCCACCCTTGAAAGATCCTGGGATCCGTCAGCCCCGAAATCTCCCTGAGTAAAGGCTCTGGTTCTCCAGTAACCACCGAACTCACTTTCAAAGGCAGATGCCGGAAGGGCAAGACCAAGCATGGCCAGACCCGCAACGGCGGAAACAAACAGCTTTTTCATGGGCATTCTCCTGATTATTTAGTTATAAAATAGAAAAATACAGCCTGTTCCTCTGGAGGCCTGACCCTTCTCCTTCCAAAGGAAAAATTCAGGATTATGCTTAGCAAGGCAAACCCCTAAAGTCAACCCGCAAATTTCCCCATATTATATTTTAACCTTTTTTTACCATCCTCCCTTTGCATCCATTAAAAAATTGCTTATAGCTTGAATGCTGAATCACAAATCTGCTCTCAGGTACACGAAAACATGTCACCCCATGCCAATCCCGTCCAAACCCTTAAGGAGCCTTTCCATGCAACGGCGCGTTCTTTTTGTCATTCTGTTTTTTATCTTTGCAGGTCTGCAGCCCCTGCAGGCAAAGGAAAAGGTAGTCATATTCCCCCCCGTCGTCCACGCATCCGAAGACCTGTCCTTTCTGGCCGACGGCGTACAGTCCCTTCTGGATGCCCAACTGGATGCTGAAGGGTGGCTGACCCGGAATACGGAAGAGGCCTCATTTGAAATCCGAACCCGCATCACCGCCTTTGGCGGCACAATGATCACGGATTTTGCCCTGATCAGCAGAAAAACAGACAATGTTCACCTATCCCAAAGACGCAGCACAAAGGATGAGACAGAGATCCTTCCCGAAGTCACGGCCTTTGGGGATCAGGTGCTTGCTTTTTTACAGAAGACAACAAGGCCTGCCCCCACTGTAAAGTCCGCCAGCCAGATTCCGGAACCGCAGACCGCAGCAGACCCAAAACCCTCCTTTGAGGTTCTGGGTATCAGCAGCCCCCATAAAGGAGCTGTGGTGGCCATGGACAAGGGCGACCTCACAGGAAACGGGGAAATGGAAATTGTCTTTGCGGACCGGCGGGAAGTGCGCATCATGGACGCTGCACTGCAGAGCACCCTCGCCTCCTTCTCCCTGCCCCACCATGAAAACATCCTGCAGATGCATGTGCTGGATACCAAAAGAAACGGCCGGGCAGAAATCTGGCTGACCGCCGTGAATCCCGGCAATGAGAGAATGCGCTCCAGGGTGCTGGTTCTGGAAAAGAATACAATCCATGTCGCCGCAGGTCCGGAAAACCGTTTTTTTGCCCGGGGCCGCAACGCCGAGGGAGGGGATGTCATACTGACCCGCCTGCGGGGTTTCCGGGACAGGCTCTTTTCCGGACCCGTGATGGAAGCAGTTCTTGGGGAAAAAGGCATTGATCTGCGGGAAAGCTCCCACCCCGAAAACCACCTCTTTGATGCCATCCCCGTCCGTTTCCGGACAGATATGCCGGGAGACCGCCTTTTCATTGCAGAAAACGGAACCCTGTCTCTGGTTTCCGGAACAGAAGAAACCCTGTGGGAAAGCCGGAAGTCCTATGGGGGGATTCCCGTATCCATGGATTTTAGCCGGACCCAGAGCCGCCATGATGAAAAAAGCCGTTATTATTTTTCCGGCCGTACCCGGATTCTTAGCCCGACCGGAGACAGTGAAGATCTTCTTGCCATTCACAATGCGGAAGCCGCAGGCGGTCTTTTTCAAAGACTGCGCATCTTCCGCACGGGCAGTCTTCACCTGCTTTCATGGAATGGCTATGAAATGGAAGTAAGTGCCCGGACACCGGATCTTGACGGATACATTGCAGATTTTATTCATATTCCTGCCAGAGACGGGGAGCCTGCCAGAATCATCCTGGCCCTTGTAAAGGGCGGAGGAGATCTCTCCCTCTCCCCTGAAACCCGCTTTGTGAACTGTGTCCTTTTCCACTGAACCACGATCTGAAAAAAGGGGGCATGCCCCCTTTTCATCCTGACAGCTTCCTTTTTTCTTGACTTCCCCACTTGTCTCCGCTAAATCTGAAACACCGTTCGCTTTTCACAATGCATATTTCAGGCAAAAAACCGGATAAGCCCATACCAACACGGGTTTTAAAAAAGAAATCCATGCACGACATTGGCTCCATCAAAAAACAGGCGGATGTGATTTTTAAAATCCGAAATTTTTAATGTACTGCTTGTCTAACCATCGTTTTAAAACCATCATCAAGGAGGCCTACGTGAAAAAGCAGATTCTTTGTCTGGCGACAGCTTTAGCCCTGGGTGCAGGTACGGCCTATGCCGGCTGCGTTGACACCTTTGGCATAGGAGCCAAGGCAACTTCCATGGGCGGCGCCTACAGCGCCTATGCGGATGATCCCTTTGCAGTCTATTATAATGTCGCAGGTCTTACCCAGATAAAAAGACCGACGATAGCTGGCGGACTTCACATGATTGATCCGACCATCAAGCTAAAGGATTTTTACATAGAAGGGTCCAGCAACCCTGATTTTCCCAGAAGCAAAAATGAAGCTATGCGTTTTTCCGACACCTCGGAAAATCTTTATGCCCCCCATGTAGGTTTTGCCATGCCTCTTTCGGACAGGCTCGCCATGGGTGTTGCCATTTATTCTCCCTTTGGCCTTGAGGTGGAGTTCCCCAGCGACCCCAGGATCAACCCCACAGCATACAGCTCCTTCCATTCCTACTACTTCCGTAAAGTGATCAATCCCGGCCTTGCCTATAAAGTCAACGACAAGCTGTCTTTAGGTTTTGGTGTATCCATTGGCCAAACCAAATCCGCAGCAGAAAAGATATACTACGTTGGCGCTCAGAATCTAACCAGCGAGGGTCCAGTACCAGACATGCTCCGCACTCTGGACGGTGCACATCTGAAGATAGAACTTGAAGATGAACTCAACTACTCCTTTAATCTTGGCATGATGTACAGGCCCGTGGAAACCATTACCCTGGGACTTACCTACAGAAGTGAAACAGACGTGGACTTTGAAGGCGATGCCTATGTAAATGGTATCAAAGTCGCTAAAGCCACCCTGGACTACAACCACCCTCAGCAGATTCATGCAGGTATCCGTTATACCCCCCATGAACGTTTTTCCATACAGATGGACTTAGTATGGACTGAGTGGTCAATCAACAAAAACCAGACAGAACCCATCACAACCATTCAAAACAGCCTTGGTATTGATCTGGAAGCCCTAGGAAAAAAAGAAATTTCATCCCCTCGTAACTGGGAAAACACAAGGCAGCTCCGCTTTGGTGGTGAATACATCATGAATGACCTTGTCACCCTGCGAGCGGGCTATTTCTATGACCCCACCCCCATCCCCGATGACACCTTGGACACCATGTGGCCGGATGCGGACAAAAAGACCTATTCCTTTGGTGCTGGCTTCAACTTTGATAGATTCACCATTGATACGGTTTTCCAGTACACAGCCATTGAGCAGACTCGCATTGTTGGCGGAGAGTCGGTCAATCTGAACAAGGTTTTTGCAGGAGAGGTTTCCCCTGAACCCACACGGGTTCACGCGAAGGCCGAAGGGTATCTTTTGGGAGCCGGAATCACCTTTACCTACCGATTCTGATAACCAGTTGTTTTTCAAACAGATAACCTGACAAAAAAACAATCGGACCAGAACGTAAGAAGCGTTTCTGGTCCGATTATTATTTTATAGTTCAGGAGTGGAAAAAAACCACCATCTTTTACAAAAGAAGCTTATTTATTTAAACAAAGCAGATTTGACATCTTTTATTATCTGATATATCAATACAGGAAAATTTGTTTTTTTCTCCCATAAGGAAAAATACTTACAGATTTTATTGTATTTCTTAAACGCCCCATGCTCCAGTAGAGAGCCTACTTCTCATCGCCTGCGTGCGAGCTTATAACAGGATACCCCATGAATGATTTTCTGCAGAACCTCAGGAACCAGTCTGCGGCAAAGGAACGCCGCTTCAACAAACCAGCCAAGGGCAGCCATGACAACAACCCGAACACTCCCGGCCATACGGAAAGAAGAACCGGCCAGGACCGCAGGGCGTCCCGCATGCCTCAGGGACAAGCGCCCGTCATCCGGGAAGAAACCATCCTTGCCCTGCAGGCTTCCCTTGAAAGCCTCATAGAGACCCAGCGGGATCGTATCTTTATGGAGGATCGCAAGGCAGAGGCAGAAGAACGCAAGGCAGAGGCCCTTGAACGCCTTGCAGACAGCCTGGACAGGCTGCTGGATAACATATCCTCTCCTTCTGCTGCGCCTCCCCCCCCAGCAGAAGAAAACAATGGAACACCAGCCAGAGAGAATCCTGTCAGAGACCCGGAGTTCCTTGACACCACCGAAGACGATGTAAGAAAAACCAGCCGTAAATACATTCTGAAGCTCATCGAAAAGCTCAGAAAAGACAACATGACCTATGAGCAGATTGCGGCCTATCTGACGGACAATGATTACCCCACCTTCTCCGGCCGTGGACGCTGGCATGCCCAGACCATACACAGGCTGTGCAGATAAGATACCACCCGGACCCAGCCTGCAGGTGCAGGTCAAAATTACTGCCAGACCATGGTGCCAGCGGATACCTAAATGGGGCAGGCTTGAAGGCCTGCCCCTGTGAATGGTTTTTACGGGCCTGTTTTGCAGGGGCACCCTTACGGGTGCCCACAGGCAAGGGCAGAATCTTCCCGTGCAACTTTTCTGGCTGAAGGTTCCTGTGGCTGAAAGACCATGCTCATCAGATAACAACCCCCCCACTTTCAAAGAAAAGGCATCAGTCCTTCTCCCTGCCTTCTTTCATCTGCAGAATCCATGCTTCCCATTCCAGGGGCATCATCTGCTTTTTCTTTGTATTACAGGCCTTGCATGCCGTAACCACATTTCCCTTTGTGCTCCTGCCCCCCCTTGCCAGGGGTACCACATGGTCCATGGTAAGCTCAGCAGCAGCAACGAAACCGCCACAGTAAGAACAGCTTCCTTTGGCGCACTGCCTTTTCCACCACTGGGTCTGACGCAGCTCCCTGGCCTTCTGCCTTTCTTTTTTTATAAAAACATCATCTTCAAACCACTGATATTCCATCATCCTGATACTCCTCGGGATATCCTTCCGAAGTCCGGTCAATACCCGAACCTTTCCATGGCCCTGGTATCCCGGGTCCAGTTTTTCTGCACCCGTACAAAGAGCTTGAGAAAAACCTGTTTTCCCACAAGCTCTTCTATATCCCTGCGGGCATCAATACCTATCTGCTTTAAGCGGCTCCCTCCCTTACCGATCAGAATCCCCTTCTGGGAATCCCTGTCCACATGGATGGCCGCATGGATCTCCGCCTTTTCTCCGGGGCCTCCCTCCTGAAAAGATTCAATGGTGACGGCAATGGAATAGGGTATTTCTTCGCCCGTACGGCGCAATACCTTTTCCCGTATCAGCTCTGCCACAATAAAGCGCATGGGCATATCCGTCAGGCTGTCTTCGGGAAAAAGCGGCGGTCCTTCGGGCAGATATTTTTCCAGGACGTCCAGAAGAATGTCCAGCTGATCCCCTGCCAGTGCTGAAACAGGAACAATCTCCCGGAAGGAAAAACGGCTGTTCCAGTGCTCCATCCATTTAAGAAGTTCAGGCCTTGCCACAAGGTCAATCTTGTTCAAGCCAAGGATAACGGGTTTTTTAAAGGACTTGAGATGATCGAGAATCATATCGTTTTCCCCGGAAAACGAACGGCTCACATCCATCAGCCATAAAACCACATCCGCATCGGGAATGGCGCCAAGGGCGGCTTCAACAATCCGCTGGTTCAGTATTTTACCCGCTTTATGCACACCCGGCGTATCCACAAAGGCAAGCTGACACAGGGGCCTGTGAACAATGCCCAGAATTCTGTTCCTTGTGGTCTGGGGTTTTTTCGATGTAATGGCAATTTTTTCACCAATGAGACGATTCATCAGGGTGGATTTTCCCGCATTGGGGGCACCGATGATGGCCACAAAACCGGAACGGAAAGACGGGCTTTCTGACATGGATTCTTCCTCTGCTGACTGTTTATGCTGCACAAAAGACCTTTTTTTCATTATACCGGAGTTTCATAAATACCTGTCATGGATGAAACAAGACTCCATAGCTCATCCCGGCCCTGACGGGTCACGGATGAAAAGGGAAGCAGATCGTTCTTCTCAAGTCCTGTCTGCTCCAGCAGTATCTTAAGGCGATTCTGGGCTGCAGACCGGCTGAACTTGTCCGCCTTGGTCAGAACCAGACGCACGGGAAGCTTCTTTTTCATCAGCCACTGCAGAATATGGCCTTCTTCCTCCCTGACATCCCTGCGGATATCCAGAAGCAGAAAAAGTCCGCAAAGATTGGGCCGCTGATCAATGTATGTTTCAATCATGGGACCCCACTGCTGCTGTACGGATTTGGGAACCTTTGCATACCCGTAACCGGGAAGATCCACAAAACGCATGCATCCGTTTACCAGAAAAAAATTCACCAGTTGCGTTTTTCCCGGCGTCTGACTGGTTTTAACAAGGCTTTTGCGCTGAACCAGACAGTTGATCATGGATGATTTCCCCACATTGGACCGGCCGATAAAGGCGACTTCCGGTAAATCCGGTGGCGGATACTGGGCTGGCTTTACAGCACTGGTAATAAATTCTGCGGATTTTATATGCATAACCATCCTTAACCGTAATTATTCAGTACATTTTATTTTAAAAAATTGTTCATTAATTTCAAAATTTTGATTCCCGCAAAAGACAATCGGGCTGTTTGTGAGTGACATTGCAATCGTTTCGGATCAGAGCTTTGAAGGCCTGTGCGAAAGAAGCGGCAAACTGTCTGAGCCGCCACAAAGGCAGCGTGCTGAAGTCTGCCATGGTAATAAAAAACTTATCCTGCCTGTGGCGGCGAGTTTTTGCCGCTTCCGCACAGGGCAAGAAGCTCCCGAATAAGATTGCGTCACGAACAAAATGGTCCGGTTGTCTATAGACCTGATTATAGGCATTCGATTTACCAAAGAAAAATTGTCTGAGCACTTACCCTTAACCTTTATTTTCCATAAACTTCTTTGGGATCAAAAAGGGGAACCCCCACGGTCTCCAGACTGCCATCCCCTGCCACCCGCCGGTGGAAACAGGAAGCATGTCCCGTATGACAGGCAGCACCGCCCCTTTGAACCACCCGCAAAAGCAGGGTGTCTCCGTCACAGTCCAGAAGCACCTCCTTCACTTCCTGCTCATTACCGGAAGTTTCCCCCTTTACCCAGAGGGCTTTTCTGGAGCGGCTGTAATAAGTCGCTTTTCCCGTTTCAAGGGTCTGCTGCAGGGCCTCCCCATTCATATAGGCCAGCATCAGCACTTCCCCTGAGTTTACATCCTGTGCAATGACGGGGATAAGTCCCCCGCATTTTTCAAAATCTATCACAATTTTCCTCCCGGACCCATGCATAATATCAAAAATAAAAGAACTTCTTCCCTTTTTTTCAGGCTTTATCTAAGCTGCCTTTGCCAAAGCTGTCAAACAGCTCGGTCATTCAGGAAGCTTATCTTGCCCCCGAAGGCCGAATCTGCTACGAAAACAGACATCAGAAGATACAAAACCCAGACAGGGAATCTTCAGGCATCAATTTAAGAGAGCAAAATATGACATCCCCTTCTCCCAAAGCAGACCGTCCGGCACCCAGACGCCTACTCAGAAAAACAGGTAAATGGCTTTTTTTCAGCCTGTTTTTTCTTATCCTCGGAGCATCAATCACCCTTGCTGCTGCCTATTTATACTTTTCCAAAGATCTGCCATCCGTTGCCAGCCTTAAATCCTATCGCCCTCCCGCCATTTCCACGGTCTACGCCCAGGACGGCACCGTTGTTGCGGAGTTTTTCAGGGAAAGGCGTATTGTCATTCCCCTTGAAGAGATGTCCGAACAGCTTGTACAGGCCTTTCTGTCTGCGGAAGATTCCCGCTTCTTTGAACACCGGGGCATTGACCCTCTGGCCATTACACGGGCACTGGTTAAGGCGGCTCAGGATAAAAGCATTACACAGGGCGGCAGCACCATTACCCAGCAGGTAGCAAAAAACTTTTTCCTTACTCCGGAACGGAGCTATGCCAGAAAAATCCGGGAAGCCATTCTTGCCTACAGGATTGAGACGGCACTGGAAAAAGAGGCCATCCTTCACCTCTATATGAATCAGATTTTTCTGGGGCACGGCGCCTACGGTGTGGAAGCTGCGGCCCAGAACTATTTCGGTACCTCAGCCAGGGATCTTTCCCTGGCCCAGGCCAGCATACTGGCAGGCCTTCCCCAGGCCCCCAGCCGTTATTCTCCCTTCCGCCACCCGGAACGGGCAAAGGAACGCCAGCTCTATGTCCTCTCCCGCATGGTACATGATGGAGTCATATCACAGGAAGAAGCAAAAAAAGCCAGAAATGAAAAACTGGAAATCCATCCGCGCCAGAATATCTATATTGAAATGGCTCCCTATTATACGGAACATGTCCGCCAGTATGTACTGAACCGGTACGGAGAAAAAGCCCTTTACGAAGACGGGCTTCAGATTCATACGGCACTGGATCTTTCCATTCAGAGAAATGCGGAAAAAGCCATTCACAAAGGCCTTGATGATCTGGATAAACGGCAGGGCTTCCGCGGCCCCCTGCGCCATGTCGGAATCACGGGTATAGAAGCGGCAGTGGCTGCCATCGGAGAAACCCTTGACAATCCCGGTCCGGACACTCTGACCCACGGTATCGTGGTGGATGTGGACAACCAGAACGGAAAAACCCGGGTACGTTTTGGAAAACACACAGGGGAAATTCCCTTGTCCTCCATGCGCTGGGCCCGCAGACCCAATCCTGAAGTGGCCCATTACAATGTCCGCCTGCAACGCCCCGGTCAGGCCCTGAAAACAGGGGATGAAATTCTGGTCCGCCTTGTAAAAAAACTGGAAAACGGTCTATGGGAGCTGCGTCTGGAACAGATCCCAAAGGCCCAGGCCGCCCTCCTCTGCATGGAAACTGGCAATGGCAAAGTCAGGGCCATCATGGGTGGTCGGGATTTCAGAGCCAGCCAGTTTAACCGGGCCATACAGTCCAGAAGGCAGGTGGGCTCGGCATTTAAACCCTTTGTCTATGCTGCAGCCCTGGACAAAGGGTACACCCCGGCATCCATCATTGTAGACACGGCCTTTGTTTTCAGGGATCAGGAAAGGGATTTTACCTGGAAACCAAGAAATTATCAGGAGACCTTCTATGGTCCCACCATGCTCAGGGAAGCTCTCAACAAATCCAGAAACGTCATTACCGTCAAAGTCCTTCAGGATATCGGCATTGATTATACTTTGAGTTATGTCCGGAAGCTGGGACTTACCTCACCCATCAACAGGGATCTTTCCATTGCCCTGGGGTCTTCTGGCCACTCCCTGCTTGAACTGGTGAATGCCTACGCCGTCTTTGCAAATGAGGGCAGGCTTTCAGATCCCATCTTTGTTACGGAAATCAGGGACAGGGACGGTAAGCTTCTTGAGAAAAACCGACCGTTCAGCGAAAAAGTTATTTCCGATGAAACGGCCTTCCTCATGACCAGTCTGCTGGAAAGCGCCGTGACCAACGGTACGGGATGGCGGGCCCGGACGATAATTCAGAAAGGCTGGCCCGTTGCCGCTAAGACCGGCTCCACCAATAACCTTCAGGATGCCTGGTTTGTGGGCTACTCCCCTGCCTATATCACAGGGGTCTGGGTGGGCATGGATGAAGAGGCAAACCTTGGGGAGGGAGAAACCGGATCCAGAGCCGCAGCCCCCATATGGGTTGACTTCATGGAGGCCGTCCATGAAAACCGGATACCAAAAACCTTTCCACCACCGCCTCCGGGTATTGTTACCGTCAATATCGATGCGGATACAGGCCTTCTGCCCACTGCAGAATCCAGGTCCACCACCTTTGAGTATTTTAAAAAAGGCCATGAGCCTGTGGATTTTTCACCCAGATCCGGACAGATTGAGGATGAAAAGGATTTTTTCAAGCAGGGTCTTTAAACAAACCGCCTGCATATTCAATGATCCAGAAATCCGGCCCCTGATTTTTTTCCGTGACAATGGAAAAGGGAGCCGGAAAAAAAGCCTTCTCAAAACGTGAGACATTGCTTCTTTCCATGCCCTGCATACGGCTGCGTAAGTGCGAAGAAACCCGAATCCGCAAAGGCTGTCCGGCCCTTTTCCCTCCCATGCGGCCAAAGGCCTCCAGAACAGCATCCCCCAGTATCCGCCCCCGCACCCACTCCCCCAGCGAGGGGTGATGGGGACCGGCAAGAAGGCTCTCCTCCAGATGGGTATCCGCCTGAAGACCAATGCGCACCACAGGCACCCCCCCTTTTTCCAGAATATTCACATAGGCCGCTGTCCGTTCCACGGCCTCTGAAAATTCAAGGGGCCTGAACCGCCCTCTGGCATAAAGCTTTGCCAACCCACTCCCCTTCAGGACCAGTGCCGGTGACACACGGGCAAAATCCGGCCCAAGGGCGACAAGCCCTGCCGCCGTTTCCAGATCCGAAGACGCAGAGGCCCCCGGAAGACCTGTCATCATCTGGGCGCCTACACGTATTCCAGCCTGCTTCAGCGCCTTAAATGCCGCCACAACCGCATCCACGCCATGCCCTCTGGCAGAAAGCCGCAGCACCCTTTCATCCAGAGACTGAATCCCCAGCTCCGCAGTTACATGGAGACCCGATGCCCTGAACCGCTCAAGGGATGCCCTGTTCACCGTATCGGGACGGGTGGAAAACCTTAAGCCTGCTCCGGGAACTTCCTGTACCAGCTCCATACAGGCTTCAAGCTCCCCTGGCGGAAGTCCCAGAAAGTTTCCCCCAAAAAATGCCAGCTCCACAGGCCGCTGAAAATCCCTTGGGAATGCCAGCCAGCGGTCCCTTTCCCTGCGCAGCATGGAAAGATCCCTTTTCCCGCTTTCCGGGTGCAGGGTCTTCTGGTTACAGAAAATACAATGGTGGGGGCATCCGGCATGGGGCAGGAAAAGGGGAATAATAAAAGGTTTTTGGGCAGGAATCAAAAAAAGCTCCTTTTCGGTCAGACCAGAAGGATAAACCTGTGGATCAAAAAATGATTCCAACAACAAAAAAAAGGACCTACAGGATCAACCCGTAAGTCCTTATTTTTTTGTTGGCGGGAGCGACGGGACTCGAACCCGCGACCTCCGGCGTGACAGGCCGGCGTTCTAACCAACTGAACTACACCCCCTTGAGGTGGTGGGCGAAACAGGGATCGAACCTGTGACCTACGGCTTGTAAGGCCGTTGCTCTCCCAGCTGAGCTATTCGCCCGTTTTGCGACAATCTTTCCGTCACAAAAGCGAGATCTATCTACCAGCATGCGTTTTTCCCGTCAAGCAAAAAAACACGTTTTTATTTTTTCTTCTTACTTTTTTTCTGCTGCTCTGCCGGAAGAAGGGCCTGCTCCAGCACCTCGTCCATATGGCTGACCGCTATCATACGGACCTTCTTCAGGACGGACGAAGGTATCTCCTTGATATCCTTTTCATTCTCCGCAGGATAAAGAACCCGGTCAATCCCCCCCCTGTGGGCGGCCAGCACCTTCTCCCTCAAACCTCCGATGGGCAGCGCCCTGCCCCGCAAAGTGATTTCTCCGGTCATGGCCACGTTTCTGTCCACTGGCCGACCCGTAAGGGAAGAAACCAGTGCCGTGCAGATGGCAATGCCTGCACTGGGACCATCCTTGGGAATGGCGCCTTCGGGAAAATGAATATGCAGATCCTTTTCCTTGTAGAAATCCGGGTCAATGCCAAGGGCTTCACTCTTAAACCGTACATAGCTCACCGCCGCTCTTGCGGACTCCTTCATCACATCCCCAAGCTTACCCGTTACGGTAACCTCCCCCTTGCCCGGCATGAGTACCGTCTCAATGGTAAGAAGCTCTCCGCCCACCTGGGTCCAGGCCAGACCGGTAACCGTTCCCACAAAATGTTCCTTTTCCACAGAGCCGAAACGGTACTGATCCACCCCCAGATATTTACGCACCGCAGCCACATCAATGGAAAAAGGCGCTTTTCCCCGCTCCCGGACCAGATCCCTTGCCACCTTACGGCAGACAGCCGCCAGCTGCCTTTCCAGATTCCTTACCCCCGCCTCCCGGGTATGGTAGCGGATGATATGATAAAGGGCATTTCTGGTAAAATGTATCTGGGAAAGGACCAGACCATGCTGCTCAATCTGCTTGGGAATCAGATGCTCCATGGCAATATTGTACTTTTCTATCTCCGTGTAGCCGGGAATACGTATGATCTCCATACGGTCCTGCAGGGGCAAAGGAATATTGTGCAGGGTATTGGCCGTGGTGATAAAGAGAATTTCCGAAAGATCATAATCCAGATCCAGATAGTGATCACTGAAGGTGGCATTCTGCTCCGGATCCAGCACTTCCAGAAGGGCTGCCGAGGGGTCTCCCCTGAAATCCATGCTCATCTTATCCACCTCATCGAGACAGAAAACCGGATTTCTGGTGCCCACTTTTTTGAGGCTCTGAATAATCTTGCCCGGCATGGCACCGATATAGGTACGCCTGTGCCCCCGTATTTCCGCCTCATCCCGGACTCCCCCCAAAGAAAGACGCACATATTTACGGCCTGTGGCCCTGGCCACACTTCTGGCCAGAGAGGTCTTGCCCACACCCGGAGGGCCTACCAGACAAAGGATGGGTCCCTTGATCTTCTGCACCAGTGTCTGTACGGCCAGATATTCCAGAATGCGCTCCTTGGGCTTTTCCAGACCATAGTGATCTTCATCCAGCACATCTTCCGCCGCATCAAGATCCGAAGAAAGCTCAGAGATCTCATTCCATGGCAGAGACAGAATCCAGTCCACATAATTGCGCACCACCGTCGCTTCCGCCGACATGGGGGGCATCATTTTCAGCTTGCGGATTTCCGACCGGACCCTGACAATGGCTTCTTCCGGAGGCTGTTTTTCCTCAAGCCTTCTTTCCAGCCCCTCTATTTCCTCAAGGGTATCTTCGGCATCTCCCATTTCCTTGCGTATGGCCCGGATCTGCTCATTCAGGTAATAATGCCGCTGATTCTTTTCCATCTGCCGCTTCACCCGGGTGCGGATCTTCTGGTCCATGGAGAAAATTTCCGTTTCTGTACGGATCAGATTCACCAGAAGCAGCATTCTTTCCGCAAGATCTTCCGTTTCAAGGAGCTGCTGCTTATCGACAATCTTAAAAGAAAACTGGGCAGACACCGCATCCGTAAAATGGACAGGATCCTGAATTGCCGCAATGGCATCCAGGGTTTCTGAAGAGGTTTTTCTGTTCAGATTTGCATATTCCCGGTAACTTTCCATCACCGCCCGCATAAGGGCCTGGGCCTCGGATGGCTGCACACCCGTTTCCGTGAAAAGCTCCACATCGGCACGGCCGTAATCCTCCCTGTCTTCATCACAGGCAAGCATACGGGCCCGGCCCTCCCCTTCCACAAGGGCTTTCACCGTTCCGTCGGGCAGTTTAAGAAGCTGCAACACCCGGCCCACACAACCTATTTCAGCAAGATCCTTTTCTTCCGGATCATCCACATCGGCCTCGGTCTGGGCGATAAGAAAAACCCGCCGGTCACCATTCATGGCGGCAGAAAGGGCTCGGATGGATTTTTTACGCCCGACAAAAAGGGGCGCAACCATGTGGGGAAAAAGAACCATATCCCGCAAGGGAATCAGGGGAAGCGTCAATACCGCCATAGTGTTATCCTCGGATTGGATATATCCGAAAAAAATAAACTTTCCCGGAATATAAATAATTTGAGCAAACAGATATTAAAAAAAGGGTTCAGGCCGCAGTCTTAAAAAAAGCCCCGCGACCCTAAACCCTTTACTGGTACGAATCGAATCTATGCCTGCTGCCTGGACTGCGCATACAAAAGAATGGGTTCTTCCTTGTTCAGCACCACTTCTTCACTGATTACACATTCCTTGACGTTTTCCAGAGATGGAATCTCGTACATGATATCCAGCATGATATTTTCAAGAATGGCCCTCAGGCCCCTTGCGCCGGATTTTCTTCGCACCGCTTCTTTGGCTATGGCCTCCAGGGCACCGTCCGTAAAGCGCAGGCTCACACCCTCAAAGGCAAAAAGCTTCTGGAACTGCTTGACCAGCGCATTTTTCGGCTCCTTCAGAATTTTTACCAAAGCGTCTTCCTTCAGTTCCTCCAGGATGGCAATTACAGGTAGGCGTCCAAGAAATTCCGGAATCAGACCAAATTTCACAAGATCCCCTGCCTCTGCCATGTGAAGCAGCTCAGAGGCAGATTTATCACCGGGCTTTGTTACCTTGGCCCCAAAACCCATGGCCTTCTGACCGATCCTGCGCTGCACAATCTTGTCCAGCCCCGTAAAGGTTCCACCGCAGATAAAAAGAATCTTGGAGGTATCCACCTTCACAAAATCCTGCTGCGGATGCTTGCGTCCGCCCTTGGGCGGAACACTGGCTGTGGTTCCCTCGATAATCTTAAGGAGAGCCTGCTGCACCCCTTCCCCGGACACGTCACGGGTGATGGAAGGATTGTCGCCCCGGGATGCAATTTTGTCAATTTCATCAATATAGACAATACCCCGCTGGGCCCGCTCCACATCATAGTCGGCATTCTGCAAAAGGGAGAGGATGATATTTTCCACATCTTCTCCCACATAACCGGCTTCCGTAAGGGTGGTGGCGTCCGCTATGGTAAAGGGGACATCCAGAAAACGGGCAAGGGTCTGGGCCAGAAGGGTTTTGCCGCTGCCCGTGGGACCAATGAGAAGGATGTTACTTTTCTGAATTTCCACATCATCATGGACATCCAGACCGGCCGCAGATTCCAGCCTCCGGTAATGATTTCTTACCGCAACCGCCAGGGTTTTTTTGGCCGCATCCTGCTCTATCACGTAATCATCCAGCTTCTTTTTCACTTCCTTGGGCGTCAGCAGATGCTCAGGGGCCTCCGGAGACTTGTCTCCTTCCTCCTCAATGATCTCACTGCAAAGCTGGATACATTCGTCACAGATATAGACAGCAGGGCCTGCGATGAGCTTCCGGACATCCTTCTGGCTCTTGCCGCAGAACGAGCAGTGAAGCTTGTCTTCGGTATCGCCGTTATCCGTCATTTAGCCCTCCGTTTTCTCAATAGTGGCCGCAAGGTCATCCCGGCTTGCCACCACATGATCGACAATACCGTAGGCTTTTGCTTCCTCGCCACTCATAAAGTGATCCCGATCCGTATCCGTTTCTATGGATGCCAGATCCCGCTTGGTATGTCTTGCAAGGATATGATTCAGGGTATCTTTAATCCTTAATATTTCCCGGGCCTGAATCTGAATATCCGATGCCTGGCCCTGGGCACCGCCCAGGGGTTGATGAATCATGATACGGGAATGGGGCAGGGCATAACGCTTGCCATCGGCTCCTGCAGCCAGGAGCAGGGCTCCCATGCTGGCGGCCTGACCGATACATACGGTCACCACATCCGGCTTGATGTACTGCATGGTGTCATAAATGGCCATACCGGCCGTTACCACGCCTCCGGGAGAGTTGATGTAAAAATTAATTTCCTTTTCAGGATCTTCGGACTCCAGAAACAGCAACTGGGCCACAATGAGATTGGCAATCTCGTCATTTACTGCGGAACCAAGAAAAATAATACGATCCTTGAGAAGCCGCGAATAAATATCGTATGCTCTCTCGCCTCTGCTGCTTTGTTCCACAACCATGGGAATCAGCGGCACGACGAACCTCCCTTTTTTCTCCTTGTTGGGCCCGACATCTGCATTTACGGTCCGGAAGGAAAAATCCTCCCACACAGGCAACGCATCAGGCTTCAGGCAGTCTGGTCTTCCGTACCTTCCGCATCTTCAGCGGCATCCGGAGAGACCTCCTCAATCAAACTGTTATCCAAAATAAGCTGAATCGCCTTTTTTTCAAGCATCGTGTGCTTGAAAAATTCAAGCTTTTCAGGGTTACTCTCATAGAACCCCTTGATCAGGTCTACGGGCTGGTTGAAATTTCTTGCCAGTTCTTCAAAGCCTTCAACCATCTCATCACCATCCAGCCCCAGCTTTTCCTGCTGAATGATGGCTCCCAGAATCAGATGGCGGCGTACCTGCTTCTCTGCAAGCCCACGATATTCTTCAGCCAGCATTTCTCTGGTCTGTCCCAGTTGTTCAAAGGTAACCCCATTGGCGGAAAATGCTCGTTCCGCCTCTTCCAGAATACCTTCGAGTTCATAGTTTACCATGACATCGGGCACCTCAAAACTGGTTTTTTCGATGAGGGCAGAAAAAATCTGCTCGTTCATCTCCTGCTCAATGCGCTTGGCATAGCCCTGCTGAAGATTGTCACGGATTTTTTCCCGGATATCCTCAACACTTTCAAAGTCTCCGAAATTTTTTGCAAAATCCCCGTCCAGTTCCGGAAGAATCTCCTCGTGGATGGCCTTCAGGGTCACCGTAAAGGAAATGGTCTTGCCAGCAAAGGCCTTATTCACGTACTGATCATCATAGGCAACGTCAAAGGCTCTGGTTTCCCCGATATTCATGCCCTCAAGATTTTCATCAAAGGCAGGGGAAAGGGTGTTGCGGCCAATCAGATAGGCATGGTTTTCCGTTCTGGGGGTACCGTCAAAGGGCTGACCTTCCACAAGGCCTTCATAGTCCATCAGAATAAAATCTCCGGACTGTGCAGGTCTTTCCTCTGCAATGGGAACCTTTTTGGCAAGATTTCTGCGCAGCATCTGAATCTGCGCATCCACGTCATCTTCACTAAAGACATGCAGGGTCTTTTTAACGGGGATACCCTTAAAATCAATTTCACCGATCTCCGGACGAACCTCAACGGTAATTCCCACCTTCAGGGGACCCTTCTCATCAAAGGCCTCCAGATCCGGCAGATCCATGTCCGGTGTTCCGATAAAGTTCAGGTTCTCCTTCCGGATTGCATCCACAAAGGCATCCTGAATCAGCTTCTGGGAGACATCTGCGTGAACATCCTTTTTATAAATGCGCTCCAGAACGGAACGGGGAGTTTTTCCGGGACGAAAACCTTTGATCTTCACGGTTTTTTTCAGATCCTGATATGCGGCATCCACTGCCTTTGCCACTGCTTCACCCGGGATCTCTATGTGCAGGGCCTTTTTGACCGTGCTAAGATCTTCTACCGTAACTTGCATGATGATCCTTTCTTCGTAAAAACCCTAAAAGCCCATGGGGGTCTATGGTAAGCGAACCAAACTTACATTCTTTTCAAATTATCAGAACCTGCCTGGACAGACAGACCCATAAGTACCGGGAATGCCTTTAACATAAAAAAAAAGAAAATACCCAAATCATTTATTGTTTCTAGTGACTTTTACCTTACAGCAGCCACCTTTAATCTATAACGGGGGCTACAGGGTATCCGTTCGTTGCTTGACGGAATCCAGGCTTTTCCTTTAAAGTATCTCCTTTAGTTAAGGATACTCTGCCCGTATCAGTTCCATAGAACAAAACACGAAGCAATCTTTCAAATTTAATCATGCCGCCTATATGTGTCAAGAAAAAACCAACGACGGATCAAGGCAGCTGCCGGACATACAAACATGCGAATCAAATATGCTTTTTTTTTATTCCTTATTCTGACCTGTACCTTCGCCAACCTTAGCCCGGCAAATGGTTTTCAGGAGAGAAAAGCCATAGTCATGCTGGACCCCGGGCATGGCGGCAATGACACTGGCGTTAAGGGACCGGACGGCAGCATGGAAAAAAATATCAGCTTTCTACTGGCAAAAAAAATATCAGAGAATCTGAAGGACAGCAGCAGGGTTCTTCTCACCCGGGAGGGCGACCACAACCCGGATCCAGTGCAGCGCACATCCGCAGCCAACAGGGGAAAAGCAGACCTGTTTATCAGCCTGCACACCGAAGGCTCTCCTCCGCAGATATCCGGTACCATAAGGATTTTTCACCTCCCGTCCCATACCATCCAGAGCAGGGATTCCGGTATCTGGGATGAGGGCCATATCCCCCATACAGAGCAAAGCACAAAACTTGCCCACAGCCTTGCAAGGGCCATGGAAAAAAGGAATCTTCCCCAAAGAATAAAGGTTCAGACAGCAGATCTTTTCCTCTTAAAACCCCTGACCATGCCCTCGGTTCTTTTGGAAATCGGCAATCTTCGTTCCCCCCGGGATGCCCTCTGGCTGGCAGACCCCAATAACCAGAATACCCTGGCAGCTGCCATTGCAGATGGTATTGGCAGATTTACTGACTCCATGGACGCTGAGTAAGAATCCAACCCCTTTTTTTCAAAAACAATGAACAGCCTGTACTTACAGTAAAAACAGTCTGGCAGTAGGTTTGGTCCAAACAAAAAACCGGCTAGGTTCTCAAAAGAACATAACCGGTCTTTTTTATTAAAATAAGGTGAGGATCAGTGGAGACGGGGCTGGATCAGGTCATTTTCAATGCGTCCTGCAATCACAAGGGCCTGGCTCATGAGATCATGGATGGCAAAAAGCTCCTTTTTCAACTGCCGGATACCGCCATTGGGAAGGGAAGGCAGAGAAGCTTCCGCAAAAAGCTCCGAGAGAACTTTGGACTTGGCCGAAAGGCTGTCCATGCGCTCGGAAAAGGCAGCCACTTCATCGGCCCACTTGCGAAGCTCTGTCTTCTGTTCTTTGTTCTGACCTGTAAATACGGGCTGAATGGCACTGATGTCATAATCCGGACTGCGAAAGGTGAGGGAAAACATGATTGTAGACTCCTTATAAAACATGGGTTGTACCGCTCATCCGCCTCTGGCGGCCTGCGGAGGTATCGGGGTTCTCCCCTTGCCGTGCTTCTGTTCAGGATCACACACAGGACTCCCGAACAAACACCCCGCCTTCAAAAGCATTTTCAATGCCACGCCCGGAAAAAACTTCAGACAAGCCAGCCAAAAAAACGCAACGCCAAAAATAAACAATTGATATAAAAAACAATAAAAAAAAACCAGCCCCCCTGCCTTTTATTTTTTTAACATCCCAGCCACTTCCTTCAAGCACAACAAAAGCCCCACCATAAAAAGAACAAACACCATACAAATTTTGTACAAAAATTTCACGCCTGCACGAAAATAGAAAAAATCTATCCCAAAACCAATGCCCATCGAAAGGAACGATTTGATCCTCGCCGGCCTCATTGCCTATATCTATCAGCCATGCAGGTTTTCATACAAAAAATCTTGGCCCCGGCCAGCAGGAAACGGGGCCACACTCCGGAGAACGGAGACGTTCAGAAAACTGGCCTCATAATTTACGTTTTCACCGCTATTTTCCAAAGACCTGCGGTGACATCATCCATATTACCTGAATAATAGGAGAAGAAAGAGAGATGAAAAACTATTTTTCCACCCGATGGGGCATCATTGGCGTAGGTGCCCTCATCGGTCTTCTGGCGGCACTGCTGCAGAAAATGGGAAACCCGCCCAACATGGGTATCTGTGTGGCCTGCTTTGAAAGGGACATCGCAGGGGCTTTAGGTCTGCACAGGGCGGAAGTGGTGCAGTACATGCGCCCTGAGATCATGGGCTTTGTGCTGGGCTCCCTTGTGGCGGCCCTTCTGGCCAGAGACTTCCGGCCCCGCACGGGATCCGCACCCGTCATCCGCTTTGCCCTTGGCTTTTTTGCCATGATCGGCGCCCTGATCTTCCTCGGCTGCCCATGGCGGGCCCTGCTCCGGCTGGCCGGTGGGGACTGGAACGCCATCTTCGGACTTCTGGGGCTTGCGGGCGGTGTTTTCATCGGCACCCTTTTCCTGAAGGGCGGCTACAATCTGGGGCCTGCCAGAAAAGCACCGAAGTTTGTGGGCTTGGCCATGCCCCTTATCATGGCAGGGCTTCTGGTTCTGGCCTTTATGAATCCGCCGGTTGCAGGAGAAGGAAAAAGTGGCGTACTCTTTTACAGCCTAAGTGGCCCTGGCTCCATGTATGCCCCCCTTTTCATCGCCCTTGCCATCGGCCTTCTTGTGGGTGGCCTTGCCCAGCGAAGCCGTTTCTGCACCATGGGTGCCCTGCGGGATCTCATCCTCTTTAAACAGATACATCTCTTCTCCGGTCTCATTGCCCTTGTGGCTGTGGCCTTTCTGGCCAACCTTGCCTTCGGGCAGTTCAAACCGGGATTTGAAGGACAGCCCGTAGCCCACAGCATGGGCATATGGAATTTCATGGGAATGGTGCTGGCAGGCCTCGCCTTTGTCCTTGCAGGGGGCTGCCCCGGCCGCCAGCTTTTTCTTTCCGGAGAGGGAGACGGAGATGCGGCCATCTTTGTGGTGGGCATGATTGTGGGGGCTGCCTTTGCCCACAATTTTGCCATGGCCAGCTCCCCTGCGGGCATCGGTGCCAACGGCATCACGGGCCTTGTCATCGGCCTTGTGGTCTGCCTTGGGATCGGGTTCTTCGGTATGCGGAAGCAGGCCTGAGGCAAAAAAGCCCCTTCCAGGGCCTTCCCCCTCACTCCCGGCCCCTCTGGCTTTACGAGCCTCAGCCACCACCGGGAGGGAGAGGGGAGAAAAAAAGAGGCTTTTCCAAAAAACTTTCACGGCCGGTATCCGGCTGATCCATAAAGGAGATTTTCCATGACAGAAATTCTTGATGAACGGGGCCTTTCCTGCCCCCAGCCCGTACTGGATACCCTGAAAACCCTGCCCTCGGTGCAGGGGGGAAAACTCAGTGTGCTGGTGGATACGGAAGCCGCCAGGGAAAACGTGGCCAGAGCCGCCGAATCCAAAGGATGGCAGCTGGCATCCGTGGATGAAAAAGATGGAGATTACACCCTGCATCTGGTAAAAAAATCCTGAAAAAGACCACCCGCTGAAAATTCTTTCGGCGGGTGTTTTTAAAAATTACCCACCTGCTGCCATCTTCAAGGAAAGTCCATGTTTTTCAAAAAACTCTTCGGCAGAAAAAAAGCAAAGGCCTCCCGGGCAGACCGGGGCATGCTTCTCTTTGACCACACCTCCGATGTGATTCGGGCGGAAAACCTGCTCAAGGCCGAAGGCTGGACCATTAAAGTCATGGGACCACCACCGGAAATCCAGAGGGGCTGCGACCTTGTGGTGGAGTTTCCCCTCATGGAGCAGATGCGTATTCTGGAAACCCTGAAAAGTGCCAAGGTGCATCCCGTGGATGTGGTGCCCGTAACCGGCCCCCTCCTTTCCCCGGTGGATCTTTTCCACACCAAGGATTTCGGGGAATACCTCATGGTCCGGGCCGCCAACATGAAAATCACCATAGAGAAAAAAAGCCGCATGATAGTCAATATTTCCGGCGGGGGTTGCCCCGATGTTCCCTTTCTGGCAGACCAGCTCACGGGAAAAATTCTGGAAGAAGCCCCCCAGCCAAGGGAAATCGGGCATACCCTCTGCGGATATGCCCTGCAGCTTGCCTATGAGGAGATCAAACGCCAATGCTTGTGATTGCAGGAACCGTACCGGATCTGGATTTCCCACTGGTTACAGGACCGGCCTGCCTTGAGGGCGACAGCCTGAAGGTGGAAGGCCACCTCATCCCCGTTCTCAGGGGCACACCGGCCCTTGTGGCTGCGGCCATCAAAACGGCGGAAGTTGCGGGAAACCAGCCTCCCCACGTGATTCTGGCCGGAGATACGGGCCGGGGTAGTGGCAGCCGCCTTGTCTATCAGCACATCGTGGAGAACGCCCGGAGCTTTGCAGAGACCACCCTCACCTTTCACTATCTCCAGCCCGACGTGGACTGGCACAACCGCATCCTCATGGCTCTGGACGCCCTTTCCCTGCCGCCTGTGCGCATTGCGGATGCAGGATTCATGTATGCGGCAAAAATGAGCGGTTATGCCGCATCCTATGATCTTTTCACTCCGGATGTGGGCGAGCTGGCCTTCCTTGCCGATGAAAAGGCCCCCCACCCCTTTTACACCAGAGGCTTTATTCTCCATCGGGATCAGAGCGTACCGGAACTCATCGAAAGGGCCTATGCCCACGACAATGCCGCCGCCCGCCTGCTGGTGAAGGGATCTGTTGACATGTTTGCCTCAGGAGAAAAAATTCACTGGCGCATAGACAGCCCCGGCTGCGAAGTGATGGAAGCCATGGGCGGCACGGGAGATACCATCACGGGAATGGCCTCCGCCCTCATTGCCTCCGGCATGGACATGGAAAAGGCCTGCCACATGGCAGCCCTTGCCAACCGTCATGCAGGCATGCTGACAAGGCCCACACCCGCAACCCAGGTGGCAGAAATTGTCCGGGCCATTCCGCAGGCGCTGGCAGGATTATAACAGGCTGATATTATTGATACCCAAATTCTGAAAAAGAGTTTTTTGCGAGTGTACCATCTGAGAGCCATAAAAAAAGGTAACTGTTCAACACAATTAATCAGGTGCATAGGCAACCGGACCATTTGTTCGTGACGCAATCTTATTCGGGAGCTTCTTGCCCTGTGCGGAAGCGGCAAAACTCGCCGCCACAGGCAGGATAAGTTTTTTGATTACCATAGCAGGCTTAAGCACGCTGCCTTTGTGGCGGCTCAGACAGTTTGCCGCTTCTTTCGCACAGGTCTGCAAAGCTCTGATCCGAAACGATTGCAATGTCACTCACAAACAGCCCGATTGTCTTTTGCTGGAACCAATGCTTTGAAATTAGAGCATAATCATGCATAAAAAAAGGTGCTGAATAATTACAAAAAAAGATCCTGAAAGCCTGTTTCTGGCCTTCAGGATCTTTAGGGATTTCAAATGGTACCGGAGGAGAGACTCGAACTCTCAAGGGCATAAGCCCGGCGGATTTTGAGTCCGCTGCGTCTACCAATTCCACCACTCCGGCATCTGCGTTGCTTTTTTAGTGCAAAGCCCTGTTTTTGTCAATCACTTTGCTGTTTTCCACAAGAGGGCCTCCTGAATGGCTGCGGCAGAAACCGCACCTTCCCTCAAAATGCGGGGAGGGGAGAATGTGGTGTCCACCACAGTTGAACCTTTACCGCCATGAAGGAGACCTGCATCCAGAACACAGTCGGCAAGTGAGAGCAGTTCCGGAGCCAGATCTTTTACGGATGAACTGCCCGGTCTGCCGGACAGATTGGCACTGGTTCCTGTGATGGGACCGCCTGCAGCCCGGACAAGGGCCGCTGCCACGGGATGTTCCGGCACGCGGATACCAATTTTACCCGTGCCTGCTGTCAGACTTTCCGGCAGATGATCCTTTGCCCTGAAAACAAGGGTGAGGCGACCCGGCCAGAAGACATCCATCAGCAGCCGGGCTTCTTCGGAAACCGCTTGCACATGGCTCAGGGCGGCTTCCCTGTCTTTCACCAGTATGAGCAGAGGATTGCTTTCCGGTCTGCCCTTGGCCGCAAAAACCCTTTCAATGGCTTCCGGATTCATGGCATCCACACCCATACCGTAGAGGCAGAAGGTGGGGAAAATAACCAGACCTCCTTTGCGGATGCAGAGACCGGCCCTTTCCACCACTTCTGCGTCCTCAGAAGAAGAAGCCATGGAAAATATTCTGTGCTGGGACCATGGCGTATCAGGAAACAAGGGCCTTTGCCTTTGCTTCTACTTTGTCTGCCATTTCCTTTTTGTATTCCGTCAGTTTTGCGGCCAGCTCCGCATCGGCAATGGCCAGCATCTGTACGGCAAGAATGCCCGCATTGTAGGCACCGGGTTTGCCGATGGCCACCGTGGCCACAGGCACTCCGGGGGGCATCTGAACCGTGGAGAGAAGGGCATCCAGCCCCTGAAGGGCGGAAGAATCAATGGGTACACCGATGATGGGCAGGGTGGTGCCTGCGGCCATGGCACCTGCCAGATGGGCGGCATGGCCCGCACCGGCAATGATCACACCCATGCCCTTGCCCCTTGCGGAAGAGGCAAAAAGGGCGGCCTTTTCCGGTGTTCTGTGGGCGGAAGCGATGGTCATTTCATAGGGAACATCAAATTTTTTGAGTACACTGACCACTTCCATCATGACGGGAAGGTCAGAATCGCTGCCCATGACAATACCCACTCTGGGCGCACGGTCCTGTTTTTCAATGGCTTTCATGGCTATATCCTTTCTGTAATGGCAATGATTGAATGAAATGCAGGAGACAGCTTTGTAGGCATTGACAGTGGCCTGCTGCACACTGTCCCCAAGGGCACTGACCCCAAGAACCCTTCCGCCCGACGATACGATGGCATCCTTATCCGTGGTCGTGCCCGCATGGAAAACCATGGTGTCCGGAAGGGAGGCGGCCTCGTTCAGGCCGGAAATGCTTTCGCCCTTTCCATAGCTGCCGGGATATCCGCCTGCTGCCATGACAACACATACGGCAGCCCTTGGGTCCACCTTCAGGGAACAGGTGTGCAGACGTTCTTCCACCACGGCTTCCATTAATTCCACAATGTCAGACTGTATGCGCAGCATCAGGGGCTGGGTTTCAGGATCACCGAAACGGGCATTGAACTCCAGTACCCGGATCTGATCCCTGTGGATCATCATTCCCGCATAGAGTACCCCTTTAAAGGGCCGGCCTTCGGCTGCCATGGCCCTGACAGCGGGTTCCAGCACTTCCTTTGCGATTTTATTCTGCATGAAAAAATCCACCACAGGGGCAGGGGAGTAGGCTCCCATACCGCCGGTATTGGGGCCTTTATCACCGTCATAAACCGCTTTATGATCCTGGGAGGAGGGCAGGGTGAGGATGGTTTTTCCGTCGGTGAGGGCGATGATGGAAGCCTCCTCGCCCTCCAGTCTTTCTTCCACAAGGATGGTGGCACCGGCTTCACCAAAGGCCTTGTCTCCCAGCATGCTCTGTATGGCTTTTTCCGCTTCCTCCATGGCAAAGCAGACCACAACCCCTTTACCCGCCGCAAGGCCGTCGGCCTTGACCACAACCTGACCCTTGAGGCTTTGGGCAAAAGCCAGTGCCTGATCTGCATCCTTAAAACTCTGTCCCTTTGCCGTGGGAATGCCGTAGCGGACCATGATATCTTTGGCAAAGGCCTTGGAAGCTTCCAGTTCCGCCGCCTTTGCCGAAGGGCCGAAAACCCTAAGGCCGGAAGCCTCAAAGAGATCCACAATGCCTGCGGCCAGGGGGACTTCGGGGCCCACAACCGTAAGGTCGATGGCATTGGAGAGGGCAAAGGTTTTAAGTTCCTCAATGGCATCT
This sequence comes from Desulfobotulus alkaliphilus, assembly GCF_007830435.1. Taxonomy (GTDB): domain Bacteria; phylum Desulfobacterota; class Desulfobacteria; order Desulfobacterales; family ASO4-4; genus Desulfobotulus; species Desulfobotulus alkaliphilus. Next base: position 104,462 of record NZ_VLLC01000003.1, on the reverse strand, counting down.
GCCGGGATGTCCACGCACTGGGCCATGGCAGCTATACCGGGATTACCCGGTGCACAGAAGATTTTTTTTGCTCTGGAACTCTGGCTGATTTTCCAGACAAGGGCATGTTCCCTTCCGCCGCTTCCAATGACAAGTATATTCATGGTGACTCCTTGGGTAGCATCTGTTTTTTAGTATAAAAAAGCTCTGGTTTTCACCAGAGCCGGAGAGCTGGCCTGTTTTTATTTGGATTCCCTAAAGCTGTAACGGGCTTTTTTTTAACCGTAAGCGGATCAGTTCGTCAATCAATTTTGCAAAGGAAATGCCAGCTGTTTTTGCAGCCAGAGGAAGCAGGCTGGTTTTTGTCATGCCGGGCAGGGTATTGGTTTCAAGAATAAAAAGCTCTTCATCCCCAAGAATGAAATCCGAACGGCTGTAGCCTTCACAGTAAAGGCTTTTGTGGGCAAGGATGGCGGCCTCCTGCACCTTGCGGGTCAGGGCTTCTGAAATGGGGGCCGGGCAGATTTCTTCCGTTGCGCCGGGGGTGTACTTGGCTGTGTAGTCAAAAAACTGAAACTCCCTGCCCGGACGGATTTCTATGACGGGCAGGGCTTCTACGGGGTCATTGCCCCATACGGCACAGGTCACCTCCCGTCCCCGGATACAGGGTTCCGCAATGCCGGAAGAACCGCAGGAAAGGCAGAGCTCACAGGCTTTTTGGATATCCTCTTTATTGTGGACAATACTCATGCCGAGACTGGAGCCGCCATGGGCGGGCTTGATCACCATGGGAAGCCCGATTTTCCGGATAAGTTCCGCCTCAATTTCCGGGCTGAAACCATCAAAGGTCATCCAGGAGGGGGTTGTCAGGCCGCTGCACACAAAGGCCTGTTTGGCCGCAGGCTTGTTGCAGGCCATGGCGCTGCCGAGAACACCTGACCCCTGATAGGGGATGTGGAGAAGATCAAGGAGGCCCTGCAGCCTGCCGTCTTCACCGTTCTCACCGTGTACGACAAGGAAGGCAAAGTCGATTTTTTCCTTATCCTGAACAATGCGGGCGATATCCGTTGCCGCATCATAACGGTTGATGCTGTAAACTTCGGGATCAAGGACGGCTTCCACGGCTGCTGCCCCTGCAAGGGCAACCTCCCTTTCGTTGGAGGAGCCGCCGGTAATAAGGGCAAGGTTAAGCTTTTTCATAATACGGATAATTACCTTCCATTTTCCGGCTTTGAAGGAAAAACATCCACAATATCAGAATCTTCTCTGACATCTGCGCCTGTGGATCCGGGCAGGGCCCTGTGATCCGTATGCCGGAAAATCTCTTTTTTGGCAATTTCATATTCTTCACGGCTGATCAGCTCGTTTTCATACATGCGGCCAAGCTCGGTCAGCTCCCGGACTCTGATACCCTCAGAGGATTCCAGCTGGAGCATGGCATTGGGATTTTTTTCCTTTTCTCCCATGCGCAGGGCCGCAAAGCCACCCAGCAGACTGATTTCCACATTTCTGCCGGAAAATTCCGGCAGGGCCAGCATCTCCTTAAGGGATCTTTTTTCTGCCTGCATGCGCCGGAGAAAATAGTAACCCGTACCAAAGACCGCAAGGATGCCTGCAATGAAAATCCAGGTCATGTAATGGACAATGCCCCGGAAAAAAAGAACAAGAAGGCCGATGACGGCTACAAGCATCACATTGAGAAGAACAATGCCGTAAGCCATGAAAATACTGCTGGCAATTCCTTCCGTGGGCAAAGGTTCTCGCCTGGGCCTCGGAGGCCTTTTTGATCTGGGAGCTGCCTTTGCTTTTTCTTCCTTTTTCTTTCGTCTGAAGAACATAGATTCCGTCTGCTTTTTTAAGTTGAGCTGTTATTTTTCCATGCGTTCCACAAGTGCGGGCAGATAATACTCCGGTATTTCCCTGTCCGGACGTGTCGGCTGGCTCATGTTGGCTTTTCGTATAAGAACATTGAGGCGGGTGAGAATTTTTTGTTTTTCCGCAAGATCCGGCGTTGCTGTCAACAACTCTGCGGTGGAGTGGATTTCTTTGCGCATTTCCAGTTCCGGTGGCAGACAATCCGCGGTTTTCAGCATGCGGTAGGCCATGCGCAGGTCTTCCGGGATAGCCATGTTTTCTTCCGGCAGGGGTCTGCCTGCCCCTTCAAGGTTGTTGAAGGCCCCCTTTTGCTGGGCTTCTTTAATTTTTTCTTCGGCGATCTTTCCAAAAAGCATGGTGGCACATCCTGCTGAAAAGGTGTTTTCAGGAGGCAGCGCAGGCCATCCCTGAACAGCTTTCTACCTTATAAAATCACAGGTCCCTTGGCAAGGGCTCTGTTCCAATGACCTCGTATCTCCATGGGAAAAGGGCAGAAAGGCTCCGGTGGGGGCAGGGCTGTGGTTTCCGGATTGTTGACAGTCCAGCCCCCTTTGATTAGTATGCAAGCCTTTCTGAGAGTGGTTTGATTCTAACTGTATTTATCCTTGTGAAGGAGGCGTGTATGATTAAGGAAAGCCTGGAAGACGGCATCATTATTGTCACCCTGAGCCATGGAAAAACCAATTCCATTACCCGGGAAACCATGGAAAAAATTGCTGTGATCGTGGATAAAGCCAATACGGATGACAGCATCAAGGGCATTATCCTCACCGGAGAAGGCAAGTTCTTTTCCAGTGGATTCCACCTGCCCACCTTCATCAACTTCAAAGATCATGCCGATGCGGTAAACTTCTTTGAATTTGAAGAAGAATTTCTTCTGAATTTCTTTGTCTGCAAAAAACCCGTCATCTCCGCCATGAACGGTCACACCGCAGCCATGGGCATGATTATGGCCATGGCATCGGATTACCGCCTTGTAACCAGCCATCCCAAGGTGAAGCTTGGCATGAGCGAAATCAAACTGGGCCTTGCCCTGACCATCGCTGAACTTGAGGTGATGCGCTTTGGTCTGGATACGGACAAAAAATTCCGGGATGTCATGTATTTTGGTGAGATGATCAGTCCTGAAAAAGCCCTTGAAAGGGGAATTGTGGATGAGGTGCTGGAGGCGGATCAGCTGATTCCCAGAGCCAAGGAAATTATCTGCTCCTGGATTGACAATCCCGGACGTGCCTTCATCACATTAAAGGAAACCCTCAAGTACGACAGCGCCCAGCGTATCCGCACCAAGCTGGATGAGCTTGACTGGCGGGCTTCCCTCCACGGCTTCTTTGATCCCAATGTAAAAGCCACGCTGGAGTTTGTTCAGGCAACCATGGAAGGATAATTTTTATCCTTCAGCCCGGTATCCGCTGCACCCCAGGGTGCTGCGGATACCCTATATCCATACTGCAGAAAGACGGGTGATGGAACTCAAGGATTGCATTGTATTTCTCCTGGCAAAAAACAGTCAGGCTGGCTATCGCTTCTGGGGGAACTATATCGCAGACCTTGAAGTGACCACGGTACAGGCCATGCTTCTCATTCTTCTGGGGCGCGAAGAAGGGCAGACCTCCCGGCAGCTCGGCGAGCAGACCCAGCTGGACAGCGCCACGGTATCAGGCATCATAGACAGGCTGGTGGGCATGAAGCTTGTCACACGTAAACGCAGCCCCGAAGACCGCCGGGCCATTCTTCTCTTTCTGACGGATCTTGGCAGGACAAAGGCTTTGGATCTTGACCGGCGCTTTGAAGAAGCCCATCAGGCTTTTCTGGCCGATTTTTCACCCGAAGAGCAGGAAGTATTCCGTGGTTTTTTAAAACGTCTTCAGGACACCCACGGGGCTATCCGCTGAAAATTACCAAAAAGTAAAATGTATCCCTTGCCTTTTTTCTCCGGCATCTCTCAAGGAACCGGAGAAAGTCTTTTTATGCTGAAAAACACGCATGTCTCCCCCCTTGCCCCTTCCACCTTCACATCCATCAGAATCATGTAGCACAGGGCTTTGCAAAGCCCTTTGGATGGTGTATCGTCCATGGCATCGGAAGACCGTCCTTTTTAACAGAATGAAAGGAGAGAAAATATGCAGGAATGGACATGTACCGTTTGTGGTTACAAGCAAAAAGATCCGTATCCCCCTGAATCCTGCCCTGCCTGTGGGGCAGGCAGCAGTCTTTTTGAAGCTGCGGAAGCCGGGGAAATGTCTTCGGGTGAAAAAGAAACCGGAGCTGCAAGGGCTTCATCCCGCTGGCGCTGCGTTGTCTGCGGGTATATCCATGAAGGTGAAGGGCCACCGGAAACCTGTCCGGTATGCGGTGCAGACCGCAGCGCCTTTGAGCCCGTGGAAGAGCCCGGTGACAAGGCTGCTGAAGATACTGCAGACCCGAATGATCCGCCCCCGTTTTCGGGAGAGAAAAAAAAGAAATTCACACCCCAGAGCCATCCAAGGGAATGGGCGGATGAACAGATCCTTGTTCACCATGCCCATCCCATTTCCGTTCATATTCCCAATGGAGTGCTTCCCATTGCCGTATTTTTTGTGCTTGTTGGAAGCCTTTTCAATGCCCAGACCTTTAAGATTGCGGCCTATCTGAATATGACCATGGTTTTTCTGGCCCTGCCTCTGGTTCTGTATACGGGCTTTGTGGAATGGCGGGATCGTTACAGATCTGCCATGACCTCCCTTTTTAAAACCAAGATTCTCTGTGCTGCCATCACGGCCTTCTGTGTTACAGTTCTTGTGATCTGGAGAAGCTTCAGTGCGGATGCGGGTGGTTTTTTCTTCATTCTCCTGCACCTGATTGCCCTGGGAGCTGCGGGCCTTGCCGGACACCTGGGTGGTAAACTGGTTTTTGCCAAACGGGGCTGATGGCCACCGCATGACCCTTTGACGGATATGCAGCGAACAAACGAAGTGCCTGCTGAAAAGCTCTTCATCTTTCCATGATAAAAAAATCCCTGCCTTACCCTGAAAAGGAAGTGGCAGGGATTTTTTTATGTCAACTGCCCCCAAAAAAGGCTTTATAAAATCAAGCCTGTCTTGCGATAGCCCAAAGACGGAGGCCATGGCCTGCATCAGACACAGCACCAGCCAGAAGGCAAATCAAGCCCCTTTGGAAAGGGCGACCTGGGGCGATCCTGTGTTTTTATGAATATCAGGCTGCCCCAGCCCTTTTCTTCTTTGCTGCAGACGGTTTCCAGCAAACGCCCATAGGTTTGGATGAGAAGTGGCATTTCTTCCTTTCTCATCCCGGAAAGCACAAGGAAGCCTCCGGAAGAAAGACTGCCTGACAGTGCCTCTGCAAGCTCCATGAGGGTAGGGGGCCTCAGATTGGCAGCCACAAGATCCCAGCTGCATCCTAACGGCCAGACCTCTTCCACCTGTACGGCATCTTCCAGCCCGTTGAGGCGGACATTCTCCTTTGCCTCATGGACGGCCAGGGGATCATTGTCCACGGCCAGTGCTTTTTTCGCACCGTGCCGCACCGCAGCAATCGCAAGGACTCCCGTTCCTGTCCCCACGTCCAGCATGGTACCATTCTCCTTGACACAGATCTCAATGGCTTCAAGACAAAGTCTTGTTGTGGGGTGATCCCCCCCGCCAAAACTGGCTCCCGGCAGCAGAATCACAGACTCCCTTCCGGGAAGGGATGAAAGTCCCGGAGCAAGGAGCTGGGTTTTCTTTCCAACGGGAAGGGGTTTGTGCCAGCCCCTTTGGATACAGGTTTGACCGTGGCGGACGAGATAGGCAAGGTCTCCTGCTGCCACCAGAGAGGCAAGGGTATCCTGAAGCATGCGGCGGGAAGCACCAGTTTCCACAGCCATCTGCCGCAAAAGCTCTGCAGGGCTCCATGCCTTTTCTGCATCCAGAATCCGCTGCAGCATCTGATCTGCTAAATTGATGTGATTCATACAGAAGCATCCTTTGCCGCCAATGGAGGGTTCTCCCTGTTTTTTATCCGATCACAGGGAGTCCGGATTTTTCCCCTCGCGGATAAGAAGATCCCTGTACCAGAGGGAGAATTCATACAGGCCCCGGACACGGTCATCATTATTAACGATGCCCAGTGCCATTTCGTAGGCAGCCTTGCCAAAGGAGGTTGAAATACTCTCGTGGGGCTTTGTTTTCAGAAACTCATGGATCAGGTCATGGGTTGTTCTGCGCGTGCCCTCGGTGCGGATATCAATGGGCTCCTTGGGCTCTGCAAAGGGATCCCATTCATCATAACCGTCTTTCAGAATTTTCTGCTGTCCCCTTTTTCCCATGGCATCGAAAATGGCTTTTTTTCTTGTGGCGATTTCCTCGGGAGAAAACAATGGGGCTTCGGCCTTTGGTTTTGGACCCTGCATCAGGGGGTTTCCTCCTTTGTTTCCGGAGTTTCCGGTGTTATTCCCAGATATTCATCATTATAATCCGTAAGAAGGGCCATGGAGAGGGGGACCAGCATTTCCGCCATGCGGGTGTAGCGTGTACCCATGGCTTCCACCATTTCCCTGGAAACCTGATACAGTTTTTCGTGCAGGGTATCCATATTCACCGTGGGATAGGGTTTGCCCTGTTCAAAGCCGGATTTTCCGCAACTGTGACTGATACCGTCACTGGAGGTGGGGATACCATAAAGCCTGCAGGTGATGGGCCTGTAATCATAAAGCTGGCAGATATCGTCATCTCCGAGAAAGGGACAGCGTACCCGTTCCATGGACATACGACCCAGAAGCTCAACTTCAGAAACCCCTTCATTGCGGGCCTTGGCAGCATCCTTTTTAATGCGGTAAATTTTCCTGTCTGCCCGGTTTGCTCTCTCCATAATACTGTGTTTTTCTGCCCCTGAAAAACGGGCATCAAACTGTTGTTTGATATAGATGGCTTCCACAAGGCTGAGGTCAAAAAGGGCATGGCAGCAGTCTGCACAGCGGGTGGTACAGCGAACGGCTTCGGGGTGCATCTCCCTTACGCGGTTGAACGCTTTTTCCGCAGAGGCAACCAGCACTTCATACTGTTTGAAAAATGGTGAAAAATCCATGGTATCCTTTCCTTAAAAGCAACCGTTCAGGCTGCTGGTCTTTTTTTACATGCCGTCTTCCTATAGCACCCAAAACAGGGGGCTTCAACCAAAGATCCCATATCTTCATGCTGAGTCTTTGAATGGGATGCCGCGTGGGAAAAACCTAACCCAGCACGCCGCCGGATGTTCCACGTGGAACCTTTGGTACTTTTCCTCCCCCTGTTGTTCCACGTGGAACCTTTTTCCGGATATTTTTCCCATATGTTTCACGTGAAACCTTTTCCCCAAAATCTCCGTGGACAGACTTGCCAGCACCCCAGAAAGAAGCCTCCGTTTTTTTGGCCACAGGATCGGTGCCGGGTTTAGAAAAATCCATTCCATCCCCGACCCCATCATGGCCTGAAAGGTCCGCTTCATTGTCAAAATCATGGGCATCAGGGATAATCTCATCCGCTTCGGGGCTTTCATCCCTTCCATCCAGGCGTTGCCAGAAAACCTGTTTGTCTCCATACCTCTGACGCAGGAGATCCATATATGACGAGTGGCCCGGAAGTCCCCCATGGTAAACGGCCGCCACCTCCAGATCTTCCAGAATTCTGCAATACGCCACTGCCTTTCCATAGGCTCTGAAACGGGCTTCATCCAGAATCCCCTCAATGAGGGTGCGATAGCACAGGATGCGACCCAGCACAGCGCCTGCGGATTCAAACTTCTCCTGTATGCGCAGGACAGCCGTATAATCATAGGCCGTCAGTGCTTCCAGCCGCTCCACCAGCAGGGCTTCTGCTTCCCTTACAGAACCGATGGCAAGAAGAAGGTTCAGCCCGGAATAAAGACTGCTTGTGTAGCGGGCCGTTTCCGGTGCAGAGGCCAGAAAGCCTTCCCGCTCGTCCGCATCACAGACTTCCAGCAGGGCGAGAAGATAATCCGCCGAAGGCTGGGCTGCATAGCGCTCCCTGCGGATCTGAAAAAGCATTTCAGCGTCATCCATGGCAGCATACACCTGATCCAGCAGATCCAGTCTTTCCAGTTCCCTTTCTCCCCAGTCGCCAGCCAGCCATGAAAGGGCGGCTTCCGGCCCTTCATAGTCCAGATAGGCCTGCACGATATCTCCGATCTGGCGGGGGCTGGGGTCTGTCTGCACAAGGGTAACGCTCTGTGCCATCAGGTCCGGATTTCTAAGTGCCTGGGAAAGGTAACGTAAGCCCATGGAAAGGCGGTATCTCTGCCATTCTCCGCCTGCATCCATGGCTTTTTCTCCGGCATCTTTAAGCATCTGGTCCGCAAGGCGGGTGAGCTGCTCCGGACCGAGAAGCCTGTCCGCATGGCGCATGAGATTGACCCGGACACCAAAACGGTCTTTAAGAAAATGTTTCAGAATTTTTTCGCCCCAGTCCATGGCAAGCCCGCTTTGGGCAGCAAGGGCCAGCCACAGGTCACAGGCTTCTGAAAAAACCGGCTGAAGAGGTCCGCCGTTTTCTTCGAGACCTTCCAGCAGGCTGTCCAGATCAAGGAAACGATCCACAAGATCCAGGGCCACACCTGCTTCCAGCGGGGCCATCAGAATTTTCGTATCAGAGAGAAAAGCCCTGAAATCCCGGGCCAGGGGCATGAGATCCCTGAACCCGAGGGTCTCAGGGAGACCATAGAATCCGTCCAGTCGCTTTTTCAGATGGGCAGACAAGGCCGATGCATCCGAAGAAAGATAAAGGGCTTCCACCCTTTCACGGATTCTGGCATCCCTGTCCGCAAGATCCTCAAGAAAAAGAGCCAGGGTCTTCATGTTCAGACCAGAGAGGGGAGGCGCTCCCTTTTTACCGGAATCATGGTGAACATTCTTCATAAAAAGATCATTCCTTCCAGTGGTACTGAATAATACCACAAAGGGTCATTTTGACTGGTCGGGAAAAATTCATGCATTCAGTCAGACAGCCGTTCTGCCATGGAAATAAAGCACAGGTTCTGTTTTTTTCCAGGCAAAATCCATGAGAACCTCGGGCTGCATTCAACGGAAATAAATGCAGGTTTCATACTTGTATTTTAACGGCAAAACAATCAGGATTTTTCCTGTCTGGGCTTCACCGAAAAACCCAGATCGTCAATGACTTCCAGCACCAGTTTTTTCACATGGGCATAATAGGTATCATAGCGGTCGGAGAGGGTAATGAACTGAATGGAATCATCCGTTGCATTGGAAAGCTTGGGGGTGGGGGGCAGGATATTGTCATAGATTTTGCATGATGCCACGTCTGCATAATGCACAAGCGCATCCTTATGGAGTTTGTACTGCCGGGTTCTTCTGTCCGCCTTGTTCAGAACAAAACCCAAAAGCCTGAACGGCCTTTTGTTTCCCCGCCATCCTCTGATGTCGTTGAGCATTTTAAGGGTCAGGGGAATGGCATTGATGTTCATTCTGTTGGGTTCTATGGGGACAAGAAAATAATCCGCCAGAAAAGCACCAATCAGAGAAAAACCGTTCCTTTTGGAGAGGCTCCCCGGCAGATCGATAAAGATGAAATCGTAGTGTTCCGAAAGGGATGTTTTGATCCATGAAGCCATGTCCGCGACATGTTCCATGGATGCGGATTCTTCAAAGGCCAGAGCCAGCTCGGCCTCGGATACAATGACATCCAGATTGCCAAGCCGTGTTTTTTTGGTTTTTGAACGGAGATTTTCCTTTCTTGTAAAAATATACCCCAGAAGATCAGGGCCATTTTTTCCTTCTGCCCTTTCCTTCAGGGCGTGGGGAAGGGTTTTCCCCGTCTCCCTGAGACCAGCAACCTTTTCCGGGCCAAGTATGGCATTGCAGCAGGACGCCTGGGGATCAAAATCAATCACCAGCACCCTTGATTTTTTCCCCTTTATGGTGACGGACGACAGAAAATCCGCAAGAAAGAGCGCCAGGGTCGTCTTGCCGACGCCCCCCTTGTTGTTGTAGATGCCAATCATTCTTGCCATTGGATGCTTCCTTGTATTCTGCGTCAGTAATTATTCAGCACAATTTATTTCGAACTGCCAATGCTGT
>NZ_VLLC01000003.1:92322-94497 GCF_007830435.1 Desulfobotulus alkaliphilus | reverse complement strand
CCGCTTCCGCACAGGGCAAGAAGCTCTAAGAATAAGATTGCGTCACGGGCAAATAGCCTGGAGCCTGTGCATCTGTCTTGCAGGTATGATATGAAAAACTGTGCTGAACAGTTACCTGCGTCATTCAAAGGGTTTTCCAAAGGAAAGTTCAGCATGACCTGCGCCTCTCTCTCCGGATTTATTCCAGAAGATGCTGCGGACCATCATCTGAACCTTCTCCCAAAGTTTCTTCCTGCCGTTCTTTATACCACGAGTAAAACCGGATCAGTCCTGCGGTAGTTCCTGCGGCAACGGCCACACCGGCCACAAGGGGAGCAGCCGCAACAATAAGGGGAGGAGCGGAAAGTTTAAGGGCCACACCCAGTGCGGCCATGCCCGTAGGTGCCGCTGTTGCTGCGGCCACTCCGGCCCCTGCGGATGCCGCAGCAGCAAGACCTGCTATGGCCGTGCTGGTTTTTGCAAGGCGCTTATGTTCCAGTTCCCGTTTGATTTTCCTGGGAATTTTTGTCATTTCCACCTCCATAAAAACCGCTTTTTAAAGCTGATGGATACAGATAATGATGGGTTTTTGAGTCAATACAGTTTTATTGTCTGCTTTGTACATAAGAAAAAGTTACTTGCCAATACAAAAACCGGAAAAAATTCTGTCCAAAAGATCCGGGTCCGCATTTTCTCCCAGAACGTTTCCAAGCGCCTGTATGGCCGTATGCAGATCCACGGATAAAAGATCCCAGAAGTGGCCGGAAAGCATACCCGCCCGGACCCTTTCAAGGGCTTCAGCAGCCCTTTCAAAGGCAGCTCTGTGCCTCAGGTTGGGCAGGGCTGCATGCTGCACCTCGGAAAAGCCCGCAAGATCTGTCAAGGCCTTTCTCAAGGCGTCCATTCCTTCGCCGCTACGGGCAGAGAGGGAAACACGGGCCGCTGGTTTCCAGGAAGAGGGAAGGGCAATGGCATCGCAGTCATCCACAAGATCCTTTTTATTCATCACAAGCAGATAGGGAGAGGAACGGATGGTTTCTTCCAGCAGACAGATCTCCCTGTCTGCCCCCCGCCGGGCATCCATCACCAGAAGTACACAATCCGCACTCCGGATGCTTTCCATGGCCCGCTCCACACCCATCCTTTCTATGGGGTCGGAAGAATCCCTTATGCCCGCCGTATCCGTCAGAACAAAGGGCAGCCCCGCAAGGTTCAGCGGTTCTTCCACCAGATCCCTTGTGGTACCGGGAATGTCCGTTACAATGGAACGATCCATGGCCAGCAGACGATTCATGACAGAAGATTTTCCTGCATTGGGAAGGCCCGCAATCACAATGCGCAGCCCCTCCCTGAGCCGGACTCCGTTTTCCCCCATGCGAATGAGACGGCGAAGCTCAGGCAGATAGTATTCCTGTAAATCCTGCAGCACCTGCCCTTCATCCACAAGATCCCCCACATCATCGGGGAAATCAATTTCCGCTGCCATGCGTGTGGCAAGCTCCAGCAGGGCTTCCCTGAGGCGGGAAACTTCCATACCCAGCTCTCCCCGGAGCAGGGCGGAACCCATTTTCCGGGCTGCTGAAGTTCTGGCCTCAATCAGATCCATCATCCCTTCGGCCTGGGTGAGATCCATGCGGCCGGAAAGGAAGGCCCTGCGGGTAAACTCTCCGGGTTCAGCCAGACGGGCTCCCTGATCCAGCACCAGAGCAAGAATGCTGCGGAGAAGCCATGGTCCTCCATGGGCCTGAATTTCCACCACGTCTTCTCCGGTAAAAGACCTCGGGGAGCGCATGGCCACCACCAGCACCTCGTCCAGAATTTCCCCACTGGCAGGATCGCATATGTGCCCAAGGGTCAGACGGTGGGAAAGAAGATCATGGGAAGCGGCGGGCCCGGCAATCCCTTTTCTGTGAAACAGGCGGCAGGCAATCCCTATGGAAGCCGGTCCGGAGATCCTTATGATGCCGATCCCTCCGGTTCCCGGTGGGGTAGCGATGGCGGCAATGGTTTCTGTATTGTCCAGAGGCATCTATTATCCCGTCAAAATTATTCAGCATATTTAATTCCGAACTGCCAATACTGTAGTTGCAGCAGCTTCGTACTGCTGCAAGGCTCCGTGGCTATTTGCAAGTGACATTGCAATCGTTTCGGATCAGAGCTTTGCAGGCCTGTGCGAAAGAAGCGGCAAACTGTCTG
>NZ_VLLC01000003.1:0-92222 GCF_007830435.1 Desulfobotulus alkaliphilus | reverse complement strand
CTCCCGAATAAGATTGCGTCACGGGCAAACAGCCTGGGGCCTGTGCATCTGTCTTGCAGCTATGGTACCTGGAAAACTGTGCTGAACAGTTACATCCCGTCTTCATTTGCCAATAAAAAAAGTACCGCTCCCTGTGAGGAGAAACGGTACTTTCTCAAAACTGATTTTATACCAGCAGTGGGTGACCGCTTTTCAGCTTTCTTCGTTACCGTTTCCATCGGATCTGCGGCGGCGGACTTTTTTTGGAAAAATTACCAGCCTGCGGTAGTAACCTTCCCCCACACTCTGGGTGCGGACAGTCCGGTCATCCTTTAAGGCAAGGTGAATAATCCTGCGGTCATGGGCATTCATCTGGCCGATGGTGGCAGGTTTTCCCGTACGCCTGGCCTTTTCCGCCTGTTTCAGGGCCAGTTGCTGGAGATGCTCCTTGCGGGTTTCAATATAGCCCTCCACATCCATCTGGATACGGACACGGCCTTCTGCATCCCGGTTAACGATTTTGTCCACCACATACTGTATAGCTTCCAGTGTCTGTCCCCGCTTGCCAATGATGATGGCGGGATTGCCTCCATCCAGGTTGTAAAGGATACGGCCCGGAGACACCTCTTCCCGTATGGTGACATCCTCACTGATATAGGGAAGGATTTTTTCCAGCACTTCACGGCCACGGGCAATCATTTCCGGTGTCACCTCAACGGGTACCGGGTTTTCTTCTTCTGTTTCAACAAAATTATCTCCCTCGGATTCCGGCAGATTGACAGGGACGGGTAAAGGCGCATCCTCTTTTTTGCCTTTGGTCGAAGGGGCTGGGGAAGCCGCTGGTTTTCTGCCATTGCCCCGGCTGTTTTTTGATCTGGATGACCGGGACCGGGACCGGGAGCCCTTTTCCATCACCGGAGGATCAAGGGGGCCACCGCTGCTTTCCACTTCCACTGCTGCTGAAGACAGGGACTCTTCCTCCGGAAGCGTTTCCTTGCTGGCAGGGGTCTCGGGCTGCACCCTCACTTCTTTAACGGTCTCCCTCAAATCCTGCTTTTTCTTTCCCTGGGAACGCTGGGGTTTGCCACCGCCATTGCTTTTTTTCTCCTGCGGCTGAGCCGTACCGTTAACAGCTCCAAAGGCTTCATCCACAAGGGAGGATGCACTGACCTTGCGGTCGGATTCTGCGGAGGTCCCGTTTTTCCCCTGGGAAAGGGTGATGCGGATTTTTGCCTTTTTTACCCCGACCAGTCCAAAAATACCCGTGGAACCATAGGAAATCACATCGTACTGAATTTTATCCTTGGAAAGCTTCAGCTTTCTGCTGGCATTTTCCAGGGCGTCTTCCACACTTTTGCCTTCATATTCTACTGTGGTATTCATGCCCTCTCCCCGTTATTTCGAAGTCCTGATGATATAATACTGCTGCGCAATGGACAGGATGTTGTTCACAAGCCAGTAAAGAACAAGGCCTGCGGGAAAATTGATGAAAATTACCGTAAAGATCAGCGGCAAAAACATCATGATTTTCGCCTGCAGGGGATCACCCGCAGGGGGAGCCATTTTCTGCTGCAGAAACATGGTGGCACCCATGATGATGGTCAGCACGGGAATACCATAGGGTTCCTGCATGAAGGGAATGGAAAAACCAAAATCAAAAAGACGGTCCGGTGCGGAAAGATCCTGTATCCACCCCATAAATGGCGCATGGCGCAGCTCGATGGCCTCATACAGCATACGGTAAAGAGCAATGAAGATAGGCATCTGTACCAGCAGAGGAAGGCAGCCGCTCATGGGGTTCACCTTGTAGGTCCGGTACAGATTCATGATTTCCTGATTCATCTTCTGCTTGTCATTACCGTATTTTTCCCTGAGCTCCATCATCAGGGGCTGCAGTTTTTTCATTTCATTCATGGCCCTGTAGCTTTTGTTGCCCAGAGGCCAGAACAGAATCTTTATAAATACCGTAAGAAGAATAATGGCGATCCCGTAATTGGGGATCACATTGTAAATCTTGTTTAAAAGCCAGAGACAGGGCTGGGCGAGGATATCAAACCAGCCAAAATCCACCAGTGCCTGAAGTCCGTAACCGGCATCCTTGAGCACATTCACACTCTTGGGGCCTGCATAGAAATAGGCTTTTTTGGTCAGCAGAGCTTCCGGGGCAAGGTGAAAGGTATCCGTGAAGTAGGTTGCCCTGTATGCCCTGTCATCTTCTATGAGAATCCTCATGGAAGAAGGCTCTTCACTGGCAGGAATAATGGCTGTGGCAAAATAACGGTCCTGAATGGCCATCCAGCGGATATTTCCGTTATAGCGGCTTTTATTTCGGATATCCTTGATTTTAAGCCGTTCCACGTCCCTGTCAATAAAAAGGGTGGGCCCTTCAAAGCCGATGGCCCTTCTGTCCGCGAGGGGAGATACCAGAGAAAGGCCCATGCGGTCGGCAATAATCCGGCTGCCCGTATTCCGGATACGGATGTCACAGGCGATGAGATAACTCTCCGGTGAAAAGGTATAGCGTTTTTCCACCACAAAGCCGTCCGGGGAAGTCCAGGAAAATATCAGATTTCCTTCCCCGCTCTGCAGCACATGCCTCTGCTGCTCCGGACCCGTAAAAATGGCATTTTCAAGGCCGGAAATGCTGTTGTTTTCCATGGAAAGAATGAAGTTGGCGCCAAGGCTGTGATCCAGAACCTGTTTTTCAGGACTCCCTTTTTCTGAGTCTTCCCGGTAATTTTTAAGGGAAAGCCCTTTAAAGGCAGCGCCTGTTTCGGAAAGTACAGCCGTGTACAGAGGCGTTTCCACCGTAAACAGACGGGCTGGCCTGCCGGGGTCCTCTGCCGCAGGCTGCCGGACAGGGGCTGGCGCTGCTGCCATATCCGGAACAAATGCCCCGTTCTGTACAGACTGGGCGGTTTCATGGGGCCTTTCCACCACAGGCGGCGGCTCCGGCATGAAAAAATAGTTCCAGACGATAAAAACCAGAAAAGACAAGACAATAGCTGCAAGAAAACGAAACTGCTCCATGAATAACTCCTAATACTCCCAAAGGTGCGCGGGTGCCCGCTACCCAGACGCGGGCCGGAAAATGGTTAAACCGGCACAGACCTTCCGCGTTGGCTTTTCCATGCAGACAAATACTTAAAGCGTGTACGGTCAGTCACCAAATACAAAAGGGCGGCAGGAGCCTCTCCCGAATCAGGGTACAGGGTCCACACCGCCCGGATGGAACGGATGACATTTCAAAATACGTTTAATGGCCATACAGCCACCCCGAAAAACACCATATTTCTGCACCGCTTCAAAGGCGTAGGCCGAACAGGTGGGGTAAAAACGGCATGATGGGCCCAGCAGGGGAGACAGGACGATCTGATAGATACGAATCAGCAGCAGGATCAGACGTTTAAGCACTTAGGTCACCCGATCTCCTCTCAATCTTTTCAAACAGATCCTGAAGGGATGAGAAAATACGGTCTGAAGTCTGATCCACCACTTCCCGCTTGGCAATGACGTGAATATCCAGACAGCCAGTGACCTGCATTTTCCCGCAGGTCCGAAAGTATTCCCGTACAAGCCGTTTGATGCGATTCCTTTTCACGGCATTTCCTACTTTTCTGGAAGCCGTAATCCCCACACGGGGACGGGAAAAAGCATTTCCGGAAAACAGGGCAAGAAAATAGCGGGAATGAACCTTGGTGCCTGTTTTTGAAAGCTTAACAAACGCTCCCCGCTTTCGCAGGCGGTCTCCCTTTGTAAAAAATCCCTGCAAATCCGTTCTCCTCTGACAGCCCTCTTACCCGTCGCTGCAAACCTGTGCTTCCTTAGAGGCAAGGTGTCCGGGCCTGCTTCGGAAACAGCTTTGGTTTTACAGTACGCCTTTACAACCCTTAAGTCCTGTTCCCGGGAATATCCTAAAGAATCCCGAAACAACACCGACACTTTTTTCAGTAAAACAGAAAAACTGTGTTTCAACGGTTTTTTCCGCTGCTGCCCTGAGGGCAGCGCAGAGTCAGATCATACTAAAAAAACAACTTTTTCAGGCAGAAAGACGCTTACGTCCTTTGGCTCTTCTGGCCTTGATAATGCGACGGCCCGCAGTGGTGGACATTCTTTTGCGGAATCCATGGTTTCTTGCCCGCTTGATGCGGCTTGGCTGAAATGTTCTTTTCATAATCCTTACTTCCCTTAGACCATAGAGGCCTGCTGTTGTGTTACGGTTTTATAAGCTGCCTGCCCTGAAAAAACACCTTTACCCATGCAGGACCGCATGCTGATCACAAGCTTTCAAGAGGGGTACAATGCACCTGTATATTGATGAAAAACACCTTTTTTTATACAGATTTTCCATCACACCCCTTGTCCGGGGAGGTTTCCTGCTCCGGACAAATCGCATCAGGGAATCATATTTCCCCAAGACTGTCAACCCGATTCTCCGGTGTCGGGTCTGGTTTTTACCTTAAGATTTTCAACAATATCAAATTCCTCAGGGTGGCAGGCCGGATCTGCCGTTACCTGTACCTGCATACCGGTTTTCTTTTCAATCACATCAACAAGAGACCTTGAGCCCCGGAGAATTTCTTCGGCGGTTTCCGGGTGACAGACAATGGTAAAGCCCTCACCTGCGGCATCTGCCGCATACCGCAGCAGCTCTCTGTAAATCTGGAAACATAAGCTCACAGGAGAAGCCACATGGCCCCTTCCGTCACAGCAGGGGCAATTGCTGCAAAGAATCCGTGAAAGGGATTTTCTTGTTCTTTTCCGGGTCATCTGAACAAGTCCCAGCTCACTCATGGGCAAAATATTGGTTTTCACCCTGTCCGCCTGTACCGCATCCCGGAAAGCCTGATACACCCTGTCCTGATTGGCCGGACGGGCCATATCAATAAAATCAATGATGATGATACCACAGAGATTCCTCAGGCGGATCTGATGGGCTATTTCCCGGACGGCTTCAAGGTTGGTCAGGAGAATGGTTTCCTCGAAATTCTCCTTGCCCACATAGCGCCCCGTATTCACATCAATGGCCACAAGGGCTTCGGTCTGTTCAATGACAATGTAGCCGCCCGATTTCAGCCAGACCTTTTTTTTCAATGCCCGCTGAATTTCTGCTTCTACGTTATAGGCATCAAAGATCAGTGCCTTGCCGCTGTAATGCACCACATCCACTTCCAGATCCGGCATGGTTCTGCCAAGGAACTGGCGCACGGCTTCGCAGCCTTCCCTTGAATCAATCACCAGACGGCGGGCATCATCGTGGGTGAGCAGATCCCTGAGGGAGCGGAAGGTGACGGAAAGGTCCCTGTGGATACGCGTGGGTGCCTTCTGATTTTTATACCGCGCCTGAATCATCTCCCAGAGGCGGTCCAGCACATCGATTTCCCTTGAAACGGCAGGGGCTTCCACCCCTTCGGCTGCCGTACGGAAAATATAGCCATGCTCAGAATTCCTGTGGGCTTCCACAAGATCCTTTAAGCGCTGCCTTTCCCCATCGCAGAGGATTTTCCTTGATATTCCCACATGGGGAACCGTGGGCATGAGCACGAGAAACCTGCCGGGCAGGGAGATCTGGGTGGTAATCCGGGCACCTTTGGTACCCACAGGCGCCTTGATCACCTGCACCATGAGCTCCTGACCTTCCTTCAGAAGGGCTTCAATCCGGTGGCGGCTTTCCCTGTTGTTTTTCCCCAGAGCGCGGGGGGGGCCTTCGGTTTCATCTTCCGGATCCTCCACCTCCAGTCCGCAGGGGTCCGGCATCACGTCATCCACATAGAGAAAGGCCGCCTGCTTCAGCCCGATGTCCACAAAGGCTGCCTGCATTCCGGGCAGTACCCGCTGCACCCGCCCCTTGTAGATACTGCCCGTGATATTCTCTTCCTCCCCCCGCTCCACAAAAAACTCTGCAAGGACACCATTTTCAAGAAGGGCCACACGGGTTTCCCCGGGTGCCACATTCACGATCAGTTCTTTTTTCAAAACATCCCTTTCCTGAACCTTAACCGGCATATACCTTGATAATGTCAAGATTGCTTACCGCCTCCGGCGTCATGTCAAAAACCGCCGTCAATACCTGTGCAGGCCGAAGGGTTCTCTCTTCCCAGGATCGCAGGGAAAGGGACAGAACCCTCTCCTCTGTCATATCCATATGAACAATGAATTTTTTGATATCCAGAAGTCTTACCTTGCCCTTTTTGCCGGGCTTTTCCAGAATCCATTCTTCTTTGGCTGCAAAATCCGCTAATTTCTGCGGATCAAAGGGGGCAGGACTGCGTACTTCATAATACAATACCGGATCTTCCTTTTCCCCCGGCCTTGCCTCTCTGCATGCGGTGATTGTAAGGCCTTCAGGAAGAAAGGGGTTCACCCTGTCTTCAAAGCCCTCTGCAGAAACTTCAGCGCCTGCGGTCAGAATAAAATTTTCACAAAGACTGGCCATGCCCAAAGGCAGGGTATCGGTAAAACGGATTTCCGGTTTCGGATTGAATCCGATGGAAAACCTGAAGGTGACACCGGCCATGCGCAGGGCCTTCAGAAGAATCTGAATCATTTCAAGATGCCCGAAAAAACGGGCAGGCCCTGTTTTTTCAAAACTGACCCGCAGACTCCTGAAATGCTGCGGCATGCGGGGGGGCGGAACTTTTTGGGTCTCTGTACCTGAAAAAAGTCTGGGTTCAATGGTATCAAAATCGCAGATACCACACCCTGCACAGCTCCCCTCCCGGCAATCCGGCGTCCGGGTCATGGCAAAGGCCTTTTCCCATTCCTGCTTCAAAAAATCCTTTGTGACACGGATATCCATCACGTCCCAGGGCAGGGGTTCATCCAGAGAACGCTGGCGGGAAACAAAAAAATCCACATCCAGTCCTTCTTCGGCAATGGCTTCATCCCAGAGATGCTGTTTGAAGTAGTCGGACCAGCCGTCCAGTACGCAGCCCTTTTCCCAGGCCCGGACCAGAAGGGAAGCCATGCGGCGGTCCCCTCTGGAAAAGAGGGCCTCCAGATGGCTGCTGGCCGGATGCTGCCATTTGAACTGGACACCGGGCATTTTCAGCCGATTCCTCAGAAAACGGAATTTTTCCATGGCTTCATCAAGGGAAATCATTCCCGCCCACTGAAAGGGCGCATGGGGCTTGGGAATGAAGGTGCCCACACTCACGGTCACCTGTCCCCATTTGCCCTGGGGGGTGCGGAAGCGGCGCAGTTTATCCGCAAGGTCCACAATGGCCTGCAAATCTTCATCGCTTTCCGTGGGAAGGCCAACCATAAAGTAGAGCTTGATCTGATTCCATCCCAGAGAAACCGCATCCCTTACCGTATTGACGATTTCTTCTTCTGTAATATTTTTATTGATCACATCCCGGAGTCTTTGGCTTCCCGCCTCCGGGGCAATGGTGAAACCGGTTTTACGAACCTTTTTGATCTGTTCCATCAGCTCCGGGGTCAGGCGTCCGGCCCGGATGGAGGGCAGACTGATGGCCCGCTGTTCTCCGGCATAACGGTCCATGAGATGCTCCATGAGATCCGCAAGGCAACCGTAATCCCCCGTGGAAAGGGACAAAAGGGACATTTCGTCATAACCCGTGGCAGCCAGAGCCACCTCCGTGATCTGCAGAAGCCTTTCCATGGACCGTTCCCGGACGGGTCTGTACAGCATACCTGCCTGACAGAAGCGGCAGCCCCTTGTACAGCCCCTCGCAATTTCAAGGCGCAGTCTGTCGTGAACCGGATTGGTAAAGGGCAGAACAGGTCTCAGGGGAACGGGGGCGGCTTCCAGGGAAGCCAGTACGGCCTTTTTCACGGAAGGGGGCTGGCCTTCTTCCGGTTCAAGGCGCTGCAGACCCTTTTCGTCCCAGGAAGGTGTGTAGAAGGATGGCACATATACACCGTCTGTCAGGGCCAGTTTTTTGAGAAGTTCCCTGCGGGTACCGCCACCGGCCCTTTTAAATTCCTGAACGCTGTGGCAGAGGGCCAGGAGCTGTTCTTCTCCGTCACCCATGAGCATGGCATCAAAGAAGGGAGCCATGGGTTCAGGATTACAGACACAGGGACCACCTGCGATGACGAGGGGATGGGTTTCATCTCTCTCATGGCTGTAAAAGGGCAGGCCTGCAAGGTTCAGGATTTCCAGTGCCCCCGTGTAGTTCAGCTCATAGAGCAGGCTGATGCCGAGAATATCCAGCTCGGCCAAAGGGGTACGGGTTTCAAGGGTGGCAAGGGGAAGCCCCGCTTCCCTGAGCAGGGCGGCCATGTCCGGGGCAGGCACATAGATACGCTCTGCCGCAATGCTTTCATCCCTGTTCAGGATGTCGTAGAGAATCTGCAGGCCGAAGTGGGAGGCTCCGATCTCATACATATCGGGAAAGGCAAGGCCCACGCGGAAATAATTCCCGCCTTCCTTGCGGATACTGTTGACTTCCGTACCGAGGTAACGGCTGGGTTTTTCCACTCTGGAAAGAATGGATTCAAATTGATGGCTGGATAAGGACATGATATTACCGGAGGCAGAGGGTCTTGGAAAATAAGGGTCCGGTGGCAAAAAGGGGGGCGGGAAAAGGCTTGTCTGATGCGTCTCTTCCAAAAAATGCACTGACCAGAACACCACAAAAAACGTTCATATACAAAATAAAAAAGGATAGCAGAAGTCATGATCAAGGGCAAATGGATTCTGTTTTGTTTGTGTATTCTTCTTTCTCTGCAGGCCCATGCCGCACTGCCGGACCGGGAAACTCCCGTTGTCCTTGCGGTACGCAGTGTGGCACCGGCTGTGGTCAATATCAGTGCGGCCTACACGGAAACCCGGCACAGAAGGGGCTTTGGCGACCCTTTTTTTGATGAGTTCTTCAGGGATTTTTTTGAGGGCAGTCCGGGGATGCGCCAGCAGCGAACCAGCCTTGGCTCCGGTGTCATTATTGACGGAGAAAGGGGTTATGTGCTGACCAATGCCCATGTGGTGGCAAGGGGAGAAACCATTACCGTGACCCTTGAAAACGGCAGCGAGCTTCCTGCCCTGCTTGTGGGAGCGGATACGGAAAGCGACCTTGCCGTTCTCCGCATTGAAAGCGATACTGCCCTGCCCCAGGCCCCTATGGGAGTCAGCCACGATCTCATGATCGGTGAAACGGTAATCGCCATTGGCAATCCCTTTGGATTTTCCCATACCGTCACCACAGGGGTGATCAGTGCCACCAACCGGCATGTGCGCAGCAACCGTCAGGTTTTCAAACGTTTCATCCAGACCGATGCCTCCATCAATCCCGGCAACTCCGGAGGCCCCCTCCTGAATATCCGGGGAGAGCTTATTGGTATCAACACGGCCATCCATGCCAGGGCGCAGGGCATCGGCTTTGCCATTCCCATTGACAGGGCAAGGAGAATCGCAAAGGACCTCATTGAACACGGCATGGTGATTCCCCTCTGGGCCGGACTCAGGATACAGGAGATGGACAGGGGCCTTGCGGATTATCTTGGTAAGGGAGAGGTGCAGGGCCTTCTGGTCCGGGAGGTGGAAAAGGACTCTCCCGCCTCAGGGGCAGGCATACGCCCGGGGGATGTGCTGGCTGCCATGGACGGCCAGCCAGTGACAAAAATTACAGACTACAGGGAGCATCTGGAAATGCTGATGCCGGAAACCCCTGTCCGTCTGGATCTGCTGCGAAAGGGAAGATCCCTCACCCTCTCCATGACCCCCCGGTCTTTCCCCATGGAAAGGGCAGCAGCCCTGCCGGAAAAGCTCATGGGCATTCAGGCTGCCGAACAGCCGGGAACGCCCCATGGCGTTGTGCTGACAGAGGTCCGGAAAAACAGTGCGCTGGATCGTGCCGGTGTCCGGCCCGGCGACCGTATCCGGAGTCTGGGAGAGAGGGAAATCACAAGCCTTTCCGACCTCCATGCCGCCCTGATCCGGCATCGTATGGACAGGGAAGTCTCCCTGCGTATACAGCGGGGAAACCGGATATATACCTTAACCCTGCCACTGGAATCCTGAAAAAGTAAACAGGGACCGCTCCCCTGCCACGATCAGGCAGGGGCGTTCAGTGAGGCCACGCATACGGCCCAGCCCCTGTCCAGTTCGTACCGGGATTCAGAAAAACCGCTGGCCTTCAGCGCATCCATCACCATGGGAACTTTTTCTTCAATGATGCCGGAGAGGATGACCCGACCTCCCGGCCGCAGCACCCTGCCGATGTCGGGAATCAGAATGACCACCACTTCCGCAAGGATATTGGCCACCACCAGATCAAAGGGACCCTGGGCTTTCTCCGCAAGATTGCCCACAAAAAGATCCCGTTTTTCCGGGCCAAAGCCGTTGAGGGAAAGATTGGCCGCAGCCACCTCAATGGCAACAGAATCGTTATCGACTCCCACAAGCCTTCCTGCTCCAAGGGCGCCAGCAGCCATGAGAAGAATGCCGGAGCCTGTGCCCACATCCAGCACCGCATCACCGGGACGGATCAGCGCCTCAATTTTTTGTATGCAAAGGGAGGTGGTGGGGTGGGTTCCCGTGCCAAAGGCCATACCGGGATCAATCTCCAGCACAATGTCATCCCCTTCGGGTTCATAGCTGCGCCAGGTGGGTTTTACGACAATGCGTCTGCCGATTTTTTCCGGCCAGAAAAAAGCCTTCCAGCTTTCGGCCCAGTCTTCCTCGTCAATTTCAGCACTCTGGCTGCGGAGACTGAAGCCAAAGGCAAGGGCCAGTTCAGAGGCCTCTTTCACAATGGCATCCATGCGTTTTTCTGCGTCCCCGTTTTTGGGGATATAGCCGGTCACCGCAGGGAACTCCGGCTTTGGCAGGGCATCATCCCCCCATCCTTCCTCGGGTTCCAGATCCGGCTGGTCAATGCTGACACCACTGATGCCATGGTCTGCGAAAACCGCTGCCAGAAGATCTTCCATCATGGCCGGGTTTTCACCTTCAAAAATGATTTTAAGGGCTATCCACTTCATTCTTCAGCTTTCATAAGGGGTTGTTTATACAGCCTTCGGATCGGCCGTAGCCATTTTTTCAAAACAAAGGCCGCAGCAGGCTTTAAGGCCCCTACCTCTATACTTCCCCTGCAAAAAAATCCATAGCCTTTCATTCCGGGTATTGATCAATCCGGTTTTATCTGAAAAAGAGAGCGGAGAAAGCCTCTGTGGGCCCATAAAAAAGCTGGCGAACGCCCTTAGGTCAACGGAAACCCCAATTATATACAGGACAAAAGAATGGCATCCTTTCCCATAACCCTCCGTGAACGCTGCCACACACTTGCGGAAAATCCCCGTTTCAAAAATTTCATCATTGCCATGATCATTCTCAATGCCATTGTCATTGGCATGGAAACCTATCCCTCCCTCTACCTTTCTTTTCAGAAGGGGTTTTACCTCATTGAAAAAATATTCATTATTATTTTCACCATAGAAATCCTCATACGCATAGCCGGATCCCGGCCCTGTTACGGGTTTTTTAAGGATGGCTGGAATCTTTTTGATTTTTTCATTGTGGCCAGCAGCCTTGTCCTTGCCGGAGGCCATTTTGTATCTGTGCTGCGTATCCTGCGCATTCTCAGGGTGCTGCGTACCATTTCCATCATTCCCTCCCTGCAGCGTATGATAGGTGCGCTTCTGGCAACCATCCCGGCCATGGGGAACATTGCCTTTCTGCTGGGACTGCTTTTTTATGTATTCTCCGTGATGGGAACGATTTTTTTTGGCAGCATCAGCCCGGAATACTTCGGCTCCATGCATGTCACCCTGCTCACCCTCTTTCAGGTGGTCACACTGGAATCCTGGGCCAGCGGCGTAATGCGCCCCCTGCTTGGGGAAAGCCCCTGGGCCTGGCTTTACTTTGTATCCTTTATCCTCATGGGAACCTTCATTGTCATCAATCTTTTTATCGGGGTGATTGTGAATAATATGCAGGAGTCTCAGGCTCAGGAACAGGAATGTACCCGCCAGCTTGAGGCAGAAGCCCTGAAACAGGAGCTTGCGGAAATGAAAGCCCTGCTTCTGGAGCTGAACAGAAAGGTTTCCTCTGGATCCGGGAGATAGGTATCATCCTCCCCCCATGGGCATAAGAAACAAAAAAAGGTTCAGGTGCTTTTTTAATGATGCACCGGAACCTTTTTTATTTTTAATTATAAAACAAAGACTACTTGATGGCCATGAGCTCCTTGCTCAGAAGACGGATATGGCCCATTTCTTCCTTGATGATGGCATCCAGACGCTCTTTGCCCTTGCCTGCGGGGACCAGCTCTTTCATGCCCAGATAAAAGACGATGGAATCCTTTTCGGCAACAATGGCTTCCTTGAGGATTTCCTTAAGGCTGGAAGTATCAATGGTCTTCTGGAAAAATACGCGGGTATCCGCAAGGGCCTTGAGGTAAAGAAGCGTTTCATTTTCAGGATCAAATACGGTTTTAGCCTTCTCATCTTCGGAGAGGCTGCGCTTCATTTCCGTAAAGGTGTTTTCGTGATCCACTTCCATTTCAGCCAGCTTGAGAAGAAATTCCTTTTCTTCGGGCTTCTGTACACCTTCTGCCGCATTTCTGTAAAATTTGGTGCCATTCTGCTCGATCTGAATTGCCATCTGGAAAATTTCATCCGCATTAAAATCAAAGGCCATTTTTTTTACCTTTCCTTGGAAGTCTGTTCTCCCTGCGGGAGAAAGTTTTTAAATTATAAAAATGGATTTTAAGGATCATCCCGATTTTCCATTATCGCTGCTGTATGGGTATGGTGAAAAATTAAGGTGAACTATGTCAGCATGGTCATGGTGTTTGTCAATACAAAAAAGTTTCTTTTTCTATACACACCCTTCAGGAGGCCCCTTTACCTTCCTGCATCATAAGGCATTCCGCATCCCATTCAGGGCAGGCATCTGCCCGGGCAGTCTCATATTTAATCATACACTCATGGCAGTCCAGCTCCACATTGGGGAGATCGCCAAAGCGTTGCTGAATTTCTTCCCTGGAAAGGGTGGTAAGATTGCTGCACCCGCACTGGGGGCAGGCCATTTTAACCTTGTAGCGCCTGTTTTCTTTTTCTGTCATGGCATATCTCCTTGTCTGGCTGGGTGGATAAGTAAAGACGGAAAAATTCCGGTGAAAACATTTTTTGATAAATGCACAAAAGGTGCCAGTGTATGAAAAACTTTCTGCTCTTTTTCAGCCACAGGAATCCGGACCGTAAAAACCATTCGCAGGGGCAGGCCTCCACCCCTGCCCCCATTAAAATATCCGCCCGCACCATAATCCATCGGACCTGCAGGCTGTGGCTGAGAGAGTCAGCCATCAGAATAAATCAGGACCGCAGAACGACCTTGTTAAAAATCAAAGTAATTATTCAGCACAGTTTTCCAAGTACCATAGCTGCAAGACAGACGCACAGGCCCCAGGCTATTTGCCCGTGACGCAATCTTATTCGGGATCTTCTTGCCCTGTGCGGAAGCGGCAAAAACTCCCCGCCACAGGCAGGATAAGCTTTTTGATTACCATGGTAGGCTTTGGCACGCTGCCTTTGTGGCGGCTCAGACAGTTTTCCGCTTCTTTCGCACAGGTCTGCAAAGCTCTGATCCGAAACGATTGCAATGTCACTTGCAAATAGCCACGGAGCCTTGCAACAGTACAAAGCTGCTGCAACTACAGCATTGGCAGTTCAAAATAAACTGTGCTGAACAGTTACAAATCAAAAAGACCTGTTTTTGGAATACAGAAGTGTTTCACAATTCCTTTAGCCGGACATGGGGCTTTGTTTCTTCCCCAGCACTTTTTGCGCTGAAAAAAAGGACTTCCAACAGAACAATATACGCCAGCAGCCCCACAAGGGCAAAAAAGGGTGAAAAGTATCCCATGGGGGCCAGAACAAGCACGGTGAGCCAGTGGGTCAGAATCAGGGTTCTGGAGTGCAGTTTGATGGGAAAGTCCTCGTAGCGCATGATCACCACAAGACCGCTGAGGTTCCATCCGTAAAGGGATGCGAAACTGTGCATTTTTAAAAGAATTTTCCCGTTTTCATAGGTATAGTAGGGTGTCATCTCCAGAAGAATGTAGGCAATGCCGCTGATGCCTGTAAATACCAGAAAAAGCATGCCCGAGGTAAGAAAGGCCTTCTGCTGGGCCTGCATGGGATCCTGAAGAAAAAGAATAAGAATGAGGAGGACCGCCCCGAAAAGTATCAGGGATATGACCAGCTGAAGGGAAGGCCATTCAAACAGGATGAAAATAAAAAAAATAATGACACCGAGATTGACGGACCAGAAGCCGATGTTTTTTAAAACCCGCGTCATCCGCACCCGGTTATCCCCGATAATCTGAAACATCACACTCATGGTGATAAGGGATACGGGAAAGGAAAAACCCAGAAAAAAGGTGTTCAGGGTCAGCTTTTCCATGGAAACCCAGTTGCCGTAGCTTTCGTTGAACATGACCAGAACGGAAATGGCAAGGCCCGAGGAAAGGCATAGCAGGGCTGCCTGATGGAATTTTTTTTCCACGGGTACCCTGTCCTTAAAAAAATCCAAAGGAAAAAAAGAGAAGTTCCGTATGCGTTCGGATTCCACCAGAATGGCCAGCATAAGGGCACAGAGCATGGCAGGGATGTAGCTTTCCAGAAAGGCGGAAAGGGCAAAGAGAAGGCTCAGGCATAGAAAAACCGGCAGCAGAATACCCATGGGCTCTGGCAGGTTTCTTCGGGTATGAAAAAGGATGAGTCCGCCACCGGCACAGAGATTAAAAAGAAAAATGTGCAGGCGTTCAAAATCAAAGGGGATGGTTTCCTTTGGGATGAAAAGGTGGAAAAAGCCAAAGGCCATGGCCAGAATCATGAGAACGGTGAAACTGCGCTTGTAAAAAAGGGACATGGAAGATTCCTTGGCGGCGAGGTTTATCCCTTGCCCGTCAGCATGGGCAGGGCACTTTTCAGGTCCGGATAACGAAAGCGGAAGCCTGCGGCTTCCAGTTTGAAAGGGTAAGCCCTTGTACTGCTCATCAGCACCTCTTTACCCATTTCCCCCAGACAAAGCTGCAAAAGGGAAGGGGGCAGCCGCATCCCCGCGGGTCTTTTGAGGGTAGATGCCAGCGTATCTGCAAAGGCAGATGCCTGCAAGGGCTTTGGTGCCGTGAGATTCACAGGTCCGGATACTTTTTCGGTATGAAGCAGAAAACGGATGGCCCGCACCAGATCTTCCATGGCAATCCAGCTCATCCAGGCCCGGCCCCGGCCGATGGTGCCCCCCAGCCCCATGGAAAAAAGGGGATAGAGCCGGGCAAGGGCTCCGCCTCTGGGTGTCAAACCGATGCCGATGCGCAGACAGACCACACGACAGAAATCCTGTGCCTGCAGGGCTTCTTCCTCCCACATGCGGCAGACACGGGCAAGAAAGCCCTGCCCGCTGGTATCTGCTTCGCTTAAAATACGGTCTTTTCTGTGTCCGTAATACCCGATGGCAGAGGCTGAAATAAAGATTTTTGGCGGATGGGATGCTTTTTTTATGGCCTGCACAAGAAAACGGGTTCCCTGAATACGGCTTTGGAGAATGCGGCGTTTTTTTTCTTCTGTCCATGTATCTTCGCCGATGGGCTCTCCCCCAAGGTGCAGCACCGCATCCACCCCATCCATGATGCCGGGGTCGGCACAGCCCTTTTCCGGATTCCAGAAGCGGGTGCCGGAAAGTCCCCTTTGGCGGACAAGGGGAATCCCCCGGTGCCCCGCCGTTGTCAGGGCAGGGATGAGGCTTTCTGCCACCAGACCGGAGCTTCCGCTCATCAGAATGGTCATGGGCCGGGGCAGGGGTGCGGAAAGATCATCTTCCAGCACATGCTGCCGCCAGTCAAACAGCCTCTGAAGTTTCTGCTTTACCCTTTCCCCTGCAAAAAAATTACCCACCGGACCCGCTGGCAGGGCAAAGCGCAGCAGGTCTTCCATGCGGCAGCCTGCTGCATCCGGATGAAAATAATGGGAATGCTCCCAGAAGGCAAAGGGTCCCTTTGTCTGTATGTCCTTAAAAAAAAAGGGAGCGCTTACTTCCGGGTAGCATCCTTTCCAGGGAAGGGAGAGGGGACCAAGGGGAATACGCATGGAAACGTTTCCACCGGTTTTCAGCCCGTCCTGCTGGCTGACGGATGCGGGCATGGCCCAGGGCGGGCTCAGGCGCAGCAGGGCATCCTTTCGGCTATGCCAGTCAAAAACCTTTTCCGGAGAAAGGGGCAGCCGGATTTCCCGGCGGAGTTCATGTAAAATCATGGGAGGTTTTTCCCTTTTGTGCAGAAGCTCTGTAGCTGAGCTTTGGGGCTTCCATAACCACCAGTGTATCCGGAGGAACGGATTCCGTCAGCCAGACGTTACCACCGATGACACTGCGGGTGCCGATCACCGTATCTCCGCCAAGGATGGTGGTGCCGGAATAGATGATGACGTCATCTTCTATGGTGGGATGCCTTTTTTTGCCCTTGAGCCGGTTGCCCGCATCCGGTGGCAGGGAGAGGGCACCAAGGGTAACCCCTTGATAGATCCTCACATTGTTCCCTATCCGGGTGGTTTCTCCGATCACAACCCCTGTGCCGTGGTCAATGGCAAAACGCTCACCGATGGTGGCACCGGGGTGGATGTCAATGCCTGTCACACTGTGGGCATATTCACTCATGATTCTGGGTATGAAAGGAACCTCGTCTTTGTAAAGGATGTTGGCGACCCGGTGTACGGCAATGGCAAAAATACCGGGATAGGAAAAGATGATCTCATCATGGCTGGATGCCGCAGGATCTCCGTCATAGGCCGCACTCACGTCCGTTGCAAGGATACGCCGCAGATCCGGAATGGCCCGGAACAGCTTTGTGGCGGTCTCGTAGCCCTGATCACTGCAGTGGCTGCAGGGTTTGTCGTAGCGAAAACAGTCATGGCGAAGGCTGTGGATGATCTGCTGGGCCATGGTATCAAAAAGCCTTGATACACTGTGGCCGATTTTATAGCGGAGGTTGGTGGCATCCAGGCTTTCCCTGCTGAAATATCCGGGGAAAATCAGCTTTTGCAGGGCATGGACAATGGAAACCACCTCCTGTCTGGAAGGGATGGGCTCATGGTTGATGTGGGTAAAGCTGCCCGGTTCTTCGCAGGAGCGTATGATGGCTTCTGTTATTTCAGGTATTTCTTCCCGATAGCCAAGGGAGGCGCCGGGCTCGGACTTGCAGCGTTTTTCTTTGTCTAAGAGCATGGTCTCGTTCCTGTCCACATAAAAGATGTACTGAAAGCTGCCCGTTCTGGCTTTTAAACTAACCCCTCTTTTAAAGGGATGCAAGGGGAGGACTTGTCTTGGAAGGCAGCCTTGTGTATTCTGTTTTATAAACAAGTATCTTCAATCAGCACCGCAGATGTTCCTCTTTCCTTCAGGGTGGGCCGTACAGGCAGCCCTGCTCAGCAGAGACCGTTGCTATGTTTACTGAACGGAGGGGCACCTTTACTCCCCCCTCAAAAAAAGACTTGTTTTCCATTTACATACAGGAGGTCTTCCATGGCTCTTTCCCGTTTATCCCTGATGGTAAAAATCATACTTCTCTGCGGTATCAGTATGACATTGCTCTGCGCTCTTTTTTTTTCCGTGTATGCATGGAATTTCCGTTCAAAAACCGTAGAGGCTTTTGTGGAAAAGGCCAGAGCAATCTGTCTTATGGCTGAATCCGTGCGTGAGGCCATGGATGACAAGTGGGAAAAGGGTATGTTTTCCGTTGAAATTCTGAATGAATTTTCGAAAAAACCGGAAGGGATGGCAGCCGTTCTTGGTGCGGTACCCGTGGTGACAGCCTGGGAGGCGGCGATGAAAAAAGCAGAGTCCGGCGGATATACTTTCAGGGTTCCCAAATTTTCACCGAGAAATCCTGAAAACATGCCCGATTATGGAAGTACGTCCACTGTGGAAGCCGATGTGCTGCGCAAACTGGCCCGGGAAGATCTTTCGGAATATTATCTTGTTGATGAAGCAATAAATGCGGTCCGATATTTTCTGCCAGTCAGACTTTCCGCAACATGTCTTTACTGCCACGGAGATCCTGAGCGCTCCTATGAATACTGGGGGCGTGGGGATGGGCTGGATATTACGGGAGGCTCCATGGAAGGCTGGCAGGAAGGACAAATGCATGGTGCCTTTCAGGTCATCCAGTCTCTGGATGAGGCAGATGTGGAAGTCCGGAGGAATCTTTTGGCAGCGGCTTTTTTTGCGCTGACAGGTATCGGTCTGGCAATTTCAGGTTTTGCTCTTCTTGTGCACCGGGGGGTTTCTTCTCCAGTGGCACGGATTGTTCAGGATCTTAAAAATGGCGTCTCTCAGGTTGCCGAAGGTTCCGGAGAGGTTTCAAACTCCAGCCAGAGCCTGGCTGAAGGAGCTTCGAGTCAGGCCGCATCCATTGAACAAACGGCAGCCTCTCTGGAAGAAATGGCTTCTCAGGTGGCAAGAACAGCAGAAAATGCAAGAAAAGCGGATTCTCTGATGAAGTCCGTAGGCGAAGAAATGCATCACTCAGAAGCAGCCATGCAGGATCTTCAGGAAGCCATGGATGCCATTTCCCGTGTGGGAGGTGAAGCTTCAGAAATAGTCGGTTCCATTGATGCCATTGCTTTTCAGACCAACCTGCTTTCCCTGAATGCGGCTGTGGAAGCTGCCCGTGCCGGAGAAGCCGGGGCAGGTTTTGCTGTTGTGGCAGGTGAGGTCCGTCGTCTGGCCCTTAAGGCTGCGCAGGCTTCCCGTGATTCCGGAGAGCTGATCGGTGAAATCCAGAAGCGGGTAGAAAAAGGAAGTCAGGTCACGAAAACAGCAGGAGACGCCTTTACCCGGGTAAGCGGACAGGCACATATGGTGGGGGGGCTTCTGGGAGAAATTGCAGGGGCGGCATCGGAACAGGCCGATGGTATTTCTCAGATCAACCGGGCTGTTGCCGCCATGGAATCTGTTGTCCAGAATGCAGCAGCGATTTCTGAAGAGTCCGCCAGTGCAGCAGAAGAAATGAATGCGCAGGCTAATTTTATGACCCTTGTGGTCCGTGATCTCCAGGAGCTTGTTAACGGGAAAAAATAATTTGATGCAAATGCTTGTAACCTTTTCCCGTACAGGCCTCTCGTAAGGAAATATTCACCCATTTCATGTGCCTGGAGGTAAAAATGAAAAAAAAGAATTGCATATGGCTGCTGGCCTTTGTGCTGGCCATGACAGCACCGGGCTGGGCTGCTGCCCCTGTGAGCACGGCGGATCACAGCCGCTTTGAGCAGTTGAAAAAAGAGTTTGCATCCGGTCCGGAGGTGACACAGGCCTGTCTGAGCTGCCACAATGAGGCGGGAAGCCAGTTTATGGAAACCATCCACTGGACCTGGATCTGTCCGGAATCCGGGGATGGAAAACTGGGAAAGGCAGGGCTTTCCATGAACAACTACTGCATCAGTATCCCCGAAAACGAAGCCCGCTGTACTTCCTGCCATGCAGGCTACGGCTGGAAGGATGATTCCTTTGATTTTTCAAAGGAGGAAAACATTGACTGTCTGGTTTGCCATGAACAGACGGGAACCTATAAAAAATACCCCACGGCTGCGGGAAACCCTGTGACAAAACCCACCCGCTTTCCGGCCACGGGCGAGCTGTTTGAGCCGCCGGACTGGAACGCCGTAGCCCAGAGTGTGGCAAAACCTGAAAGGGCAAACTGCGGCACCTGTCATTTTTACGGGGGCGGTGGTGACGGGGTCAAGCACGGGGACCTGGACTCCTCTCTTTTTTATCCGCCACGGGAGCTGGATGTGCATATGTCCGAAGATGGCGGCGGTTTTGCCTGTGTGCGCTGTCACACCACCGTGGCCCACAGAATCAGTGGCCGCTGTTATCAGACACCTGCCGTGGAAGAACATAAAAGCCTGATCGAGGATGATCTGGCTTCCCGTATCAGCTGTATCGCCTGCCATGGCAACAGTCCCCATGCAGGCATTTCCAAGCTCAATGATCACACGGACAAGGTTGCCTGTCAGACCTGCCATATTCCCAGCTATGCCAGGGGCGGTGTGCCTACAAAAATGCTCTGGGACTGGTCCGAGGCTGGGAAGCTGAAGGATGGAAAACCCTATAAAGTACCGGGGGATCTGGGACGGCCTGTATATGACAGTCAGAAGGGAGTTTTTGAATGGGCGAAAAATGTTATTCCTGAGTATGCATGGTTTAAGGGCGTGATCCGCAATACTCTGGTTACGGATACCATTGATCCGGACACCGTCATTGGCGTGAATTATCTGGATACCAAACCACAGGATCCCAATGCAAGGATCTATCCCTTTAAAGTTCACAGGGGCATCCAGCCCTATGACGCAAAGCTGAACACCCTTGTTTTTCCAAAGCTTTTCGGGCCTAAGGGCAGTGGTGCCTACTGGTCGGATTTTGACTGGGTGACATCCATTGAAAAGGGCATGGCTTCAAGGGATCTTCCCTTCAGCGGAGAGGTAGGTTTTGTGGAAAGCACCTTCCTCTATCCCATTACCCACATGGTGGCGCCAAAGGATCAGGCCCTTTCCTGCAGCGACTGCCATATCCGCGAAGGCAGCCGCCTTGCAGGTATTTCAGGGGTGTATATTCCGGGCCGTGACAGCGGCGGTCCCCTGTCCGTGGGGGGATGGATTCTGACGGCTCTTGCCCTGATGGGCGTGGGGCTTCATGCCTGTCTCCGCATGGCAGGTCTGGGAGGGAAAAAATGAAAAAAATATACCTTTACACACGCTTTGAGCGTTTCTGGCACTGGGCTCAGGCCCTTCTCATCTGCGGGCTGTTATGGACGGGCTTTGCCGTCCATGGAGATCTGCCATGGCCGGATTTTTACAATGCCGTTATCTGGCACAACCGTCTGGGCATTGCCTGGCTGATTCTTTTTGCCTTTATTATATTCTGGGAAGCCACCACAGGGGAATGGCGGCACTATGTACCCACCACCCGGAAACTTTTTGCTGTGGCCCGCTACTACCTTCTGGGCATTTTTAAAGGAGAGTCCCATCCCGTTGCGAAAACCCCTGAGGCCAAGCATAACCCCCTGCAGCGTCTTACCTATCTTGGCGTTGCCCTTGTCATTGTTCCTGTTCAGGTGGTCACAGGGCTTTTGTACTGGACCTACAGTGACTGGCATATTGTCGGTTTTTCCATGGATCTTGGCCTTCTTGCCTTTGTACATGTGGCAGGGGCCTTCCTCTTTCTGATTTTCCTTGTGATTCATGTGTACATGATCACCACAGGACACACGCCCTTTGCCCATCTCAAGGCCATGATCACAGGATGGGAAGAAGTTGGCCATGGAGAAAAGGGTAGTAATCAGAAAAAGTAATGGCCACATGGATTCATGTGGCCTGACCACTGCCATTTTTCCCTGTTAATTCATTGGCCAGCATTTCCGCCTGTCTCAATACGGTTTCCGTGGCAAGCTTCTGCATGTCAGGCGGATATCCAAACTGGCGTAAAGTCCTTTTTACAATGACCTTGAGTTTGGCCTTTACGCTCTCTTTAAGGGTCCAGTCGATAGAGGCATTGGTCTTTACCTTTTCAAAGAGCACAACGGCAAGCTCCCGCAGTTTGTCCTGCTGCATCAGTTC
Organism: Desulfobotulus alkaliphilus; assembly: GCF_007830435.1. Classification (GTDB taxonomy): domain Bacteria; phylum Desulfobacterota; class Desulfobacteria; order Desulfobacterales; family ASO4-4; genus Desulfobotulus; species Desulfobotulus alkaliphilus. Next base: position 70,667 of record NZ_VLLC01000003.1, on the reverse strand, counting down.
TTTTGCGCTGTCGTTGCTGGCAACGGCGGTGTAGAAGGCGTATTCATAGTCACTCATGCCCATCTTTTCGGCCTCCTGATCGGATTGGACAATTTCCTTGCTGACCCGGATCAGCTCGTCCATCACTTCCGCTGCCGTGAGTATCTTGGCCTGATAACGCCGGATGGCATCCTCCAGCATTTCCATGAGCGTCCGGCTTTGCACGAGATTCTTTTTGGCCCGTGCCCTGATCTCATCATTGAGCAGTTTTTTCAGCACTTCCAGCGCAATATTTTTGTGCTCCCTGTTTTTAAGCTCCTGCAGAAACTCTTCGGACAGAATGGAAATATCGGGCTTTTTGATTCCTGCGGCATCGAACACATCAATGACCTGTTCCGAGACCAGCGCCTTGTCGATCACCTGCCGGATGGTGGATTCAATCTCCTCGTTGCTCCGTCCTGAACCCCTGCTGTCGAACTTGGCAAGCCGTGCCTTCACCGCCTGAAAAAAGGAAATTTCATCGCTCACATCCATGGCCTGCTCGTGGGGGATGGCGATGGCAAAGGCCTGGGAGAGGGCTGTGACCTGATCGATATAGCGTTTTTTGCCATCCTCCAGCCCCAGAATATGTTCTTCGGCAGCCAGAATCATGGAGAGCTTGCCCGAGGTGTCGGCCCCGAAATACTCTTCATAGGCAAAACCGTGGTACATGGCGGCCACCACTTCCATCTTTTCCAGCATCACCTGCACGGCCTGTTCCTGGGCCAGCATGGGATCACCCTTGCCTCCGGCATCGGCATAAAAGGAGAGGGCCTGTTTCAGATCCGAAGCAATGCCCAGATAATCCACCACCAGACCCGCAGGCTTGTCGCCGTACACCCGGTTAACCCGTGCAATGGCCTGCATCAGGTTGTGGCCCTTCATGGGTTTGTCGATGTAAAGGGTGTGCATGCAGGGCGCATCAAAGCCGGTGAGCCACATGTCCCGCACAATGACAAGCTTCAGTGCGTCATGGGGATCTTTCATGCGCTCGGCAAGGGTTCTGCGCTGCTCTTTGGTGGTGTGATGGCCGGAGAGCTTTGGCCCGTCCGAAGATGCCGCCGTCATCACAACCTTGATGGTTCCCCCGGTGAGATCGGAGGAATGCCAGTCTGGCCTCAGTTTGATAATCTCTTCATAGAGATCCGCCGCAATGCGCCGGGACATGGCCACAATCATGGCCTTGCCCAGAAACACTTCCTGTCGTTTTTCAAAATGGGCCACAATGTCCTGAGCCACATTGCGGATGCGCGGCTCCGCACCCACAAGGGCCTCCATCTTTGTCCATTTGGCCTTGGCCTTCTGGGTTTCTGTCAGCTCGTCCTGTTCCAGCTCATCATCCAGTTCGGCAATGAGTTCCCTGCCTTCCTCGCCTAAGGATACCCGCGCCAGACGGCTTTCGTAATAAATCTTTCTGGTGGCACCGTCTTCCACCGCCTGAGCAATATCATAGACATCCACATAATTGCCGAAGACCGCAGGGGTGTTGACATCGGTCTTTTCGATGGGGGTTCCGGTGAATCCAAGGTAGGTGGCATTGGGCAGGGCATCCCGCAGATACTTGGCAAAGCCATAGACAATCTTCTTGCCGATGATGTTGCCTTCTGCGTCCTTCTCATCCACGGTTTTGGCCTTAAAACCGTACTGGGTGCGGTGTGCCTCGTCGGCCACCACCACCACATTGCAGCGCCTGCTCAACTCTTCATAAACATTGCCTTCTTCCGGCTGGAACTTCTGGATGGTGGTGAAGATCACCCCGCCGGATGCCACCTTCAGGAGCCGTTTCAGCTCTTTGCGGTCATCCACCTGCACCGGCTCCTGCCGCAGCACCTGAGTACAGGCGGCAAAGGTATGGAAAAGCTGATCATCCAGATCGTTGCGGTCTGTGATGATGAGAACGGTGGGATTGTCCAGCGCCAGTACGATCTTGCCGGTATAGAACACCATGGAGAGGGACTTGCCGCTGCCCTGAGTATGCCAGACCACCCCGGCCTTGCGATCCCCCGGCGGCTGGCTGCCGACACTGGCCAGCCCGAAATTCTCCGGTGCTTCCGCCAGAGCCTCCGGGATTTCACTGGAAGCCCGCAGGGTGGAAGCTACCGCCGCATTCACGGCATAATACTGATGATAGGCCGCCAGCTTTTTCACCGTAGAAATGCTGATAATCCCCGTTGCCGGGTCTTCCTTTCCGGATTTTTCAAACACGATGAAATGGCGGAGCAGATCCAGCAGGGTTTCCTGGTTCAGCATCCCTTTGATCAGGGTTTCCAGCTGGCTGATCAGGGCGGATGCCTCCATCCTGCCATCCGCCGTTTTCCAGGCCATGAACCGGGAGAAATCCGCCGACAGGGAACCCACCCTTGCTTCCAGCCCGTCGGAGATCACCAGCATCCCGTTGTAGGTGAAAAGGGCGGGAATGGTCTCCTTGTAGGTCTGTAACTGCCTGTAGGCAGACAGGAGGGTGGCGTTTTCATCGGCGGCGTTTTTGAGTTCAATGACCACCAGCGGCAGGCCGTTGACAAAGAGAATCAGATCCGGCCGCCTGCTCTGGTGCCCCTGATTGCTGTGGTGGCCAACCACGGTGAACTGATTGAGAACGAGAAACTCGTTGTTTTGGGGGCTTGCAAAATCCACCAGCCACACCAGATCCCCCCGCTCGTTTCCCCTGTCCTGATAACTGACCTTAATGCCCTCGGTCAGCATACGGTGAAAGGCTTCGTTGCTGGCAATGGGCTCCGCTGCGCTGAGGCGCTGAATCCCTTTGATGGCCTCTTCCCGCACATCCAGAGGGAGGGCCGGGTTGATGCGGGCCACGGCCCTGCGAAGCCGCTCCAGCAAGAGCACATCCTCGAAACTCTCCCGCTCCGGGGTTTCTCCGTCCGGGGCAATGTCCGGGCCATGGAGGCAGTGATATCCGAGTTTTTCAAACAGACCCATGGCGAAGGTTTCTATTTCGGATTCGCTGATTTTAGAATTCATTATTTTTTTCCGTCTTGATCGTTACCGATCAGTTTTTTTACTTCCACGTCAAAGTCAGAGATGTACTCTCTGTCCTGTATGACCCGAAATTTATCGTATTCTGCCTCGGCTTTGATTTTTGCCTCCAATGCGGAAACTTTTCCTTTATCCGTGAGAATCGGATAATCTGATAAGGTCAGGAACCTGTCCAGAAACTGAACCCAGTCTTTCATATTGGTTACAATACCACGGCGCGCCCTGTTTTCGGCCAGATCGAGGTAGGCGGACACGATCCTTTGCAGTTCTTTAAGATGTTCTTCATTGAGATAGTTTTTGGCAATGATCACATCGGATTTCAGGATTTTCCCGATGGGGGCATTCTTCCAGTTTTTTAAACCCATAAAAATTTTCTGTGCATCGGCTTCGGTATAGATGATCTCTGCGGCGGTTTTACCCTGTATAGCCCAATGCATTTTGTTTTGTACCGTTGAGAAGAACTTTCTGGTGGTTTCATCGTTTCTGTCGTAATCAGCGGACAAGGCATAAATATCCGTGATTTTCTGATAGAGCCGTCGCTCACTCAGGCGGATTTCATGAATGCGCTCCAGCAGCTCATCAAAGTAATCCTGTCCAAAATGCCTGATCTGCTTCAGGCGTTCATCATCCATCACAAAACCCTTGAGGATGTATTCATGCAGGATCTCGGTTGCCCATTTCCTGAATTCTGTGGCGCGATGGGAATTGACCCGATACCCCACGGCAGTAATGGCTCGAAGGTTGTAGTAAAGAACCTGTCTTTCCTGAGTTTTACCTTTGACGGCACCGTGTTGGGTGGTGTGTGCAAAATTTGCACATACCACTTTTTCATCTAATTCACCTTCATGAAAAATATTTTTCAGATGCCTTGTGATAACACTGCGGTCTTTTTCAAACAGTTCAGCGATCTTTTTTTGTGTCAGCCATAGGGTTTCATTATAAAAAAAGACTTCTATGTTGATTTTACCCGTTTCCGTTTGAAAAATGACAAAGTTCTGAACTTTTTCCGGGAGATTGATATTGCTCATATTTCCACCCGCACTTCACCGCCCATGAGCTTGGGGAGGAGGGTGTCGCGGAGTTTTTTGAGGGTAAAGATTTGATTTTGATTGTTTTTATTTTTTTCTTCTGATTCAATTACAAATTTTTCAAATTCTAAAATTTTTTGATTTGGTGGAAGTCTAAAAGAATATGAGGAAATAGAAGAAGGTGAAGTATGTCTTATAGATGTTCCAGATGCACCGCTCAATATGAACCATTGATAATCTTCGGTTTTCATCAAATAGTAAAGAAAATATTTACATATTTCTTTTTTAAATAGAACCTTGCCAACTCGTTGGTTGTGTAAATACATATTATATGATGAAGTTTCAGGTACTAATGCAGGGTATCCTAAAGTATCCCCATTAACACTCAAATCAGTCATAGTGACAATCAAATCGCCTGTTTGAAAAATGTAATCTTTAGGAAATTCATCGCTTGTGTAATACTTAAATTTATCAAATTTAAAGCCACCACCAATTCTAAAATTACCAGGAGTAATCAAAATTAAATTAGTTGGTTCGGTAGAAATATTAGTTCCTTTAAACGCATAACCGTGTTTTACAGAAATATACTCTCCAAGTAAAACCTCCTCCCAATCCTCCTGCGCTTCTTCCACAAACCACTGCCGGAAGAGGGTTTCCGCCATGGCTTCGAGGGTTTTGTTCTGGCGGTGGAGCAGGTCGATTTTGTCGTCGAGGCAGGACAGCACCGAGGCGATGGCTTTTTGTTCGGGGAGGGGGGGTAAAAAAACAGGCATTTTTTTCAGAATGGCAGCTTTAATACCGAACACAGTTGTTCCTGAAGCTCGTGACTGTAACTCATATTGGCCTGTTTCACTTTGGAGGTAATACTTCAGGAAAGGATTATGCAAATAGGCTTTATCTCCTCTGAGCGTGATAATTCGCTGTGCAAGCGCTACTTTTTTATCTTTAATGAGTGCAACTTCGCCAAGTGGTGCTTCGGTAGTCAAAACTACATCGTTAACTTCAGGAAGACCTCTTGTCATCCAAGAGTCGTAATCTTTCTCAGCAATAAATTCGTTAGGTTCAAGAATTCTGCCATATTTTACAATTTTTGCAGTTACTAAAGGAATACCCGCTTCCGTTTTTTTTGGGGTCTTTCCTCTATAATCTATGAACTTATCTATTACATCTTCAAGAATGTACTCTCTCCAATCCCTTCCCCCCCTCCTAAAAATCACAACCCCCTTCCAATCAATGTGCTTTCTGAGGCCCTCATTGGTGATGGTCGGATAGGCTACAAAATCAAACATAAAGGGCAGGTAGCTGTCTTCTTCAATACAGAATTTCATTTTTGCGGCAAGGGCAAAGGTCACCCCTTCACCCTGAAGGGCAATGTCCACATCCGAGGCTTCCCGGAAGGTTCCCAGAGCGCGGGAGCCGAAGAGTACGGCGGTTTTCACTTCCGGGTATTGGGCAATGAAAGCGGTAATTTCTTCCAGCTGTTTTTCACTGAGTCCGTATTTCATACTTTGTCCTTCAGATCTTCCCGGAGTCTGCGGGCCAGAGGAAAAAATTCCTGGGCAATGAAGGTCACGGTCTCCTGCAGGATGGCTTGGTGACAGGCTTTTTCAAAATTATTGAACCGCTGCTTCCATCTGATATCGTTGTTCATACCTTCACCCTCTTTAAATTCTCCGCAATCAGGGCATTCAGCCTTGCCTCTTCCTGCAACTGGGCCTCAAATTCTTCCTTGAGCCGGGTGAAGCGTTCCTTGAAATCGAAATCGTCCTCCTCATCGGCAAGGCCCACATAGCGCCCCGGTGTGAGCACATAATCCAGCTCCCGCACCCTTTCGATGGAGGCTGCGTTGCAAAAGCCCTTCACATCTTCATAGTCACCGTCCGGGTTGCGCCAGTTGTGATAGGTGCGGGCAATGGTGGCAATGTCTTCCGCTGAAAATTCTTTGGTGCGGCGGTTGATGAGGTGGCCAAGGTTGCGGGCATCGATGAAGAGGATTTCACCTGCGCGGTTGCGAAAGCTCCCGTTGCTTTTGTTGCGGCTGAGAAACCAGAGGCAGGCGGGAATCTGGGTGTTCAGAAAGAGCTTGGCGGGCAGGTTGACAATGCAGTCCACCAGACCGGCTTCGATCAGGGCTTTCCGGATTTCGCCCTCTCCGGAGCTTTTGGAGGTGAGGGAACCCTTGGCCAGCACGAAACCGGCCTGACCTTTCGGGTTGAGGTGATAGAGGAAGTGCTGAATCCAGGCATAGTTGGCATTGCCCGTGGGCGGAACCCCGTGTTGCCAGCGGCCATCTGTGCGCAGCAGATCCCCGCTCCAGTCGCTGTCGTTGAAGGGCGGGTTGGCGATGACGTAATCGGCCTTCAGGTCTTTGTGGGCATCATTGAGAAAGGAGCCTTCGTTGTTCCATTTCACCTGAGAGCTGTCCAGATGACGGATGGCAAGGTTCATCTTGGCCAGTCGCCATGTGGTCTGGTTGCTCTCCTGTCCGTAAATGGAGATGTCGTCGATCTTGCCCTGATGGCCGATGATAAATTTTTCAGACTGCACAAACATGCCGCCGGAGCCGCAGCAGGGGTCCAGCACACGGCCCCTGTAAGGCTCCAGCATTTCCACCAGCAGCTCGACCACGCTGCGGGGGGTGTAGAACTGGCCGCCCTTTTTGCCTTCGGCAAGGGCAAATTCTCCGAGGAAATATTCAAACACATGGCCGAGGAGATCCGCACTGCGGGCCTTGGCACTGGCAAGGGCAATGTTGCCGATGAGATCAATGAGTCCGCCCAGACTGGTGGGGTCGAGATTGCCCCGTGCGAACACCTTGGGCAGCACGTCCCGAAGCGAGGGGTTTTCCTTTTCTATGGCATCCATGGCGGCATCCACGGTTCTGCCGATGTCCGGCTGCTTTGCCTGAGTGAGCAGGTAGGACCATCGGGCCGTCTCCGGAACAAAGAAGACGTTCTCCGCCTTGTACTCGTCCTTGTCTTCCGGGTCGGCCCCGGCATAATCGCCTTCACCGCTCTGGAGCTTTTCGTACAGGGCATCAAAGGCATCGGAAATGTATTTGAGGAAGATCAGCCCCAGCACGATGTGCTTGTATTCTGCCGCATCAATATTTTTTCGCAGCTTGTCCGCCGCCTTCCACATCTGTTTTTCTATGGGTTCTTCCTGTTTGGGTGCTGCTTTTCTTGCCATGGTCTTCCTTATTATGCGTAGAACCGGGTAGGGGTGGGGGGGTGTCTGGTTAACACATGGTTACGGGGCACCCTGAGCACAGCGGAACATATCATTTGCAACCAAAGTGTTGGGAAAATTTAATCAGAATTCACAAGACTGTTGAATATTCTTTTACTTCTTGCCCTTAGAAATATTTCTGTGTTCTTTGCATATTCAAGATACTCATCAACACTTTGGGGCAGCGGTGAACCAGAAAAACCATCAAATGGAAGATGAAATTTTACCGATGAAATATCTTCATTTACCAAGTCTTGAAAGAGAAAGAAATTGATGTAACCCTTAAAATCATTAAAAAGTGTGAAAAAATTTTCGTACCTGTTAAAAGTATCTGTTAAAGGAGTGGCTTCCCCTTCATAGAAAAGACGGATGCACTCCAAGGTGAGATCAAATCGATCTTTAATCTTTGCATTGACACCCCTTGCCTGATTTATAGTCATTTTACCATTGACCTGTTTCGATGGAAAAAGTGTGTATGCCGCAATTTTGCAACCTTGATTAAAAATATTTTCAGCAACATCAGGGACTTTAGCTGCAATCTTTGAAAGTCTTTTAGTGTTCTTATATGAATGTGTTATCGCATCACTTCCAAGATAAAATTCACCCAGTTGTGATCTATGGTAAAGATAACCTTTTTCTTCGAGAATAAATTCTGAGCCATCTGGCAAAGACTTAGACCAAAGTTTCCTGTGATATTTTTTTAGGGTTTTACTGTAGGCATCAATATCTTTGTTTATCGGTGTATCATATCTAAAATCAAAATTAACATCGATATCTATTGTCATTTTTTCAATTTCCCAAGTTATTTCCCTGATCCATACAAGCACCACATTTTTAAAATCCGAGAATACAGAAGCACCCAAAAACAGCTTTTCCAGCCAGATGCCCCGCCTTTCATGGCAAGTTTTTTTGTACTACCACTTTTCCTGTCCAGTCTGTCTATTTTTCAGACTTTTGAGGCCAGCTCAATTGTTGCGACAGTGTCGCAACTGTTTGCTGTTCCGGATCTGTTTTTCTATGGGTTCTTCCTGTTTGGGGGCTGCTTTTCTTGCCATGGTCTTCCTTATTATGCGTAGAACCGGGTGGGGTTGAGGCTTATCTGTAGTTATTGACTCAGCTTTGAGCTTGCAATGCGATTAAGGCTTACACCTGACTCAGCAGCTTGTATGGCAAGTTTTCTATGAATATCAGGGGGGATGCGGACCATAAACTTACCACTAAAATTTTTGGTTGCTATTGGCTCCGGTATAGACTCCGAATTATTGACCATGTCTAATAAGACATCAGCTACAAGCTTGCGAATGCCTTTTAGTGTCTTTTCCGGACTATCCGCCAGCCAGCTTAAACCTGGGAATTCTGCACACAAGCCGACATATTCATTATCATCTTCGGACCATGTAACACGGTATGTATATTTATCATTTTTTTGTGCCATGACTGACACCCATTTTTTCTATTGCCAAAAGCACCTGTTTCACCTGATAAGCCCGGATTCCATCAGATTTTCTTGAACTGCACCAAATCAGAAATAGTTTGACATTGTTACCGAATGTCGCCGTAAAGCTCCTGGCCTTAGCCATGGGAGGGTTCAGTGTTTCAGTCATTTTTTATCAAAAAAACAATCTTTTTTATTGAATCTGCTTGACTGAATATCGGAAACCAGCTCTTCCAATGAAGGGGTTCCGAGCAGCTTGTCTCTTTCTTTTGTATAATCACCGTACCCGGTTTCTGTCTGTTGGAGAAATCGTATCATTCCTGTAAGTCCCATATGTCTGCTTAATATTTCTATTCCTGTCTGTCTTATTTCCTGTTGCGTCATAGTTTGTACATTCATTATATAACCTCCTGTAACCAGGTCAGAGGATTTTCAACTCTGGTATTTGTCAGCCCACTTTTTCTTTTTACAGCTCTTACAAGCCTGTCATCTGTTGACAGAAAGACATCCACCCCTCCCTGTTCCGCACAGGCAATATGAAGCGCATCATATGCTTTGATTCCGAGTTCATGTTGTAATTCTCCTGCCCGAATATATGTTTCCTGTACGACAGGTATGAACACGGATGCCCCCTGAACAAGTAAGAACAGACGGCTTTTTCTCTCATTATCAAATGTCCGGCTTATTTCATAATTGACAACTCCGCTGGAAACAAGAGACCATTCCCCTGATTCCACATGCCTCAGTATCGCTATAACAGCCTCAGATTCCAAACGGATTCTATCCTGAGTTTGATTATCATACGGACGGTTGAGGCAGCAGACATCAAAATATATCTTCATTATTATATCCTAAAAAGCAACCCACGCCGTTTTACGGCGTTTTGTCATAAGGTAACTTTTGAAGTTACTCAGAAGCGGAAAAGACTTTTGCCGTCCGGGACCGGCTGGAGTCGCTGAATCCAATGCCCGTATAACGTAGCAATTCAGCGGCACAGCTTTTTGTGCTCCGTTGCAAAAGCCTTGTTAAGGAACAGTAATTTTTAATCAATCTCTCTGATTTCTGTAAGAAGATTGATACCTTGCAAAATCTGAAGAATACGGTTTTTTGATAAGGTTCCAATTTTTTCAGACAAGTCACTTTTATTTACGGTAAAAATCTGTGAGATATTGACTACACTTTTTTTAGGCAGATTTGCCTCTCCTTTTTTTAATAATACGTTGCCGGGTGCATCGGCTCTATTAACATTCGATGTGAGAGCGCAAACAACAACCGTATGAATCCTGCTGCGGTTAAAAAGGTTGTTTTGAATGACGACATGGGGATGACGATACCCCGGTTCTGATCCGCCTGGGGAATCGAAATCTATCCAGAAAATATCCCCTTGATTGATTACCATTGATCTTTAACCAAATTATAATGGCGGGAAGCCATTTTTGTCACTGTGGGGTCGGGTTCTATTGTGTCTTCATATGCCTGATTAATTGACTTAAGAAGCTCTAAATTTTTATGCCTTTCTATAAACTCTTTAGCGGCCATAGAAAACAATTGGCTCCTTGAAATTTTTAAATCTTTTGCAAGGATATCCATTTTTTCAAAAATTGGTTTTTCTATTGATATCGCTGTTTTAATATTTGGCATTTTGTCACCTCCATCGATAATGAAAAGTATAACCAATGGTATAACCGGTGTCAATGCGCAGAGTTTTGCTTATTGCCAGGCAACAATTTTTTGCCCTCATCCGTACAACCCCCACCTTTTTTAAAAACCCTCACCCGACAAGGAGTTCCATCGAGATAGTCAATGATTAAAATTTTGTGCCAGATCAAGCATTTTGTCCAAGAGCATTTTAAGGCTGGGGCATTTATTGTAAGCAATTTCTGGATCAAGCCTGCCAAAAAGATCTTGTCCATTCACCACTTTTTTGTATGATCGCCCAACATGTAGAGGGTACAATCGCTCTAATAGTTTCCCTGGTGGCTCATTAAAATTCACCGCTTCCGGATGGCTGATTTTTTTTGGGAAGGCCTTTTTTACATTGGCAGGAAAGATGTTGGGGTCGCTAAGAAGCCATGCCTCAACTTCGTGAACAGCAAAAAACTGAAAAAATCTGGCTTCGTTGACTTTGCCCTCTATCTCATTTTTTGCCCACTGGTAACGTTCTTTGCTTTCTTGTAAATGGGTGGGATAAAAAGAAGGACCATAAAGATCCAGCAAAGAAATGACGGCAATAACATCATTTTTTTCTGGCCCCTCCAAATGCATCTTCGCTTTTAAAGGAGCATCTTTGATGAGTTCTGGCCACCCCTCAAACCGGACAGTTTTAATACCCACAGGCTTTGGCAACTTAGGGTCAAGCCATTTTTTCAGAAATTGAGACAATGCCTTGTTTTCAGTATGGCCCTCAACAAAAACAATAAATTTCATCCTATCTGCTCCAATTCTCCCGATCTAAAAAGAGCTCCCAGCGAGTATTCCTTAAGCCAGTAATCAAGCTCTTCTCCCCGCAATGTTTTCAAGGTCGTTTCACCATCCTGCCATTTGGCAACGGTTGTGGTTGGTCTGGTTCCTGCGAAGGCATCGAGAAATTGAGGGGAATGGGTTGTCAGGATAACCTGTGATCTCATGGATGCATCAACGGCATATTCAGCAACGAGTGGAAGCATGGAGGGATGCAGTCCCGTCTCCGGTTCATCGATGGCTATAATGGGAGCAGGGGAGGGGCTTGCAAGAATAGTTAACAGAAACAGAAAACGAAGGGTTCCATCAGAAAGTTCAGCTGCCGATTGTTCCCGCTTAAGTGATTTCCATCGGATTCTTAATTGTATTCTCTGATCAGAAGCAGGAGGGAAGACCAATTCTTCAAAATCATCACCAAATGCCGCCCGCATGGCAGAATTAATGTCGTTTTTAAAATCGCGATCACCTGTGTAAAGGGTATGCAAAACAGAAATAAGGTTTTGCCCATCAGGATCAACCCGTTTTTCCATGCGGGCAATGGCAGGCTGTCGGATTGGTGCATCTTTACTGGTGTGCAAATCATGATAAACGGCTATGGATGCCAGACTTTTCTGGAAATGGGGAATGAAGTGGTTATTCATAAAAGGCCCAGATGCTATGGAAAGGAGACTTTCTTCATCTGACACAAAATCTTCAGACATATTAAAGGCCTGTTCTTTTTCATCAAAAATTACTGCTCTTTTTCCAGTTCTCTCCAAAAATGTAAAAGGCTTCCCTTCAACACCTTTCCTTGATTTATGCGAGTTGATCAGCAGCTCTTTCTCCACCCTGTATGAACTTCCTGCTCCCAGCCTTGCTAAGTCAAGATTGTAAGTTTCAGGGCCGAACTCTCCCCCTTCCGGTGCTGTTTCCAACTCAAACTTTATGGAAGCAGCAATGCCATCCCAAACGATGGGATCCATTCCACCTAAAGATTGAATGTATTTGCCAAGTCTGCCTTGTGCTGACATGGAAATCAGTTCTATAAATCGCAGCAGATTAGATTTGCCTGTACCATTAGGGCCGATAATGACATTGAGATCTCCTGGCAACCAGCTGACACTACGAAGGGAACGGAAACCTTCTATCTTCAATTGTTTGATTTTCATTCTATGTATTCCTTACATTCTGATTTTTTCGCCCTGCGGGGCAGCAGATCAACAGCAAAACCGGCAGGCCTTTGATCTTTCACTGTGGGATTTCAAAAAATCCCATGGGGGATGGCCGTGCGTTCAAACAGCATTCCTTCCATACGCTCTCACAGTACGCACAAACCAGCGATCAGATAATTTAGAATGTAACCAGCCCAATTGTGCCGACACTGTCGTCACAATCTAAATACGTGGAAACTGCTGGTAGAATTTTATCATCCGAAGGAGGCCTGACCGATCATAGCCTTGCCCGTATTCTGCTACCAGTTTTTCAGCATACCCCTGTAGAAAAACTTTTCAAGCAGGAATACCCAAAATGAAGGACAAAAAAAGGTGCAAAAACCATCTGCCGATGATTCTGCACCTTTGTATATCCTTAAGGAAGCCATGCCTCCTGAAGTTTTCATATGGCCTTATGGATAATAGGCCGCACTGGCTCTGGCGGATTCCCAGACCCTGACCCTCCGGACCCGGACGCCTCCGCCAAGGGGCAGAAGGCGTTCACTGAGATTTTCTGCAATAAAACGGGCGATATTTTCGGAAGAAGCATTTTTTCCGGCAAAGGCAGGATGTTCATTTAAAAAGCAGTGGTCAAGGGATGCAAGGATTTCCCTTAAGTGTTTTTTAAGCAGACCAAAATCCATGAGAACATGGGCCTCGTTCAGCTCTTTTCCTTCCACGGCGGCTTCCACATCAAAATTATGACCATGGAGATTTTCACATTTTTCCGTCACATTGTGGAGCTGATGCGCCGCAGCAAAATCTCCCCTTACCCGCAGTTCATACATATCAAAGGCCCTTGAAAAGGTTTTTCAGCTTATTGGTAAATTTTTCCTCATCCAGCTTGGCAAATTCCCGAAGGAGCTTTTCCTGTTTTTTATTCACATGGGTGGGGGTTTTCACATGCACCTGAATGATCTGGTCTCCCCTTTGTCCGGTACGGAGCGAAGGAATCCCTTCTCCCTTGAGCCGGAAGGTATCTCCGTACTGGGTTCCCTTGGGAATATTCAGATCCTTTTCCCCTTCAAGGGTTTCCACACGGATGGTGTCTCCCAGTGCTGCCTGCACCATGGAAATATCCACAAAACAGAGAATATCACTGCCTTCCCTCTGGAAAAGCTTGTGGGGCTTCACATGGATGAAAACATAAAGATCCCCCTGGGGGCCGCCATTGGGACCGGGTTCCCCTTCCCCCGTCAGCCTGAGACGGGAACCGTTATCCACCCCTGCGGGGATACGCACGGAAACCTTTTTCTTTGCTGGCATCCGACCCCGGCCATGGCATTTGGAACAGGGATTGCGGATGATTTTTCCGGCACCCTTACAATAGGGACAGGTACTGCGCACGGTAAAAAAGCCCTGAGTCTGGGCATACTGACCCGTTCCCCGGCAATGGGGGCAGACCTCAGGGCCTGAACCCGGCTCACAGCCGTCTCCGCCGCAGTGGCCGCAGTTTTCCAGTTTTTCAAACTCAAGCTCCCTTTCGGAGCCGAAGGCCGCCTCGCTGAACTCTATCTCCAGATCATAGCGGAGATCCGACCCCCTGCGGCTGCGCTGACCACCGCCCCTGCGTCCGCCAAAACCAAAAAAATCCTCAAAAATATCCCCGAAACTGGAAAAAATATCATCAAAGCCACCGGCTCCGGAAAACCCTGAATTTTCAAGGCCTCTGTGGCCAAACTGATCATAGATACGCCGTTTTTCCGCATCGGAAAGCACGGCATAGGCTTCCGAGGCTTCCTTGAAGCGGTCTTCCGCCTTTTGATCCCCCGGATTTTTATCCGGATGATATTTCATGGCCAGCTTGCGGTAACTCTTTTTTATACTGTCCGCATCCGCATCCCGGCTGACACCGAGAACCTCATAATAATCCCGTTTTTCTGCCATAACCTACCCGTTTTTGCACCGGAAACGCATCCCGGCTCCGTTTATTTTGCATATCCATAAAGAATGTGATAGTCGAAGCTTTTACGGATTTTGAGTTTACTTAAACAACGACGCAAAACTAATACCTGTGACGGCCTTGTCAATGAAAAATAAAGAAATTCCCTTTGTCCAGAGCATGTTCGATGCCATTGCACCGAAATATGATTTTCTTAACCGCCTCTTAAGCCTGCGTCAGGATACCCTCTGGCGGCGCAGGGCCGTCCGCTCCCTCAAACTGCCCAAAAAGGCGAAGGTGCTGGATGTGGCCTGCGGTACTGCGGATGTGGCAATGGAAGTCATCCGCCAGCATCCGGAGGCCTTTGTCCTTGGCGTGGATTTTTCCGAAAAAATGCTTGAAATCGGAAGGGAAAAAATCAGATCCTGCGGAATGGAAGATTCCATTGAACTGAAGCCAGCCAATGCCCTGCACCTGCCCTTTGGGGATAACAGCTTTGATGCCATCACCATTGCCTTTGGCATCCGCAATATTCAGGACAGAAAAAAGGCCCTTGGTGAATTTTACCGTTGCCTGAAACCCGGTGGAAGACTTGCCGTGCTGGAACTGGCCACACCTCCGGAAGGACTCCTCAGAAAACTTTATCTTCTTTATTTTCAGAGTATTCTTCCCTTTATCGGCGGACTTTTCTCCAGCAACTTTGCCTATACCTATCTTCCAGACTCTGTCATGGCCTTTCCGCAGCCTTCAGAATTTTCTGAAATTATTGAAGAGCAGGGATTTCATGGGGTTGCCTTCACCCCCCTGACCTTTAGCGTTGCCACCCTGTATACAGGGCAGAAACCGCCCGCAGCATAACCCCTATGCCCTGCTGCTGCGCTTCAGCACCGTATCCATGAGCCAGTTCACATCATCACGCTCAGGGTAATCAATGGAGTAATGGAGTCCCCGGCTTTCCTTGCGGCGCTGGGCACTGCGGATGATGAGTTCCGCCACCAGGGCAATGTTGCGCAGCTCGATCAGATCCGATGTCACCCGGAAATTCCAGTAGTATTCCTGAATTTCCATCTGTATGTTGTCTATTCTCCGCCTTGCCCGGGCCAGACGTTTATCCGAACGCACAATGCCCACATAGTTCCACATGAACATGCGGATTTCATCCCAGTTATGGGCCACCATGACGGCCTCATCACTGTCTGTGGTGCCCATTTCATCCCATTCGGGAAGATTTGAAGGAAGCTGGGTACTTTTAAAACGCTCAAGGGCATCCTCAGCTGCCCTGTGGGCGTAAACCAGCGCCTCAAGAAGGGAATTGCTTGCCAGCCGGTTGGCACCGTGCAGACCCGTACAGGCCGTTTCTCCGATGGCATAAAGACTGGAAATATCCGTTCTGCCCGAAAGATCCGTTGCAATGCCACCGCACATATAATGGGCGGCAGGTACCACGGGGATGGGATCAGAGGTCATGTCTATCCCGAATTTCATGCATCTGGCATAAAGATTAGGGAAGCGTTTTTTTATAAAATCAGAAGATTTATGGGAAATATCCAGAAAAGCGGAATCATCTCCCGTTCGTTTGAGTTCCGTATCTATGGCCCGGGCAACCACATCCCTGCAGGCCAGATCCTTCAGGGGAGAATAGCGCTCCATAAAGGCCTCACCCATGGCATTGCGAAGAATGCCGCCTTCTCCACGGACAGCTTCTGAAATCAGAAAATTCTTGGCCTCCGGATGGTAAAGGCAGGTGGGGTGAAACTGAACAAACTCAAGATTGGCCACCGAAGCCCCTGCCCTGTGGGCCATGGCAATGCCATCCCCCGTGGCCACATCCGGGTTGCTGGTGTAGGGATAGACCTTGCCTGCGCCGCCGGTGGCCATCACCGTGACCGGTGCCGTAAAGGTACACACCCGGTCCGATGCAATATCCAGCACATAGGCCCCGCAGCAGCGTTCTTCATGGCTGGTTACTATGAGACCCCGCCGGATGCGGGCGGCGTGGGTCAGCAGGTCAATGGCAATGTGGTGTTCGTACACGCTGATATTGGGATGGGATCTGACCTTTGACACCAGAACAGATTCAATTTCCCAGCCCGTCATATCCAGGGCATGGACAATACGTTTTTCCGAATGTCCGCCCTCCCTGCCCAGATCCAGATGCTCCTCATCGGCATGGCTGAACTTCACCCCCATGTCCATCAGTTCCCGGATACGTTCCGGGCCATTTCTGACCACCATATCCGTTACCTCGGGATCACAGAGACCTGCACCGGAAGCCAGGGTGTCCTTTACGTGCAGTTCAAAGGAATCCGTATCGGAAAATACCGAAGCGACCCCCCCCTGCGCCCTTACCGTATTGCTTTCCGAAATCTCCGCCTTGGTTACCACAGCCACGCTGCCATGATCCGCCACCTTCAGAGCAAACATCAGACCGGCAACGCCTGAGCCTAAAACCAGAAAATCGCTGTGGATACGCATCTTAAAAATCCTTTTTAAAGGGGCTTTTTTCATCAAAACGGGTTCGTAACACTGATAACGGCATACCATGGGCAAAAAAAGCCTTCTGCCCAAGGCCTTGACGGCGGGGACGCTTTGCGCTGCGCCATCGGGCCTCACATCAATAAAATGAGCTTTTCTTTTTTTTCCGCATGGAGCCGCCCAGCAGCATACCCACCAGAAGCACCCCTGCACCCAAGGCAAACATCTTGATGTTACGTTCCAGCAGTCTGGCATCCATATCTTTTACAAGAAGATCCTGTGCTTCCAGCTCTTTGCGCATTTTTGCCGCTTCTTCCTTTAAAGCCAGAAACTCCGCTGCATCTTCCTTGAGCTGCCTATGGGCGGATTCCGTTATTTCAAGATTTGTCTTCTTTTCCGTCAGGGTCTTTTTGAAATTTTTATTCTCTTCACGGAGTTCCGCTGCTTCCTTTTCCAGACTGCTGAAGCGCTGTTTCAGCCTTTCATGCTCCCGCTCAAAGGTAATCATGCGCACCTTACCCGGAGGATCGGGAACCAGAAAACGCCCCAGCATCCAGCCTTCTTTCCCATCGGCCAGTTTCACATAGGTCCAGTCTCCATCGGTTTCCATCTTCTGCACCCTGTCTCCGGAGCGGGCAATGGCCACAATTTTATTACTCGTACTTTTACCCGTGCGTACCATAAACTGAAGTTCATCGGTTACGTAGGCCATTTCCGCCAGAACACTGCCTGCACTCAGCCATAAAAAAGACATCATGATTAAAAATTTTAAATAAGATTTCATGTATCATCCTCAAGTTACAGAAGCCATTATTCAAAAAAAACGCCCCCAATCCGACAGCAGATTTTTTTAATGAATCATAATCCCCTTGAAAAAAGTTTTCATATCACTATGCTGACCATGCTGCCTTACCACCATTATTATGAAAATTAAGGATAATCTATGTTTCCCTTTGAACAGCTTGCAGCCAGACTGCCCCTCAGGCCGGGCTTTCATTATGGACGGCGTTACAGAAATACGGCCGTTCTTCTACCCCTTATCCAGATGGAAGACGGCGTACACCTGCTCTTTGAAGAACGGGCCGATGGTATCCGTCAGGCCGGAGAAATCTGCTTTCCCGGTGGCATGATGGATCCCGAAGATGCCAATCCCTGTGAAACGGCCATAAGGGAAAGCAGGGAAGAGCTTGGACTGTCTTCTGAAAACATAGAAGTTCTTGGAAGAATGGACATCCTCATGACCGTCATGGGTCTTACCGTAGCGCCTGTTGTGGCCCGTGTGCAAGTGAAAAACCTTGATGGGATGACACCCAACCCCGATGAAGTCTCCCGTATTTTCACCCTGCCCCTGGACTGGTTTAGAACACATCCTCCGGAAATACACACCATACAGATCATGGCCCACCCTGTGGTGACAAAAAAAAACGGGGAAAAGGAAATTCTTCTGCCCGTGGAAAAACTGGGACTCCCGGAACGCTATGCCCGTCCCTGGGGTGGTGTGCGTCATCCCGTTCTTTTCTGGTTTACACCCAAAGGCCTCATATGGGGGATCACCGCAGAGATCATTAAAAGTCTTCTGGAAATCACAGAAACACTGCACCCCGTATCAGAGGGAATCCAGACGACGGGAAAGATCTGAATACCTGCGGGTGGGCCTGTCGTTACGGATGGCCATGTCCAGAGCCTGGGACATGCCCACAAAAATAACCAGTCTTTTTCCCCGGGTCATGGCCGTATAGACAAGGTTCCGCTGGAGAAGGGGCGCATGCTCCGGCATCAGGGGAATAATGACTGCGGGATATTCCGACCCCTGGGATTTATGCACACTGATGGCATAGGCCAGAGCCAGCTCATCCAGCTCCTCAAGGGTATAACTTACCTGTCTTTCGCCCTCGCCTTCGCTGTAATCCACCAGCAGAAGGCCTTCTCCTTCCTCTATCTCACAGATCTGACCGATATCACCGTTAAACACTTCTTTTTTATAATTATTTTTTAAATGAATCACCTTGTCCCCAAGGCGGAAAGATCCCATATGCTTTT
Organism: Desulfobotulus alkaliphilus; assembly: GCF_007830435.1. Lineage (GTDB taxonomy): Bacteria > Desulfobacterota > Desulfobacteria > Desulfobacterales > ASO4-4 > Desulfobotulus > Desulfobotulus alkaliphilus. The sequence goes on along the minus strand of NZ_VLLC01000003.1, from coordinate 51,917 downwards.
TTTTCCCCGGTTTCAGGGGGTTCAGGGCATTCTGCAGCACCTGATTGAGAAAGAGGGTACCCACCTCGCCCTTGTGCATGGGGGTCAGTACCTGCACCTCCTTTAATGGATCAAAACCAAAACGCTCGGGAATCCTTTGGGAACAGAGGGCAACGATGGTTTCCACCACCTTTTCCGGGCTTCCCTGACGGATAAAATAAAACTCCGACAGACGGCCTTCTTCCACAGGAGTAAAATCCGGCATCCTGCCCTGATTCACAAGGTGGGCATTCAGGACGATGGGACTTTCAGCAGCCTGACGGAAAATACTTGTCAGGGTAAAAGAGGGGATTCTTCCGGAGCTGATCAGATCCGCCAGCACATTGCCGGGGCCAACGGAAGGCAGCTGGGAAACATCCCCGACAAAGAGTATCCTTGCATTGACGGGTACGGCAGAAAGCAGGTGAAACATGAGAAGAATATCCACCATGGAAGCTTCATCCACAATGAGCATGTCCAGATCCAGGGGATGATCCCTGTTCATTTCAAACCGGCTTTCCATCTGATTGTATTTCAGCAGACGGTGCAGGGTCAGGGCCTTGCGGCCGGTAACTTCGGCAAGTCTTCGGGCAGCCCTTCCCGTGGGTGCGGCCAGAAGAATTCTTGCTCCCCTTTCCCCCATAACGGCACAGATACTCCGTATCAGGGTGGTTTTTCCCGTACCCGGCCCCCCCGTGAGGATGGCCACCCGATGCTCCAGAAGACGGGAAAGGGTATTGAGCTGTTCTTCGGAAAGGCGGATGGCCAGCCCCTTCAGTACCGAGAGCTCAAGGGAAGACAGATCCGGCCTCATATTATCAGGAGAAGGAATGCTGAGCATGGCTGAAAGCCGCAAACCGATTCCCGCTTCAGCACCATGCATATCTGAGAGATAAATGTGGCGCTGCTCTTTTCCCTCTTCGGCCACAATCACCCTTTCCTTTTCCATAGAGGAAAGGGCCTCTGCCAGCTTTTCCCGGTTTCCTCCCAGAAGACGCAAAGCTTTGTTTAAAAGCTCCCTTTCCGGCAAAAAAACATGGCCTGAGTATCCGGCCCTTTCCAGAACATGTAAAAGACCGGCACTGATTCTGGAACTGGCATCCTTTTCCATTCCCGCAGCCAGACCCAGACGGTCCGCCACCTCAAAGGGAACCTCCGGTATTTCCCGGCAGATGCGGTAGGGATCTTCCTGCACCAGCTGCAGGGCTTCGCTTCCATAGGTATGCAGAATTTTAGCCCCCGAAGAAGGGGAGGCACCGATTCTGGCCATAAGGGCCATGAGGGTTCGTATGGCATGGTAGGACTTCCAGGCTTTGGCAATGACGCTGGCTTTGGATTTTCCTATGCCCGGCACCTCCTCAAGACGCTCAGGGCTGCTGTCCAGTATTTCAAGGGTATGGGTACCGAAATAGGCCACCAGTTTTTCCGCCATCCCTGCTCCCACGCCGGGAACAACCCCGGATGCCAGATAGCGGCGGATTCCCCGGGCCGTATCCGGAAGAATCACTTCAAACTGAAGAATGCGGAACTGTTCCCCAAATTTTACATGCTTTTCCCATTCACCTTCAATGCGCAGGGTTTCACCGGCACGCACGCCCGAAAGAACTCCCACGATGGTTATTTCCGTCTGATAACCATCCGGTGTATAGCGGGCCACAGTGTATCCGTTTTCAGGATTTGAGAATCGGATACTGTCCAGTCTTCCCTGAAGAACAATCATTGAAATCCAACCGTTTCAGTATTTTTTACAGGAAAAAACAGATCCGGAAAGAATCCGGTCAACGGCATCTGCCAGATCTTCTGCCAGATAATCGGGCAGGGGTCCGTTTTTTTTTAAAAAGGCCATATCCTTCTGGCCGTTTCCTGTTTTTACAAGAATTTTTCTTCCCACACCTGCGGCTTCTGCCGCCTGCATGTCCTTGGCACTGTCTCCTACCATGATACTTTCGGAAAGATCCATACCATGCTTTTTTTCCGCCTGAAAAAAAAGACCGGGGCCGGGTTTTCTGCATGAACATCCCTCATCGGGTCTGTGGGGACAATAAAAGATATCTTTTATTTTTCCACCAAAAAGCGCCACACCCTGACAAAGATGCTGAAAAATATCTGATAATTTTTCTTCCGTCACCCATCCCCGGTTAATGACAGACTGGTTGGTGATCAGAATCACATCCAGACCGGCTGCAAAAAGTTTTCCTATGGCTTCGGCACTGCCGGGGATAAAATGAAAATCAGATACAGAGCGGATATAATCCGGAGAATCCCGGTTGATAACACCATCCCTGTCCAGAAAAACAACCCCTTTTCCACAATCTTTTTTCACCATTTTTTCCTTCATTCAGCAACCGTCATGGCACCTTCATACCCTTTGTTGCGGAAGTGATTCTCCGCTTTTTTTGCCTCAGAAAGATCCGTATATCCTGTTACACGGACACGGTAAAAAACAGTACCGTCCTGTCTGTGGCTAAGGATACGGGTACGGTGTCCTTCTTTTTTCAAATTTGCCGCAAGACGATCTGCATTATTTTTTTCAGTAAAGGCACCCAGCTGAACGGCAAAAACACCCTTTTTCAAATCTATTGGCCTTCGGCTTTCCGAAGCCAGTGCCCTGACCTCCACGGGCCCCACCCCCTTTTTGTCCAGACCGATGGCTCTGGCTGAAGCATAGGAAAGGTCAATGATTCTTCCCCGGACAAAGGGCCCGCGATCATTGATGCGAACCTGTACTTTTTTCCCCGTTTCTATACATCTCACCTCAACAAGGGTACCAAAGGGCAGGGTTTTATGGGCCGCCGTCATGGCATGCATATTGTATTTTTCCCCGTTGGCCGTGGTTTTTCCATGGAATTTCGAACCATACCAGGAAGCAATACCCCTTTCACGATAACCGGAAGCATCGGGAATGGGATAATACCATTTTCCAAAAACCTTATAAGGCCGCTGCCCGGCAGGCTTTGAAGAAGGTTCCGGTGCCTTTGTTGCACAGGAAGCCAGCAGAAAAAGCACAACAAGGGCCATCAGGCCATATGTTCTTAATGATATCATTTTTTACCCCGAACGGATTTCTTATCAAAGGTGAATGCTTTATGCCATAATGCCATGGTATTCATCCGGAGGCACTTACGTCCATATCCGGATAAACCACTGATTTTATCACAAGAGAGCAGATATGATAAATAAAACGTAACTGTTCAGCACACTTTTTCATATCATACCTGCAAGACAGATGCACAGGCTCCAGGCTATTTGCCCGTGACGCAATCTTATTCGGGAGCTTCTTGCCCTGTGCGGAAGCGGCAAAACCTCCCCGCCACAGGCAGGATAAGATTTTTTATTACCATATCAGACTTGAGCACGCTGCCTTTGTGGCGGCTCAGACAGTTTGCCGCTTCTTTCGCACAGGGCTTCAAAGCTCTGATCCGAAACGATTGCAATGTCACTTGCAAATAGCCACGGAGCCTTGCAACAGTACGAAGCTGTTGCAACTACAGCATTGGCAGTTCAAAATAAATTGTGCTGAATAATTACAAAAAAACAAGATCTTTGACTTATTTTTCCTTTAAGAATACATAGAAACCGGTTCAGATTATGCCCTTTAACAGTATAAAAAAAGGAGTTATCCATGGGTGCCTTTACCTGGCTTCACGCCAACCTCACCGTATTTGACCTTGAAAAAAGTCTGGATTTTTACAAAAAAGCGCTGGATCTTGAAATTGTCAGAGAGTATGCGCCGGAAGACGGGAGTTTCAAACTGGTTTATCTCGGGGATAAAACCACACCCTTTCAACTGGAACTCACCTGGTTAAGGGACAGGGAAAAACCCTATAATCTGGGAGACAATGAGATTCATCTGGCCTTTTCCGTAAAAGATTACGAAGCCGCCCTTGCAAAACACAGGGAAATGGGATGTGTGGTCTTTGAAAACACGGAAATGGGCATTTACTTTATTGCGGATCCGGATGGGTACTGGACAGAAATTCTGCCGGAAAACCACAGCCTTTAAAAAACCGGCAGCTTCTCCTTCAGATACGGATAAGCTGCCTTATTTTTTTCAATTGTAATTCTGATTACCACTGTCTTTCAGCCATATTAACCTTCACCATGGAAATTATATGACCAGATTTTACGCATGTTAGCGGGCACCCGTAAAGGGTGCCCCTACACAAAACAGGGTTTTAAAAACCATTCGTAGGGGCAGGCCTTGCGCCTGCCCGTGTTAAAGCCCGCACCATAGGCCTGACAACAACCTGACCAGCAAACTGTGGCTGAGTCAGGGTAGTAATCAGAATTGTAATTATTCAGCACAGTTTATTCCGCACTGCCAATACTGTAGTTGCAGCAGCTTTGTACTGTTGCAAGGCTCCGTGGCTATTTGCAAGTGACATTGCAATCGTTTCGGATCAGAGCTTTGCAGGCCTGTGCGAAAGAAGCGGCAAACTGTCTGGGCCGCCACAAAGGCAGCGTGCTGAGGTCTGCTATGGTAATCAAAAAGCTTATCCTGCCTGTGGCGGGGGGTTTTTTCCGCTTCCGCACAGGGCAAAAAGCTCCCGAATAAGATTGCGTCACGGGCAAATAGCCTGGGGCCTGTGCGTCTGTATTGCAGCTATGGTACTTGGAAAACTGTGCTGAACAGTTACTTTCAATTTAAAATTCAATATTTCCGGGTGTTCTTGGAAAAGGAATAACATCCCGGATATTGGACACACCCGTTACCAGCATAAGAAGGCGTTCAAATCCCATACCGAATCCCGCATGGGGCACCGAACCCCAGCGTCTTGACTCCAGATACCAGTGATAACTTTCCCGTGAAAGATTCTGGGCATCCATCCTCATGGCCAGAATATCCTCCCTTTCTTCCCTCTGGCTTCCGCCCATCAGCTCTCCGATGCGGGGAACCAGAAGATCCATGGCTGCCACCGTTTTTTCATCATCATTGAGGCGCATATAAAAGGGCTTGATATTTTTGGGATAATTATAAAGAATAACGGGCTTTGAAAAAATATTTTCCGCAAGAAACCGTTCATGCTCCGATTTCAGATCCTCCCCCCATACCACGGGAAACTCAAAACCCGATCCCTTTTTCAGGAGCAGATCCACAGCTTCCGTATAGGTGATGCGGGCAAAGTCTTCGCTGATGATGCGTTCCAGAACCCCTGCAAGGTCTTTATCCACAAAGCGGGTAAAGAGGGAGAGATCTTCCCTGCAATGCTCCATCACCCAGGATACGAGAAATTTCAGGGAATCCTCCGCAAGATCCATGGCATCATCAAGATCCGCAAAGGCCATTTCAGGCTCCACCATCCAGAATTCCGCAGCATGGCGGGATGTATTGGAGTTTTCCGCCCGGAAAGTGGGGCCAAAGGTATATACCCTGCCCAGAGCCAGGGCAAACATCTCTGCGGATAGTTGCCCGGATACGGTGAGGTGGGCAGGTTTTCCGAAAAAAGCCTCACCTTTTTCACCGGCAGTAACGGAAAAAAGTTCTCCTGCACCCTCGCAGTCCGAACCCGTAAGAATGGGGGTATGGAGAAGGGAAAACCCCTTTTTTCTGTAATAATGATGAACGGCAAAGGCCATCTCCGATCGGATGCGGAACATGGCTCCGTATTTGTTGGTTCTGGGACGCAGATGGGCAATGCTGCGCAGAAATTCATCGCTGTGTCTTTTTTTCTGTAAAGGGTAGGACTCCGGAGCCCTCTGATAAACCTGCACGTCTCTGGCTTTCAGTTCAAAGGCCTGACCCTCTGCGGGCGACGATACCAGATCTCCGGTAACACAGACAGAACTGCCCGTTGTGATACGGCTCATTTCTTCATAAAAGGGAAGGGAAGCCTCCACCACAACCTGAAGGCTGGCAAGACAGGAGCCATCATTGACTTCAATAAAAGTAAGTTCCCGGCCCGTTCTCCGGGTCCGAACCCATCCCATGATACGGATTTCCATCCGTTCTTCCTTGAAAGACAGCATTTCCTGAACCGTCATGCGTTTCATTTTTTTTCCTTTACTCCACAAAGGCCACAAATTCAGAGGCATAAACAAAGCGGTATCTGTCCTTCACCCCGGGAAGTACCCGCTGAAGTTCTTCCAGGGTAACCCTGTGGGGATGACCGATACCCAGAGCATTGCCATGCTTGTCTGCGATGCGAAAAAGCCGGTCCAGCTCCCTTTTTATGGCATCTTTATGCTGGATATGATCTAAAAAAACATCCCTTTCGGCAAAGGGAAGCTGAAACATTCTGGCAGAGGGGCGGCACCGGCTGTCTGCGGCTGTTCTGCTGTCAATAAAAAACAGATTTTCTTTTTTTAACACCGTAAAAATCTGATTGATATGGGATTCCGATGCCGTAAGGGCGGAGCCCATGTGGTTGTTTACACCCCGGATATGGGGAATGGCCGAGAGATTATGCCTTAAAGTCTCTATCAGTTCGTCAGGCTCCATTGAAAGGAACAAAGCACCCGGTCCCGGATGGATACGGGGATATTCCACGGGCTGCATGGGAAGGTGCAGCATCACTTCATACCCCCTTTCATGGGCCCTGTTTGCTATTCTCACACCATGGGGACTGTGGGGAAGGACGGAAAAAGTCAGGGGAATGTCCAGAGCCATAAAGGCTTCGGCAATGGCAGGATCATAGCCCATATCGTCGATAATAATGGCAACCACCGGTTGGTCAGGCCTTTTTTCCTTTACAGGCTGGACCCTCTCCCTTTCCACTTCCTTTTTGGGAAACACCTCGTAGGTGGGAATGCTTTTTTCCTCCTGACGGATTATTTCCGGTTTTTTTAATGTTTTTTCAATGGTTAAGACTGGTTTTTCCGGCTTGATAACCCTTGGTTCTTTATGAATACGGGAGAGGGGAGAGGAAATATCTTTATCCCCTTTAAGGGAGACATCCCTCTGGGACGGCTTAAAAAAAAGGTGGGCTGCCAACCCTGTTCCCACCACAAGAATCAGGAGAAGTAAAAGTGCCATGGGGCCCTGATTGGTTTCAGAAGGAGGAGAACTCTTTTTACCTTTGGAAGCGGAAGCCTTCTTTGCAGGGGATTTTCTGGCTCCGGTTTTTCCTGCTGCTTTCTTTTTTTCACCGGTTTTTGTTATTTTTTTTTTGGTCATACAAAAATCGCTTTATATATTTGGCCCTTCAAGGATACAGAAAAAACCGCCGCAGATCATGCGGCGGTTTTTATTCATCTCATCCTGATTCGGAAGAACCAATGTTTTTATTAAATGAAAAAAATATGGATACCTTTTAAATCATCTTATTTTTTATCAAAAATACTATAACCAATCAGAATATCCAGCGCCCTCTGTACCTGCTGATCTCTCATGAGCTTTTTTAAATCCAGGCCCGAAGAAACTATTTCCTTTTTTTCTTCTGAAACGCCTTCAGAGTCTGAAAGACCCTTTCCGTCAATATGGTTTTTCAGATCCCGCTCATGGAAAAAACGGTCTTCTTCTTTTTTATCTTCTTCAAGGATCAGATGGGGAACCCGGATATCCGGCACAATACCTTCTGCCTGAATGGATCTGCCAAGGGGGGTATAATAACGGGCAATGGTATATTTCAGGGCATATCCGTCTTTTAAAGGCCGCACTGTCTGAACGGAGCCTTTACCAAAGGAAGTTGTGCCCAGAATAACTGCCCTTTTATGATCCTGAAGGGCTCCTGCCACAATTTCTGAGGCACTGGCACTGCCCGAATTAATCAGAACAACCATGGGATAAGCGGGTTCCGTACCCCTTCTTTTCGCCCGAAATACCTGAGGATTCGCCCTTTTTCTTCCCTGTATGGAAACAATATCTCCTCCGTCAAGGAAGAGATCCGCGACTGAAACAGACTGATCCAGAAGACCACCGGGGTTGGCCCTGAGATCCAGCACCAGACCTTTCAGGCTGTTTTCCTGTTTGATGATCTGAAGAGCTTTTTTCAGATCATCCGTTGTATTTTCACGGAAATTGGTTACCCAGACATAACCGTATCCGGGCCGAAGAACCGCATAGCGCACACTTTCTATGGGAATCATGTCCCGTATCAGCGTAAATTCGAGGGGATCGGAAAGGCCTTTACGGAAAATCTTTATTTCTACGGCTTCTCCCTTGGGGCCACGCATCCTTTTTACAGCTTCCCAGAGCATCATGTCTTTGGTGGATTCACCATCCACTTCCACAATCACATCTTCCGCTTCTATTCCAGCCTTAAAGGCCGGTGTTCCCTCGATGGGCGAAACAACCGTGAGAAGTCCGTCCTTGGTGGTAATGACAATACCGATACCGCCAAATTCGCCTTTGGTATCGGTCTGAAGATCCTCAAAGGCTTCGGGCGGAAGAAATGCCGAATGGGGATCAAGGCTGCCAACCATGCCCTGAATGGCTTTTTTAATGAGGTCTTCGGTCTTTACCTCATCCACATAATTGGCTTCGATTTCTTCTATAACATCACTGAAAACCTTAAGTCCCTTATAAGTCTCTGCACTTCCCCTTGCAAAAACCGTTTTGTGAAAACCGGCGGAACCCAGAATCATGAGAACGGCAATACCTGTTGCCGCCAGAATATAACGTGCTCTTGACATTTTAAAAGGCATGAGAACTCCTTGGGAGGATACCTGACTTTAAAAAAACCAGTTTTTTATCCTGTTTATTATGGTTTAGCCGCTTTTGACCCACAGCATAGGGTCTATGGGTTTTCCTTGCCTGCGTATTTCAAAATGCAGCATGGATCCGGAAAGGGAGCCCGCATCCCCTACAGTGGCAATGACTTCATTGCGGTTCACACTGTCCCCTGTTTTTTTAAAAAGCTCTTCGGCATGGGCATAGACCGAATAGTAATGATCCCCATGATCCAGAATCATCATATTTCCGTACCCTGTGAACCAGTCCGCAAAAATAACGGTACCTGAAAAAAATGCCCGGACAGGTTCTCCGCGATCTGCCCTTATGCCAATACCGCTCTGGAATGTCTGTACATTGAGTTCCGGATTTCTTCTGTACCCAAAACGGGAAATGATTGTACCGTTCACGGGCATATCAAGCAAGCCCTTGAATTTTTCAAAGGGCCCGGATGGCTGGGAAGGTGTTGCTTTTCTTCGGGAAAGCCTTTCAATGGTCTGATCCAGCTTTCCTTTAACCTCTTCCAGTGCCGCAACGGCAGCAAGGCCATGCTGCTGTTTTGTACGGATATCATTTAAAAGATTCTTCCTTTTTTCCTTTTCCGCCCTCTGAATGCGCTGCTGATCCGCAGCCCTCTGTGCGGCATCGGCAATACGTTCTTCTTCCTTATTCAGGCGTTCGGATAAAAGATTGAATTCCTGAATGCGCTGAACCTGCTCCATAAGAATACGATCATCCATCTGCAGAACTTTTTCCAGGGCTTTTTTATGGACAGAAAATTCATAGATGCTATCCGTTGAGGTGAGCAAAGCCATGCGGCCCGTTCCTTCCAGCTTGTAAAGGGCTGTCAGCCGCTTTGCCACCACCTCTTTTTTTTCCGTATTTTCTTTTTTCAGTTCAGCAATCATCTCCCTGGTCTGCCTGCGCTGCTCAAGGAGTTTATCCTGCTCCCTGCGAATGGAGGCAAGTCTTGCACCCACCTCATTGAGGGTTTTATCAATGGCATTCAGACCTGCAATAACATTGGTTTCCCTTTGTCTGTAACGGCTCAGCAGACTCTGCTGTTCCTGTATCCTTGAAAGAACCTCTTCCCTTTCCTTTTTTACGCTGTCCATTTCCTGATTAGCGGATGATATTCTTTTTATATAAACAGGCCTGTCCCTCAGATACCCTTCATTATTTCCGGAAATAACCCGTACCCACCCATCCCTTTCACCAAGAATACGAACCCTGTCGCCCCTGGACAGAACCATGACTACGGGAGTATTTCTGTCTGGCCCACTGCGCATATTCAGACGGTCCACTTCCACACGAACCATGTCATGGGCAAGGGCAGAAGACAGGCTGATCAAATATACCAAAAAAATAAAAAAACAGAGCCGGACCATCATTCAACCACTTCCTGCCGAAAGGAAAGATAGGCCCCCATCCATCCGATAAGGGTGGAAACACCAACCATAACCGCAACGGTGTGCAGTGGTAAAAAAGAAAAATCAAAGGCCAGGGCGGTAAAGGTTGCATCCATCCTGAAGGTAAGGGTTATATAGGTCAGAAAAAGAATCAGCATGCCCCCAAGGCCTCCGGAAAACCCCAGAATCAGGCCCTGAATATAAAAGGGTGCCTTGATGAATCCCTCTTCCGCTCCCACAAGACGCATGATTTCAACCTCTTCCTTGCGGGAATAGAATGCAAGGCGGATGGTATTGGCCACAATAAAAACCGAAATAAGAAAAAAAAGGCTTCCCATTCCCAGAGCAGCGAGACGCAGCATGGCAATCACCTTAAGAAAACGTCCTACCCACTGACCACCATATTCCACATCCTCAATGTTTTTTATTTTTTCAACATACAGGGCCACCTCTTCCACTGTGTCCCAGCTGTTGCCTTCCACCCGTACCCTCAGCTCAAAGGCATCGGGGAGGGGATTTTCGGGCAGGTTCTGAAATACGGCGGAATGTCTCTGCATACGGCTTCGTAAGGATTCAAGGGCTTCAGTTTTCGATATGAAACGGACATCAGAAATCAGATTGTTTTCTTTCAGGATATTATGAATACGCAGACGGTCCTGCTCCGTATGACCTTCTTCCAGATAGGCCAAAATACGGACACCGGCTCTCCATGAGGAAATAACATCAGCGGCATTGGAAGCAAAAAGCGTAAATGTACCGGAAAGGATAATGGATAAAACAATGGTTATCCATGTTATTCCATGTAAAAAACGGTGGCTTCTCATATCCTTCAGGGCATGACGGAAATGCCGTATCCACAGATCCTTCATTGGTTTTCCTCCACTTCATGATCAGAGGAAATTTCCTGTGTTTTTACACAACCCCTTTCAAGGCGGATTTCTCTGCCTTTCAGCCGGGAAATAATACGCCGGTTATGGGTTGCAATGACAAGGGTAGCTCCCCGTGCATGGAAGGTTTCAAGAAGCTGCATGATCTGTTCCGCAGAATCCGGGTCCAGACTGGCTGTGGGTTCATCCGCCAGAATCAGCCTTGGAGAGCCAACAACGGCTCTGGATACCGCCACACGCTGCTGTTCACCGCCGGAAAGGGAAGGGGGAAAAACCCGGGCCTTTTCTTCAATACCTGCGGTTCTTAAAACGCTCATTACTTTTTTTTCTATTATTTTAGGTTTTTCACCGGCGGCTTCCAGAACCAGGGCAACATTATCAAAAACACTGCGTCCGGCAATGAGTTTAAAATCCTGAAAAATAACCCCGAGGCGCCTTCTCAGCTCAGGAAGCTGACGGGATCCGATACGTGAAAGATTCATACCATCCACAATAATCTGACCCTGAGTGGCCACTTCCGCCTTGTATATCAGTTTTAAAAGGGTTGATTTTCCGGCACCGCTGGGGCCAGTAATAAAAACAATGTCGCCGGAAGCCACCTCAAGGGAAACACCTTTAATGGCAGAAGTTTTTCCGTAGGCCTTATAAACATCAAACATCCGGACAATCATATTTTTAGAAGGGTCTGTCATGGAGGGAAACATCCCTTTTTCACAGGGTTGGATAAAAAAGAGAGCAGATCATTATTAAAATAACAAGGAAAAGAATTGGGAATCATTTTGGATTATATATTCTGATCTGTCCATAAAAGATTCCAGATGCACCAACGGACGAAATAATTCAGTTTATTTTTTTATTATCATATTTTTATTTTCAATACCACAAGCCCTTTTTATACCTGAAGCCAACACAAATCAAAAATTTTTCAACTACTTCCGTTTCTTATCTTTTTATAAAAAAATTTTCTTTCCATTTCAATTTTAAAATATCCTCAATAAAAACGTAACTGTTCAGCACAGTTTTCCAAGTACCATACCTGCAAGACAGATGTACAGGCCCCAGGCTATTTGCCCGTGACGCAATCTTATTCGGGAGCTTCTTGCCCTGTGCGGAGGCGGCAAAACCTCCCCGCCACAGGCAGGATAAGCTTTTTGATTACCATAGCAGGCCTTGGTACGCTGCCTTTGTGGCGGGTCAGACAGTTTGCCGCTTCTTTCGCACAGGCCAGCAAAGCTCTGATCCGAAACGATTGCAATGTCACTTGCAAATAGCCACGGAGCCTTGCAATAGTACGAAGTTGCTGCAACTACAGCTTTGGCAGTTCAGAATAAACTGTGCTGAATAATTACATAAAAACAAAACAAAAAGTCCCTTTATTGACCCTTCTCAGACCTTCGTGGTATAAAAAAATCTGCGGAAAGTGCTGACCAACAGTTTTTTCTGCCGCAAACCACTGCCGGATCCCCAAACCCCAAGACTTCTTTCAATCCGGCAGAGGTTTGGCGTTACGCTGCTTAACCTTTATTGTTTGCTGACATTCCCCCTGCTTTTTCATGTTTTCAGTCATAACAAACTGAATTCCAATAATAAAATCAAAACACACGGAAAAAGACGTCCCATGAATCCAACAGAGTTGCCCAAAAGTCCTTCTGACATGAAAAAAGCACTGATCGATCTTTTATGTAAAAAATCCGTTAAGGTATCAGAAACGGACAGTTTTACCCTTGCTTCAGGAAAAAAAAGCAATTTTTACATCAATTGCAAACCAACGGCCCTTGATCCCCAAGGAATGTTTTTCATTGGCCATCTCATCATGGAAGAACTGGAGAACAGTTCTGTTCATGCCATAGGCGGACTCACCTTTGGCGCAGATCCCGTAGCCATGGCCACAGCCTTTGCCTCGGGCCTGAAGGGTAAACCACTGCAGGCTTTTTCCATACGCAAAGAGCAGAAAGATCATGGTCTTATCCGCTGGGTTGAAGGGGATGTAAATCCCGGTGACAGGGTGGTAATCATAGATGATGTTGCAACAACCGGTGGCTCTACCATCAAAGCCATCAACAGAGCCATGGAAACAGGCCTTGATGTCTGCAAGGTTATTGTATTGGTGGACAGGGAAGAGGGGGGTATGGATAATATACGTCAGCATATCTCCGATGCTTCCGCCATACTGACACGATCTGAACTGATGGAACATTTTTTAAAATAAAAAAGTACCCGGTAAAGTTCTAATAATTTAACAAATTTTTACCGGGTACCGCCTTGACTGGAATGAATTTTCAGAGAATGCAAGCCCATGGCCAGTACCCCTCCCGAAAAAGCCATTATGGCACTGACCAGAAACATATCAGAACCTAAAGCGGCAAACCCCATACCTCCAACCAGGTATCCAACCATCAGTCCAAGGCCATAGGAGCTGGCATTCAGAACGGTCTGCCCTATGGTTTTAGCACCAGCATCCACAAGAATATCCATATAAAGAATCGTGGTCATATGAAAAACGCCATAGGTAATTGCATGTAAAAGCTGGCTTAAAACAATAACCATGGGATCAATGGAAAAAGCAAGCAGACACCATCGAAGAACAGCTGCCGCAAAAGAAAAAAGGATGAGGCTTTTTAAAGAAAAATAATAAAACAGGTATCTGGATCCAAGCATTACAAAAATTTCTGCAATGGAGGCCATGGCCCACACAAAGCCGATGAAATTACCTGAAAACCCTGCTTTTGAAAGATGAATGGAAAAGAATCCGTAATAAACACCATGACTCATGAGCATAATAAAGGTGACCAGTAAAAATACCATACTGTTTCCGGAAAAAAGACGGATGATATCTTTTTTATAAATCCGGACATTACTGTTCTTTTTTACAGGCGTATAAACGGCAAGCCATGCACCCGCAAGACTTCCTGAAAAAACAAGCCAGAGCACAATTGAGGGGGACAGAAAATCCAGCGCAATACCACAGCCCCATACGGCAATAATAAAGCCCACGGAGCCCCATAAACGGATATTCCCGTATCCAGATTTTTTTCCTCCCAGAAAACCAACGGTAAAGGCTTCCGTAAAACCAATAAGAGGTGAGTGAAAAAGACCATATACAAGCATAATCAGCAGCATCATCAAAAAAGATTCTGTTAAAAAAAAGAAACCCCATAAAATAAAAGAACTGAAATGACACAATAAAAAAACACTCCGGTGCATATGAAAACGATCGGCAATCCATGCCCATATCAGCGGAAAAAAAATAGCAGAAAATGTTTTTAAGGCGGTTATTATGCCTATCTGATTTTCTGAAAAACCAGCATAATGGCAATAGAGGGGAAAATATGGGAAATAAACACCAAGAACCAGAAAATAAAAAAAATAATTACCGGAAAACAAAAAAAAATTATTTTTAAAAAAATAAAGCTGCATACAGGACTATCCCATGTTATGATTTTTTAAAGAGCCAATGGACTCTGAAAAACGCAGACAACACCATATATTGAAACCAATACATTAAAAATCTGTTTATATTGTACATACATCTGGTATATTGCAATATTTTGTTAATTTTTCTTATCCCTTTTTATCTAAAATGACTGTAATTATTCAGCACAATTTATTTCGAACTGCCAATGCTGTCATTGCAGCAGCTTCGTACTGTTGCAAGGCTCCGAGGCTATTTGAAAGTGACATTGCAATCGTTTCGGATTCCGGCACTCAAGCCAGCAACCTAAAGCCTGCTATAAAAATAATAAGTTTTTTCAGGCTTGAGTGCCTGAGTGCTATAAAAGCGGCAAACTGTCTGAGCCGCCACAAAGGCAGCGTACTTAAGCCTGCCATGGTAATCAAAAAGCTTATCCTGCCTGTGGCGGAGAGTTTTTGCCGCTTCCGCACAGGGCAAGAAGCTCCCGAATCCGGCACTCAAGATCCATAGGCATTTCTGCTCCCGTAAAGGGCTTGAGTTTTTCAGCTTGAGTGCCGGATTGCGACACGGGCAAATAGCCTGGAGCCTGTGCATCTGTCTTGCAGGTATGATATGAAAAACTGTGCTGAACAGTTACAAATGACTTTAAAAAAACGGATCTTTCATATCGGGTCCGTCATTATGCAGGAGTAACGATGAAAATAAATATCACCATTGAAGCAACGCCCGAAGAAATCCGTGAAGCCATGGGGCTTCCGGATGTGAGAAATTTTCATGAAGAAGTTATGAAGGATCTTCAGGCAAGAGTCAAAGCCGCTCAGGATCCGAAAGAACTTATGAAAATCGTTTTTCCTGGTGGTGATGTTGGAAAAACCCTCTGGGAACAGACCATGAAAAATATGAGTCTTCTCAAGCCGGAATTTTCCATCAGACAGGAAAAAACAGACCCGGATAAACAGAAAAATAAAGCATAGGAGTTATTTTGATGAATACCATTCCATGGGCCTACATCCGTAAAGGCTGAAAAACCTGTCAGAAAGCCCTCGACGTGATCGGGGAAAACAATATGACTTTTATGGAAATTGAGGACGCCAGAAAAAATAAAATAGGAGACGATCAGTTAGAAAAAATTCTCGAAACAATAGAAACCATTGCCGTTTCTTCAGGAAAAAAATTTTACATATTCAATAATACAATTTCAGAAAAAAAACTTTTTACAGACAAAATTAAAGGTCCGGGAGGTAATCTGAGGGCTCCAGCCCTTTCTTTTAATCATACGCTTATCGTTGGCTTTCATAAAGAAATGTATGAACGTTTTCTATTTATAAAATAAAAAAATATGATGTTATTATTTTTCCATGTATATTCACTTCCATATTAAAAAAAATATTCAAAAATACTTGCTCCATAAGCTGCCTTATGTTTAATATGGAATAAATCCTTTTCCCGCCCGGTGCCGTTTCCGGTACCCGTCAAAAATACCCTTCATAAGAGAGAGGTCCAAATGACAAATCCTGCCGAAGAAAAAAAACTGGAAAAACGTTTTAGCTATGATCCTGAAAAAAATCGTTTTTATGTAAATTTTGAAAACTACAGTATTGACAGTGAAAGGGACATCCACCGCATTGAGTTTCTTGTTGCAGAGCAGCTTTCCCACCTTGACAAACGTGTAGATGCCATTGTAAATTATGAAAATTTTAATATAAAACAAGACCTTATGCAAAATTATACAAATATGGTCAATCGCCTGATGGAACACTTTTATGCGGGCGTAACCCGTTATACCACCAGTGCTTCCCTAAGAGAGGAACTGGGAAAAAGCTTGCAGCAGCAACAGGTGAAACCCAACTTTTACAGCAGTAACGAAGATGCAGAGCGTGCTCTGCAACCCTGATTTTTTACTCCTTATTTTTAAATAAAGAATCGAAAACGGCTAACTCCCTTTCGGATAAAGCCGTTTTTTATATGAAGATGAAAAAATTATCACAAAAATTTTCTTCACAAAAAGAAGATTTTTATGCATATTTTTCATATTTTTATTTCAAATAAGATCAGGATTTATTAAGGTCTTTGCGCATCCCGCTTTCGCTGTTATTCAAGAAAACAGATGCACTGCCAGAATATAAGTTCCGTTGAAAACACACCAAAAGAGGATAAAACTACCCTTAACAGGTAAATAATATCTGAAAAATGTTATTATAATCACCATACCTGATGATTTGGCCAGGTTAACACATACGAATAGAATCGAAATGCACCCGGCAAAATTTCAACTTTTTTCAAACATAATTACAAGAATCAGGCATTTTTAGCTACATCGAGCGAAAAATAAATTTTATTAATATATACAAATATTCTTTTATCAGAATAAAAAAATAATTAAGGAAAAACATAAATGGAAAAAAAATACGGATGGACCCCCGAATGTCCTGTAAATCTTTCAGAAAAAATCAGAGAAGACATCAAAGTGGCCATGAAACAGAAAGAGGATCATATTCGTGATGCACTTCGCATGATTATCAGTGAGTTTCCCAAACTAACAGTTCCTATAATCCTTGAATCCGGAAAAAAAAGTTTTAGATGCAAAAAAAATGAGGAAATAACAAATGAAGATGTTACAGGTCTGATACGGGGTCTTATAAAGTCAGAAAAAATACTGCTGGATGCAAAAAAAGAAACGACTTCTGATTTTATTGAGATTTTACAAGAATATATTCCAAAACCTGCAGATGAATATGAAATAAAAAAATGGATTGAAGAAAATTTGGATTTCACCTCCTTACAACACCCATCGGCTGGTATAGGCCTTGTCATGAAGCATTTTGGTGTACGTGCGGATGGTTTACTGGTAAAAAAGATTTTGGCGGACATGGTTTCTTCATAAACAAGGCCTTAAAAGGTAAAAATACTACTCTTGAGTAAGGATAGATCAATGAAAAACCTGATATCTGAAAAATATCGAGTCTTATTTTTTTTCATCGTTCTGGTTATTATATGTATTTTTTTTCTTATGTTTTTTTTAAATCAAAAAAGTGTAAAACTACCAAGAAATGCGGAGCAAAAAAGTTCAGAAAGTTTTACTTTTTTTGATGTTGGAGAAAACACGGTCCTTACAAAGGCAAAGTTAAAGGATTTAAGAAGAATTCTTGGTCAGCACAGGCTGGAAAACCTGACGCCTGTCTATCTGGATTTTGTTCACAGAGGCTGGCTTGCAAAATATTTTCCAGACTTGGAAGCCTTTGATATTGTTTTTGAAAAACCCAGACTCCGGGATCCCATAGCAAGCAATACCATTAAACTGCATTACCGTTATGCCCATCAGAAAAATATTCCTTTCCGTGATATTCGTTTTGTTTTTTCAAGATATACCAACAAGCCCCTTTTATTGTTTTTAAGGCTTCCCGGAGACGGAAATATTGTTATCAACAACCTTAAAAATACCCATGGAATGCCACAAACCATTGAAAACGTAAAAATACCAGGTCCGGGTCCTGTTTATTTCTGGGAAAGGGGCGAGGATCTTCTGGTTACATCTGTTTTATCTGATCGTTATGGGAAACCGGAAACCCACATATTCATTTTTTATGGCAAAAATGCAGAAATCTTCAAACAAACAATCATGGAAAAATATCCGGAACCTGATATCAAAACAGGTTTTTAAAACAAAAGAAGGGGTATCCCTGGAAAGGACACCCCTTTATTTATGGATAAAAGAATCATTCTTCATTCCTGCTGTTGCGCAGGGGCTTTAAAATAATCAGAAATTAAAATGCTCTTCTATAAATTCATTTCGGGTAATAATCCCTTTTAAAAAATTAATAATCATTTTATCCTCCTTATATTGAACAAGAAATGTAAATCTTTCTTTTTTTGCAATGCACCAAAACCAGCCTGAACACAATTTAAAACAGTCCTTCTTTATGTCAAGACAAAAACATATATAAACACCAAAAAAGGTTTTATTTGAATATTATTCTTATAAACAAAGAAGATTTTTTATCTAAAAATACGGTATGCATTTCTGATTCAAGACTTGTTCACATAAGGAGTGTGTTGAAAATACAGAAGGGCGACAGTATCCATGTTGGAATAACCAATGGATCCATGGGTGAGGCGATCCTAACAGGAAGGGATGAGAATGCAGATTTCTTTTCCGTTAACTGCTCTGTTCCTCCGCCTCCACCGGTTCCGGTAACACTTGTTCTGGCACTTCCCAGACCCAAGGTACTCAGACGTATTCTTCAGGCCATCGCATCTTTAGGAATCAAACATATTATCCTTGTCCATACCTTCAGGGTGGAAAAAAGTTACTGGCAGACTCCTTTTTTGTCTGCAACAGCCCTTCGCGAACAGCTTGTTTCAGGACTGCAACAGGCAAAGGATACGGTTTTACCTGAAATACAGATAGAAAAAAGATTCAGACCCTTTGTGGAAGACCGTCTTCCTCTTATATTGCAGAATAAAAGAGGTTACATTGCCCATCCCTATACGGATTCATCCCTGACCATATGCCACAACAAGGCCTCCGTGCTTGCCATTGGCCCCGAGGGTGGTTTTATTCCCTTTGAAATAAGCCTTCTTGAAAAAGCAGGGATGTATTCGTTTTCCATGGGGCCCCGCATTTTAAAAGTTGAAACAGCTCTATCCGTTTTAGTATCCAGATTTCTTCCTTTTTAATTTTCAAACCATTTTTTTTAAAAAAACTTGCAAAACAAACAAGGCTAACTATATTTTTTTAAAAGTTGATGGGTATTTTTCAATCCTGACCATACTTTTTTTAGCACCGACTGCTTTTTATATATTCATGCGTACCAATTGATGAAGGAGATCTCCATGAATTACATTAAAATTCGTTTTGGTTCGGGATTTGACCATTCCCGTTCCTGCGGAAGATCCGTTTCTGACATGTTTGGTTCTGTAAATCCCATGTTTTCCCTTGGTCAGCGCAGATGGAATCCTCCCATGGATATTTATGAAACGGAGGATGAAATCATTATTCTTGCGGAAATAGCCGGAGTTGAAAAAGAAAACCTTGAAATAGAAATCAGTCATAAAGCCATCCGTATCCATGGAACCCGTAACTGCAATATCGCCATGGAAAATACCACCTACAGACTGGCAGAAATTTTTTACGGCTGCTTTGAGCGTGTTCTTTTTTTGCCGACAACCATTGATACGGAAAAAGTCAATGCTTCATACAGTAACGGATTTCTTGAGATACACTTAAGCAAACAGAATCATACAGGTATCCATAAAGTGGAAATCCAGTCCGACTAATCTAAAATACTTTCAAGATATCCGGAGGTGAGCGATGCAGGAGCAGCAGCCGTCACTGGAGTTAAGCCAGGAAAAATTACCCGAAGTATTACCCATACTGCCCCTTCATGATGTCGTTCTTTTTCCCAAAATGGTTTTACCCCTCATTGTCCGTCAGGAGCAGTCCATCCGCCTTATTGATGAAGTGATGGGAAAAGACCGTATGGTTGGTTTTGTTGCCGTAAAAAAGAACAAGGGCAATACCTTTACAACCCCAGAAGAACTGTATGAAACCGGTTGCGGTGCCATTATTCTTAAAATGGCCAAAGGTGAAGACAATAAAACCCAGTTGCTGGTACAGGGCATCAGCCGTTTTACCATTAATAAATACCAGTCTGAAAACCCTTATCTCATTGCAGGTATCAAACAGATTGAAGAGCCTGAGACAAAGAGCAAGGAAATTGATGCTCTGATGTCCAATCTCATGGACCTTTACATACAGATCGTTGAATTATCCCCGGGCCTCCCCCAGGAAATGCTCCAGATGGCAAAAACCATTGATGAGCCGGGTATTCTTGCGGATATGGTTACTTCCACCATCAACACCACCCATGAAGAAAAACAGAAGATTCTTGAAATAACAGATCTTAAAAAAAGGCTTCGGGAAGTTACAAAAATTGTCAATTATCAGCTTGAAATATTGAAAATCGGCTCAAAAATTCAGACCCAGGTCAAAGAGGATATGGGTCAGAAGCAAAAGGAATTTTATCTCAGGCAGCAGTTGAAGGCCATCCGTGACGAACTGGGTGAAAGCGATGAAAGCAGTGTGGAAGTTGATGATTACCGTGCAAAAATTGCTGAAAAGGATCTTCCAGATGAGGCGAGAAAAGAAGCGGAACGGGAGTTGAAAAGACTGGCCAGAATGCATCCTTCTTCTGCGGAATACAATGTTGTCACAACCTATCTGGACTGGATGATATCCCTTCCATGGAATCATTCCACTGAGGATGTCATTGATATAAAAAAAGCCAGAAAAATTCTGGATGATGACCATTATGGCCTTGAAAAAGCTAAAAAACGTATCCTTGAATACCTTGCAGTCCGTAAACTGAAACCGGATTCAAAGGGGCCCATCATCTGCTTTGCCGGCCCTCCGGGAACAGGCAAAACATCCCTTGGCCGGTCCATAGCCAAGGCCCTTGGACGTGAATTTGTTCGCATGGCCCTTGGTGGTGTCAGGGATGAAGCGGAAATAAGGGGACACCGCAGAACCTATGTGGGCGCACTTCCGGGAAGGATTGTTCAGGCTCTCAGGAGGGCAGGAACGGATAATCCGGTTTTTATCCTCGATGAAATAGACAAGCTGGGAAATGATTTCAGGGGAGATCCATCTTCAGCCCTCCTTGAGGTTCTTGATCCTGAGCAGAATCATTCCTTTGTGGACCATTATCTGGATGTACCCTTTGATCTTTCCAAGGTGATGTTCATCACAACGGCCAATGTGATCCATACCATTCCACCGGCATTGAGGGATCGCATGGAAGTTATTGATCTTTCAGGCTATACCCTTGATGAAAAAATTAAAATATCCAATAAGTATCTCATCCCCAGACAGAGAAAGGCCCACGGCATTACATCCAGCCAGATTACCTTCACCACCGGTGCCGTGCGCCATATCATTGAAGATTATACAAGGGAAGCGGGTTTAAGAAATCTGGAAAGGGAAATTGCATCCCTGTGCAGGGGGGTGGCCAGCCGGATCGCCGAAGGAGAGGCTGAAACCGTTGCCATTAATGTTATGAATATTCCCCGCTATCTGGGGCCTAAAAAAATTCATTCGGAGGTCAATACCAATATCAAGGTTCCGGGAGTTGCCGTTGGTCTTGCATGGACACCCGCAGGCGGAGACGTTCTTGTGGTGGAGACAAAGGCCATGAAGGGTAAGGGCAGGCTGACACTTACAGGGCAGCTTGGTGACGTCATGAAGGAGTCTGTGTCTGCTGCCATGAGTTTCATAAAGTCTGATGCTGTGCAACTTCATATTCCGGAAGATTTTTTTGAAAAAAATGACCTTCACATCCATGTTCCCGCAGGAGCCATTCCAAAGGATGGGCCTTCAGCCGGTGTGACCATGCTGACAGCCATTACATCCCTTGCAACACAGAGAAAAATCATCCCGAATCTGGCCATGACCGGTGAAATTACCTTGAGGGGTGAAGTGCTTCCCGTGGGGGGGATCAAGGAAAAGGTACTTGCAGCCCACAGGGCAGGAATGAAGACCCTGATTCTTCCAAAGTGGAATGAAAAGGATACGGAGGAAATACCCAAAAAAATAAAAAAAGAAATACAGTTTCACTTCGTGGATAAAATGGTGGATGTACTGAATATCGCCCTGGAGCAGGAAGCAACGGAGAAAAAAAACAAGGTAAAAGAAAAAAAAGCAGGAACAAGGAGGATTACAAAATCAAAACCTGCTGAAAACTGATTTTAATTAGCATACAAAAATCCCTGTACATTTTGCATCATGGTACAGGGATTTTTATATTTTTACATATCTATCATGGTGACTTCCAGGGCGTTGTTCTGAATAAATTCCCGTCTGGGCTCCACCTCATCTCCCATGAGAAGGGTAAAAATTTCATCCGCCACAAGGGCATCTTCTATTTTTACCTTTAAAAGCCTTCTTTTTTCAGGGTCCATGGTGGTTTCCCACAACTGGTCCGGATTCATTTCTCCAAGACCTTTATAACGTTGAATATTGATGCCTTTTTTGGCTTCTTCTGTTATTTTTTTATAAAAAGCCTTTAAATTATCAACGGAATCTGTATTTACGGATTCTTTGGCCTTTATTTTAAAAGGCGGTCTGTTCCATGGCTCAATTTTAATATGTAAATCAGCGCATTTCTGATATTCCTGAGAAAAGATAAAGCTTCTGCCAATACGCACAGCCTTTTTTTCACGGACGCTTGCATAATCTTCTTCGAGGGAAATTTTTCTTTCCGGCGGTGTTACAACCAGCTCAAAAATATCCCGCTCTTCATTCCACATGAACTGGTTTATTTCATAATCTGAAGCAAGAAGACGGTCATGCACCTTTGTCATGATTTCTTCATTTTTTAAATTCCCTTTTTCCCGGATACCTTCATCCAGCAGAATATCCACAAGCTCCGGCTCATACCCCCGCCTGCGCAGTTTTTCCTGATTGATCATAAAAACATCCAGCTGACTTAAAAAATCATAGAGATCATCAGAGCTAAGGGACAGCTCTTCCTCTCCCACACGGACCTGTTTCAGATCACAGATTCTTCTGAGCAGATACCTGCTGTATTCGTTTTCATCTTTCAGATAAATCCCTCCCTTTCCTTTTCCAATGCGGTAAAGGGGAGGCTGGGCGATATAAAGATAGCCGTTTGAAATAATTTCAGGTGTCTGTCTGTAAAAAAAAGTCAGAAGAAGGGTTCGGATGTGAGAACCATCCACGTCCGCGTCCGTCATGATAACAATTTTATGATAGCGGATTTTTTCTATATCAAATTCTTCCCGGCCTATGCCTGCACCCAGGACAGTGATGATATTTTTGACTTCCTCACTTTTTAATATTTTATCAAAACGGGCTTTTTCTACGTTCAGTATTTTTCCCTTAAGGGGTAAAATTGCCTGAAACCGTCTGTCTCTGGCCTGTTTTGCCGAGCCCCCGGCAGAGTCCCCTTCCACAAGGAAAAGCTCCCTTTCAGCAGGATCAGAAAACTGACATTCAGCCAGTTTTCCGGGGAGTGTGGCGTCGGCCATTCCTCCCTTGCTCCGGGCCAGATCCCTTGCCCTTCTGGCTGCTTCCCTGGCACGGGCAGCTTCAACGGCCTTGACAATAACTTTCCTTGCAACAGCAGGATTTTCTTCAAAAAAAAGGCTAAGCTTTTCATTGACAAGGGATTCCACAAGTCCCTTTACTTCAGAATTGCCCAGTTTGGTTTTGGTCTGTCCCTCAAACTGCGGTTCCTTGATTTTGACACTGATAATGGCTGTCAGACCTTCACGAACATCTTCTCCGGATATTTTTGCCTGCATGTTTTTAGGTATGTGGTCACCGGAGGCATAGGCATTCAGAGTACGGGTAAGGGCGCCTTTAAATCCACTGAGATGAAAACCACCTTCAAGGGTATTGATATTGTTTGCAAAGGAATGAATTTTTTCATTAAAGGAATCATTGTACTGGATAGCCACTTCTATCTGCACGTCATTTCTGTTTCCTTCAATAAAAATAGGATCATGGAGAATGGTATGCTGGCGGTTCAGATATTCCACAAAGGAGCGAAGACCGCCTTCATAATGAAAATCATCCCTTTCATCGGATCTTTCATCCTCTATGATAATTCTTACGCCCTTATTCAGAAAAGCCAGCTCACGCATGCGTCTGCTCAGAACTTCATAGATAAAATTATCCGTGTTCATCACCGTTGTATCGGGTTTAAAATGCACTTGAGTTCCATGCAGATCCGTATCACCGATAACGGTCAGTTCCGAGGTTTTTTTGCCCTTTGAAAAGGTCTGATAAAAAACATGGCCCTTCTGCCAGATGGTCAGTTCCAGAAGGTCAGAAAGGGCATTGACAACGGATATCCCCACACCATGGAGACCGCCGGATACCTTATAGGTATCATTATCAAATTTTCCCCCGGCATGGAGTTTTGTCAGAACCACTTCCGCAGCGGGGACACCTTCTTTTTCGTGAATCCCCGTAGGAATACCCCTTCCGTTATCCCGCACAGTCACACTGTTATCCGTATGAATGGTTATCTGTATCTTATCACAGTAACCAGCCATGGCTTCATCTATGGAGTTGTCCACCACTTCATAGACCAGATGATGCAGTCCTTCGCTCTCGATGTTTCCTATGTACATGGAAGGGCGTTTCCGGACAGCTTCAAGGCCTTCAAGGATTTTTATATTTTTTTCTGTATAGGTATTTTCAGTCATATTCTTATATTTTTATTGGCATAATTACTGATGTTAAATAAGAATCAGACTTTCCTTTAATGATACAGGGTGTCTGATTATTCCGTATGAAAACATGGGCATCATCTTCTTCTATCAGAGATAAGGCATCCATGAAAAATTTTGGATTAAAAGCAACTTCAAAGGGTTCTCTTTCATAGGATATGGAAAGCTCCTCATGGGATTCTCCAAGGTCAGGATTGGATGTCATGAGGGTCAGTTTGTTTTCCTCAAAGGAAAAGATGATGGACCGGAAATCATCATCGGAGAGAATGGACATTCTCCTGAGACTCATGAGCAGTTCCTGCCTTTTAAATTCAATAAGACTATCAGGATCTTTTCTCATGATATCCTGATAGCCGGGAAATCCCCCCTCTAGCAGGGTGATGGAAAATATTTCACTTTCCTTTACAACCACAAAGCGGTTGTTTAAGGCACCGATTCTGACAGGCATGGGAGAATCAAGGAATTTAAGGAGTTCACCAAGTCCTTTTTTGGGAATCAGTATATATTTTTCTTCTCCCTGAAAAACAAAGGAATGATCCGACAGCATGTCATATTTAACCATTCTTTTAGAATCTGTGGAAACTCCCCTCAGAAAGGTCTGTTCTTCTTCGTCCGTATGGGATTCAAAAAAAAGCCCTTGGGTATAAATTCTTTTTTCATCCGCCTGGGAGGGGATGGATAGATTTTTTTCTATGAGTTTTTTAAATTGAAAACTGTCCACAGCAATCAATTCTGTTTCCGTATCCTTTCCTATTTCAGGAAAATCATCGGGATTCATCCCCACAATGTGAAAAAGGAGATTGTTTTCTCCTATTTCTATCCAACGGTTTTCTATTTCATTTAAAAGAATGGTGTCGGAAGGATAACTTTTTAATATTTCATATAATTTTTTAGCATTAATACAGACACTGCCCGGAACTTCCACCTCCGCCGGATAGATACCGCTGAAATCGGTTTCAAGATCCGTTGCTTCTATCTGAATGGTTCCATCCCCTTGTCCCGTAAGACGAACCGTAGAGGTTATAAAAAGGTTGGTTTTTCTTCCTGATATTCCCTGTATTTTTGCAAGAACTTCACATATTTCATTTTTTATCAGCCTGCACTTCATTTTTTTCTCCGTTTTTTTGATGCTTTTTTATCAAATGGAAAATTATTTTAAGCCCTGCAAAAAAACCTTTTCTTTTTACCAGCCTTTTTTGCTTTTTACAATTTTTTGTTTTTTATTCTTTTTTAAATATAAAAAACCAATAATAAGCAGAACGATTTTTTGTTTATAAATGAATTATCTTTTTGTTTTTTTTGATAATATTTTCTTTTTTTTCTGTTTTTTCTTTTTTGGGTAAATGTTTAAAAAAAGGCTTTTATGTTTACTTGTTTTTCTTTGTTTAAAACCTGACAATTTATGAAATTTTTATTTTAAGCGTTTTTTCAGGGTTTGTTCATGGCCTGTCTATAACTTTTTCAGGTATGAATTTTACCTTCATTGGATTTTTTTACCCACTCCCTCATAAGCAGAAGGGTATTGTTCCATATTTCTCCTGTCCTTATTTTTATAAAATGAATGAAAAGCTTATCTGTAATTTCATAGGCCTTATGTATTAAAAAGAATTTTTCAATAACAGCACCTTCTGTCTCTTCAATTTCTTTTATGGATGCTGTTTCCGGAGTTTTTAATCCGGATAACCCTAAATGTTCCCCCTTCAGTGTGAGGCTCCACTCATGCTCTCCTGATGTGAAAATGATCTGCATTTCAGTGACAACAGCCCCCTTCTGCAGGGCTACCATGGCTTCTTCCAGTCCTGCGGTATCTCCCTTTATGGTGAGGGTTTCAATGCGGTCATCTCCGTAGCGGTTTTGTAGAACCATGCGATTTCCAAGGCGCAGATCCGTTATTTCTTCATGAACTTTCTGGAAAATATCATCCTGGGTTTCAGATATAAACCAGAGCCAGGTTAAAAATTCCTGACCAACAAAACTGAAACGATTATATGCAACGGCAATATCAAGCATTCTTTTACTCCGAAAAACGAACAGGGCTTAAGGTTGAAAAACGATCTTTTTCAATGTCACTGAGTTCATTGCTGAACATGGCTGCCGTATAGGGAAAGATCCGGACAAGATGGAGACCGAAGGTTTTTAAAAAAAGCGTTTCCACTTCTTCATTGGCGGCTTTCTGGCTGGAAAAAAAGTAGACTTCTTCGGCTTCCATATCCCACAGAATATCATAAATATTGGGTGTTGCAGGAATCCTGAGCAGAAGGGAGGCTTCAATATCTTCCTTTAGTGCTTTTTTTTCATTTTTTGACAGAAATTCCTTTCCGGATTCCTGAAGACGCTTCTGTGTTTCTATGGTAACCATTTTTTTCAGTATCCTGGAGGGTACCGATTTTTTGTCAATGCGCAGGCAGAAAAGGAGGTGGGTTCCAAAAATTATTGTTTTTTCTGAAAAATCAGATAAATAATGGGATTCGAAAGGTGTCCATCCGCTGGTAAAAAAGGATGCGGGATCTTCTGTTTCCGGGAATCGGTTATTGTTAATTTTTTCTCTTATGGTCTCAAGGGATAAGGTTTCTTTATTGCCCTCAACACGGTATCTTGTAAGGGCAGTGGATGCGGAAAGCAGGGCCATGGGACTCCATTTGTAAAATCATAGGGTTATTGTAGATGTTTTATTAGGACCTTGTTTTCGGCTGAGGATGAAATATACAGCAGAAAATAACCATATACCATTAGCACGGATTCGATAAAAAAGCATCTGTGAAAAAAACAGGAAAAATAATGAATATAAAGCATTGTCTTATTCCGGGTAAGGGTGTCGGCGGGCTTGTTTTCGGTATGCTGGAAGATCAGGTGGAAGCCTTGCTGGGTGAGGCGGATTTTAAGGATATTATTGATGATGGAGACTCAGGAAAGACAAGGGTTCTTTATTATTTTGATCAGGGCCTGACCCTTTATTTTGATGAGGAAGATGCTTTTCGTTTTGGATGCTTTGAGGTGGAATCCATGGCATTTGATCTTTTTGGTGAGAATATTGCCCGTTTACCCAAAAAAAAGCTGAAAAATTTTCTTCAGAAAAACAACATACATGAAATTTTTGAAGAAAAGGATGAGGAACAGGACTTTTTTGATATCGATGCTTTATCTGCCACCTTTTATTTTGAGTTTGATACGCTGATTTCTGTCCAGATGGGTTTTTTTACGGATGAGAAGGATCAGCCCATCTGGCCTGCAGAGGAATCCTGAACAAATGAGATATATAGCGGACCTGCACATCCATTCAAAATTTTCCATGGCAACGGCTTCTTCCCTGGATCTGGAGCATCTGTATCTTTCAGCCCAGTATAAGGGGATTTCCCTTGTGGCAACGGGTGACTGTACCCATCCCGGCTGGTATGGAGAGCTTGAAAGTAAGCTTGTACCCGCAGAAGCGGGGTTTTATAAGCTTCATCCGGAAATATCTGGAAAACTGGATGCTCTGGTTCCTTCTGCCTGCAGACGTGAGGTCCGCTTTATTCTTTCTTCTGAAATCAGCTGTATTTATAAAAAAGACGGCAAAGTCCGTAAAAACCATAATCTTGTCTATTTTCCGGATCTTGAAAGTGTAAAAAAATTCAATCTGCGTCTGGGCCGCATAGGAAATATTGTTTCCGACGGAAGACCCATCTTAGGTCTGGACAGCCGGAATCTCCTTGAGATGGTTCTGGAAACCCATGAACATGCTTTTCTGATCCCTGCCCATATCTGGACGCCATGGTTTTCACTTCTGGGGTCAAAATCAGGTTTTGACAGCGTGGAGGCCTGTTTTGATGATCTTACGCCCCATATTTTTGCTGTGGAAACGGGCTTATCTTCGGATCCTCCCATGAACAGGCGGGTTTCCTTTCTGGATCATCTGACCCTTGTTTCCAATTCAGATGCCCATTCTCCCGGAAACCTTGGCAGGGAAGCCAATATTCTGGATACGGAATTTGATTATATGGGCTTGTACCATGCCCTGAAAGATCAGAATCCTGAACGTTTTCTCGGAACCTATGAATTTTATCCCGAAGAGGGGAAGTATCATCTGGATGGTCATAGAAAATGCGGTGTACGTCTGACACCGGAAGAATCCATGAAACTGGGGGGACTTTGTCCTGTATGTGGAAAAGCACTGACCCTTGGGGTGTTATACAGGGTTTGTGAACTCTCAGACCGCAGTGAGCCGGAAGAAAACGGACATATTCCCTTTCTCAGCCTTGTGCCTTTAAAAAATATTCTCTCGGAGATACAGGGTGTTGGACCCAATACCAAAAAAGTGGGTAAAAGTTATGAACAGATTATCAACGGTCTGGGTCCGGAGTTTTCCGTTCTTTTTGAAATGGACATCAATGAGGTGAATGCTCTGGGGATTCCCCTTTTGGGCGAGGCCATCCTGCGGGTCAGGGAAAACCGTATCCATATTCAGGGAGGATTTGACGGAGACTATGGAAGGGTTGAAATATTTTCAAAGGCGGAAAAAAAAGAACTGTCTCCCCAAAAAAGCCTTTTTCCATCGGCAGATATAAAAAAAACAGAAAAAAAGCCCTCAGTAAAGGTTCATTCGCTGTCTTCTTCCCTTCAAAAAAGAAATGTGCCCCAGGTAAATAAGAAGCATATGGCAACATCGGGGCTGAACAACGAGCAGGCCGAAGCCGTAGCCTGTAGCCGTGGACCCTCCTTGATTATCGCAGGGCCAGGTACGGGAAAAACCCATACACTGACCTGTAAAATAGCCCATATGATAAGGGAAAAAGCAGATGAAGATGCTCTTTTTCTGGCCATAACCTTTACCAATAAAGCCGCTGAAGAAATGAAGGAAAGACTGCAGCAGCTTGTTTCTGATCTCTCATCGGTGATGATTTATACCTTTCATGGACTTGGATATTTCATTCTGCAGGAAGCAGGAATGGAGCCCCGCATTCCGGATGATTATCTGCATCGGATGATTGTTAAAAAAAGTGTGGAAAAAAGCGGTCTGAATCTGCGGATAAAAAGGGCGGCGGAGCGTATTTCCCAAGGCAGACGCCTGATGGCTTCCGGCGGAATGCCGGAAAAAGAAGACGGATATCTTATTGATATCTATGAAAAGGAACTGAGCCGTTTGGGCTTTTTTGATTTTGATGATCTTGTCATCCGGGCGTTTCATGTTCTTTCGGAAGACAAGGATCTATATGATCGTATATGTGGAAAAGTCAAAGCTCTTTTTATTGATGAATATCAGGATATTGATTCGGTTCAATATGCTTTTGTCAGACTTTTGACAAAGGATATGAACAGGATTACCGCCATAGGAGATCCGAATCAGTCCATTTATGGATTCAGGGGGGGAGATCCCGGGTATTTTGATTCTTTTATGAAAGACTGGCCTGAAACCAGAGTCTTCCACCTTGTCCGTAACTACCGGTCCACGGACAGGATTCTTGAAACAGCCTGGGAGCTTTTGTCTAAAAAGGAAAAAATGGATGCATCCCTCAGGGTGTTTTCCGATATATCAGGAAGATCTGTTGTTCTTCGATCTTGCAGGGATGAATATGAAGAAGCGGAGTGGCTTGCCGATCGTATTCAGAAGGGGATCGGAGGAACAGGGCATCAGGCCATTTATGCGGGAAAGGACGACCATGATGGTGAGCGCTGGGGTTTTTCTGATATGGCCGTTCTCATAAGAACGCGGAAACAGGCTGAGGTCATAGAAAAGGTATTTTTAAAAAGAGGCATTCCCTTTGCATCCGCATCGGAAAAACGGTTCCTTGAAAATGAAGAAATTCAGAAAATCATATCCCTCTTTCGTGTGGTAACGGGCATGGCCGGCGTATGGAATCTTTTTAAGCTGCCATTGGATATGAAAATAAAAGACTCTTTTCTTCTGGAATGTATGGATGAAAATCTTAGAATTTCTGCTCTTTTTGAAAAACATGAGGAATTGAGACCCCTGAGGGATGTTGTTATGGAGATCCAAAAAAGCTGTCCCTCCCTTTCAGACAGCAGGGAGGTGGTGGCATCCATTTTTTCTTTTTTGGAAAAGAGTCCCTCATTCACAGGGGGGCCTTTTAAAGAAGGTCTTCTCTCTCTTGCAGAAAACCGGTCTCCGGAAGATTTTTTGAAAAGCGTAAGTCTGAACAGGGAGCTGGACGGTCTGGATTTTAAGGCTGAAAAAGTAAGGATTCTGACCATGCATGCTTCCAAGGGACTTGAGTTTCCTGTTGTTTTTATGCCGGGCTGTGAAGCAGGATGGCTGCCCTACTCCGGTGGCGAATCCTTTCATGTATCAGACGAAGAGGAAAGACGGCTTTTTTATGTGGCCATCACAAGGGCAGGCTCCTCTCTGTGGATGAGCTGGGCCGGGAAAAGAAACATTTTTGGCATTTCCCGGAAAAGAGAGGTATCCCCCTTTGTTCTGGAACTTGAGACCCTGCTGGAAAAGGAAGAAGAAAAAAAGCAAAAGGTAAAAAAGGTCAGAAAAGACGGGCAGATGAATCTTTTTTAGTAATTATTCAGAACAGTTTATTTCGAACTGCCAATGCTGTAATTGCAGCAGCTTCGTACTGTTGCAAGGCTCCGTGGCTATTTGCAGGTGACATTGCAATCGTTTCGGATCAGAGCTTTGCAGGCCTGTGCGAAAGAAGCGGCAAACTGTCTGAGCCGCCACAAGGCAGCGTGCTTAAGCCTGCCATGGTAATCAAAAAGCTTATCCTGCCTGTGGCGGGGAGTTTTTGCCGCTTCCGCACAGGGCAAGAAGCTCCCGAATAAGATTGCGTCACGGGCAAATAGCCTGGGGCCTGTGCATCTGTCTTGCAGGTATGGTACTTGGAAAACTGTGCTGAACAGTTACCTTTTTTAAAAAGAAGCAATATACTTCCTGTATGCCTGCGCAAGTGTTTATCAAATCCTGTGAGGCTTGATATGGGCTGATCGGGTGGGGATGTGGGGCTATCGTTATAAAAAAGCGGATATAAAAAATGATACGTCATATATCACTTGTCAATTTTTTTGTTTTTTTTATCCACGCACTCCTTTTTTTTTATGGAGAGGCGGCTGCAGATATTTATATGTATGTGGATGAAAAAGGGATTGTCCGTTTTACCAATACACCCACATCCTCCAACTACAAGTTTTTTATGAGTGAGAGAGGGGATAAAAAGGGGAGTGACACTGGAAAACTGACTTTTTATGATGAAAATATCCGGGTGGCGGCAAATTATCACGGGGTGGACCCATTTCTGGTGAAGGCTGTGGTCCGGGCGGAATCCTCCTTTAACCCGAAAGCCGTTTCACCTAAGGGTGCCCAGGGACTCATGCAACTGATGCCATCGACCAGCAGGGAACTTGGAGTGAGGGATCCCTTTAATCCAAGGGAAAACATTATGGCAGGAACAAGGTATCTGCGCATGATGCTGGATATGTTTGAAGAAGATGTGGAACTGGCCCTTGCCGCTTACAATGCGGGTCCTTCCACGGTTAAAAGATACGGTGGTGTGCCGCCTTTTTCTGAAACCCTTAATTATATCAAAAGGGTTTTAGAATTCCGTGAAGAATACAGAAAATGAGACCTTTTTTTAAAGAACAAAGGAGACAGCATCTGTCTGCATACCCTGATGAATCCGGTGCTTTTGCAGATCCTGGCTCCTTTGCTTTAAAAAACTATATAATTTCAGTCCATTGGAAAGAATCTTCCTTTTCACCATACTGAATGCCTGTAATTTCATCAAAAAGCATGGTGGATATGGGACCGGCAACGCCATTTTTTATGGTGAGAATATGATCCTTGTAGCGGATGGTGCCCACAGGAGAAATAACAGCGGCGGTTCCTGAGCCAAAGGCTTCACTTAACTCGCCTTTTTCATGGGCCTCACAGATTTCATCAATGGAAATCCTTTTTTCAGAAACAGACAGGCCATTTTTTCTGGCTACCTGTATCACCGTATTGCGGGTAACACCGGAAAGAATACTGCCATTGAGTTCAGGGGTGACAATGGTATTGTTGATTACAAAGAAGATATTCATGGAGCCCACCTCTTCTATGTAGCGGTGCTCTTTGCCATCCAGCCATAAAACCTGCGTGTATCCTTCCTTCTGGGCTTTTTCTGAGGCATAAAGGCTGGCTGCGTAATTCCCTGCGGTTTTTGCCTCCCCCACGCCACCGGGTACGGCACGGACATACTCGCTGGTTACCCATATTTTTACAGGATTAAAACCTTCGGGGTAATAGGCTCCCACAGGAGACAGGATGGTAAAAAAAAGATAGGTATGGGAAGCCCGTATTCCAAGGAAGGGGTCGGTTGCAATAATGGTGGGGCGGATGTAAAGAGAGGTACCATGGCTGGAAGGAACCCAGTCTTCTTCTATACGGATCAGTTCCTTCAGGGCGTCAAGGACAGAATCCCTTTCTATTTCGGGGATGCACATGCGTCTGGCGGAACGGTTGAAGCGGTCAAAGTTGTCCTTTGCCCGGAAGAGCTGAATTTGATTGTCTTTACGCCTGTAGGCTTTGAGACCTTCAAAAATGGCCTGACCGTAATGGAAAACCGTTGTGGACGGAGGAAGTGAAAAATTATCATAGGGAACAATGCGCAGATCATGCCAGCCCTTTTCAAGGCTGTAATCCATGAGAAGCATGTGGTCTGTAAACCGGGTACCAAAACTGAGTTCATGGTCTTCGGGTTTTTTTTTGGGGTGCCTGCTGGCTGTAAAAGAAATATTCATGGGGTTTTTCTCCGGATTTTGAGGAACTTTAAAAGATGTCGGGGGGTATTTTATACCTTGTTTTCGTTTTTATACAGGTGTTTTTACTGATGGGATAAGGAAAGTTCTGCTTTTTTTATTAATACCGGATAAAATTTGAAAAAAAATTCAATGGTATGGAAGGAAAAAAATTTATGAGTGATCAGGAATATGTGAACGAGGCAGTTCCCGTCCAGTTAACCAGAGAAAGCCGTTTCTGCTTCGACTGCCATCCGGGGGTTCCCTGTTTTACGGATTGCTGCCGGAAAATTAATATCATGCTGACTCCCTATGATATTATCCGCATTAAAAACCGTATGGGAATTCCTTCCGATGAATTTCTTGCCGTATATACGGAACCTCAGATTCTTGAAAAAACAGGCCTGCCCGTACCGGTAATGCGCCTTCTGGATGATGAAAAACAGTCCTGTCCCTTTGTCCGGGACGGGGAGGGTTGCATCATTTATGCCGATCGTCCAAGTGCCTGTCGTTATTATCCCATAGGCATGGCCACAAGAAGCCACATGGAAGACGTGGTTGAGGGTACACAGGATGATTTTTTCTTTATGATCAATGAAGAACGCTGTAAGGGGCATCAGGAAACGAAAGAATGGTCCATAGCAGAATGGCGCATGGATCAGGGCGTTGATCTTCAGGACAGGATCAATGAGGGATGGACGGATCTGATTGTAAGGAAAAAAAGTTTTGGTTTTACCATGGATATGACAGAAAAGAGCAGAAAACTCTTTTTCATGGTCTGTTATAATATTGACGGTTTCAAAAGATTTGTATTTGAGTCGGATTTTTTAAAGATGCACAATATTTCCGATGAAATTATTCAAAAAATAAGTGAAGATGAAGTTACATTGCTGCAGTTTGGTTTTGACTGGCTTCAGGCCATTCTTTTCAAGCGGGATCCGGAAGGACGTTTTTTGGTGAAAGAAGAGTTTGCCGGAGCAAGAAAAAAATAAATTTTTAATGCCTTATGTCCGGGTATCTCTGTGTCAGGATTCACCATGAAGGGAATCCTGACACAGTTTTTTGTACGGCCTCTTATGCGGGCGTTTCTGTGTATTCTTCCGTATAGTAAAGATGTTTCCAGTATTCAGGATTGTTCAGTCTCTCTTCTATATCCACATCAAAGAATGTTGCTGCAAAACCCAGTACATCGGGATTTTTCTGATGAACTTCCCTTGCTGTGGCCAGAACAAATTCAAAACCTTTTTGTGTCATTTTTCCTAAGGGTTTTCTGCAGGGGCCTGAAGGCATACCGATAAGCTGCATCAGTGTTTTCAGGGCGAGAGGGTTTCTGGCACGGCAGGCAACCGGGCCATAGGGGGTTTCTTCCTGGGTGGTGACGGTGACCAGCCGGAAAAGGGGCTCTATATCCGAAAGAATCTGCTGTGCCCTCTGGGTTTCTCCCCTTCCAAGGCAATAGGTCATTTCTGTGATCAGTGCCGGAACGATATTGGAAGCCACGGATATAATGCCGGAAGCAGCAATGTAAGGATCTGTCATCATGGGAAAGGTGAGGGCATCATCTCCTGAGAAGATAAGAAAATCCTTGCCACAGCATTCCCGTGTGCGGCGCATATTGTCGAGATCGCCCGTAGCCTCCTTCACACAGCGGATGTTTTTATACTGCTGATGCAAAACAGCGAGGTCTTCGGGAAACATCTGGGCACCGGTACGGCCGGGGATGATATAGGGAATAATATCTATATCAGGAACGGCTTTTGCTACGGGTGCAATGTACTCTCTTCTTATTTCAAGGGAGCTTGGACCGTTATAATAAGGATCTACCAGTAAAATGGCATCCACTCCGCAATCTGCGGCATGGATGGCCGCATTCATGGATTCTGCGGTATTGTTGCTGCCGGCACCGGCAATACACAGGGCCTTATCCTTACATTTTGAGGCAACGGTTTTAATGACCGTATTATGTTCTTCCCAGTTAAGGGTGGGGCTTTCTCCCGTTGTTCCCACGGCAAGAATGCCCGTAACTCCGGATTGAAGCTGGAAGTCCACCAGTGCTTCAAGGCCCTTGTAATCAACGGTGTTGTTGGTCATGGGGGTGACCAGCGCAGTATAGCAGCCTGTGCGCATATAAAACTCCCTTCATATGGTTAAAAATAAACAGCCAGAAAAAATCAGATATTTTGTCCGGACAAACCGGATTCATTTTTAATAAAATATAAATATTTTTATGGTTTATTGTGAAAAAATTCTGTAGGGCACCATGGGTATTTTTTTTAATTACAGACTGTCGGCTACCATATATTTTATGATTTGACAATATTTAACCCTTTGGGAATACAGGAAAGACAAATATCCTTGACAGAAAGGGACGGCCCATACTAACGGAACACCTTAAGTAATTTTTGTTGTTTTATGATAAAGGTTCATGGTTTTGTAATTATTCAGCAGCTTCGTACTGTTGCAAGGCTCCGTGGCTATTTGCAAGTGACATTGCAATCGTTTCGGATCAGAGCTTTGCAGGCCTGTGCGAAAGAAGCGGCAAACTGTCTGAGCTGCCACAAAGGCAGCGTGCTCAAGCCTGATATGGTAATAAAAAAGCTTATCCTGCCTGTGGCGGGGAGTTTTTTGCGCTTCCGCACAGGGCAAGAAGCTCCCGAATAAGATTGCGTCACGGGCAAATAGCCTGGGGCCTGTGCATCTGTCTTGCAGCTATGGTACTTGGAAAACTGTGCTGAACAATTACATGGTTTTTTTTATTATCCTTCATCCATTGTTCTTATGGATGATCTGCAAGGCTGGGCAGGGAGATACGCAGGGATTACATGTCCATGGAATTTTTTTTGAAAAGTTACACTTTAAGGGGATGAAAAAAAATATGCATAAAGCACAGAACGCCGATGAATATATAGCAAAGCAGCGGATGGCACTGGCATCCAACTCCGAGTGTGGTGCGACGCACTACAATCTGGCCGTGGCCCTCATGGGTCAGAAAAAATATGAGGAAGCGGAATCCCATCTGCACGAGGCCATCTCCTGCAGCCCCAATCTCGCGGAAGCCTTTGTGCAGCTGGGTGCCATCTGCCTCCAGAGGGGAGACGAGGAAGGTTGTCTGCATTATAATAAAAGGTCCATCAAGGCGAGGGCCGGTTTTTCTCCGGGATATGCCAACATAGGATACCTTGAGCTGCAAAATGGAAATATAGATGAAGCCGTTAAGCATCTCAGAAAGAGTATTGTTTTTAATTCAAAAAACATTCAGGCTTTCACAACGCTGGCAACCGCCTATCTGATGCAGGGGCTTCTGGACGAAGCCATTGAAGCCTGCAGGCAGGCCATAGAAATCAATCCGGATTTTCCCATATCCTATAACAATCTGGCGGTGGCTTACCTTGAAAAAGGGGACTATGACCAGGCCATTGAAAATGCCGACAAAGCAGAATCCCTTGGATACCCACTGGCAGAAGGCTTGAAAAAAGAGCTGGACTCCCACAGGAAAAACGTATGACGCTGACAAGCGGCAGTGCAGCCGGACGGCCATGGCTGTCTGCAAGGGAACGGAAAAGATCATGACCCTTTATTCTTATGGTATTTCTGGTATGGGGGATCGTGTCTTTCCTTCAGACCCCCTGTATTCCCATCTGCTGCCGGCAGGGACAGATCTGGATACGGATATTCAGTGCGGGGTTTTCCTTAAGGGGGTGGCCCATTTTCTGAATGAACATCTTGGTGCAATTGAAGGCATTTATGGTGAAAAAATAGAGAAAATCCATATTGTCCTTGAAAAGCATGGTGCCTTTTACCATCCGTGCAGGGTACTTATTAATGAAAGGGCCGGTCAGCCTCTGGTAGTGAACGGGGCTGTCAGTGAAGCAGGTATCCGCACCATGGCTACGGAAATAAAGGCTCTTGGGAAACTGAAGAATAAGGCTGTAAGGGGTATTCCTGAAGTGTATTTTTCCGGTGAAGGTGAACTGGAAGGAGGAAAAAGAGCTTCTTTTTTTTCAGCCCCCTGGTTTGAAGGCTTTTGTGAGTTTCACTGGTCCGGTCTGAAAAACGGTTCCCTGGAGATGCAGGTCTGGCAGGATGATGGAAGCAGGTCTGCCTTGCAGGAAAAAGAGGTGTCTGATCTTTTCCGTCAGGCGGCTTCCATCCTCACTCAGGCCTATGATTTTAACACCTTTGACCAGATATTTCCCTGGCACCATGCTGCCGGAGATTTTGTTGTATGTCCGGATTCAGACAGGCTGGATGTCCGCCTGATCACCGTGCGTCAGTACACCAGCCTCATCTCCATGGATTCTGAAGAGGCGGATCTTTCGGATAAACTGGAAGGTCTTTTTCATTTTTTATGGAATATGCTGCTGCGGATGCGGCTGGATCGCTCAGATGGTGTGGGAGAGCTGGTATGGGCTCCGGATTATGTGCTTGCGCCATGTATTGCCGGTTTTTTTGAAGGCTTGTCTGAAAAATATCCGGACAGCAAAGAAATGGCAATGGTCAGGGAGGCCCTTCCTGAGATTGTCCGGTCCATGGGCAGGGATCACCTTTTTTCTGCCCATGGAGATCTTTTGTCTGCCTACAATCCCATGGCCCCGGAAATTGTTCTGATTAAAAAAAATCTGAGGGTGCATTCAGACGGTGTTTTTGAGGCAATATGTGAAGACAAAAAAAACAGGTAAATATTTTTTTGTAATAAAATACAAGATGGAGAGCTTTTTTTTGCACTGTGGGCAATATAGGGTATTCTGATAAAAAATGTTGATAAATAAGAGCTATTGGTTTTTAAGAAAAACCCCTTTTTTATTGACAATGGAGCGTTCACATCCTATATGATCCATCTTTGAATAGAGAGAAATAAAGGGTTATTTGAAAGCGATAGTAATGCATTGCGAATGTTTTGGTTTTACGGTGAGTTCCCCTTGACGAAACGTCAGGATTGTAAATCTTTCACATGGAGGTAAGGTAATGGCAAAACACGAAACTCCGTTGCTGGACCAGCTGGAGTCTGGCCCCTGGCCGAGCTTCGTCTCCGACATGAAGCTTGAAGCTGAAGTCCGTGCCAAGAATGAGGCCGGCATTGAATTTCAGATTCCTGTGGATGTTGTGGATGACCTCATGGGTGTTCTGGAACTTTCTTATGTACATGGCCGTACCCACTGGAAACATGGGGGTATCGTTGGTGTATTCGGTTATGGTGGTGGTGTTATCGGTCGTTACTGCGACCAGCCGGAAATGTTCCCCGGTGTTGCCCACTTCCACACCGTCCGCGTGGCACAGCCTGCGGGTAAGTATTACAAAGCAGACTACCTGCGTCAGCTCATGGACATCTGGCAGATGCGCGGTTCCGGCATGACCAACATGCACGGCTCCACGGGTGACATCATTTTCCTTGGTACCCGTACCGAGCAGCTCGAAGAAATCTTCTATGAGCTGACCCACAACCTGAACACAGACCTTGGCGGCTCCGGCTCCAACCTGAGAACCCCTGCGGACTGCATCGGTTCTTCCCGTTGTGAATTTTCCTGCTATGACACCAATGCCCTGTGTCACTTCCTCACCAATCTGTATCAGGACGAGCTGCACCGTCCCGCCTTCCCCTACAAGTTCAAGTTCAAGTTTGACGGTTGCCCCAATGGCTGCGTTGCCTCCATTGCCCGTTCCGACATGAGCTTCATCGGAACCTGGAAGGACGATATCCGCATTGATCAGGAAGCTGTTCAGGCCTATATCGGTGGTGAAATTGCTCCCAACGGTGGTGCCTTCAAAGGCCGTGACTGGGGTGCATTCGATATTCAGAAGGAAGTGATTGATCTCTGCCCCACCGAATGTATGTGGATGGAAGGCAAAGAGCTGAAAATCGATAACAAAGAGTGCAACCGCTGCATGCACTGCATCAACGCCATGCCCCGCGCCCTTCGCGTAGGTCAGGATACCGGTCTTTCCATTCTGGTCGGT
The DNA here is from genome assembly GCF_007830435.1 of Desulfobotulus alkaliphilus. Classification (GTDB taxonomy): domain Bacteria; phylum Desulfobacterota; class Desulfobacteria; order Desulfobacterales; family ASO4-4; genus Desulfobotulus; species Desulfobotulus alkaliphilus. The sequence continues at coordinate 12,659 of NZ_VLLC01000003.1, read as the reverse complement.
GCCAAGGCTCCTATCCTTGATGGTCAGCAGATGGGCTCCCTTCTGGCTCCCTTTGTGGAAGTCAATCCCGAAGATGATTATGCTGCCGTTACGGAAGTTATTGAATCTATCTGGGATTGGTGGATGGAAGAAGGCAAGAACCGTGAGCGTCTTGGTGAGCTTATCCGCCGTGCCGGTTTCCAGAAAATGCTGGAAGTTACCGGTATTAAAGCGGATGCACGCCACGTCAGTGAACCCCGCTGTAACCCCTACATCTTCTGGAAAGAAGATGAAGTACCCGGTGGCTGGGAGCGTGACGTCAAAGAATACAGAAAACATCACAAGCGCTAAGAAGGGGAGGAATAATCCATGGCTTTTGTATCCTCTGGTTACAATCCGGCTGTTCCGATGGAAAACCGGATTACAGATATCGGTCCTCGTCACTTTGAAGAATTCTATCCCCCGGTCATCAAGGCCAACAAGGGGAAGTGGCTGTACCATGAAATCATTGAACCCGGCGTTCTGGTCCATGTTGCCGAAAGCGGAGACGAGGTATATACCGTCCGCTGTGGTGGTGCCCGCCTGATGTCCGGTACGCTCATCCGTGAAATCTGCGACATTGCAGACAAGCACTGTGACGGTTACCTGCGGTTCACCACCCGTAACAACATTGAATTTATGGTGGACTCCAAGGACAAGGTTGAAGCCCTTAAGGCTGACCTGAAAGACCGCAAGTTTGCAGGTGGTTCCTTCAAGTTCCCCATTGGTGGTACGGGCGCAGGTATCTCCAACATCGTTCATACCCAGGGCTGGATTCACTGCCACACTCCTGCCACGGATGGTTCCGGTACCGTGAAGGCCACCATGGACGAAATGTTCACGGATTTCCAGGACATGCGTCTTCCTGCCAAACTGCGCATTGCCATGGCCTGCTGTCTGAACATGTGCGGTGCCGTTCACTGCTCTGACATTGCCATCCTCGGCTACCACAGAAAGCCGCCGATGATTGACCATGAGTATCTGGACAAGCAGTGTGAAATTCCTCTGGCCATTGCCTCCTGCCCCACGGCGGCCATCAAGCCTGCCAAGCATGAGCTGCCCGATGGCACCAAGGTGAACAGCCTTGCCATCAATAATGAGCGCTGCATGTACTGTGGTAACTGCTACACCATGTGCCCCTCACTGCCCATTTCCGACACCGAAGGTGACGGTATTGTTCTCATGGTGGGTGGCAAGATTTCCAACCGCATCAACCCGCCCAAGTTCTCCAAGGTTGTTGTGGCCTTCATTGAAAATGAAATGCCCCGCTGGCCCACGATGACCCAGACCATCCGTCGCATGGTTGAAGCCTATGCCAGCGATGCCAGAAAATACGAGCGTGTTGGTGACTGGGCCGAGCGTATTGGCTGGGAGCGTTTCTTCGAGAAGTGTGAACTTGAATTTACGCACCACCTGATCGATGATTTCCGCGATCATGCATACTACACCTGGCGGCAGTCTACCCAGTTCAAGTTTTAAGAACTGAGTCTTTTGCTTCATGAGGCCGGTACCCTGACAGGTGCCGGCCAAAACTTTTTTCTTATGGAGGCGTACATGGCTCTTCCGGATAATGCAAAAGAAATGGTTTTGGATTACATCGAAAAGAAATCCAAAACCAAATCAAAATTTTACCTGAAAGATTTTTATACCATTTTCCCCGATGAAGGTCCCAGAACCGTAAAAAACTTCATCAATAAATTGGTGGGTGAAGGCATTCTGGAATACTGGTCTTCCGGTTCTTCCACCATGATCGGCCTTAAAGGTGCAGGCAAGCAGGCTGGCGCTGAAGGCGAATAAAAAAAGCTTTTTGAACGGAGCAACCGGCTTCATGCGTTATGATATACCCCGCATTGCCATTGCCGCCTTACGGGGCGGGTCAGGCAAAACCATTCTTTCCATTGGTCTTGCAGCGGCCTGGACCCAGACAGGTATAGGTGTCGCTCCCTTTAAAAAAGGTCCGGATTATATTGATGCCGGCTGGCTGGCCTTTGCCACAGGCCGGCATTGCTATAATCTGGATACCTATCTGTGCGAACCCCATGTGGTTCGCACTTCTTTTTTCCGGCACAGTCAGGGATCGGATATTGCCCTCATAGAGGGAAACCGGGGCCTTTATGACGGCATTGATCTGGCGGGCAATACCTCAACCGCAGACATTGCCAAACTGATTGATGCCCCTGTTCTCCTGTGTCTGGATGTGACCAAAAGTACCCGGACCATGGCAGCGCTGGTCCTTGGCTGCCTGCATTTTGATCCGGATGTCCGGATCTGTGGCGTTGTGCTGAACCGTGTGGCAGGAACCCGTCATGCGGGGATTCTGACAAAGGCCATTGAACACCATACGGGCGTTCCTGTTCTTGGGGCCATTCCCAAGCTCAGGGATCAGGATTTCCCGGAGCGCCATATGGGGCTTGTTCCTACCCAGGAACATGGATGGGCTACCCACTCCATCCGTACATCTGCGGCTGTTGTCAGGGAAAATGTGGATATGGACCGTGTTTTCAGCCTTGCACAGCCCCTTTCTCCCCAAGCCGATCAGAAAAAAGATCCGCTGATTTCGGATTCTTTATCCATAAAAGAAAGTTCTGTAAAAATAGGTTTTTTAAAGGATGCGGCCTTTCAGTTTTATTATCCTGAAAATCTGGAAGCCCTTGAAGCCGAGGGGGCCGAGCTTATACCCATCCACAGCCTTGAAGATCAGGAGCTTCCGGAAATTGACGCCCTTTACATTGGCGGCGGATTTCCCGAAACCCATGCCACGTCCCTTACCGCCAATGCCAGTCTCAGGAAAAGCATTTTTGAAGCAGCCCATGCAGGGCTTCCCATCTATGCGGAATGCGGCGGACTGATGTATCTGGGAGAGGCCCTCATTCTGGATGGCACATCTTACCCCATGTGCGGTGTTTTTCCTGTCCGTTTTGGTTTCAGTGATAAACCCCAGGGACACGGTTATGTCCGGGTGACGGTGGAGAAAAAAAATCCCTTTTTCCCCGAAGGACTGTCCATCCTTGGCCATGAATTCCGATATTCCAGAGTGGAATACCTGCAGGAAGATGTGCCCATGGTATTTTCCATGGGAAGGGGAACCGGGATTACCAAGGGCAGGGATGGTCTGATTTTTAAAAATACCCTTGCCGCCTATACCCATATCCATGCCCTTGGAACGCCCCAGTGGGCCCCTGCCATGGTGAACAGGGCCCGCATGTTTAAAGAATACGGGAAGTGATATCAATAAAAAGGGGTGCCGCACCTTCCCGTGCTGACACCCCCTGATGCATAACACGCCCTGATCCCCTCGTTTTCCCCGTTTCCCCTCAGGTACGTGTTTTTCTGGTTTTATCCTGCTGATTCTGCTTATCCGTCTTTTCTCAGTTGGTATGGCACTGGTTGCACATGATGGGAGCAATGCGCTCCCCTTTTTCCCTGTTGAACTGTGCATGGCAGCTTCGACAGCTGTCGTGCATGGCCTCTGCATGGAAGTCCAGCTTTGGTGTCTGGTCTCCCCTTGGTCTCTGACCGGGTATGCTGTGGCATGCGGCGCAGGACTGTACAGGATCACCCATGACCAGTTCCAGGGGTTGCCCCTTGTCATCATGGTGGCATGTGCCGCAGGAAATGCCGTAATCTTCTGAGTGCAGCTTATGGGTAAAGGTTACAAGGGGGCGCTCGTGTTCTTCATAGATGGGTGTTTTCATTTGAATGACATCATCGACCTCTGTTTTGATTGCACCAGCCAGTGCGACGGCTGCAGCACATAAAAGTAGGGCAGCACCTGTCAGCGCCAGGAAAAAACCTTTTTTCTGTTTCATGGAAACCTCCTGCATTTGGGGTGGGATAGGAGAGCCTTCCGGCGAGGGGGCCGAAAAACCCTTATGATGAACAGCATCTTTTATGGATCTTTCTGATCCATGGGTTTTCTTTGAAAAACACGGGCACCGATAATGCTGATTTCATAGAGCAGTACAAGGGGAATGGCCATCATCACCTGGGTAACCACATCCGGTGGTGTGAGGATGGCAGCCAGTCCGAAAAAAAGTAAAAGTGCGTATTTCCGGTTTTTTGCCAGAAATGCTGGCGTTACAAGCCCCATGCGGGCCATGGCCGTCAGTACAAGGGGCATTTCAAATACCAGCCCGAAGGCCAGAAGCATTTTGCTTGAAAAGGCGAGGTATTCCTTCATGGCTGGCAGAGCATGGATACTTTCCGTTGCAAATCCAAGAAAAAACCGAAAACCCCATGGAAAAACAATAAAATATCCAAAAAGAGCGCCCCCAAGAAAAAAGAAGACCGAAAGAAAAATAATGGGAATCAGCAGTTTTTTTTCTTTCTTATACAGCCCCGGAGAAACAAAAAGCCAGAATTCCGTCAGAATATAAGGGGATGCAAGAAGAAGGCCACCGAGAAGGGCAACTTTAAGATAGGTAAAAAAGGCTTCGGGAAGGCCTGTAAAAATGAGGGTGGAACCCGTTGTTCCCATGGCTTCCTGCAGGGGGGCCACAAGAATGAAAAAAAGCTGCTCCTTGAATCCGTAGCATATCAGAAAGCCAATACTGATGGCTATCAGCGACCGGATCAGCCGCTTTCTCAATTCCGTCAGGTGATCCATAAGGGAGAGGGACTCATCCTTCATGGCGGGTGTCTTTTTCCTTGTTTTCGTCCGGTGCTTTCAGGGATTTTTTTTCTTCCCCTGTCTGGGTTTCCGCATTCAGGGCATCTTTAAAGTCTTTGGATGCGCTTTTGAATTCGCCAAAGGCCTTTCCCAGGGAACGGGCAAGATCCGGCAGTTTTTTAGGTCCGATGACAATCAGTGCCAGTGCCAGAATGATCAGAATCTCCGGCATGCCCATACCAAACATGGAATCCTCCTTTTTCATAAAAAAATACGGCCTGTGCCGTATTCATTGACTATCTTAAGTATCTGTTCCGGACTTTTCTGTCAAGATAAGCCCGGAAAATGGCGGCGGGTACTCTTTTTTTACAAAAAAACCGGGAGTGCGCCGTGTATACGAATTCCCTCAAGATTCATGCGGACATCATAACACAGGATTTCAACGCCACAGTCAGAAGCCCGGCGCAGGGCTTTGGCGTATGCGGGATCAATGGTGTCCGCTGGGGTGAACCCTTTTGCATCTTCCCTTTGAACCAGAAAAAAAACAACGGCCCTTTTTCCATTTTCAGCCAGCATGGCAAGCTCCTCCATGTGACGTTTACCCCTTGTGGTTACAGCATCGGGAAAGGCGGCAAGCCCTTTAAGAATCTGGGTACAGTTTTTGACTTCCACAAAACAGTCTTTTTTTATGGAATCCGATAAAAGAATATCCATGCGGGAGTTTTTTACTTTGACTTCCCTTGTTATGTTTTCATATCCGCCAAGCTCAGGGATGTCTCCTTTTTTTATGGCAAGGGAGACCAGCCTGTTGGGTATCTGGGTGTGTACGCCCACAAGGCTTTCTTCCATCTGAATCAGATACCAGGTGTATGACAGCTTTCTTTTGGGTCCGGGTTCATGGGCCACCCACACGGGCCGTCCCGCTTCACTGCAATGGGTCATGGCTCCTGAGTTGGCGCAGTGGGCGGTAATGGTTTCCCCCGTATCCAGAAGGATGTCTGCAAGAAAGCGTTTATAGCGTCGGATCAGTGTGCCTTTAATGAGGGGGGGCCACTCAAGGAACTTGGCTTCAGGATGCATGGATGCTTTCCGGTATGTGGTTTTCGTGGTATCTAAAAGATATCTGAATACATGGTTACGACAATCATGGATAAAGGGCAAGGAGGGAAAATGGTATTGTTTGAGCCGTGGCATCTATGGGTGGTGCTGGGTATTATCCTTGTGGCAGGTGAAATGTTTACACCTGTATTTTTTCTTGCCTGTTTTGGGGTGGGGGCCTTTGCCGCGGCCCTTTTTTCCCTTCTGGGAACGGGTTTTGTTTTTCAGGTGTTTGTTTTTTCTCTCATATCCCTATTCTGCTGCTTTGCCGTACGCCCTCTGCTCTTACGTTTTTCTGCGGGGAAATCCGGAAAAATTCAAACGGGTATTCATGCCCTTACGGGGCAGACTGCCGAGGTACTGGAAGCCTTCGGTGGCCCCGGAAGTCATGGCAAGGTGAAAATCGGCGGGGAAGTATGGCGGGCCAGGGGAGGAGAGGGGCAGCTTTTTCAGGTTGGAGACCTGGTAAGCATAGAGTCCGTAAGTGGCGTTACCCTTCAGGTACGTCCTTTCAATAAACAGGATAAGGAGATAAAAAAATGGAACCACTGCTGATTATTATGGGGCTTCTGGCTTTTTTTGTCATTGTCTTTGCCATTAAGGGATTGAAAATCATCCAGCAGGCCGAAACCATGATTGTGGAAAGGCTGGGGCGTTTTCACCGGGCCCTTGACAGCGGTATCAATATCCTCTGGCCCTTTCTGGATCAGCCAAGGCAGATTCACTGGCGCTATGTCACCCAGGATGCATCGGGAGAAAAGCGGCTGACGGTGACCAAACTGACGGACCGCATTGATCTTCGGGAAACGGTCTATGATTTTCCCCGTCAGAATGTGATCACGAAAGATAACGTGACCATGGAAATCGATGCCCTTTTGTATTTTCAGGTTACAGACTCCATCCGGGCCGTGTATGAAGTGGCCAATCTCCCCCAGGCCATTGAAAAGCTGACCCAGACCACCTTAAGAAATGTGGTGGGGGAGATGGATTTTGATGAATGTCTGGCTTCAAGGGAAATCATCAACACCAAACTCCGCAGCATCCTTGATGATGCCACGGACAAGTGGGGTGTGAAGGTAACCCGGGTGGAGCTTCAGGATATTACACCGCCTGCGGAAGTGCAGGAGGCCATGGAAAAGCAGATGCGGGCGGAAAGGGACCGGCGGGCGGCCATCCTCAAGGCGGGAGGGGGAAAGCGGGCGGCCATCCTTGAGGCGGAAGGGGAGAAGGAAGCTGCCATCAACCGTGCCGAAGGGGAAAAACGTGCAACCATCCTCGAAGCGGAAGGGGAGGCCGAAGCCCGGTATAAAATTGCTTCCGCCGAAGCCATGGCCATCCTCAAGCTTGTGGAAGCCTTTAAGGACAGGCCCGGAGATCCGGCCAATTACCTGATTGCCGTGCGTTACATTGAAGCCCTCAAGGTGATGGCGGATGGCAAGGAAAACAAAATTGTTTACCTTCCCTATGAGGCCACCAACTTCTTAGGTTCCATCGGTGGTATCAGGGATATGTTTAAGGGCGCATGAAAGGTAACTGTTCAGCACTGTTTTCCAGGTACCATAGCTGCAAGACAGATGCACAGGCCCCAGGCTATTTGCCCGTGACGCAATCTTATTCGGGAGCTTCTTGCCCTGTGCGGAAGCGGCAAAAACTCCCCGCCACAGGCAGGATAAGCTTTTTGATTACCAAAGCAGACCTTTGTACGCTGCCTTTGTGGCGGCTCAGACAGTTTGCCGCTTCTTTCGCACAGGCCTGCGAAACTCTGATCCGAAACGATTGCAATGTCACTTGCAAATAGCCACGGAGCCTTGCAACAGTACGAAGCTGCTGAATAATTACCTTGAAATAAAATATTTTTTTAAAAGAAAATAGCAATCACGGTTAAAGCATACAGGGGTAAAAAGGATGAATTTGTCGGACATTGCGGCCATACCGCAGAGGATAAGGGAAAACATTCAGGTAAACCTTCCCTTCCGCATGCGGGAGCTTTATATGGAAGCCTTTCTTTCTCTGGGACTGAACCCGGAAATAGGCATTGATGGCTTAAGTCTGGATACATCAGGCTGGGAGGATTTCAAGGCCGTGGCCGGAGCCTTTCAGAAAAAGGGACGGCGCATCACCCTCCATGGTCCCTTCATGGACCTTTCACCGGGATCTCCCGATGCCGCCGTGCGCAGGGTTTCCATGGAAAGGATACAGCAGTTTCTGGAGCTTGTACCTGTTTTTAATCCCGTTTCCGTTGTCTGTCACGGTGGCTGGGAAAGCCGCCGTTACGACTGGATAAAGGATGAATGGTATGCCCGGTCCGCAGATTTCTGGAAGGGGGTTGCAGGGGATCTTTTAAAAAGAAACAGTCAGCTTTTTCTGGAAAATGTTTACGAGGAACACCCGGAAGAACTTCTGCTTCTTCTGGAGCATCTCCGGGCAGAAAAGGTGAGGGTCTGTCTGGATACGGGCCATCAGTCTGCCTTTGGTTCCGGAGACTTCAGCCACTGGCTGGGTGTGCTGGGGTCTTTTATCGGAGAAATCCATCTGCATGACAATAACGGAAAGGAAGACTCCCATCTGCCGCCGGGTCATGGGGTCATTGATTATACGCCCCTGAAAAAAATGCTCTACGCCCGGAGATCACTCCCCATTATTACCCTTGAACCCCATGAGCCGAAAAATCTTTTGCCTTCCATGGAATGGCTTGTGCAGGAGCTTGGGGAGCTTTTTTAAAAAACGTAATTGTTTAGCATAATTTTGTACCATAGCTGCCAGACAGAAGCACAGGCACCCAAACTATTTGCCTGTGACGCAATCTTATTCGGGAGCTTCTTGCCCTGTGCGGAAGCGGCAAAACCTCCCCGCCACAGGCAGGATGCACTTTTTTATTAACATAACAGGCCTTGGCACGCTGCCTTTGTGGCGGCTCAGACAGTTTGCCGCTTCTTATTAGCACTCCGGCACTCAAGCTCAATAAAGTTGTCTTGTTCTAAATTATTGGCTTTGGATTTATGGCTTGAGTGCCGGACGAATCTCTGATCCGAAACGATTGCAATGTCACTTGCAAATAGCAAGGGTGCCTTGCAACAGTACGAAGCTGCTGCAATTGCAGTATTGGAATTTCAGAATAAACTGTGCTGGACAGTTACAAAAAACAGACGCATTCCCTGAAAAATGGGGTCTGCATCTGTTTTTAGATGAACTATAATAACTATTATGAATGATTGTAATTTATACTTTATTTCGCCCCCTGTTCCGTGAACTGGCAGGGGGGCTTATGGGTTTGCCTTTAAAGGGTTTTGATACCTTATTTTTCCCCCCTTCTTTTTTTGCCTTTCTCTGCAGCACAATTTCCCTGATTTCTTTGTCCACCTTTTTTTCACTTTGGGCATTCCCCGGACGATACAGCACAAAATCCGGAACATCCGAATCAATGGTATATCCTTCCACGCTTTTTACGGGGATTTTTCGGCCCAGCAGCTTTTCAATGGCTTTCAGGGATTGTTTTTCTTCTGCGCTGACAAGGGAAATGGCAATACCGCTGATCCCTGCCCTGCCTGTTCTGCCTATTCTGTGGATGTAATCTTCCGGAATTCCGGGCATGTCATAGTTGACCACATAGGGAAGATGGGTGATGTCCAGCCCCCTTGCCGCCACATCCGTTGCCACCAGAACACGGATTTCATCATTTTTAAAGGCCTGAAGGGTTCTTGTGCGAACGGACTGGCTTTTATTGCCGTGCAGGGCAGCACTGCGGATTCCCTGTGCAGCCAGTTTTTCCGTAAGCTTGTTGGCTCCGTGTTTTGTGCGGGAAAAAACCAGTACGCGGGTCCAGTTTTCCTTGAGAATCAGGTGGCTGAGCAGGTTGCGTTTATTGGTTTTATCCACAAGGTGAACCTTTTGAACAACGGATTCGGCAGCGGTTTTATCGGGAGTAACCTCAACGGATTCAGGATTTTGAAGCATTTTTGCCGCAAGGTCCCGGATTTCTTTATTGTAGGTGGCAGAAAAGAGCATGGTTCTGCGGTCTGCGGGAAGAAGCTGGAGAATTTCATTGATGGCCTTGCTGAATCCCATATCCAGCATTCTGTCCGCTTCGTCAAAAACCAGAAATTCAATTTCCGACAGTTTTAGCTGGCGCTGACCAGAAAGATCCAGAAGACGTCCGGGGGTGGCCACAAGAATGTCTATCCCTTTTTTCAGGCGATCGATCTGGGGGTGAATTCCCACGCCGCCGTGAACAACGGTGCACCGAAGGGAAACCCGCCGGGCAAAGGCCTGAATGCTTTCTCCCACCTGAAGGGCCAGCTCCCGTGTTGGGGTGAGGACCAGCGCTCTGGGGTGGCGGGATTTTGTTTTCTGTCTGGAAAGAATTTCTGTCATGGGAAGGGCAAAGGCATCGGTCTTTCCCGTACCAGTCTGGGCGCGGGCAAGGATATCTCTGCCCTCTAATATGATGGGGATGGTCAGGGTCTGAATGGGTGTGGGGCTTGTATATCCCTTATCCTGAATGGCCTTCAGCAGTTCAGCCCGAAGGCCAAGTTGATCAAATGACATATGGAATCCTGAATCTTTTCTGATGGTGTTTTTTGTTTCTGTAAAAATCATGAGTGCTCATGCTGCGAATACAAAGGCATCCGACATATAGCCTTATTTTGCTGGGATGTCTTAATAAATTACGGTTTTTTAGTATAGCAGCCTCAAGGTGATGGTGAAGGAAGCCTGTTTTAAAGGATGTTGATAAATCAAAACTTATGAACACCCTGTACCTGTTACTTCTTGCCTGTCCCTGCCCGTTGGCTGTTCGTTCCTTGAAGTTTTGCAGAGCGATACCATTTTAGATTAACTAAAAGAAATTCTTACATCCTCATGCCTTGCTTTCATAGCGTTCAGCAGCCGCTTTGAGTCTGGAATGAGCTATGGGTGGCCTGTCAAGGGCTTTTAGCAGCATACTTGCATCCTGCTCACTAAGCTTTAGAATACGTTCCTGTTCTAAAATATTTTTTGCCTTTTCCACCGCCGCACTCAGTACAAAGCTGTTTATACTTGACATACCGGACAAGGAAGTCGCCGTACTCAATAAATTGCGTGTATCCGAATCTATTCTGGCGGTTATACGTGGTAATGTTGTCATATTTATTCTCCTTGCCAGGTGTAAAGGTGCCAAAGTGTCACACCATATAATATGGAGTCGGGCTGCTTGCATATCAACCCCCCCCTTCTTTTGCCACTGGAATATAAGGTCAGCTGGCAGACTTTCATCCGCTGACTTTTGTTTTTTTAGCCTTTTCCCAGCTGCTGGTGCTCCGCAGGCCTTTTTTATGGATTCAGCCCCCCTGGACAGCGGTTTATCATATCCCTCTTTCGGAGCAGGAAGATTATTACTGGTTTTGAGTAGTTTTTTTATTCGGGAAGGAATGCCCATGTATGTCAATACAAGTGTCCGCTATATTCGCATGATCAGGATGATTCCCCGTTCTCCCCGTAAAATAAGTGCTTCAGAAATCCATTCAAAGCTTGTTGATATGGAGTTTGATGTCAGCCTGAGAACGGTTCAAAGGGATCTGGACATATTATCAGGTTTTTTCCCCATCTGTAACGATGATGAGAAACCCCGTGGCTGGATGTGGGAAAAAGATGCGCCCTTTGAAACCCTGCCCGGTATGGACCCTTTATCTGCATTTTCCTTTAGAATGATAGAAACCTTTCCTCCATCCCTCATGCCCGTTGCGGTACTTAAAAATCTCAATCTCTATTTTGATGTTGCCAGAAAAACGCTGGATACCGATGTCCACAAACCCCTGAAAAAATGGCCCGACAAGGTAAAAATGCTGAGCCGAACCCAGCCCCTTCTTCCTCCACTTCTGGATTCTGACGTGCTGGATACGGTTTATGCTTGTCTTCTGGAGGAAAAATGTTTTTCTGCCACCTATCAGCGCAGGGGTGAGGATGGGGCAGTGAACTATGGGCATGTCAATCCTCTGGGGATTGTTGTGATGCCTCTGTCATAGTTCGTCTGCAGGCAGTGCCTTGCCCATATTTATAAAAGCGATGACGGTAATGGTTCTATCTCCGTCCGCCTTGAAGATGAAACGGTCTGGCTGACCATCGACCAGATTGCCGAGCTGTTCAAAAAAAGCCGTTCCACGATCAATGAACATATCCTGATATATTTTCAAGGAAAACGAACTTGTTGAAGAGGTTGCCGTGAGAAAAATCGGAAATTCCGATTTTTCTACCAAGTCTTTGCCGACTTGACCAACTTCAAAGGAACGCAGCCCACACAGGCCGAAGCAATGATCGCCAAAAACTACCTTTCTGAACAGGAACTGCGCGTACTCAAAACCTCGTATCCGCCTACTTCGACTTGGCAGAACTGAGCGCCATCGAAGAACGGGAAATGCGGATGGCCGATTTCGTCCGTGAGTTAGACAATATCCTCTCCTCCGCCGGTCGAAAACTCCTCGATACCGCCTGTCAATGACCAAAATTTTGACCCACTTTTGGTCAATAAAATTGACCCGTTTTGATAAAATAATTTATTTTTTTTCTTTTTTTTATTGTTGAAAAGATGTGGATAAGTTTTCCTTCGGCCTGCTTTTACCGAATCAGGATGACGGTCAGAAGCCTTTAGTGTTTTTGAAGGACGGCTACAGGGTTATGAACATTTATCTGTTGGTAAGCTTTTGATAACGGGTAAACAAGCGCCTGTTTACCGTTGAAAACCTGTCGAAATCTCCTAGAAATTCCAGCCCCGGAACAAGGCTTCTCACCACGGGAATACGCAGATCCCTGCGGGTCAGCTCCCCATGAACCGGTGTAAAACCATTGGCCAGCAGGCAGTTTTCCACCCTGATCAGGTCGTTTGCCGGATTGGATGTTGAAAAGTCCGGCAGGCTTTCCAGACAGGACAGCTACAGGGTTATGAACATTTATCTGTTGGTAA
>NZ_VLLC01000002.1:183548-269293 GCF_007830435.1 Desulfobotulus alkaliphilus | reverse complement strand
CCTTCTTCTCCATTTCCGGGGCATTTTGCCCCGGCCCCATTGAAGTCAATCCACGCCCCAGTAAGGGGGACGACCTGAGCATTACAATTTCCGGAGATAAATTCTCCGGCCTCATTGCAACCAAAAACCCAAAAAATAAAAAAGGAAGCCATGGCAAACAAAAATGACAAAGAACCCAAGGCTCTGGATCAGCTTTTCAACCAGGTCGGCACCTACCGCAATGGCAAAGATCTGAATGAGCTTTTCTCTTTCATAAAAAGATTCCCGAAAATCGGACCTTACAATGCTTTTCTGCTCCATGTGCAAAAACCGGGAAGCACCTATGTGGCCACAGCATGGGAGTGGAAAAACAAATTCAACCGCACCATAAAACCCGGTGCAAGGCCGCTGGTAATACTCCAGCCCTTCGGCCCGGTACGTTTTGTTTTTGATCTTGCAGAAACCACAGGCAACACACCCTTCCCCGAAGAACTTCTCCAGCCTTTTAAAACAGAAGGCCACCTTCAGGAAAAAGCCTGGAAACAGCTCATGGCCAACCTCATCACAGACGGCATCACATATCATGAGGCAGATTACGGGGTTTCCAGTGCGGGGTATATACAAAGGGCAAATCAGGAAATATGGAAAGAAGCAGGGGAAAAAAACGTGAAGGTACTTTATCAGATAATAACCAACAGAAATCACACCAGAGAAGAAAAGTTTGCCACGCTGGCCCATGAACTGGGCCATCTCTACTGCGGTCATCTGGGAAGCCCAAGTGAAAACTGGTGGCCGGACAGAACCCTTGAATCAAAGGAAGTCAAAGAGTTTGAAGCTGAATCCGTCGCATGGCTGGTCTGTGAACGGATGGACATAAAAAACCCCTCAGCCCAGTACCTGAGCGGCTATCTTGATGAAGATGACAAGATCCCTGATGTCAGTCTGGAAACCGTACTCAGAGCCGCAGGGATGGTAGAGTCCAGAACCCTCAGAAAATTTCCTTTACGAAAGGAGAACATCCAGAATAAAAAATAGCTTATCTGCCCTCTTTATTCATCTTTTCTGATCTTTTACTGCGAAGAGAAACTGACAACCTATCATACAGAGGATACCATGGCAGAATGGACCATTGCCAAAACATGGCAGGGAGAGCCTCTTTCTCCCCAGGAAATTATCCGGGTCAGATCCTTTAAAGAAAAAGACCAGCTCTGCATTTCCGTTAAAGCCCCTTTCCATGGAGATCCGCCTCCTCCCCGGCAGCCAGGAAGCACAGATAAGCTCTGGCAGTATGAGGTGGTGGAACTTTTTCTTGTGGGAATAAATGGTGATTACCTTGAAATCGAGATGGGCCCCCATGGGCATTATCTGGTTCTGAAATTGTCCGGTGTTCGCTGTGTGGACAAAATGCACCTTCCAATGGAATATTCAGCCCGGATTTCCGGCAACACATGGCGGGGGGAAGGCAGAATTTCTCTGGCGTATCTTCCTGAAAACTGCGTCCGGGCCAATGCCTTTGCCATCCACGGAGAAAACGGCAAGCGCCGGTTTCTCTGTGCGTTTCCCGTTGGAGGTGATGTTCCTGATTTTCACAAACCAGACCTTTTTCCGCCCTTTTCATTCCAATAACCTATCGGAAACAGATGGGATTTATGACAAACAAAAGTCACGGCTAAATGTATTACATATTTGGCTCCGGTACTGTGCTGTAGGGGCAGGCCCCTACAAAACCGCCCTTCCCACTCTCCATTTTTCAGGCTATGCAGTAGCAGGGTATTTCTGCTACACTTTCTAAAGAAAGGATATTGCATGGCAACAAGCGAATCCAGTGATTACGACAGCCCATGGAAAGAAGCCGTAGGGAGGTATTTTAAAGAGTTCCTTGCACTCCTGTTCCCCCAGATCCATGACGAGATTGATTGGGACAAAGGGCTTGTGTTTCTGGACAAAGAGCTGCAGAAGATCGTTCGGGATGGCACCACAGGACGGCGGTATGTGGACAAATGGATTGGGAGGATGAAGATCGTTGGAATGCGCTTGAAGCCAGCGACAATGTCTTCTCTCTGGTGGTCATGGCCCAGATCAAGGCCAAAAGCAGCCAGTCAGAGGATGAGCTGAAAGCATGGAAATACCATCTGGTGAAGCTCATGTATCAGCGGAACTACAGCAAAGAAGACATCCTGCAGCTGTACCGCTACATCGACTGGATGATCAGCCTTCCAAAGGAGCTGGAAAAACAGTTCCTTAAAGATGTTTACCTCTTGGAGGAGGAAAAAAAGATGCCATACATTACAAGTGCAGAGCGGTTTGGGTTGGAGAAGGGTGAAGAGATGGGTGTGGTTAAGGGACTCTATAAAGGCCGTTATGAAGAGAAGTTTGAAACTATCATGCGTCTTTCCAAGCTCAACCTGCAACCTCAAGACATAGCCGCAGGCGTTGGGCTTACCCCAGAAAAAGTCAGAGAAGTCCTGGCTGCCGGAGACAAGGGCCTGGATCTGCTGATCGGTGAGGATGCCACCAAACATTAGGCAGAGATACCTTCATTGGGTATCTGTGTCACCAAGTCATCTTATCTTGATTTCTATCCACTTACGACCGGACACAGGCCTCATTGATTGTGTCCGGTTCTTGTATGCGTGGCATTCTGTGACGTCGGTATCTGTTCCTTTGCACCCGGTTCCATGCCTGCTCATTCTGTGGTGCCAATGGTACCGGTTGTGCCGGACATCATCTTCACACACAGCCCCATTGCATCAGCCATGTGGATGTCTGGCCTTGGAATCGTACGCAGAATTTCATAATGGGAATCCATAGCAAAAACATGGAATCCTCCCTTACCTTTCATATACGTGGCCTTCACGCACTTCGCTTCATGCCGGAATCCATCTGCACTGTTGGGGTTTCCGCCCAGACCCAGCGGTTATTAGCCCGGACAATCAGGTTTTTACGGACAAGATCTTCCAAGATCTGAAGACAAAACCCTTCTTCTTCCCCGGTCATGCGGCTGATGGCCCTGCTTAAGCTGGAAAGGGGATCTTCTTCCAGACAAACCCCGGCCTCATCCAGAAGATCTTTGGACAAGATGGCAAAGATCAGCTCCATGCGGCGGTTGCCCAGCACCCGGAGTTTTTCCTCCTCCGTGCCTTCGCCCGCTGCCACCCTTTCCTGAATGGCCTTCCATTCCGCATGGAGGGGCGCATAGGCATCCTCCACAAAGGCGGTCATCCGCTCCGGAGAAACCCCTGCCGTGCGCACCACAGGGCTGTCCGCATCATAAAGACGCCAGTCGCTGGTGAGGATCTCCATGTCATAGTCTTCAATTTTTTCCCGAACCGTGGTGCCGGGAAAGGGGCAGAGGAAGTGGTATCCGGATTCAATGCCCAGCTCATCCTGAAATTTTTGGGTAAGCATCAGGCTTTCCTCGGTCTCTCCGGGAAGCCCCACCATAAATGATGCATGGGCCCGCATCCCGGTTTCCCGGCAGGCGGCCACGGCGTCACGGGCCTGATCCAGGGTGATGCCCTTTTTTACCCGTTTGAGCATGTCCGGGCATCCGGATTCAATGCCAAAGCTCACGGTCACACAGCCTGCTTCCTTCATCAGCCGCAGAATTCGGACGTTGATGGTATTAACCCGCGAAAACACACTCCAGCAGAAAACAAGATCCCGTTTCCGGATTTCCTCGCAGAAGGCTTCCACCCGAAGGGCATCTGCGGTGAAAAGATCATCTGCAATATTGATGTAGGAAAACCCCATGGCAAGCAGCCCTTCAATCTCATCCACCACAAGGGATGCACTGCGGTGCCGCACCTTCGCGCCCACCATCCTGCGGCCAAGGCAGAAGATGCAGCCATTGGGGCAGCCCCGGCTGGTGATGATGCTCACGGGAAAACCCAGGGCCTGATACCGGGAAATGGGCAGAAGATGCCGGGCAGGAAGGGGCAGGGCATCCAGATCCTCAATGAGGGGGCGTTTGGGGGTGAAAACCACACTGCCGTTTTCCTTGTAAGCAATACCGGCGATATCCTGCCAGGTCTCAGGATTTCTGAGCCGGGGTACAAGCTCCGCCAGGGTGGCCTCCCCTTCTCCGAGAACCACAAGATCCAGCTCCGGAGTGTCCTTCAGAAGATTGTCGGCATCAAAGGTGGCATGGGGGCCTCCCATGAAGCAGAGGGCTTCCGGCCGGATTTTTCTGGCTGCCCGGATGATCTCCAGAGCTTCGGGAGCCGTCATGGTCACGCCGGTGATGCCGATGACATCCGGCGGAAATTCATCAAAGGCTTTCTGAAGAATTTCAGGACTCCATGGAGCCACAATGAAATCAAGGATTTTCACCTCCGCCTTCTGAGCAAGGCAGGCAGCGGCAACATAGCAAAGCCCTAAAGGTGGAGACGGGGCCTGCTGCAGGGGATAGGGGGGAGCAATGAGTATGATGCGCATGGAGTTCCTTGTAAGACAGCCCGGAGAGGTAAAAAAACGTTTGAAAACTCAGGCATTTCTAAGCCCAAAATCCAAAAAACGTCAAGGGGAAAAATCAGCCTTTGCATAGCCGGACACCCCTTTCCCCCAATCTGATTACCACCCTGAATCAGCCACAGTCTGCTGGCCTGCCAGTTGCAGACCCGTGGGGCGAGCATTAATACGGGCAGGCGCAAGACCTGCCCCTGCAAATGGATTTTACAACTCCTGTTTTGTGCAGGAGCACCCTTTACGGGTGCCCGCTAAGATGCGTAAAATCGGGTCTAAAGTTTCCATGATTAAAGTGCGTATCGCTGAAAGACAGTGGTAATCAAATTGCCAGAATCCACATCCGCAGGGTCACGCCCTTTTGCATCATGAGTTCTCTGGCTTTTCTGCCAAAAACCCCTGATGATGACCAGATGGGAAGCCGGCTTCCCCCAAAGCAGAACCGGAAAATCATTTTTTACTTGACTTTTGCATTGTTTTATATAATACATCCCGATGCCGCTTTTGGATGGGCCTTACTGAAAAAACCATGCACCATGTTCTTTTTCCTGAAGGTCGGGGATGGCATCCCTCCCATAACCACATAAGTATGTGGTGCGGGTCATCCCTTCACCCGCCGGACGGGCTAACTCCCCCAAAACCGGAAGGCGTGTATGCCACGCCCCATTTTACTTCAGGAATATCCATGACATTTTCAGAACTTAATCTCCACCCCCTGATTCTCGACGCCCTAAATTCAAAGAACTTCACCGAACCCAGCCCCATACAGAAAGCCGCCATTCCACCGCTTCTGGAAAATCCCGATCAGGATGCCCTTCTTCTGGCAGCCACAGGAACCGGCAAAACAGCAGCCTACGGCCTGCCCATGATCCACCACCTCAACAGCACCGGAGAAAAAAACACCCTCCGTGGCCTTGTCATTGTCCCCACAAGGGAACTCTGCATACAGGTGGGAGAATCTCTGGCCGCCTTCTCATCCCGCATACCCGGCTTTTCCGTATGTATCGTTTACGGAGGTGCCAGCATCGGCCTTCAGGCCCGGGCTTTATCCAAAAAACCCTCCATACTTGTGGCCACACCCGGAAGACTGCTGGACCTTGTCATGCGCAAGGACGCCAACCTCTCCGGCATAGAGCGGCTGGTTCTGGATGAGGGCGATGAACTGCTGACCCCCGGCTTCCTTGAGGATATCCGGAAAATCCAGAGCTACCTCCCGGAAAATCATACCCGGCACATGGTTTCCGCCACACTGCCGGACACCATCCGCTCAGAGGTCTTCTCCCTTTTGAGAAACCCTGCCGTCATCAAAGCGGAAGACAGCCCGGAAGCCCCGGACAGACTGGAGCATATCTGCCACTGCATGCGGGAACGCCACCGCTTTCCTGCCCTGCTCCGGGTACTGCAGGCCCATCCCGGTGCCCGCGCCCTGATCTTCTGCCGCACAAGGAAAGAGTCCCAGGAGCTGACGGAAAGACTTACGGCATCGGGTTTTCCCGCAGAAGCCCTGCATGGCGATCTCTCCCAGGCCCAGAGGGAAACCACGGTCAACCGCTTCCGCGCCGATCGTTTCCGGCTTCTGGTCGCTACCAATGTGGCCGCCCGGGGCATTGACCTTCCGGGACTGCCGCTGGTTATTCACTACAGACTGCCCGAAGTGTCGGAAACCTATACCCACAGATCCGGCAGAACGGCCAGAGCCGGACACAGCGGCATTGCCGTGGCCCTCATCTCTCCGGAAGAACGGGGCCGCATGGCAGGCATTGCAAGGAGAACAGGCCTTGCCTTTGTCCCCACTCCCCTGCCCGATGCCAGCGCTATTCAGGAGTGCCAGCTTGCTCACCTTGCGGATACCATTAAAAACAGCAGGAGCATGGATGAAAGCCTGATTACAGAAGCGGAAAAGCATATGGCCACATGTTCCAGAGAAGATCTGATCCGTGCCCTGCTTGCCGCCCATGCCCCTTCCCTTGTCAGTCTTTCACAGACCCAAGAGAAACTGGATGCGCCGATGAATTCCGCAAGACCGGCCCCCGGCCGTCCCTTCCAGAAAAACCATCCGGCGCAGGCACGGAGCAATGCCCTTTGCCGCTGCTTTGTCAATGCAGGCACCCTGGATGGACTGACTCCTGCATCCATGACCCGTTTTATTGCTAAAAACGCAGGAATTCAGGCAGGCCGCATCCGTAAAATTGACATGCGCCGGGAATTTTCCTTTGTGGATGTGGATCCCGACGTGGCGGTTATCCTTAAAAAGAATGTGCGCGACATCCCCTTAGGCACCCGCAGCGTTTCCGTAAAAGCCCTTGCACCCCGCAAAAATGCCCGGCCGGATTACAGAAAACAAAGCGCATAGTTTTTCATCTGCAAAAACGAAAAATAACAAAAGCAAGATCATAAAGGGCCCCGCATGCCATGCGAGGCCCTTGGCTATGCAGCCACAGGAGCTCACATGTCAAAATCAAAAGCCCCCATATCTGAACTGAAAAAACGACAGGACGCCCTAAGCAGTCTGCCCCCCACCGCCCGCAACAGCCTGAGTCCGGAAGAAGTGGAAATCTTTCTCCATGGGGATGTCTGGCCGGAGGAACTCTGCCACAAACTTTCTGAATTTCTCTTTCCCCTGGAAGATGAAAAGCTTTGCAAAGATAAAATATAAGTAAGTATTCAGCACAGTTTATTCCGAACTGCCAATGCTGTAGTTGCAGCAGCGTCTTACTGCTGCAAGGCTCCGTGGCTATTTGCAAGTGACATTGCAATCGTTTCGGATCAGAGCTTTGCAGGCCTGTGCGAAAGAAGCGGCAAACTGTCTGAGCCGCCACAAAGGCAGCGTGCCAAAGCCTGCTATGGTAATCAAAAAACTTATCCTGCCTGTGGCGGGGAGTTTTTGCCGCTTCCGCACAGGGCAAGAAGCTCCCGAATAAGATTGCGTCACGGGCAAATAGCCTGGGGCCTGTGCATCTGCCTTGCAGGTATGGTACCTGAAAAACTGTGTTGAACAGTTACAAAAATAAGAGAAAAAACGCCGGACGACTTAACCGGCTCCCGGCGTTTTTCACTTAAGCCCCCTGTACTTTCTGAACTTCTCCAGAACCGGTGCCATGGCTTTCTCATCCAGTATCACAGGTGTTCCCACCGCCTTTGCACGCAGATACACCCCTGCCACAAATTCTATTTCCTCTGCAACCTCATAAGCTTCCCGCAGATCCGCCCCCATACTCACAAGACCATGACTGGCCAGAAGAAGAGCCTTGCCATCCCCCATTCCCCTCACCACATGGTCTGCCAGTTCCTGACTGCCAAAAATGGCATAGGGTGCCACAGGCACCTCATGCCGCTCCGCATAGCCCACCAGATAATGCACCGCAGGAAGGGACCAGCCGAGACAGGCAAGGGTGGTGGCCCAGGGTGAATGGGTATGCACAACGGCCATGATATCCTCCCTTGCCCCATACAGGGCCAGATGAAAACCCAGCTCACTGGATGCGGCCCGCCTGCCCCTGAGAACCTTTCCCGATGCATCCACCAGTACCATATCTTCAGGAGCCATCTCTTCATAGGCCATGGCACTGGGCGTAATCAGCACGCCGTCTTTTACCCGGACGCTGAGGTTCCCGCCGGAACCCGTTACAAGCCCGGATGCATGCATCTTCCGGCCATAATGCAAAAGCAGATCCGCTTCTTTTTCCATACCCTCTCCTTAAAAATATAAAAACCGGAACCCTCCCCAGCGCAGGAAAGGTCCCGGTTTTTTATTTTTTTACAAGCCAGTCAGAAAACTGTTTTTTTACAGTTCGCCAAGGGCTTCGGTCAGCTCAGGGATAAACTCAAGGATGTCTGCCTCAATACCCACATTGGCCACCTGGAAGATGGGCGCATTGGGGTTTTTGTTGACAGCGATAATCACGCCACCCTTGATACCGCCCATGTGCTGGAAGGAACCGGAAATACCCATGGCAAGGTATACCTTGGGCTTAACGGTTTTACCGGAGGTACCCACCTGACGGGAAGCATCCATCCACTTGGCATCCACGATGGGACGGGAACAGGCAACTTCTGCCTGGGATCCAATGGCCTTGGCCAGCTCGTGGGCCAGCTCAATATTGTCCTGATCTTCAATACCACGGCCGATGGAAACCAGAACTTCCGCCTTGGTAATGTCAACATCACCCGCTTCGGGCTCACGGACTTCGATGAACTTGCGCTTGGCAGAAACATCCCCAGCGGCTTTATCCTCAACGGCACCACCAGCAGCACCTTCCAGAGGAGCAACAGCGCCGGGACGGATGGTAACCACAGCACCTGCAGACATATCCACGGTTACATGGGTAGATACCACACCGCCGAATTCCTGACGGATAACCTTCAGGGTATCTCCGTCGGCACCTTCAATGTCCACAACATCGGCAACAAAGGCACCGCCGATTTTAACGGCAAGACCAGGAGCAAGGTCCATACCGAAGGTATTGTGGGCCATCAGAACCACAGCACCGGCATCCAGGTTGTTGAGAAGGGCTTTACGAACCACTTCCGCATTGGGATAGGCCAGCTCGGCAGCATCAATCTTCCATACGGCAGGGAAAAGCTCAGCAGCCTTGGCAGCAGCGGCATCCACACCGGAACCCGTTACAATGGCCGTTACAGGGGCATCGGTAAATTTTTTGGCGGCAGCAGCAAGCTCTGCTGCGGAATCATCCAGAACGCCATCACTATGCGCTACGAAAGCATATACAGTTGCCATTACTTCAGCCCTCCATTCGCCTTCATGATGTCAATGAGTTTAGCAATAATTTCTTCGGTGCTGCCCGTAAGCATTTCAGCACCTTCACCGGTTTCGGGGATGAAGTAGTCCACCCGCTTGGTCTTGGCACCTGCGGCACCCACCGTGGCAGGATCAACACCCAGACCCGCAGCATCAAACTCAGGAATTTCAATGCCGGAAACCTGACGGATACCCTTGATACCCACATAGCGGGGCTCATTGATACCGGTCTGGATGGAAAGTACACAGGGAAGCTCAATTTCGTTGATTTCCTGATTTCCACCTTCAATTTCACGGCCAACGGTCAGCTTGCCGTCACCCACTTCTACCATATTTACAAGGGAAGCATAGGGCAGATCCATCATGGCGGCCAGCATACCACCAACGGCAGCATAACCCGCATCGGCCTGAGCACCGGTCATGATCAGGTCATACTTGCCCTTTTCTGCAGCAGCCTTCAGCAGGGTAGCAATACCCATGGCATCGGAATCCTCAAAGGCTTCGTCATTGAGCAGAATACCGTTCTGGGCACCCATGGCCATTTCACGACGCAGAACCTCATCCGCATCTTCGTCGCCAACGGTCACAACCGTAACCGTACCGCCTACCTTGTCCACAATCTGAATGGCTTCCTCAACGGCATAGTTGTCCCACTCGTTGACTGAATACACCAGATCATCCCGCTCGATGTCATTCCCCGCACTGTTGAGCTCAATTTCGTTCTCCGCAGTATCGGGAACTCTCTTGACGCATACCAAGATTTCCATGAATTCCTCCCAGTTAAAATTGTATTTGGCCATTTTGTTGCCAGGATACCGCATCAGATCCGGTACCCTTTGACCGAATCCGGTACCGGACTTCCGGTACCGGACGTGGGTTTTATTTTACCATGTGCTGATCAAGAAGCTCCACAAGATCCAGTGCTTCAATCTTGCCTTCATAGCCTGCAACCTTGATGGCATCTTCCATGTTCACAAGACAGAAGGGACATGCCGTCACGATGACATTGGCACCGGCCTTGGCCGCCATTTTCACACGGAGAACCGCCATGCGCTCTTCTTCGTGGGGCTCATAGAAGAGCATCAGACCACCACCGGAGCAGCAGAAGGAACGGTCTCCACTTTTCAGCATTTCCACCGTACGGATACCGGGGATGGCATTGAGGGCTTCACGGGGATCCTCATAAACCCCATTATGACGTCCCAGATAGCAGGGATCGTGGTAGGTGTAAACCCTTGTGGCATCCGTAATGGTTTTCAGCTTGATTTTACCAGCTTTTACGGCACGGGTAACAACGGAGCTGATATGCTCCACAGGGATGGAAAGCTGGTAGTCATTTTTAAGGGCATTGAAGGCATGGGGATCTGCGGTGACAATGCGCTTGGCACCGGACTCCTTGATCTGCTCCATGTTGTGGTTTTTCAGATCCTGATAAAGGAACTCCTCACCAAAGCGGATGACCTCGTTACCGGAATCCTTTTCCGCCTTGCCAAGAATACCGAAGTTTTCTCCGGCAGCCTGAAGCAGCTTGGCCGTGCTCTTGGCAATGTCCACCATGCGGTCATCAAAGGAAGAGATGGAATCCACAAAGTAAAGGGTGTTGACGGACTCTTCCCCATCCACAACCTTGACAGGACATTCTTCTGCAATGTCCTTGGTCCAGTCCGCCCGCTTTTTCTCCATCTTGCCCCAGGCGTTGCCACGCTTGGCAAGGGCCTGCATGGGCTTCTGAAGGGTCTGGGGTACTTCGCCGTCATCCACAAGGCCGCGGCGCATGTCCACAATCTTGTCAATGTATTCAATACCGATGGGACATTCCTCTTCACAAGCACCACAGGTGGTACAGCTCCAGATTTCATCCTCATCGTACACATTACCCACAAGGTTTTCACTCTTGAGGATGGGACCGGTCAGGGGATAGGTATTGAAGACAGCCTCACGACCTTTAATGGAAATGAAACGGGGAGACAGGGCACGGCCCACGGTATTGGCCGGGCACTGGTCTGAACAGCGACCGCAGTCGGCGCAGGTGTAGAAGTCAAGGATGTGCTTCCAGGTGAAATCTTCCAGCTTCTTTACACCGATGGACTTGAGGTTTTCCATTTCTTCGGCACTCAGACCGTACTCGATGGGCTTGATATTGCCCCGGCGGGTACGCATAAAGTACACGTTGAAAAGGGAGGTGATAACATGGAAATGCTTGCCAAGGGGCAAGAAGCAGAGGAAGAAGAAAAAGGTAAAGTCATGGATAAAGTAAGCAGCCACATGGAGAGTCTGCAGGGTTTCCATGGGGGTATTCAGCAGGCTGTTTTGCAGAAACCAGGGCAGACTTCCGGGGGGCAGGAAGTGGGCATGGGCACCGGTCTGAATCTGGGCGGCAACAAGGGCAGCCTCGAACAGGGACTCGGAAACCATGAGGGTCATAATGATGCAGAGAACAAATACGGCCTCTGCGGTATGATCCTTGCCAAAGCGGGCAGGGACTTCATAGCGCTCAGGGCGGAAGATACCGCGACGGATGGCAGCCACAAAACAGGCCACAAAAACGATGGTCGCCGCATAATCCTTGGCCACATTGTAAATCATGCCGATCATCTGATCATGGCCGAACCCGGGAAGGGCAAAGTCGGGTATCACACCAATGACCACAAGGCTCATGGAGCGCAGGGCCAGCACAAGGAAGCCAAAGAAGATGAGAATGTGAAGAACACCACCCATCATGTAGCGGGGCTGGCGGATCTGGCCAAGCCAGATCAGGGCCACATTCCAGATGCGCTGGGGGATGGCGTCAAAACGCTCATCCTTGCGGGCCCTGGTCAGCGGAGCAATACGCTTGGCCATGATGTAAGTGAAAAGAGCAATGCCCACGATCGGAATCAGCACGGAAAACAATACCGTGGGGATACCCAGAAACGTGTACTGCGCAGGCGCAATCAATGGTTCCATGGAATTCATCCTTCCCTTAACAAAGTCCTGAAAATGGTTAAATGGTTAGATACCAAAAAGTAAAAAGCGGATGATACATCCCGCTGTATCGCTGGGTATATGGATCGGAACACTCTTAATAAAGAAAAAGCGGTTCCGTCAAGTAAAAAAACCAAAATTCAGCCCCCCCTGCCGCCTGATCCGCAGGAATTTCAGCCACTGAGGGGCTTAAAATCACAGGGCCCTGCCGCCATGAAACGATCTTCAGAAATCCATCATGCAAAAAAGCCGGGGAAGCCCCCGGCCCTTTTACCCGGACAGACCCCGGAGGGCCTGCCGTTCATGGTTTCTCACGTCTGATCAGGAAAGGAAAGAGCTTTCATCAATGCTCATGGCTGCATCGGCACCACGGAGAATGGCATTCATTTTGCCATCGGCCACGGGAAGCTGATTGTAGATGAAAAACTCTGCGGATTTAATGACACCATTGTAAAAGGCATCTTCCTTTTTCTTTTTACCCAGACTGGACTGGGCAATGGTGGCCCGCCACAGCAGCATCCATGCGGCGGTGAGGTCCCCAACCACATCAAGGAAGGGGTGGGCAAAGCTGAAGGCGGTCATCACCTTCTCACTCATGGCAGTCTTACCCATGTGCATGGCCACTTCCCCAAGCTTGTTCAGGCTGGCCTCGGCCTGGGCAGCCATGGGGGCAAGCTCAGGAACGGCCTTGGCAGCGGCTATACTGGTACCGATTTTCTGCATCAGGGACATAAAAATCTTGCCCTTTTTCATGCCAAGCTTCCGGCCCAGAAGGTCCATGGCCTGAATGCCGTTGGTGCCTTCATAAATCAGGGTGATGCGCACATCCCTGAGAAGCTGGGCCAAAGGATATTCCTCAATGAATCCATAACCGCCATATACCTGCATACCCTGGGAAACCACATCAAAGCTTCGGTCCGTCACATAGCCCTTGCCGATGGGGGTGAGAACCTCCACCAGCCCCTCATACAGCTCCTTCTCCTCGGGATCCGTTGCCAGATGGGCCATGTCATCGCAGTAGGCAATGTAATACAGAATGGAACGCATGGCTTCGGTGTAAGACTTCATCATCATAAGCTGACGCCGCACATCCGGATGCTGGATAATGGGTACACCGCCGCCCTTGGGGTTGGTGATCAGGGCACCCTGCACACGCTCCTTGGCATAGTTCAGGGAGTACATGTAGGCTGCGGAAGCACAGCCAAAACCCTGCATCCCCACCAGCAGACGGGCTTCATTCATCATAAGGAACATATGGGCCATACCCTTGTTGGGTTCCCCGAGAAGCTCACCGATGCAGTCATCCTTTCCACCCAGAGCCAGAGAACAGGTGCAGTTGCCATGGATACCCATCTTGTGTTCAATGCCCGTGCAGACCACATCATTGAAGGCACCAAGGCTGCCGTCGTCATTCACCCGGTATTTGGGAACAAGGAAGAGGGAAATACCCTTTGTTCCTGCGGGAGCCCCCTCAATGCGGGCCAGAACGGGGTGGATGATATTATCGGAGAGCTGCTCCTGCTCACCACCTGAGATGAAGATCTTGTTGCCCACGATCTTGTAAGTGCCGTCGGGCTGGGGATAGGCCATGGTTTCCAGGGCACCCACATCGGAACCGGCACAGGCTTCCGTAAGGAGCATGGTGCCGCACCACTCACCCGTATAGATTTTTTTCAAAAAAAGCTGTTTCTGCTTGTCCGTACCAAAGGTTTCCACCAGTTTACCGGCACCGTGGGTAAGGCCCGGATACATCATGAAGGGATAGTTGGCGCCATTGAAGAATTCACTGGCCGCAAGGGCAACGGTTTTCGGCATGCCCTGCCCGCCCCACTCGGGATCTTCGCTCATGGCCGTCCACTCCCCCTTTTTCAGGAGATCATAGGCCCG
Source organism: Desulfobotulus alkaliphilus (assembly GCF_007830435.1). GTDB lineage: Bacteria > Desulfobacterota > Desulfobacteria > Desulfobacterales > ASO4-4 > Desulfobotulus > Desulfobotulus alkaliphilus. Next base: position 255,240 of record NZ_VLLC01000002.1, on the reverse strand, counting down.
CTCAAAGGATTCAGGGATACGAACCTTGCCGTTTTCAAAGGTACAGCCGATGGTATCGCCGTCCTTCCAGGTGGGCAGCAGCTCCTTGATGGCAAGGTTTCTGGCCTCATTCACAATCATGTCCACGGTTTTCTTATTGAAATCCGCAAACTTTTCCTGCTCGGCAAACTTCCCTACTTCAAGCTGCTCATGGAGAACAAAATCCACATCCCGTCTTTCAGAAATCAATTGTGCCATGCTGGGTCTCCTTGCTTGTTTGGTGTGTTGTTTTTTCCTTATGCAAAAAAAACAAATTTTAATTTTTCATTCTGCAGAAGCACTGCCGATCCCACGCATAAATAAATCCACAAGGGGTTCTGCCATACTGACCAGATCGTATTTGCCCTCGGCCAGCACCCAGGTATTCACCACCTCATCCACGGCCCCCAGAATAAAACGTTTGACCAGGGCAATATAGAGTTCCTTGCGGATAACGCCTTCGGCCTGGCCGTCCTCAATAATCTCTGCGATCAGATCCCTGTATCTTGCTGAGATATCATTCACCTGACAGGCCATGGCATGGATCTTCCGGGTTTCGGCCTGAAAAACCACGGCCATTTCCCTGTCTTCCTGAAAAGCTTCCATGTGACAGGAAACCAGCCGGAAGAGCTTCTCCCTTGCCGTATCTGCCCCATCAATGGCCTTGCGGAAGCGTGCAAAAATTTCTTCGGTTCTGCCCGCAAAAAAACGGGCAAGGATGTCATCTTTGTTTTTAAAATACAGATAAATGGTGCCATCGGCCACACCGGCTTCCCGGGCAATCTCAGATATGGTGGCACGAAAAACACCCCGCCTTGCAAAAACCGTAATGCCTGCCCTCAGAATACGCTGATATTTATCCTGCCTGTCGATCCGAGAAATAGAAGCCTCCCTCACTAAGAAAACAGGGTTAAAAAACATAACCTGAGTATTGAATCCCTTATTCAGCGAGAAAACAAAGCTGTCATATCCATTGCAGCAAAAAATGAAGATAGCCTCACTTAACAGTCCGACATAAAAACTGTCAAGCTTTTTTGTAACCACACACCCCAAAAAAGAACATTGTTCCCGCATAAAATGCACATTATGGAAACAAAAACCGCTCCAAAGATTTTTTTATGCAAAATAAAAACTGATTACTACCCTGACTCAGCCACAGCTTGCTGGTCCGGTTGTTGTCAGGCCCATGGTGCGGGAGACCTGCCATTCAAAAGCCCTAAGCCAGCGCCGCAGACAGAAGCCGCCGGGTATAGGACTGCTCAGGCTGATCAAAAATGACCGCTGCTTCACCGCTTTCCACGATGTGCCCGTCCTTCATCACCAGAACATGATGGCTGATGGCCCGTATCACCTTGAGGTCATGGGAGATAAAAAGGTAGGCAAGCCCCCGGCTTTCCTGCAGACTTCTCAGCAGCTCCAGCACCTGAAACTGCACGGCCCTGTCCAGGGAAGAGGTGGGTTCATCCAGCACCAGCACTTCAGGGTCCAGCACAAGGGCCCTTGCAATGGCAATGCGCTGGCGCTGCCCCCCTGAAAACTCATGGGGATAACGGAACCTGACCTCAGGATTCAACCCCACTTCCTCCAGCGCCCTTACCACCCTCTCTTCCCGCTGCCGGACATCGCCCATGCCGTGCACCACAAGGCCTTCAGCCACGATATCCCCCACGGCCATCCGGGGGCTGAGGCTGGCAAAGGGATCCTGAAACACCACCTGAAAACGGCGGCGCAGGGGCCTGAGCGCCTTCTGGGAAAGACCATGCAAGGGCTTTCCATTCAGAAAAACCTCCCCTTCGGACTGCAGAAGACGCAGCACCGCAAGGCCAAGGCTGGTTTTCCCCGATCCTGACTCCCCGACAACCCCCAGGGTTTGCCCCCGCCTTAAGCAAAAGGAAGCCCCGGAAACGGCATCAAAACATCTTTTTTTTCTGAAAAGACCCGTCTTAAGGGGAAACCGGACCCCAAGACTGCGGGTTTCCAACACCGATGGCGCATCTTCTTCTGCGGGAGCCGGTGGCGTGAATTTTTCCGCCTGCAACAGGGCTTTGGTGCAGGGGGCTTGCCCCCCTTCCGCAAAGATCTTTGCGGTTTCTCCCGTCTCCACAATCTGGCCTTCCTCCATCACCGCCATGCGGGATGTGACATGGCGCACCACCCCCAGATCATGGGTAATGAGCAGCATGGCCATCCCCATTTCCTTTTGCAGGCGGCTGAGCAGTTCCAGAATCTGGGCCTGCACCGTCACATCCAGAGCGGTGGTAGGTTCATCGGCAATGAGCAGATCCGGACGATTGGCAATGGCCATGGCAATCATCACCCGCTGGCGCTGACCTCCGGAAAGCTCATGGGGCCAGGCATCCATGCGCCGCTCTGGTTCGGGGATTCCCACCTGCTCCAAAAGCTCCAGCACCCGCTGCCGCAACCGGGCCTTTGGCTGCGGCCCTCCATGGACACGGATCACCTCTCCGATCTGGCGGCCCACCCGGTGCAGGGGATTCAGGGCGGTCATGGGTTCCTGAAAAATCATGGAAATCCGGTTTCCCCGGAGATCCTGCATGGCAGGGGGCGCCATGGCCAGCACATCCTCTTTCTGGAAATGAATACTTCCTGCAATACGGCAACCCGGAAAGGGCGGCAGCAGACGCATAATCCCATGGGCGGTCAGGGATTTTCCCGATCCCGAAGCTCCCACAAGACCCAAGGTCTCTCCGGCATAAATATCCAGATCCACGCCCCGCACGGCCTCAAAGGGTGCCACATCCCTGCGGTGAAAGGATATTTTAAGATTACGGATACAAAGAAGCGGTTCATCCATGTTTCATCCCTCCAGCCTGGGATCAAAGGCATCCCGCACGGCTTCACCAATAAAAACAAGAAGACTGAGGAGGAGTGCCAGCACGGTGAATGCGGCAATACCTAACCACGGCGCATGGAGGTTGGCCTTGCCCTGTGCCAGCAGTTCCCCCAGGGAAGGGGAGCCGGGCGGAAGACCAAAGCCAAGAAAATCCAGAGCCGTGAGGGAACCGATGGCGGCACTCACCTGAAAGGGAAGAAAGGTTAAAGCCGCCACCATGGCATTGGGAAGGATATGCTGATACATGATGCGGCCATGGCCCATGCCTAAGGCTCTGGCGGCACGCACATACTCAAGGTTTCTCCCCCGCAGAAACTCCGCACGCACCACACCCACAAGGCTCATCCAGCCAAAAAGCAGCATGATCCCCAGCAGCCACCAGAAATCCGGCGTGACCACGCTGGACAGAAGAATCAGAAGGTAAAGAATGGGCAGGCCTGACCAGATTTCCACCATACGCTGTCCCGCCAGATCCACCCATCCGCCGAAATACCCCTGTACGGCCCCAACACAGACACCTATGGCCGATCCCAGACCGGCAAGGCAGAGACCGAAAAGAACGGATACCCGAAACCCGTAAATCAGCCTTGCAAGGACATCCCTGCCCTGATCATCGGTTCCCAGCCAGTTTTCCGGAGAAGGCGGAGCAGGAAAGGCCTCCATGCGGCCAAGGCTCACGGTTTCATAGGAAAAGGGAATCAGGGGCCAGACCATGAAGCCTTCTTTTTTTATCAGCTCCTGAACAAAGGGATCCCTGTAAACGGCGGGGGTTTCAAAGACACCGCCAAAGCGGGTTTCCGGGTAGGAAGCAAAAACAGGAAAAAAATGTTCCCCACCGTAATGCACATAAAGGGGCCTGTCATTGGCCACAAACTCAGCGCCAAGGGTAAGAAAAAACAGAAAGGCAAAAATCCAGAGGGAATAATACCCCCTGCCGTTTTTACGGAACCTCTGCCAGCGCCGCTGCCCCACAGGCCCAAGGCGCACCATCATTCCCATATTTTGATTCTCCTTTTGTGGCTTCTGAGTAACTTCAAAAGTTACTTTATGACAAAACGCCGCAACACGGCGTGGGTTGCTTCTGAGTAACTTCACAATTTTTCATATGACAAGACCTTAAAATATCGCATAGTTCGCTGGAAAAGTAGAAGCGGCTTCCAGCCGCTTTGAATAATGCGCCAGGATGGCGCATCTACAAAAACAGCTTCTGGGTAACTTCACAAGTTACTCTACGACAAGATGCCCTAACAGGGCGCGAGCTGCTGTTCAGCAAAATTTTTCTTTGGTAAATCTACTACCTTCAATCATGTGCATAGACAAACAAAGTTACCCCCTGCTTTCAAAGTCGATTCTCGGATCAACCAGAGAATAGGTGATGTCACTGAGAAGATTCAGAAGAAGCCCCAGAAGGGTAAAGATATAAAGGGTGCCGAACATAACGGGATAATCCCGGCCAAGGGTGGCTTCAAAGCCCAGAAGTCCCAGCCCGTCCAGTGAAAAAATCACCTCCACCAGCAGGGAGCCCGTAAAAAACATGGCAACAAAGGCCGCAGGAAAACCTGCGATCACAATGAGCATGGCATTGCGGAAGACATGACCCGCAAGAATTTTTCTTTCACAAAGTCCCTTGGCCCTTGCCGTTGTGACATACTGCTTGTGAATCTCATCCAGAAAGGCATTTTTAGTCAGAAGGGTCAGGGTGGCAAAGCCGCCGATCACAAGGGAAGTGACGGGCAGGGCCAGATGCCATGCATAATCCGCCATCTTGCCCCAAAGGGAAAGATCGGCAAAGTGGGGCGAGGTGAGTCCCCGCAGGGGAAAAATCTGAAGCCATGCGCCCCCTGCAAAAAGAACCACCAGAAGTACGGCAAAGAGAAAAACCGGCACTGCATTGCCCAGCACAATGAGGGTTGAGGTCCAGACATCAAAGCGGGAGCCATGGCGCAGGGCCTTGAGAATGCCCAGGGGAATGGAAATCAGATAAATGATAAGGGTACTCCAGAGCCCCAGAGAAATGGACACCGGCAGTTTTTCTCCAATCAGCGACAGCACCGAAGTACTGCGGAAAAAACTTTCCCCGAAATCAAAACGGGCAAAATCCCACAGCATTTTGAAATACCGGGTAAGAACAGGCTGATCAAATCCGTACATGGCTTCTATGCGTTCCACAAGCTCCGGGTCCAGCCCCTGACTTCCCCGGTAACGGGAATCCCTGCTGTCTGCGGATGCGGCATGACTGCCTGCCAGCTCTGAACTGCCCACACCGGAAACTCTGGATGTAAGCCCCGGCCCATCCCCTTCCAGCTGATGCAGCATCTGCTCCACCGGCCCACCCGGTGCCGCCTGAATCACAAAAAAATTGATGGTCAGAATACCCAGAAGGGTGGGAATAATGAGAAGCAGCCTGCGTATGATATAGGATGTCATTGATGCCTCCGATAAAAAAACCGATCACAGCCTTGCATTTTTATCCCACCAGGTCCACAACCCCAGACCGTAGGGCGGGTGCTTTGCCGGCATGGCAATATGGCTGCGATGGGCAAGGCGGAAAACCGAGGTATGCCAGTTGGGTACCACATAATGACCATGGCGCAGCACCCGGTCGAGGCTGCGGCAGGCATCCATCAGCGCCCTTCTGTCCGAAGCCGTGGCAATGGCCTGCACCAGGGCATCCACGGCAGGATCACAGATTCCCCCGACATTGCGGGATCCGGGGGTTTCCGCAGCCTTGCAGCTCCAGAAATCCTGCTGTTCGTTTCCCGGAGAAAGGGACTGGGGGAAAACGGCAACGGTCATGTCAAAATCAAAGGAGCGCAGCCGCTGAATATACTGGGAAGGCTCCACCACCCGGACCCTTGCAAGGATACCCAGCCGTCTCAAATTCTGCACATAGGGCAGCATCACCCGTTCAAAGGCGGGATTGTGCAGAAGAATCTCAAAGGTAAAGGGCTGCCCCTCCGGAGTATACAGCTCTCCGCCACGGATATCATATCCTGCCTCCCGCAGAAGATCCGCCGCCTTCAGGAGGGCCTCCCGCATAAAACCGGAGCCGTCACTTTCCACGGGCTGGGGCAGGGGGCCGAAAACTTCGGGGGAAAGAAGTTCCTTTAGTGGCAGCAGGTAGGCCAGCTCCCCTTGGGAGGGCAGACCCTCCGCCGCCATCTCCGAATTGCTGAAATAACTCTCGGACCGGGTGTACTGATCATAAAAGAGGGCCCGGTTGCTCCATTCAAAATCAAAGGCAAGGCTTAAGGCCTCCCGCACCCGCACATCCTGAAAAAGACTGCGTCGCACATTCATGGCAAAGCCCTGCATGCCCGCAGGCAGCTCATGGGGAATTTTCTTTTTTACAATACTGCCATCCCTGAAAGCCCGGCCCGTGTACTGGGTTGCCCATATCTTTGCCGTATGCTCCCGCCGCAGATCATAATAGCCCGCCTTGAAAGCCTCCAGAGATACGGTGGCATCCCGGAAATATTCATAGCTGAGCCGGTCAAAATTGTAATGCCCCCGGTTTACGGGAAGATCCCGTCCCCAGTATTCAGGATCCCGCTGATAAACCACCCGTCTGCCCGGCACATAACTTTCCAGACGATAGGGGCCACTCCCTAAGGGAACCCGAAAGCCGGAACGACCAAAATCCACCCCTTCCCAGTCCTTTTCCGAAAGCACATAAAGCTGGCCCAGAATCAGGGGGAGCTCAGGGTTCTCTGCGTTTTTAAAATCAAAACGCACCCGCCTTTCATCCTCCACCACCACCTCAGCCACATCCCTGTAGTATTTGGCGTAATGGGGCCTGCCTTCGGACACAAGCTTTCTGAAACTAAAAGCCACATCCGAAGCCAGCACAGGCGTCCCGTCATGGAAACGGGCCTCACCGTGCAGGGTGAAGCGTACCCAGCTGCCGTCCTCTGCCAGGGTAACGCTTTCCGCCAGAAGGGGGTACATGGCAAAGGGTTCATCCTCCGAAGAGGTCATGAGGGTATCAAAGAGCAAGTTCAGGCCCGAAGCCGCAACGCCCCGCATGATAAAGGGATGGAAGCTGTCAAAACTGCCAAGGGCTTCCATGCGCAGGCTGCCGCCCTTTGGAGCGTTGGGATTGGCATAGGCAAAGTGGGTGAAATCCGGACCATAGCGGGGCTTTTCTCCCAGAGATAGGGCATGCATGGTTTCTCCACCGGCCCAGACCCAGCCACTGGCCCAGAGCAGAAGAAAAAAGAAAGCACCCCACATGCATCGTTTACGCATCTTTGCCACCTTTCAAAAAAGCAGTAATATATCAGAAGGCAGCTACCTTAACACGGCATCCTACTTTTTACATCCAAAACCTGATTTTTTCTTTTAGGCACCAAGGAAGGAAATAGACGAAAAAGGGGCATCCTAATGGTGTGCAGGAATATACGCCAAAGTCTGGTTTTTAAAAAAACAGCAGTTGGCTTAAATATTTGGTGTCCACTATTGACAACCTACCCCACTACTCCTTGACTTTTACCGCCAGGTGTAGAAAAAAACAGGAGCCAGGTTCGCCTGCCATATTAAAAATGCTTTACACTGGTATCCACCCCCGAAAGCACCTTTTACATATATGCACGGCCTTGTCCCCCTTTGCCGGAGATCCCCATGATCCATGCTTTCTTTTCCGTTATTTCCTTAGAGGATGCCCTTAAGCTCATACACCGCTTTCCCCGGATTCAGAAAGAAAAAATATCCGTATGCAAATGCCTTCACCGCATTGCTGCAGAAGATATCCTTGCAAAAGAAACGGTTCCGCCCTTCAGCCGCTCCACCAGAGACGGATTCGCCCTAAGGGCAAAGGACAGCTTTGGTGCTTCTGAAAGTGCTTCTCCCCTTTTTATCATCAAGGGCAGGGTCAGTATGGGAGAAGCCCCGGATTTTTTTATAGAATCAGGAGAAGCCGCCGCCATTGCCACAGGTGCCATGCTTCCGGAAGGTGCGGACTCTGTAATAATGATAGAAGACACAAGCCCCGTAGACGAAGGCCTTGTGGAAGTGCACAGATCTGTGGCTCCGGGAACCCATGTGATCCGACAGGGCGATGATGCCCGTCCGGGACAAAGGCTGCTGCCCCATGGAAAAAGACTCCGCCCCCAGGATCTTGGATTTCTTGCGGGAGCAGGCACCACAGAGATCATGGTGTACAGACAGCCTGTCATTGCCGTTCTGTCCACAGGCGATGAAATCCGTCCTCCGGAAAGCCCTCTTAGGCCCGGAGAAATACGGGATATCAATACCCGTACCCTGTCGGCCATGATCGAAGAACAGGGGGGTATCGCTCTGGAAATGCCCATTGTGCCAGATGATGAAAAGGCCCTGCGCAAGGCCCTTTCGGATGCCCTGAACCGGGCGGACATGGTGCTTGTGTCAGGGGGATCTTCCGTCGGCACCCTGGACTTTGCTCCCCGTGCCATTGCCGGTCTTGACCATGCGGAAATTCTGGCCCATGGTCTGGCTGTCCGTCCCGGCAAACCCACCCTGATCGCCCGGTGCGGAGAAAAACCCCTCATCGGACTTCCCGGACATGCGGCCTCTGCTGCCGTCATTTTTCAGATTCTCGTCAAACCCCTGATCCGTCACATCACCGGAGAAAAGGGAATCAGGCCGGAAGAACGGCCCTTTTCCGCCCGCATCTCCCGCAACATGGCTTCGGTCATGGGCAGGGCGGATTATATCAGGGTTGCCATTGAGGAAGAAAACAAAGGGCCTGTGGCTGTACCTGTACCCGGTGAAGCAGGCCTGATAAGAACCCTTGTGGAAGCCTCAGGCCTTGTCTGTATCCCGAAAGATACGGAAGGTCTGCTAAAGGACAGCCCCGTCACCGTTTATCCCCTTTAAGATACACACCCAAGGAGCCTCCATGTCCCTACGCAATATCTACCTTTCCATGATTCCCCTGGAACAGGCCAGACAGCTTACCCTTGAAGCCTTTGGCCGCACCACAAAAAGGCATGAGAGTCTTCAGGCATCAGAGGCCACAGGCCGGGTGCTGGCAAAGGCTGTTTTTGCTGCTGTCTCCTCCCCCCCCTTTCATGTGGCCGCCATGGACGGATATGCCATCCGGGCAGAAGAAACCTTCCATGCCTCGGAACAGAGTCCCGTATTCCTTCAGGAAGAAAAGAATGCCTTTGCCGTGAACACGGGGCAGGTTCTGCCGGAAAGCTGTGATGCCGTGGTCATGATCGAAAAGGTCACACCGGAAAAAATGGGGCTGCGCCTTGAGGCTCCGGTTTTCCCATGGCAGCATGTCCGAAAAATCGGAGAAGACATTGTGGCAACGGAAATGCTCTTTCCCGCCACCCACGAAATCACCCCCTACTGCATCGGTGCCCTGCTCTCGGGCGGTGTGCGTCAGGTTCCGGTTCTGGCAGCACCCGGTGTTCTCATTCTTCCCACCGGCTCCGAGCTGGTTGACGCCAAACGGGATCCTGCCCTCCTTAAACCCGGAGAGGTCATTGAATCCAACAGCCATGTGCTGGGCAAGCTCAGCGAAGCCTGCGGAGGCCGCTGGATTCCTGCCCCTTCCATAAAGGATGAGGTTCAGCTGCTGGCAAAATGCATTGAGGAAGCCGCCAGCCGGGAGGATGTGGATATCATCCTCACCGTTGGCGGATCTTCTGCAGGCTCCCATGATTTTACCCGCCTTGCCGTAGAAGAAATCGGAGAAATCCTTTTCCATGGCATCACCATGATGCCGGGCAAACCCGTGGTGCTGGGCAAAGTGGCAGAAAAACCCGTATTCGGAATTCCCGGCTATCCCGTATCCGCCATCCTTGCCTTTGAAGAACTGGTCAGACCCCTGATCCGCAGCCTTCTGGGCAGGCCGGATATTCCAAGACCCCGCTGCCCTGTCTTTTTATCCAGAGCCATCCCCTCAAAACTCGGCCTTGAAGAATTTGTCCGGGTAAGGCTGGCGGAAGTATACGGACGCACCATAGCCGCCCCCCTTCCCAGGGGAGCCGGATGCATCACCTCCATCACAGAGGCCGATGCCATCCTCCGTATCCCCGCCCACAGCGAAGGCATGGCCGCAGGTTCCGAAGCCATGGCTGAACTGCTGCGCCCCATGGAAGAAATCCACAACACCCTCCTTGTGACGGGAAGCCATGACAATGCCCTGGATCTGCTGGCCAACGAACTGAAACCCATGGGCATCCGGCTTTCATCCAGCCATGTGGGCAGCATGGGAGGTCTCCTTGCCATCCGCAGCAGAAGCTGCCACATGGCAGGCTCCCATCTCCTGGACCCGGAAGACGGCAGCTATAACCAGAGTGCCATCCGCCGGGTTCTGCCGGATACCCCCGTATGCCGCCTCCATCTGGCCGTCCGGATTCAGGGGTTTATTGTGGCAAAGGGCAATCCCCTTAAAATCCTTCATGTGCAGGATCTTGCAAGACCTGAGGTCCGCTTCATCAACCGCCAGCCGGGCTCCGGCACCCGTATTCTGCTGGATTATGAGCTGAAAAAAAATCAGATGGCTCCCCATACCATCCGGGGCTATGACAATGAGGAAACTACCCACATGGCCATTGCTGCAGCCGTTCTTGGAAACAGTGCCGATACAGGACTCGGTATTGCCGCCGCTGCCGGAGCCTTAGGCCTTGACTTTGTACCCCTTACCCCGGAAACCTATGAACTGATCTTTCCGCTAGAACTGGAAGAAACACCCCGGATACAGGCGGTGATAAAAATTCTTTCCTCGGAAGCATTCAGACAGGCCCTTGAAAAGCTCGGAGGTTATGACACCAAAAAAACAGGCACCATCATAAGGCCTGAAAAGAGCCAGGGTTGAAACCCTTGATTTTTCTGGCGTGAAAAGGCAAAAAGAAAAAAGAATATCTTATTTAAAGATAAAATTGATTCCCCATCCCTGTCTGCAGGAAACAGATAAAAAAGAATGGTAATTATTCAGCACATTTTTCCCTGAAAGATTGTTCTTTAATTTCAAAATCTTGGTTCCAGCAAAAGACAATCGGGCTGTTTGTGAGTGACATTGCAATCGTTTCGGATCAGAGCTTCGCAGGCCTGTGCGAAAGAAGCGGCAAACTGTCTGAGCCGCCACAAAGGCAGCGTGCTGAAGCTTGCCATGGTAATCAAAAAGCTTATCCTGCCTGTGGCGGGGGGTTTTTTCCGCTTCCGCACAGGGCAAGAAGCTCTAAGAATAAGATTGCGTCACGAACAAATGGTCCGGTTGTCTATGCACCTGATTAAAGGTATCCGATTTACCAAAGGAAAATTGTGCTGAACAGTTACAAAAGAATGCAGATAAGGAATAACGGATTTCCACATTTAAAAAAACATAAGGAGCAGACATGAACCCCGGTATTTTCAGGGAATACGATATCAGAGGCATTGCAGAAAAAGATTTCAAAGTGATTGATGTCAAAGACATTGGCAGGGCCATGGGTACCCACATGACCGCCAATGGCTGCAAAACCATTGCCGTGGGCCGGGACTGCCGCAGCACTTCCGACATCTATGAAGAGGCTCTGGTCGAGGGTCTCATCTCCACGGGTATGGACGTGGTAAAAATCGGCATCTGCCCCACACCCGTACTTTACTTTGCCACCCACCATCTGAAAACCGATGCGGGCATCATTGTCACAGCCAGCCATAACCCCCCTGAATACAATGGCTTTAAAACCACCATGGCAGGCGCTTCCCTTTTTGGTGAAGAATTGCAAACCATCCGGAAAATCATCACAGAAAAAGCCTTTTCTGTGGCAGATACACCGGGAGAAATTTCAGCCAAAGATCCCATCCCCGCTTATCTGGAACGCATTCGGACGGATATTCAGATCAAAAAACCCATGAAGGTAGTGGTGGATGCGGGCAATGGCACAGGCGGCGTGGTGGCCCTGCCCCTCCTTGAGGCCCTTGAATGCGAGGTCATTCCCCTCTTCTGTGATATGGACGGCTCTTTCCCCAACCATGAAGCCGACCCCACCATTGCCGAAAACCTTGCGGATCTTATCCGTACCGTAAAGGAAACAGGTGCGGATGTGGGCATCGGCTATGACGGGGATGCGGATCGCATTGGTGTGGTGGGGCCGGATGGCCGTATTTTCCACGGGGATCAGCTCATGATTCTCTTTTCAAGGGAAATCCTCAAAACCCGCCCCGGCGCCACCTTCATCTCCGAAGTCAAGTGTTCCCAGACCCTGTATGATGATATTGCGGCAAAGGGCGGCAAGCCCATCATGTGGCGCACGGGACACTCTCTGATCAAGCAGAAAATGAAGGAAACCGGTGCTGTTCTGGCAGGGGAAATGAGCGGACACATGTTCTTCGCAGATCGTTACTATGGCTACGATGATGCGATCTATGCCACATGCAGGCTTCTGGAAATCCTTTCTTCCACAAAAAAAAGCCTCAATGACCTTCTCGCCGATGTACCCGAAACCTTCAACACGCCTGAAATCCGTGTGGACTGCGAAGATGAGATAAAGTTTAACATTGTCCGGGCCATCACCGCCCACTACCAGAAAACCCACAAGGTGATTGACATAGACGGTGCCAGAGTGCTCTTCGATGAGGGCTGGGGGCTGGTGCGGGCATCCAACACACAGCCTGCCCTTGTCCTGCGCTTTGAAGGAAACAGCCCGGAAGCCAGAGACGCCATAAGGGTGGAGATGGAAAAGCAGGTCCATGCCGTCTCCGCAGCACTTCAGTCAAAAAGTGCATAAAGACTGACTGTATCAGAAATGACAAGGCACAGATATTGCGGTGCAAAAATAAATCTGATTACTACCCTGACTCAGCCAAAGCCCGCTGGTCAGATTGTTGTCAGGCCTATGGTGCGGGCTTTATACTCTGCGTGGTCATTCTTGATACATGGGGCAGTCTTGAAACGATATTGCAGGGGCAGGCCCCCGTGCCTGCCCTGGTTTTGGGCAACCACGGGGGCCTGCCCCTACAAAAAACCCATTTCCGATTCAGAATCGGTGGATTGTGGAAACGATTGGCCCTGTTTTGTGTAGGGGCACCCTTTATTACGGGTGCTAAGCTAACATGCGTAAAATCTGGTCATATAATTTACATAATCAAGGCCTGTATGGCTGAAAGACAGTGTGAATCAGAAAAAAGTGTGGCACCCCTTGCATTTCTGATGCATTGCATGATAAAAAAACAGAACTTATATACATTCAGGAAAAGAAGACAGGCAAAAGCGGTTTACACTTTAAAAACACCCCGATCATCAGCCATACTTTTTCTGAGAAAAAAATGCCCGGGAAGACAGCTATTCAGCCCTTCAGCACGACAGACGGTATCCATGGCCTTCACTGTACACAGTCTTTAAGATTTTTCTCCATGGACTTCCTTTCCATGCGGCATTTGCAAACAAAGCGGAACGTCCATGACGAACCGATAAAAGGCCGGCAGGCAATGCCACCGATTTGTATTCTCTGCCACAACCGTGTTCAAAGGAGGAAGTGTTTTGGAAAAGTCTGAAGGTACCGTCAAGTGGTTCAGCGACAAAAAAGGCTATGGTTTTATCGAAAAGGACAGCGGAGGTGATATTTTTGTACATCATTCTTCCATTATGATGCAGGGCTTCCGTACCCTTGCAGAGGGTGAGCGTGTAGATTTTGAGATTGAGCAGAACGATCGGGGGGCTGCCGCCAAAAACGTTTCCAGGGTCTGATCAATTATACTCCAAACGGTCAGCCTTGAAACATTTAAAAATTTCAGGCTTACGATGTACTGCATAGGTCACTGTAATGGTAGAAGCGGCTTCCAGCCGCTTTAAAGAATGCGCCAGAATGGCGCATCTACAAAACACAGCAATACGGTGCAGACTGCTGTTCAGGAGTTTTTCAACATCGTTTTAAGACTGGCCCGTGTATTAAAAAAGACCGTTCGGAGTATAAAAAAACATCCATAGAGAGGGGGAAGACAGCCATACAGGCCTGTTCCCCCTCTTTTTTGTTCAGTCCCAACCCAAATCTGCCACAAAAATTATATTTAAAAAGTCCTGAATTTAGCGCATAAGCGCAATGTAAAGTTTTAATAACAACAACAACCCGAATTAAAAGAATAAGACATCAGGCAATCTGATTACCACAGTCTTTCAGCCACAGGAACCTTAAGCCATGGAAATTACATGACCAGATTTTACGATTGTTGGCTTAGCACCCGTAAAGGGGCCCCTACAAAAGAGGGGTCGTAAAAAACATTCGTAGGGGCAGGCCTTGCGCCTGCCCGCGTATGAAAGCTCTCACCATGGGCCTGACAACAATCTGACCAGCAGGCTCTGGATGAGTCAGGGTAATAATCAGATTAGACAATACCCCAACAATAACCCCGAAAGAGGTATCCATGCAAACCAAAGGTATCATCCTCGCCGGAGGCTCCGGCACAAGGCTGTACCCCATCACAAGGGGGGTATCCAAGCAGCTTTTACCCATCTATGATAAGCCCATGATCTACTACCCCCTCTCGGTACTCATGCTGGCGGGTATCCGGGATATCCTTGTGATCACAACCCCGGAAGACCAGTATTCCTACCAGCGGCTCCTCGGGTATGGCTCGGATTTTGGTATCTCTTTGAGCTATGCCGTGCAGCCCAGCCCGGATGGTCTGGCCCAGGCTTTTATTATTGGTGAGAAGTTCATCGGAAAAGACAGGGTCTGTCTTGTGTTAGGAGACAACATCTTTTACGGGCAGGGCTTTACTCCCAAACTTCAAGAAGCCGCAGCAAGGAAAAAAGGGGCCACAGTATTCGGATATCAGGTGAAAGATCCGGAACGTTTTGGCGTGGTGGCCTTTGATGAAAACAGGCAGGCTGTTTCCATACAAGAAAAGCCAGCCACCCCTAAATCAAATTATGCTGTGACCGGCCTTTATTTTTATGATAATGAGGTCGTTCAGATTGCAAAGGAGGTAAAACCATCGGACAGGGGAGAGCTTGAGATCACCAGCATCAATCAGGAATATCTGAAACGTAAAACCCTGCATGTGGAACTTCTGGGCAGGGGCTTTGCATGGCTGGATACGGGAACCCATGAAAGTCTTCAGGAAGCGGGCATGTTTGTACAGACCATAGAAACACGGCAGGGCTTAAAGGTTGCCTGCCTCGAAGAAATTGCCCTGAGCAATGGCTGGCTGAGCCGGGAAGATGTTTTAAAAGCAGGAAACGCACTGAAAAAATCAGGCTATGGTCAGTATTTGCTGAGGCTCTGCAGGGAGAAAACATGACGCTTCTGAATTGGATTGATTTTGCTGTTCGTGGTGATGCAAGAGGCTCCCTTGTGGCCATTGAGGGGGGAAAAAATATCCCCTTTGAGATAAAACGTGTGTATTATATCTTCGAAACCAAAGAAGGCGTTGCCAGAGGGTTTCATGCCCATAAATCCTTGCAGCAGGTAGCGGTCTGTGTCCGTGGGAAATGCAGAATGATTCTGGATAATGGCAGAGTCCGTGAAGAAGCCTGGCTGGATTCGCCCTCAAAGGGGCTTTTCATCGGCAATATGATCTGGCGTGAAATGCATGATTTCAGCCCGGATTGTGTGCTGATGGTGCTTGCCAGTGAGTTTTATGATGAGGGTGATTATATTCGGGATTATGATACTTTTTTAACCGAGGTATGTATATGAATCTTAAAGGTAAAACTATACAACTCAGATTTGTGGAAGAGCCTGATGCTTCTTTTATTTTGAAATTACGCATTGATCCGAAATATAATCAGCATCTTTCACCTGTAAATCAGGATTTGGATGCTCAAATTAAATGGATCAGAAATTATAAAAAAGAAGAAGTTCTAGGAAAGCAATTCTACTTTATTATTGAAAGACTTGATGGTGTTCCTTGTGGAACGGTACGTGTTTATGATTTAAGAGAAGATTCTTTTTGTTGGGGAAGCTGGATTCTTAATGAAAATAAAACGAGGTATGCGTCTTTGGAGAGTGCTTTTTTAGTATATGATTTTGGTTTTAAAAAATTAGGATATAGTAAATCTCATTTTGACGTTATGAAGGAAAATAATAAGGTTATTGCTTTTCATAGAGCAATGGGAGCCTTAGAGACCGGGGAAGACCAACAAAACTTTTACTTTGAAATATCAGAAAAAGCGGTTGAAGATGCGAGAAAAATTTTAAAAGGAAAAGTTTTTTAGTGTTTTTTTGATGCACTGACATCAAAACATCTTTAAAATAAAAAGACAGACACCATGCATGCCATAAAATTCAGGGCTCAGGTAAAAAATGGCAGAATAGATGTGCCTGAAGCCTATCAGTATCTGGAATCCAGAACCATTGAAGTCATTGCCCTGTGTACAGAAGAAATTCCTGCGGTTTCAGACGCAGATCCCCTTTCTCCCACAGATATTGGGGTTATTTCCGATGAAGAACTCCATAAAAACTGGAAAAAATTTGCTTCCGAAGCATTAAGGTAATTCTTTGTAAAAAAAGGAATCAGAAAGATGAAGGTAAAAGTCATAAGACAGGGTTCAAGTTACGTTATTCCGATTCTGGAAAATACGGAGCTGGAGCTGGATTCCTTTTATGTGGAGATTGACCCTTCCCTTGAAGCTATGCTGCTCCGGATTGACCGTAGCGATACCCTCGTTAAACTCAGGAAGCTGAATGATGCCCTGGGCGGGGATGACTATCTTTCTTTCAAGCTGAAACATCTTCCTGAAAACTATAGCCACACCACGAGCCGCAGTGATGACGACATCCTTGCAGATGCCCTGATGGAAAAATATGGAAAATAAATTTCTCATAGATGTGAACATCGCACTGGATATTCTGCTGGACAGGCTGGACGCATCTCCAAGAACCTATGAGCTGTTTCAAAGGCTGAAATCCCTTCCAACCATTTATCTATCCACCTCCCAGTTGCATACCATAGCCTTTATTTTTTTTAAGGAAGGTAAAAAGAGCAGGCCCTCGTATATTCTTCAAAAGGAATGGCAGCTTTTTTTAAAACTTTTTACCCTGATAAAAACCCCTGCCTGTCTGGATACGAATGATCCCCTGTTCCAGAGGGACACCGGGGCTTACCTCATTGAGGCATCCGCAAAGGTTGTCGGGGCAAAAATTATCACCCGTGATACGGCTTTTCTCAGGGCTTCCGGGCATGCGGTTTCCATAGATGATTTTTTATCCCTTCCGGTTCAGAAAGAAAAGAACGTTGCTTTTCTGGATCTGAAAGCCATCAACCAAGCCCATGCATCAGGCCTTGAAAGGGCCTTTGACGAGGTGCTGCACAGCGGCTGGTACATTCAGGGCCAGCAGGTGAAAGCCTTTGAAACAGAATTTGCCGCATATTGTGGAACTCCCTTCTGCATTGGCGTTGCCAATGGGCTGGATGCCCTGACCCTCACCCTCAGGGCCTGGAAAGAAATGGGCAGGCTCAAGGAAGGGGATAAGATCCTTGTGCCGGCCAATACTTACATTGCCAGTGTTCTTGCCATCACGGAAAACCGCATGATCCCCGTACTGGTGGAGCCGGATCCTGCAACTTTCAATATCAGCCCTTCAGAAATTCTTAAATCTCTGGATTCAAAAACAAAGGCCATTCTGCCCGTGCATCTTTACGGACAGATGGCGGATATGTCAGCCATTATGGACATTGCGAAAAAGCATGATCTTCTGGTGCTGGAAGATGCGGCCCAGGCCCACGGTGCGTTTATCTGCGGTAAAAAAGCCGGGAGCTGGGGCCATGCTGCGGGATTCAGTTTTTATCCGGGAAAAAACCTTGGGGCCTTAGGCGATGCCGGAGCCGTTACCACCCTTGATGAAGAGCTGGCCCTCACCATCCGTGCCCTTGGCAATTACGGAAGTCATAAAAAATATGAAAATCTTTATCAGGGAGTAAACAGCAGGCTGGATGAGATGCAGGCCGCCCTTTTGAGGGTGAAGCTTCCCCATCTGGATCGGGACATTGAAAAAAGACAGGCTGTGGCGAGGCAGTACATGGAGGGTCTTACCCACCCGGATATTTTACTCCCTGCCTGGAAGGGAGATGCTTCCCATGTCTTCCATCTTTTTGTGCTGCGTTGTCGAAAACGGGATGCCTTGCAGGCATATCTTGCTGAAAAGGGTATTCAGACCCTGATTCATTATCCCATTCCCCCCCATAGACAAAACGCCTATGGCGCATGGAACGGGATGGAATTGCCCCTTACGGAGCAGATTCATAAGGAGGTTTTGAGCCTGCCCATGGGGCCGACAATTCCTGATGCTGAAGTATTTGAGGTGATAAAGGGTCTCAATGAATTTAATTAAGACTTCCCTTCTTACCTTTATTGCCACAGCCATCAAAATGATTTCAGGACTTGTGATCAACAAGGCGGTTTCCATCTATATCGGCCCTTCCGGACTTGCACTGGTGGGCCAGTTTCATAATTTTATGCAATTAACGCTGACCCTTGCCCAGGGTGCCATCAATAATGGCGTAACAAAGTACACTGCGGAATATGGTAAAGACAGTCCTCAAATACCACTGCTGTTCAGCACTGCATCCAGAATAAGCATTGTTTGCTCAGTGGTGGTTGGGGGTGTAATCATTGCAGTAGCACCATGGGCATCAGAATGGTTTTTAAAATCAGTTGATTATGTGTATGTTTTTGTGGTTTTTGGTTTTACTCTTGTGCTTTTTGTTTTGAATAATCTGCTGCTGTCCATTATCAACGGCCTTAAAGAGATAAAAACCTTTGTAAGCATCAATATAATACAAAGCCTTTACAGTCTTGTTTTTACATCTTTACTTATCGTTTTTATGGGGCTGCACGGTGCTTTGCTAGCCCTTGCAACCAATCAGTCCGTTGTTTTTTTTGTGATATTATACCTCCTGCGGAAACATTCCACCATCCGTCTTCATAATTTCCGCAAGGGCTTCAGCGGGCCGGAAGGTAAAAAACTCCTAGGTTACGCTGCCATGGCTCTGACTTCTGCGGCAACAGTTCCCGTCTCCCATCTGCTTATACGAAATTTTCTGGGAGAAACCCTTGGATGGGATCAGGCTGGTTACTGGCAGGCTATCTGGTATATCTCCACCATGTATCTCATGGTTGTGACCACATCTTTGAGTATTTATTACCTGCCAAGGCTTTCAGAGATTCAAGAAAAGGCCGAGCTCCGCAGAGAAATTCTGAATGGGTACGCCATTATCCTCCCTATAGTCATATTGCTTTCGTCAGGAATTTTTTTTCTGAAAGATTTTATTATCTGGCTTCTGTTTACTCCGGATTTTTATCCCATGCGGGAACTGTTTTTGATTCAGCTTGTGGGGGACGTTGTAAAGATAGTCTCCTGGCTGTTAGCTTATTTAATGCTGGCTAAGGCTATGACTAAAGCATTTATCCTTACAGAGATTGTTTTTTCAGCTTCTTTTGTAGGTTTAGTATTCTATTTTGTTAGTTTTTATGGGCTGGTTGGGGTTACATATGCGTATGCTGTGAATTATATATTGTATCTATTGATAATGGCCTGGATAGTTAAAGGGGAAATATATGAGCAGCGTGACTGAAAGACAATCTCTTGTAAGTGTTGCTATCATCACATACAATCAGAAGGAATACCTGCGTGAATGCATAGAGTCTGTTCTCGCCCAGGACTATCCCAATATCGAAATTGTTGTGGCGGATGACTGTTCCACGGATAGCACGCAGGATATGCTCAGGGAATATGAGAAGCAGTATCCCGGCAGATTTATTTTGAAACTGGCAGAAAAAAATCAGGGAATAACCAAAAACTCCAACGAAGCACAATTTGCATGCACAGGAAAATATATAGCCTGGATGGGGGGAGACGATCTGATGCTGCCAGGCAAAATATCCAAACAGGTTGACTTTATGGAAGCCCGTGAAGATTGTGATATCTGTTACCATAATCTTGAAGTTTTTGATTCTGATACGGGAAAAAAGATCAGGTTATTTAATACCCCAAAAAATAAGTTCGAGGGTGATGTTCGTGTTTCTATACGGCAAAGCACCTTTAATGGTGCATGCTCCAATATGGTCAGGGCTTCAAAGGTGCCGGAGCACGGATTCAGAGAAACTCTTCCTGTAGCATCCGACTGGATGTATTGGATAGAAATTTTGCACTATGGTGGTGGTAAAATTTACTATATTGATGAAGTGTTAGGGCGTTATCGAAAACATGCCAATAATGTAACAAGGCCTGAAACCTATATAACTCAGAATGAGTTAGATCATCTTAATACTTGTAATTTAATAATGTCATTAGACGCTGCTTATTTTCCAGATGCACTTTATATCTATGCTAAAAGGTTGCAAGGATTGCGTCATAAGTTGAACTACCCTTCTGCCCTTCTGCGAAGTTTCGTCTTAAAACCTGGCTTAAAACCTCTTGCAGGTTTGTTTATTTATGGGCTTACACTTGGGAAAGTCAGGTTGTAGTTTTATGTGCGGAATTTCAGGTTTTCTGGATTTTAAAAAAAAATCCACCCATGCGAATTTAAAAAAAATGACCGATACCCTGGTCCACAGGGGGCCGGATGATAGCGGGTATTTTTTTGAAACATCCCCCGAAGCCCATATTGGATTAGGGCACAGAAGGCTTTCCATCATTGATCTTTCATCCCATGGCAGTCAGCCCATGGCCTTTGAAAATCTTGTGATGGTCTATAACGGGGAAATTTACAATTTCAAAGAGATCCGTAAAGAGTTGGAAAACTTAAATTATACATTTACTTCTTCCAGTGATACGGAGGTGGCATTAAAGGCTTTTCACAGGTGGGGCATCCGGGCCGTAGATAAGTTTAATGGCATGTTTGCCATGGCAATCTATGACAGAATAAAAAGCAAGCTGACCCTCATACGGGATCGGGCCGGGGTAAAGCCTCTTTTCTGGTATCATAAAAACGGGCTTTTCCTCTTTGGCAGTGAGCTGAAAAGTTTTCATCAGCATCCGTCCTTTGAAAAACACCTGAATACAGATGGCCTGGCCTTGTATCTTCAGTTTGGTTACATCCCCCAGCCTCACACAATTTTTTGCCATACCCACAAGCTCAGAGCCGGTCATTTTCTTGAAGTTGACCTTGGTCGTGAGCATATCCGGGAGGAAAAATACTGGGATGTTTTTGATTATTATCAGAAACGCAAGCTTAAAATCAGCGAAGCCGATGCCATTACAGAAACAGAGAAAATCCTGAAGTCCGCCTGTGAATACCGTATGATTGCCGATGTTCCAGTGGGAATGTTCTTAAGCGGTGGGTATGACAGTTCTTTGGTGACGGCGTTATTGCAAAAAGACAGAACGGAAAAGCTGAAAACTTTTTCCATCGGCTTTCATGAGGAAAAATACAATGAGGCCCATTATGCCAGGGAAGTTGCCACATGGCTGGGGACGGATCACACAGAATACTATTGCACACCCAAAGATGCTTTGGATATCATCCCCCTTTTGCCGGAAATATATGACGAACCCTTTGGAGACAGCAGCGCCATCCCCACAACCCTTGTAAGCCGTATTGCAAGGCAGTCTGTTACGGTTAGCCTTAGTGCCGATGGTGGGGATGAAGTTTTTGGAGGTTATGAAAAATATCAGCAGGCTTTAAAGGTGAATAGAATTCTTTCCTTTCTTCCCGCAAAAAATGTAATTTCTGCATCCTTAATTGATATTGAACCGGAAAACCTTGGTTTTATAAATAAAATTCTAAGGTTTGACAGGCGCTTCAGAAAGGTGACACAGGCTCTTGAATCCAGCCATGCTGGAAATATACAGGCTCTTGTAAGCAGTGTTTTTACACCAAAAGAAATAAGGCAGTTTCTGTTAGCCGGATCGTCTTCAGCCAGTACGGCTTTTGATGATTTTATTTTGCTGGACAAGCAACTGTCCGTTCTTGACCGCCTGCTTGCTATTGATTATAAATCCTACCAGTTAGATGATATTTTAGTCAAGGTGGACAGGGCTACCATGTCAGTCAGTTTAGAGGGCAGAGAGCCGCTGTTGGATCACCGGATTATTGAATATGTAGCTCGTTTAGATTCTTGCTTAAAGATTAAGAAGGGTAATAAAAAATACTTACTCAAAGAAATTGTCCATAGGTATTTGCCAAAAGAGATGATGGACAGACCCAAAAAAGGGTTTAGTGTGCCTGTTTTTTATTGGTTTAAAAATGAACTCAGACAGTTTTTGCTGCACTATCTGGATGAACAGAAAATTCGGGAAGCTGGCATTTTTAATCCCTTGAAGGTTGCCAGGTTGCGCGATACCTATCTGGCTGGCAGCAATTTGAATATTAACCAGATCTGGCTTTTGCTGATGTTCGAAATGTGGAGAGAAAAATGGTTAAAATAATTGGTTTTCGTTGCCCGGTGCTTTGATTATGGACACATGCATTAAAACATATCATGCCCAGAGCTTGGATGAGATAATTCGGCTGGTTTTGCGCTATTTGTTCATGTTTCAAAATGCTGCTACCAAGGAATTTCCCACTCGACATAGATAAAGCCTTGGTTCTTTTTATAGGAATTGAAAACGAGATGGTTTTGTCGAGTGAATTTTAAACTCTTTAGCAACAGCCACAAATTTATGGAGAATCATGAAAAAAATATTATATATTGTGAGTACGCTCCAAAGAAGCGGTCCCACAAACCAGCTTTATAATCTTATAAAGTATCTTGACCGCAATGAGTTTGAGCCTTATCTGATAACACTTTCCCCGGAACCGGAGCATGGAAGTGCATGGCAGGCGTTTAATGACTTAGGGGTAAGTATGCAGTCCTTAGGTTTGTCGCGCATTAAAGGTTTTTTTTTCTCAAAGCGGCGTCTAAAAGTTTTAGTAGATAAGATAAGGCCAGATGTTGTTCATACCCAAGGTATTCGTGCAGATAGTCTTTCTTCCGCCGCTTTGGGTGATTATTCATGTCTTTGTACTTCCCGTAATTACCCTTATGAAGATTATCCTTCAAAATTTGGCCGCTTTCCTGGGGTTTTGATGGCATGGCAGCATTTCATGGCATTTCGAAAATTGCAAGTTGCGGCCTGCTCAAGCGCTATCCAGAAAAGACTAAAAAGGCATGGCATTAAGGCTGTAACAATACAAAATGGTGTGGATACTGATAACTTTAGTCCTGTCAGTGCCGATCAAAAGAGTGCACTCAGAAATAAGCTTTCTTTGCCCGGAGATGCGAGGATTTTTCTTTCTGTGGGCAGCCTGATTCCACGTAAGGATATGCAAACAATAATTGCTGCATTTAAAAAGACTATGACGGACGATTTAATAAAGTATCTGGTGGTTCTTGGTGATGGCCCGTTAATGGAGCAA
Source organism: Desulfobotulus alkaliphilus (assembly GCF_007830435.1). Taxonomy (GTDB): domain Bacteria; phylum Desulfobacterota; class Desulfobacteria; order Desulfobacterales; family ASO4-4; genus Desulfobotulus; species Desulfobotulus alkaliphilus. Next base: position 232,115 of record NZ_VLLC01000002.1, on the reverse strand, counting down.
TTGCAGGGAATGGTAGATAAAGAAATGATTCTTCTTGCGGGGAGTGTAGATAATGTAAGGGATTATTTGGGCGCAGCGGATGTCTTTGTATCTTCTGCATTATCGGAAGGTTTGCCCAATACAGTCCTGGAAGCAATGGCCTGTGGACTTCCTAGTATCCTTTCAGATATCCCACCCCACAGGGAGCTTTTTGAGGATGGGGGGGCCTTTTTTTTCCCATGTAAGGATGTTGGCAAGTTAGCTTCCTTATTTGAAGTAATGAAACAATCTGAGACGAAAAAAGCTGGGATGAAAGCATATGAGACCTTAAATATTAAATTTGCTGCGGATAAAATGTCTCAAAAATATCAGAATCTTTATATGGAAATGGGGTCGTTTCATAATGGCAGAAAACTATAATTTTTTTGAGAGAAGTGCGTCAAAGTTTTTATCGTCTTTTCCAGTTTTAAAAAAAACAATAAAAATAATATACCAGAGAATAACTTTTCTTTTTTATAAGAAACCATTTTATTTTAAATCAAGCTGTTCTTTTTATAGCTTACATAATGAAAAGGAATCTTATTTTGGTTATTATGATAAATCCCCTTTGAACAGCAGTTTAAACCACTATTTGTTTTGCTGTACTCAGGAAGAAACAACAGGGAAGCCATCCTATAATAAGCAGGTAGAAATAGTTCTGCAAGCTGTGAACAACGCAGCTATAGTAAAAGTTTTTTTTTCTAAAGCCTACAATTGGCAACAGGGCTGCAGGGCGCATTGGCTGAATGAGGATCTGTTTTTTTTTAATGATTTTGATGCGGAAAACAAAAAATATATCAGTCTTGTTTTTTCAAAGGATTCTTTGCAGGAAGTAAGAGCTTTTGATTTCCCTGTTCAGGATTCTTATGGTACAGAGTTCTTTCTTTCCCTGAATTACCGTCGACTCATGGCACTGCGCCCGGATTATGGCTACAGCAATCTTCCAGTATTGAATGATACTGAGCTTGCGGATACTACAAATGATGGTATCTGGCGTATAGAATATGAAACCGGGAAAAGCAGGCTTCTTGTTTCTTTAAATGATATGTGTGCTGTGAATTACAGGTCTGAATTTGATACGGCTGTGCATAAAACCAACCATGTAATGATATCTCCTGCAGGAGATAAATTTATTTTTATGCACCGTTTCTTTAATAAAAGTAAGCAGCGTTTTGACCGCCTGATGCTTGCGGACTCTGAAAGTGGCAAATTAAGCTGTCTTGCGGATTATGGTATGGTCAGCCACTGTTTCTGGGCGGATGAGAATACTGTTTTGGGTTATCTGCGGGGTCCAGGGAATAAAGATGCCTATTGGCTTATTGATATCCATACCGGCAAATTTTCTCATTTTGGAAATGGTGTGCTGGATAAATATGGTGATGGTCATCCCCATGTCCATGGGGATTGGTTTGTTACAGATACTTATCCGGATAAGGCCCGTATGCAGCGCCTGATCCTTGCCAACTGGAAAACCGGTGAAGTCAAAGAGCTGGGTGAGTTTTTCCATGGTTTTAAATATGATGGAGAAACCCGGTGTGATCTTCACCCAAGATTTTCTCCCGATGGGAAAAGTATTTATTTTGATTCTGTTTTTGACGGTAAAAGAAGACTTTACAAATTGGATCTTGAATCATGAATTTTTCTGTTCTAATGTCCGTATATGCCAAAGAACGCCCGGAATATCTGCGTGAAGCTCTGCAAAGCCTTGCTGACCAAACTTTGAAAGCAAATGAAGTTGTTCTTGTGGAAGATGGCCCACTTGGTGAAGGGCTTAAAGCTGTTATTGAAGATTTTTGTGAAATTTTAAATATTAAATCCGTAGCCCTTACAACCAATCAGGGTCTTGCCGCTGCCTTGAATGAGGGTTTGAAGCATTGCAACCATGAGCTTGTGGCCCGCATGGACAGCGATGATATTTCTTTGCCCCATCGTTTTGAAAAGCAGGTGCCTTTTATGCAGGAGAATCCCCATGTAATCGTGATGAGCGGATGGATTGAAGAATTTGATGAAAATATGGAAAATGTAATTTTTACGCGTAGAGTTCCTCAATCACATGCTAGTATTGGACAGAAATTCAAATCGCAAAATCAAATTAACCATGTAGCTGTTATGTTCAGGAAGTCTAACATTCTTGGTGTCGGTGGTTATCCTGCTGAAATAAAAAAAGCTCAGGATTATTGTCTTTGGGCAAAATTATTTGTCCAGAATGCGATCTTCCATAACCTTCAAGAGGTTTTAGTCAGAGTGCGCACTGGTGATGCATTTTTTTATCGTCGTGGATTTGAATACCTGTTGAATGAGCTTCAGATGCTTGGTTATCAGCGTAAAATTGGTTTTATTAGCGATCCTACTTATATACTAAATATTTTGATTCGTTCTGTGGCAAGACTATCTCCTGAATTTATAAAAAAATTAATTTACAAATACGCAAGGAAATAAAAATAAAATGATTTGTGTCATCGGCGGCAGTGGTTTCATCGGCACCCGTTTTTGTAAAAGGCTGCAATTCCAATCTTCAGCCTTTTCCATACAGGACAAGGCCCCAAGCCTTACCTTCCCGGATCAGGCCGTTATTGCCGATGTCCGGGATCTTCAATCCCTGAGGGCATCCATCCCTGAAAATTCCGTTCTCATCAATCTTGCAGCAGAGCACAGGGATGATGTGCGACCCCTCAGCCTTTATGATGATGTGAATGTGAGGGGGGCGGAAAACATCTGCACCGTGGCCCGGGAAAAGGGTGTTCAGAAAATCATCTTTACCAGCACGGTGGCTGTTTATGGTTTTGCAGCTCCGGGCACCGATGAAACCGGTATAATCAAATATTTCAATGATTATGGTCGCACCAAGTGGCTGGCCGAAGGGGTTTTCCAGAAGTGGCAAGAAGAAGACCCCGCAAACAGAACCCTTGTCATTATCCGTCCCACCGTGGTTTTTGGTGAGCAAAACCGGGGCAATGTATACAATCTTCTGCGTCAGATCAGCAACGGCAGATTTGTCATGATCGGCAGCGGCAGAAACCGCAAATCCATGGCCTATGTGGAAAACATTGCGGCCTTTCTGGAGCACAGCCTTGGCTTCGGGCCGGGTGTACATGTGTACAATTATGTGGATAAGCCGGATTTCGACATGAATACCCTCGTCGCCAGTGTGCGAAAAAAACTTGGCAGAGGTTCCAGCATAATGCTACGCCTGCCCTACACTTTGGGCATGATGGCAGGGCTGGTCTTTGATCTTCTTGCCCGTATCACGGGAAAAACCTTTCCCATCAGCAGCATTCGGGTCAAAAAATTCTGCGCCACCACCCAGTTTGATACGTCCATCATAAAATCCGGCTTTGCTCCGCCCTGCTCTCTGCATGAAGGCCTTGAGCGCACCCTTCACTACGAGTTTCTGGAAGACAACAGGAATGCTGCGGTATTTTTTACGGAGTAGGGTTTTTCAGGAAAAAATATGCATGTTTCTTGTAACAGGAGATTCTAACACAATCAAAATCCATCAGGCCAATAGAAATCTTATTGAGATATAGAATAATGAAATTTTTTCCCTTTTTAAGAAAGAAGAAAAGTGATTATAACTGTCACAGGTGCAAATGGTTTTATCGGCAGCCACCTTCTTGGCGTACTTTCTGCGTCAGGTCACAGACTTACTGCAGTCATGCGTTCAACGGGCATGGAATCCTGTCCGGGTGATTGTATCAGAAAAATAATTGATGGTCTGGATACGCATCAGAACTGGCGGGAAATACTAAAAGGTCAGGATATTGTGATTCACTGTGCCGCCCGTGTGCATATGATGCAGGACAATGCGGAAGACCCCTTGAAAGCGTTTCGGCAAGTGAATGTGGAAGGGACCCTGAATCTTGCACGGCAGGCTGCTGAAGCGGGTGTCAGGCGCTTTGTTTTTTTAAGCTCCATAAAGGTAAACGGAGAGAAAACCACCCGTTTCGCACCTTTTAAGCCTGACGACATACCCTTTCCTCAGGACCCCTATGGCATTTCCAAAATGGAGGCAGAAAAAGGCCTTTGGGAAATTGCTTCAGCCACAGGAATGGAGCTGGTTATTATTCGGCCAGTGCTTGTTTACGGATCTGGAGTAAAGGGTAATTTCAGAAAAATGGCTTTGTGGCTGGAAAAGGGTCTGCCTTTACCTTTAGGCTCAATAAAGAATCTGCGCAGCATGATTTCTCTGGAAAATCTTACCGATTTTATTTCGCTTTGTGCGGAGCATCCTGCAGCAGCCAATGAGGTTTTTCTGGTCAGCGACGGAGAAGACCTTTCCACAACGGATCTGCTCCGTAGCACTGGCAAGGCCATGGGAAAAACTGCCCGCCTGATTCCTGTCCCTGAAAGCTGGCTTTATTTCTGCGCTGTGCTGACAGGGAAGAAAAAAATGGCACATCGCCTTTTGGGGTCACTCCGGGTGGATATTGGCAAAAATAAGGAACTGCTGGGATGGACTCCCCCCCTGTCTGTGGAAGAAGGCCTGAGGAGGTGTTTCAGATGATCCGTTTTTTCGATTTTGTGTTTTCTCTGACAGGCCTGGTGTTTGGTTTCCCCCTATTGCTGATGCTGGCTGCCATCGGATACTATGACACAGGCTCACCGCTTTTCAGACAGCAAAGGGTGGGACGGCATCAGAAGCCCTTTACTCTGGTTAAATTTCGTACCATGAAGCCGGATACGCCTTCCGTTGCCACCCATCTGGCCAGCACTGACGCCATTACACCGTTTGGACACTTCCTCCGCAGGACAAAGCTGGATGAGTTACCCCAGCTGTGGAATGTTCTGAAAGGAGACATGAGCCTTGTGGGTCCGCGTCCGGGGCTGTTCAATCAAAAAGAACTGAGTCTGGAACGGTCAAAGCACAAGGTTTTTGACGTTCTCCCGGGTATTACTGGTCTCGCTCAGGTGAATGGAATAGATATGTCTGATCCTGCCCTGCTTGCTGAAACAGATGCCAGAATGATACGGGATTTCAGGATTAAGAATTATTTTTATTATATTTTTTTGACATTATCGGGTCATGGTGCTGGAGACAGGGTTAAAGTCGGCCAGCCAAACAAGGGTAGTTGATCCAGACGTTTGCATTCTTGCCCCTGATGCCGGATATGATCAAACATTGTATTCGCATCTTTGCCAAACCTTGAAACATGGCAGCCTCGCCCACAAAAATATTGACCTGAAAAGCAGGTCTCCATTTTTGAAAAGTTCGGGATATCTGGATGGCACTTCATAAAGCCCCTGCCTTTTAAGCAAGATATTGATCTTTAAATCAGAATACTATCTATCAGAAACAACTTTTTTCCATATCAAGTCAGAAATATCACACTGCGGGCTGTATCCATCCACGCTTTCCATAAGAATACTTCGGATTGCATCACAATCACAAAAGGCTGGGGCTCCATGGGGAAAGCAATAATTCATAGCCCCATGAATGCGGTCCAGGCAAAGGGAAAAACCATTCCAGTCGGGATGTTCTTCTCGGGCTCGGAAGATCTTAGGATGGGGTGTAGCCTCCTTGCCTTTTGTATCAAGAAGGAGCTCTTCAAACAGTTTTTCTCCGGGCCGTAGTCCTGTAAAAACGATTTCTATATCCCCATCGGGATTCTCACCGTCCCTTATGCTGCTGCCCGACAGAAGAATCATCCTGCGTGCAAGGGCCATAATGGAAACAGGTTCTCCCATATCCAACAGAAAAACATCTCCATCTCCAGCCAGGGCACCAGCCTGAATCACCAGTTCTGCAGCTTCGGGAATAGTCATAAAATATCGGGTCATATCCGGGTGCGTAACGGTTACAGGACCACCATCTTCTATCTGTTTTCTGAAAAGGGGAATCACAGATCCCGAAGATCCCAGCACATTGCCAAACCGCACCATGCTGAAGCAGGTTTTGTTTTCCGCACCAAAGGCTTCATCCTGGGGTACCAGAAGGGGATGATCCAGCACAGCGACCTGACTTAAAGCCTGAAGCAACATCTCTGCCATCCGTTTTGTGGCCCCCATGACATTGGCAGGACGTACGGCTTTATCCGATGAAATAAGAATGAAATTTTCTACCCCGGCGACAAGGGCCGCCTGAGCCACAACCAGTGTACCAAAAACGTTATTCCGTACCCCTTCAGCCATATTCTGTTCCACCAGGGGTACATGTTTATATGCAGCTGCATGATAAACGGTATGAACATCAAAAGCCCGGAGTGCCGCCAGCACCCGCCCCCATGCACAAACCGATGCCAGAACCGGCACGATAAGGGTTGCAATGGATTCTCTGGTTCGAATCTGAATGAGCTCCCTTTCTATTTGATAAAGAGCAAACTCCGAATGTTCAAAGAGAACCAGCACCTCAGGGTTCTGCCTCAGCACCTGACGGCAGAGTTCCGAACCAATGGATCCCCCTGCGCCGGTAATCATCACCTTTTTTGCGGTGATACAACGGGACAAAAGCTGCTTTTGAGCGGAAACAGGATCTCGACCGAGCAGGTCGGCAATATCCACATCCTGGATATCATGAACCGCCACCCGGCCTTCGGTTACCTCATTCACACTGGGCAGGGTTTTAACATGTATATTCAAAGGCTCAAGCATAGCAATGATCTGTTGTTTTCTGGACCTTGAGACCGAAGGCATAGCCAGAAGCACATAACGCAGATCATATTTTTCAATAAGCGCTGGAAGACTGGAGGGTGAAAAGACCCGGAAACCCGCCATAATCCGCCCATGCAGCTTTGTATCATCATCAATAAAAGCCACAGGAAGAAATTCCCTGCTACGCACCAGAGCTCCCATAACCTCAAAACCTGCCGCCCCTGCTCCATACACCACCACAGGAGAAGCATGTATTTTGCTTCTTTTTTTTACCGTAAGAAAAAGTCCCCGGACCTCCATATTCCGATTTACAATATTCCTTGCAAGAAAACGGCTTCCCCCGATAAAAAGCACGGATAAAAACCAATAATTAACAACTACAGACCTTGGAATAACAACCCCTTCAGGAACAAAAAAAGAATACTCCTTGAACCAAAAGAAAAACAGGGCCAGCAAAAGAGAGGACAGGGTAACCGCATGCAGGATGGTTTTCAGGGCATCGGATCCGATGTATCGGATAATGGCCCGGTAGAGCCCCATACGAATAAAAACAGGAATAGCAAGAATTGGTGCCGCAAAAAAAACCCAGAAGAGATCATTTATTTGAACAGCGCCATAGCCTATACGGATTACAAAGGCAAGCCAGAGGGCAAAAAACGTAAAAAAAACATCTGCGGCAAGGCAAAGCATTCTCTTTTGCCACCGGGGAATGCCTATCAGATAATCCACTACTTTTCTTATTGATAACATGAATAAATTCCGCCTAAAGCCTTGCATAAGAAATAAGATCAGAGCCTGTTGAAAACAAAAATTAAGCCACACCCACCGGGATTGCAAGTATCGTGTTGTCTGGATTTCAACAGTATCGTAAGCAAAAAATTTATGGAGCAATCCGTGCGCATACAGAAAAAACTTTACACGATCTTACGGCTCAAAGACAGTGTAATATTTTTGAAGGTCACCTGCACCCAGACCATGTCCGTTCAGGGGCGCAGGCAAATTTTTACAGCTCAGGATCTCTGGGCACGCGCAACGATGTTTCCAGCATCGCTAACAATGAAAACATAATTTGTGAATATCTCCTGTTAAAGGCTGAAAAAAGCCTCCCGAAACACCATAGGAGAGGTGTAGCTGAATTTGATGGAGGATTTGGGGCCTGCCCCTGCCTTGTCAGGAAAGCCTGCTGCTGATACCATGCCTTTTTTTCCGGGGCATGAACCTGTACCCAGCCCTCTGCCCGGAGCCACCAACTTCTACAAGGACTTATTTTCATGGATCTTTCCAAGGCCCAGCAGGAGGCTGTCATCCACATGGACAGCCCTGCCCTTGTCATTGCCGGAGCCGGTTCCGGTAAAACCCGCACACTCACCGCAAAAATAGCCCATCTGCTGGAAAAGGGTTTTTCTCCGGAGAGCATCCTTGCCATCACCTTTACCAACAAGGCTGCCGAAGAAATGAAAACCCGGCTTGTACAGCAAACGGGCCTTTCTTCGGACAGCTTCCCCTGGGTCCGCACCTACCATTCCGCCTGCCTGCAGATTCTCAAAAAACATACGGACAGGGCAGGATACACAACACCGATCCAGATTCTTGCGGGATACCAGCAGCAAAAAACCCTCCAGGAAATCGTTGTCCGGCTGAACATCGACAAAAAAGAAACGTCACGGCTGCAATATAAAATATCCATGGCCAAAAACCACGGAAATCCTGAAGCCTTTATCCAGACCCTGCCTGAAATTGAAAGGGTACAGACCTTAGAAGTTTTCCGACAGTATGAAAAAGCCCTGAAATCCATCAATGCCGTGGATTTTGATAATATTCTTCTTAAGGTCCGGGACATGCTGCGGGATGAAAAGGATATCCGGGACCATTACAGGGAGCTTTTCCGGTTTATCCTTGTGGATGAGTATCAGGACTCCAACAATCTCCAGGAAGAGCTGACGCGGCTTCTTCTGGGACATGGCAATCTCTTCTGCGTCGGAGATGACTGGCAGGCGGTTTACGGATTCCGGGGCAGCAATGTGAATCACTTCCTGCGTTTCCAGAAAACCTATCCTGAGGCAAGGCTTTTCAGGCTGGAAGAAAATTACAGAAGTGCCGATGAAATTGTTCAGGCTGCCGGTGCCCTGATCCAAAACAACCCCCACCGCATGGAAAAACGCTGCTATTCCGGAAAATTCGGCGGAACCGTTGAACTGTATTATTTCTATAATGAAAACGAAGAAGCCAAGTGGACGGGAAGAAAAATTGCCAAACTTGTCCAGAGCGGCGTGCCCCTTGACCGCATTGCCGTCATCTACCGCACCAAATTCTGCTCCCTTGCCTTTGAAAAAATATTCCGGGCCATGAACATCCCCTACCGCATGCTGGGCTCCAAGGGCTTTTTTGAGCGCATGGAAATCCTCGACATCAACGCCTACCTCACGGCATCGGCCTTTGCAAAGGATGATGCCAGCTTTGAACGTATCCTCAACACGCCCAAGCGGGGCATCGGACCTGCCATGGTCAAAAAAATGCAGCAGGTCCGCTCTGCCGGAGACAGCCTGCAGGATGCGGCCCGGCACATGCTGGGAAAACGCATGCTCAGCCCCAAAGTTCACAACGCTCTGGAAAACCTCATTGGCGTACTGGACAGCATCCGGGACATGACCCCGGACGCTGCCATACGGGAAGTACTCTCTAAAACGGGCTACATGGATTATCTGGAGCAGCTTTCCAAGGCAGACAAGGGAGATTTCACAGCCCGTCAGGAGAACATCGATGAGCTGATCTACACGGCAGGCCAGAAGGAAAACCTCCTTTCCTATCTGGAAGAAGCTGCCCTTGTACGGGAAGACAGGGAAGAGGACGAAGAAAAAAAGGGGCGGGGCGTCAATCTTGCCACGGTCCATGCAAGCAAGGGTTTAGAGTTCCACTCCGTATTTGTGGTGGCCTGCGAAGAAGAGCTTTTCCCCCACTGGAAGTCCATGCAGTCCGCTGCGGAGCTGGAAGAAGAAAGACGGCTCATGTATGTGGCCATGACCAGGGCGGAACGCTGCCTTTTTCTCTCTGCTTCGGAATTCAGGAGGGGCAGGCCTTCTGAAGCCAGCCGTTTTCTCGGGGAAGTGCAGAGTGCCATTGCCCTTTAAGTCCGGCAAATGACCGGTCAACAGACAGCCGCTGCATGCGGAGAAGCAGGCCTTCATGTTGAGCCCTGTATTTGTCACCCTCTTTTTTTCCATATTCATTGCCGTGACAGGTGTCGGAATTGTGGTGCCCCTGCTTCCCGTATATGCCCATGACCTCGGAGCCTCCGGGCTGGCCATCGGCCTGATTTTCGGCGCTTTTTCCATATCAAGGACCTTTCTGCTGCCTTTTTTCGGCAGGATGTCCGATGAAAAGGGCAGAAAACCCTTTATTCTGGCAGGCCTTTTTGCCTATGGCCTGATCTCCTTTTTGTTCATCGCTGCCAGAGGGGTCAGCGATCTGATTCTCATCCGCTTTCTCCACGGTGCCGCCTCGGCCATGGTCATGCCCGTGGCCCAGGCCTATATCGGAGACATCACGCCCAAGGGAAAGGAAGGCCTTTTCATGGGCATGTTCAACATGTCCATGTTCATCAGCCTGAGCCTCGGGCCCCTGATGGGGGGCATACTCAGCGCAAGGATGGGCATGCACTGGGCCTTTGCCACCATGGGCATCATGGCCTTTACGGGCTGTATGGCCAGCCTTTTCTTCCTTCCGCCCCGCTCCATGGAAAGCGGCAGAGACCGCACACCGGATCACTACCCATGGAAAGCCCTGATCACGGACCCGGTCTTCTCGGGAATTTTCCTCTACCGTTTTGCCTACACCTGCGGCATCGGTATGATCTGGTGCTTCCTTCCCGTGCTGGCCCATACCCGCTTTGCCATGGAGAGCGATGCCATCGGTATTCTGGTGATGTCGGGAATCTTTGTCAGTGGCCTTCTCAATATTCCCATGGGCTGGCTGGCGGACCGCTGGAACAGAAAAGCCATGGTCTTTATTGGCGGAGTCCTTGTGGCCGCAGGAATGGCCGCCATAGGAATGGCTGAAGGGTTTTCAGGGCTTCTGACAGGCTGTATCCTTTTTGGCACAGGCGGCGGCATCTCCGTACCCGCCATGACGGCCATGGCCGTGGAAACGGGAAAAAGTTTGAAGGCCATGGGCGGTGCCATGTCCCTTCTGACCATGGCCCACAGCATGGGAATGCTGGTGGGTTCGCTGGGGGCAGGCCTTGCCATGGACCATATGAATCTTTCCTCAGCCTTTCCCATGGCTGCCTTTTTCCTTGTTACCAGCCTCCTTCCCATGGCAATATGTTTTCGCATGAAGAAAAAATAAGTGCCTCATCAATTTTTTAAAAATTTCATCTGCAGATCAGTGACCATCTGAAACTGGGCTGTATTACTCTTGCGCCTTTTCAAAAATGAATAACTTCTCATTTTTTTCTGGCTTTTTTAAAAGCATGCACGTATATTGCCACCCATCTTGATATTATTTTTTTAGTCGGCAACGACAAAACACCGTTCTCTGCGGCTAACAAAGACCATTGGCAAGCGCCTGAATCTAAAAACAACGAAAGGAACCCCCCATGAACAAATCTTCTTTTTTTGCAACCCGCCACCTGCCCTTTCTTTTATTGCTTACCCTGAGCCTTTGTCTGCCTGCGGCATCCATGGCAGGAGGGGATGCAAGGGGGTATATTGCCGCACCGGACGGCACCACAGGTATACTGGTCTATTCCCGGCACAGAACGAGTAACGAAAGCTATGATAATGGAAAAAAAGACGACACAGAAAATCTTGACATGAACGTACAGATCATCCGTCCCGTTTACTATAAAGAAATTGCCGGGATTACCACTTCCGTTCAGGCCCTGCTTCCCTTTGGCAACCTTCAAGCAGGACCCCTTTCAACCTCCGGGCTTTTCGACCCAACCTTAATTCTTGGCGTATGGCCTGTAAACAACCGGGAAAATCAGCTCTGGATAGCCTTAGCCCAGTGGATTAAAGCTCCCCTAGGCGACTATGATGCATACAGACCTATTAACTTAGGTGATAACCGCTGGGCATTTAAAACTGAAGCCTCCATCACCAAAGGTTTTGGCCCCCTTTACTTCGATCTGGTCCCCAGCATTGAGTTCTATACGGACAACAATAACAAAGGAGGCCAGAAAGAAGCTAAAGATCCCCTTTTCGGCCTTGCTTCACATGTATCCTATGATCTGACCTCATCATTCATGATGGCCTTAAGCCATTACTATTTCAAGGGCGGAGAAACAGAGCTCGCTGGCAATAAGCTGGACAATGAAACCGAAACCCATGCCATGCAGCTTACCCTTGGTTTCCGGCTGGCACCCAAACATCAGCTCCTCACCCAGTACAGGCGGGATATTGAGGTTGAAAACGGCTTTCTTACCCATCAGTTCGGCCTTCGCTACTTCTACGTTTTTTAAAAACATTGCGCCGATGCAGGGCAAAAACCGAACTCAATCCCTGCTGCTTTGCATCAATACTTGACAAAGATTTCTTTTTATCCGATAAGCTGGACATGAGCATGAACCCTTTCCATACCTTCTTTTTTTACTTTAAGAACTTTTTTGGCGGCTTTAGCTGCGCCTGGGGTTCTTGTGAAGGTGGAATGGCCTGAAAAAAAAGCATCCATCCCGAAACTTTCAAGGACCGCAGGCATCACGCTGGTGGTCCTTTTTTTATTCCGGTTCCGCCAGCCTGCCGACACCCACCCAAAGGAGCAGACCATGCAGCTTGGCAAACAGGTTCGACTGGAACGGATTTTTGACCGCAACACAAAAAAAACCATCATTGTACCCATGGACCACGGGGTCACCGTCGGTCCCATCCCCGGAATGATAGATCTCAGGGGAGCCGTGGATAAAGTGGCAGAAGGCGGCGCCAATGCCGTTCTCATGCACAAGGGTCTTCCCCGCCGCACCCACAGGGGCCATGGCCGGGACATCGGCCTCATCCTCCATCTTTCCGCAAGTACCAGCCTTTCTCCCTTTTCCAACACCAAAACCCTTGTGGCCACGGTAGAAGACGGCCTGCGCTTAGGGGCCGATGCCGTATCCGTCCATGTCAATGTGGGGGATGAAAACGAAAGGGCCATGCTCAGGGACTTCGGTGAAGTCAGCACAAGGGCCAATGAATGGGGCATGCCCGTTCTTGCCATGGTCTATGCCAGAGGCCCCCGCATTGCCGATGAAAACCATGTGGATGTGGTCAAGCACTGCGCCCGCTTAGGAGAAGAACTGGGCGCAGACGTGGTGAAGGTGGCCTATACGGGCAGCCCGGAAACCTTCCGCCAGGTGGTGGACGGGTGCTGCATTCCCGTAGTTATTGCCGGAGGCCCCAAAATGGAAAATGATGCACAGATTCTGCAGATGGCCTTTGATGCCATGCAGGCAGGCGCCGCAGGCCTTTCCCTTGGGAGAAACGTGTTTCAGCACGAAAATCCCACGGCCCTGCTCCGCGCCCTGCACGGTATAGTCAATGATGGCCTGAATACCACAACAGCCATGAATCAATATCTCAGCTGACGAATGAAAACACCGCTGGCCCGGACCACAGAAACCGGGCTGGCGAACCCTTTCCTGTTTTTTCCACACCTCCTTCATGCGCCGCAACAAAAAGCTTTACCTTTTTATTCCAGCTCCCTATACTGATTTCATTATTCCTGTCCTTCTTTTTTCAGTCTGCCTTCAGCACCGTATATACGCACAAAATCACCCGTAAAAGCTGGCAGGTAGTGGCAAATATGCTCACCGCCCCCATCATGATGCCCCCCGGTCACCCCTACCCTCTTCCAGGAAACACAGGAGGTTGCCATGTCCCTTTCCCTGCGTCAGAAATTTATGTTTCCAACACTGATTCTCTTCACCCTTGCCCTTATCATCCTTTCTGCCATTGCCTATGCCATGGCCAGAAAAGCCATGGTTTTTCAAACGGAAGAACACCTTTCCTTTGTTGCCCGCAGCACAGCCACCCAGATCAGCCAGTGGGTTACGGAAAGACAGAGGGATGTGTCAAACTACAGTATCAACCCCCTTCTGCAGCAGACCATTCTGCAGAATCAGTCCAATCCGGAGCTGATAAAGGAAAGTTCAGCCTATCTGAAATCCATCAAGGCAAGTATGGACGGACAATATGAACTCATTGCCCTTGCCGATAACAGCGGCAGAGTACTGGCCTCCTCCGATGGCAGCCATGAGCGGGGGATAGACATATCAGACAGGGCCTATTTTCAGCAGAACATGAGGGGAGAACCGGCCGTTTCCGATGCCATTATATCCATGGCATCGGGCAATGCCATTTTTGTCATATCCAGCCCCGTGCTTCAGGGCGGCAGAATCACCGGAACAGTTCTTTCTGCCATCAGCCTTGCCGTCATGGACAGCACCTTTATCCGTCCCGTGGAAACCGGAGCTGAAGGACACATCTGGGTAGCCAACAGCAAAGGAGATATCCTCGTGCATCCGGACAGGGAAAAAATCTTAAAAGAGAATGTGAGTGATCAGGCTTTTTTCCTCCGCATGAACCGGGAAAAAAAAGGTGTTATGGAATACATAAACGGGGAAACTACTGAGATGGCAGGTTTTTTCCATATCCCGGATCAAGACTGGATGCTGGTGGCATCGGCTCCCACAAGCAGCCTCCTTGCAGAGGTCAACCGGCTCGGACTCTGGTCTGGCCTTTTAACCTTTTTTGCCCTGCTCACGGCATCCATCCTGCTTTTCATCCTCACAGCGCCCCTGATCCGTCAGCTCAACGAAAGCATCAATACCCTGAATGAAACGTCTTTGCATGTGGCTGAGGCTTCCGCCGAACTTTCCGCCGCAGCCCAGAGCCTTTCCGACGGTGCCAGCCGACAGATCAGCAGCGCCCAGGCCATCACCCGCTCCCTTGATGACGTCAGCGCCCGTACCCGTACCGTTGCAGCACATACGGATGAAGGCAACCGCCATGTGGAAGATGCCACAAGGGAACTCAGCGCAGCACACGGCTCCATGGATTCTTTAGTTGCTGCCATGGAAGGCATTGCATCGGCAAGTCAGAACACCGTGAAAATCATAAAAACCATCGATGAAATTGCCTTTCAGACCAACCTTCTTTCCCTGAATGCTGCCGTTGAGGCTGCCCGTGCCGGAGAAGCCGGAGCAGGCTTTGCCGTGGTGGCCGAAGAAGTGAGAAGCCTTGCCATGAAGTCTGCGGAAGCCGCAAAAAATACCACGGAACTGATCCATGCGACGGTGAGGGATGTGGAAGAAGGAATGAAAAAGGTGCATACCACAGGGCAGGGAATGAACCGGCTGCAGGAAAAGATGAAAAAGGTAAGCAGCATCGTTGCAGAACTCAGGGAAAATGCGAAAGAAAATGCAGACAGCCTTGAAAAGACAGCACAGCACATCCGGGATATCGAAAAAAGCACAGCGGAAAATGCCGCCAATGCCGAAGAATCCGCTGCGGCATCCGAAGAGATGAATGCTCAGGCGGAACAGCTAAGGGCCATTGCCGCAGCCCTTGCCTTCACCTGCAACGGAAGGGGGGCCGAATGTGCGGCCCCCATGGAATATTCTGTTTCCGCCCTGCCCCGTCTTCAGATTTCCGGTGTGGCATAACCCGCATCTTTATGAAAAACAACCAGAGCCGCCGTGGTGGAGGTGGGGTGAAATTCCCCCGCCTCCGTCAGGGTAATTCCCAGCTCTTGGGCCTTAAGAAGACGGTGCAGCACCCCGTTTTCCTCTAAAGGAATGCCGGGATAGCCCGGAGAATAGCGGCACCCTGCATCCAGACCGGAAAGGGCCTTCAGCCTTTGGTGCAAAAGCCCCGCAAGGTCTTCTGCAATGCGGTCGGAAAGTCCCTGCAAAAGATGGGCGCTTTCCGTATCCCCTGAAGCCTTAAAGGCCTCCGCAGCTTCCGAAGATGCCCGTCCTGCCGTGGCAATCTGCAGCCCCACACAGTCTTTAACACCATCTGACAGGGGCCTTACAAAATCCGCCACACAGAAAATATCCCTTTTACCGGAGCCTGCCTGCATTTCTGTATGAATGCGGGCCACCTCCCTCTCAGGATTTTCCGGATCAAAGAGTACAAGATCCTGCCCCTCGCTGTTGGCAGGAAAGAGGGCCACACGGCCATGAGGGTTGACAAGGCCTTCGTCCTCGGCCTTTGTTATCCATTTTTCATACAAAGCATCCGCATCCTGCCGGTCCTTTCCCATCTTCCAGTTCAGGGAAAAAAGACTTTTTTTGCGTATATCCATGGCTAAAGGGGAAGGGCTCAGGGTTTCGGAGAAAAAAGATGAAACCGCAGGGTGTGCATCAAAAAAGACCCTGCGCCTTGGAAGACTTGCCAGAAGACCCGACTTTTCTTTGGATTTTTCCTGCCCGGAACGCCATGCAGCAAGAAGCTTTTCCCGATTTTCAGCAATCACCGCTTCCCTTCTGGCGGAAATCAGACCTTCCATGAGATTCACACTGTCCATGGCGGTCTGGCAATAAAAGACATCGGGCTTGATATTATCCCCATGATCCCCGCCCCGCAGGGCCACGGTGGCGGCATGGCGCAGATTCACAGGCGCACCCCCCACAAAAACCGGAATGGAAAGGCCCGCCTCATCCATGCGTTTCACCACAGAAATCATGTGATTGGCCGTCTGCACCAGAAGGGCACTCATACCAATGGCATCGGCCTTTTCCCGGATGGCCGTTTCCACAAAGGCATCCACAGGAACCTGCACCCCAAGGTCAATCACCCGGAAGCCGTAGTTTTCCAGCAGGGTTTTGGTAAGATCCTTTCCAATGGAATGCACATCCTGATAAACCGTTCCCATGACAATGGTGGCCTTGTAGGCCTCCTGCACAGCCCCTTCGGCCATAACGCTTTCCAGAAAACCCATAACCGCCTTCATGACATCCGCAGCCTTCAGAAGATGGGGCAACGAAGCCTCTCCTGCCGCAAAGCGGTCTCCCAGTACATTCATGGCTTCCATGAGATAATCGCTGATCAGTGCCAGAGGTTCATGGTCTTCCAGAGCTTTCACCGCATCCAGCACAATGCTGTCCTGATAGGCAATCTCCATACCCTTCCATGTTACCGTTCCGGCCTCCCGTTTTTTAAAGCCGTCCTTGATCTTTTCACTGAGGGTTTCCGCAGGGGAAAGGCCTTCATAGGAAGAACGCCTTTCCACCCTCCGGCCCTGCTTACGCTCGGCAATATCCTCAAGGAGGGCATAGGCATCCATGTCCCTGTCCAGTACCACCTTCAGGCCAAGGGCATAGTCTGAGGCATCCAGACTTTCCACCGGCGCATAGTGGTTCGGGTTGACAATGGCCGCATCCAGCCCCTTTTTTCTGCCCTCATCCAGAAAGACCGAGGTCAGCACCAGACGCATGTAGGGCTTCTTGGCAAGGCCGTTGGTGAGATTGCTCACACCGATGGTGGTCATGATACCGGGATGGGCATTTTTAATCAGGGGAATGGATTCTAAGGATTCCAGAGCGAAATTCATGCCTTCCACGGATTCCGATCCAATGGGAAAGGCATTGATGTCAATGAGCAGCTGATCCGCCCCCACACCATGGGGGGCTGCAGCCTCCACAAGGCGGTCGGCAATGGCCTTTTTTTCCTCCCTTGTCTGGGCAGGCCCCTTGTCATCCGCCGCAAGGGCGATGTAAAGGGGGTTGTGAAAGGCCGTATGGCTGCAAATAAAAGCAGCCTTGGACATGCCTTCATGGCCTTCCATGGAAATGGAGTTGATGAGCGGCCTGCCGGGATAGGCCTTCACTGCGGCTATCAGCGCATCCGCATCAAAGGAATCGATACACAAAGCCCCCGGAAAATCCACGCAGACACCCTGAATCACTTTGGGCAGCACGGTTTTTGTGTCCACAATATTGGAATCCATGCACACATCCAGCACTTCACAGCCCAGATCCTCGATCTGCTCCCGCACCACCTCATCCAGCGCATCCATATCCAGAAGGCCATCATGCTCCACCGCATCCCTCACCTTTTTGGAACCCCGCACATTGAGGCGTTCACCAATGCGAATCAGCCGGGAATCACTGTCCAGCAGTACGGCTTTGGAAGGGCCAGCCAGCCAGACACCGCCTTCGGGCTTTCTCTCCTGCGGCTTTCTTCGGGCGGCCTCCTGAGCAACGGCCCGGATATGGTCCGGCGTAGTGCCGCAGCACCCGCCCACAATGTTCACACCATAGGTATCCATGAAACGGGACAGATGGGCCGCCAGATCTTCGGGAGACTGGGGGAATACGGTTTTGCCGTCTATGTTTTCCGGCAGGCCCGCATTGGGCAGCACGGAAAGGGGCAGAGGGCTGAAACGGGAAAGCTTTGCCACCGTTGGCTCCATGAGATCCGGGCCGATGGAGCAGTTGATACCCAAAACATCAATACCAATGCCCGAAAGGGTGACAATGACCGCATGGATGTCTGTTCCGAAAATCTGCATGCGGCTGTGGGCATCCACCGTCACCTGACAGATAATGGGAAGGGCAACCCCCCTTTCAGCCATGGCCTTTTTTGCTCCGGACACGGCGGCCTTCAGCTCCAGCATATCCTGCTGGGTTTCAAAGAGCAGCACATCCACGCCCCCGTCCACAAGGCCCTTCACCTGCACCCGGAAATTTTCCTCTATGCTTTCCCAGCTCCCCCGGTGAAGATCCGCTTCCGTGGGGGAAAGCACAAAGTTGGAAGGCCCCATGGAACCCATCACAAAAAGGGGACGGCCATCATAATCAGGCGAGGCGGCATAAAGCTCTTTGGCCTCCTTGGCAATGGAAGCCCCTTTAAGGCTCATCCAGTAGGCCATCTCTTCCGAAGAGAGGGTATTCAGCTGGATCTTTTCGGGAATGCCTTCAAAGGCAGCCGTATCAAGGCCGGAGAAATCAAATTCCTCAAGGCGTAGGGGACTGGCTCCGAAGGTATTGGTTTCCACTGCGTGGGCTCCGGCCTCAAAATAGGCCAGATGAATATCCCGCAAGGCCTCAGGCCTTGAAAAAACCAGCATATCCGAAAGCATTTCATAGGATTCACCGCCAAAATCCGCTGCGGTCAGGCCAAGGTTCTGGATCATGGTACCCATGGCACCGTCTAAAACAAGGATGTGGGATTTCAGGGCTTCAAGAAATGTCATGGGCTTTCCTTTACAGATAAAATGGCAGAAAAATCTTTTTAAAAATCCAGAAAGAACGCAACCACCCAGCAGAATTTTTATCCTATAAATCAAACACCTATAATCAAACACACAGACAACCGAGCCATTTGTTCGTGACGCAATCTTATTCGGGAGCTTCTTGCCCTGTGCGGAAGCGGCAAAAACTCGCCGCCACAGGCAGGATAAGCTTTTTGATTACCATAGCAGGCCTTGGTACGCTGCCCTTGTGGCGGCTCAGACAGTTTGCCGCTTCTTTCGCACAGGCCTGCAAAGCTCTGATCCGAAACGATTGCAATGTCACTCACAAAGAGCCCGATTGTCTTTTGTTGAAACTAAGATACTGAAATTAAAGAACAATTTTTCAAGATAAAACGTACTGAATAATCACCAAAGAATTAACATATCCGGATCTTTTGATCTATGGATTTCTTTTTCTTCGAGAAAAACGAACACCCGACGGAAGGGAAGAATTCTTTTTCTTTTGCGCCTACCATGCTATGGATATAGAAGATTCCAGTAAGTACAGACCACAACATTGCCACCGCATCCCAAGGAAACGCCCATGATGTATCTGGACCTTGTCCTGAACCTTGCCCTCCTGATAGCCCTAAGTGTTGTTTCCGGCTTCATCTCCCGAAGGTGGCCGAAGAAAAGCCGTACAGGCCCATGGCTACAGGGCCTTCTCTTTGGCAGTGCCGCTGTTTTCGGGATGCTGAAACCCCTGGTTCTGGGGCCGGGCCTCATTTTTGACGGCAGATCCCTCATGGTCAGCCTCTGCGCCCTCTTCCACGGTCCCCTTGCGGGCATCATTGCGGCCCTTATGCCCACCCTCTGCCGCATTCAACTGGGGGGGGTGGGGGCCTTCACGGGCATTCTGGTAATTCTTTCCTCCCTTGCCATCGGCCTTGCCGCCCATTTTTACCTCAAACCCCGGCAGAACATCCCCTCCACAAAGGATCTCTTTCTTTTCGGCCTTGTCGTCCATCTGGCCATGCTGGCACTCATGCTCACCCTCCCCGGCGAATCCCTCTGGCTGGTCATACGGAAGATGGCCTTTCCCATTCTCATCATTTATCCCCTGGCCACGGTTCTGGCGGGCCGGGTACTGACGGAACAGGAGTATGCTGCAGACGCCCTTGAAAAACTTAAAAACGCCATGAAAAATCTGGATACCACCTTAAAATCCATCGGAGATGCCGTCATTGCCACAGACAGAAAAGGCCATATCACCCTGATGAACCCGGTGGCAGAAAATCTCACGGGCTGGCCCCTGAAGGAAGCCCTGCAAAAACCCCTCACCGAGGTTTTCCGCATCGTCAATGCAGAAAGCAGAAAAACCCCTGATAACCCTGTGGAAAAGGTCATTGCCTCCGGCAGAACAGAAGGCCTTGCCAACCACACCCTGCTCATTGCAAGGGATGGAAGGGAGTGCCAGATCGCAGACAGCGCAGCCCCCATTTTTCAGGAAGAAGGTATTCTTACCGGTGTTGTACTGGTGTTCAGGGATGTCAGCGAAGAATACAGAATCCTTGAAAACCTGAAGGAAAGCGAAGAGGATTACCGCAGGCTGTTTGAAGAGCATGCTGCGGTCAAGCTCATTTTAGATCCAGAAACGGGGGCTGTGGTTGATGCCAATCAGGCGGCAGCAGATTATTACGGATGGTCCAGGGAAACACTGAAGAAAAAACGCATTCAGGACATCAATACCCTCTCCCCGGAAGAAATCGCCGCAGAAATCGAAAAGGTAAAAAAAGAAAAACGCATCCACTTTGAATTCCGCCACAGGAGAGCAGACGGCTCCATCCGGGATGTGGCCGTACTTTCCAGTGTCATCCGCCTGAAAAACAAAGAATACCTGCACTCCATCATCCATGACATCAGCCAGCGCAAACGCCTGGAAGCCCAGCTTATTCAGTCCCAGAAAATGGAATCCATCGGCAGGCTGGCCGGAGGTGTGGCCCACGACTTCAACAATATGCTGGGTATCATCATGGGCAATGCGGAACTCATGGAAACAAGGCTGGATGCCAGACACCCGGCCATGGCTGAACTCGGGGAAATAAAAAAGGCAGCAGAACGCTCCACGGAACTCACAAAACAACTGCTGGCCTTTGCCCGCAGACAGACCATCGCCCCCCGGGTACTCAACCTCAACCAGACCATTGAGGGCATGCTCAAAATGCTGCACCGCCTGATCGGTGAAGGCATTGAGCTCCGGTGGCATCCCGAAGAAAATCTCAGGTACGTGAGAATGGACAGCAGTCAGCTGGACCAGATCCTTGTGAATCTTACCGTCAATGCCAAGGATGCCATTGCCGGCGTGGGGATGATGACCATTGAAACGGCCAATGCCTCCTTTGAAGAGGGCTACGGAGAAACTCACGGGGATTTCATCCCCGGCGACTATGTCATGCTGGCCGTGAGTGACAACGGATGCGGCATAGAAAAAGAGCATCTGCCCCAGCTTTTTGAGCCATTTTTCACAACCAAGCCCCAAGGCAGCGGTACGGGTCTCGGCCTTTCCATGATCTATGGCATTGTCCGCCAGAATCAGGGTTTTATCAATGTGTACAGTGAGCCGGGAAAGGGCAGCACCTTCCGCATCTACCTGCCAGCAACGGATGAAGAAAGCTGCAGTGCACCCGATGCAGAAAAAACATCCCTTCCCCGGGGAAAAGAGTGTATCCTTCTGGTGGAAGATGAGCCTGCCCTTCTTCAGCTGACAGGCCGGATACTGGAAAAGCTCGGCTATGAGGTTATGGCCGCAGCCACGCCCGAGGAGGCCCTGTCCCTGGCTGAGCAGCACGGCAATAAAATCCATCTGCTGCTCACGGATGTGGTCATGCCGCAAATGAACGGACAGGAACTCAGCCTGCGCATTGAAAACCGCTGCCCCGGCATCCGGAGCCTTTTCATGTCCGGTTACACAGCCAATGTCATTGCCCACCACGGCGTGCTGAAGCCGGGCATCCATTTTCTTCAAAAACCCTTTTCCATGAAAGATCTTGCGGAAAAAATACGGGAAACCATGGCCCGCTGAAAACCACCGGCAACACCTTCCAAGGAGCCTGCCATGCCAACGCAAGCCTTTACCCTACGTATGCCTTTTTTTCACTCCATGCTTTTTCGCATCAGCATCCTTGTACTGATGCTGACCACGGGGCTTCTCATTCTTCTGGGAAGCTGGCAGTATCTGAGCGCAAAGCAGAGATTTGAAATGCGCCTTGAGGCGGATGCAGACCTCATCATAGAAAGGCTGGTACAGACCCTTCAGGATCCCCTGTATAATTTTGACATGTCGCAGGTATATGCCGCCCTGCATTCGGAAATGAAGGATACCCGTATCCTTTCCATAGGAATTCATGGAGAAGATATGGAAAAAGAGCCGGATATCTGTATAGGAAGAAACCACAGGGGGGAAGTGGTCTCCATGGAAAAGCTCCCGGATACACGCAATTTCCTGCGGAATATGGCAGTGACATACAGAGGCGAAACCATAGGCACCGTTACCCTGATCATGGACCCCGCCTTTTTCAAAGAGGGACTCAGACAGATTTTTTTTGATCTGATCCTCATTGTTCTGATTCTGGATCTTCTGCTTTTCATTACCCTTGTGTTCACCCTCAGGCGGGTGGTGGTCATGCCCCTGCACCGCCTCACCGCAGCGGTTCAGGATGTGGCACAGGGCAAGGGGGATCTTACCCGGCGCATTCCCATTGTATCCAAAGATGAAATGGCCCTGCTTTCCCACTGGATGAACACCTTTGTGGATGCACTGGAAACCAAGGCAAAAATTGCCCGCAAGGTAGCCGACGGGGATCTGACCGTCACCATACCCGTTCTCTCGGATCAGGATACGCTGGGTCAGGCACTGGCCACTATGATCCGCAGACTGGCGAGGGCCGCATCGGAAGTACGCATCGCAGCCCGCCACAGCGTGGAGGCCAGCCGGGATGTGCTGACCATCTCCAACCGTCTGCGCCGGGGCACCCTGACCCAGGCGGAATCCGCAGAGCATCTGAGCTCACGGATGCGGGAAGTCAGCCTTGCCGTATCCCGCAATCTGGCCACGGCCAGAAATACGGAAAACGGTGCCATGAAGGCCTCGGAAATGGCCGATGCCAGCAGCAAGGCCGTGGAAGACGCTGCCCGGGCCATGTTTGATATCATCAGGCGCATTGGGATTGTGGAAGAAATTGCAAGGCAGACCCATCTGCTGGCACTGAACGCAGCCATTGAAGCCGCCCGTGCCGGAGAACATGGCCGGGGCTTTGCCGTGGTGGCCGATGAAATCCGCAAGCTTGCGGAAAAAAGCAGGGAATCTGCCGTGGCCATCGGTAAGATGGCAAGGGAGGGCAGCACCATGGCAAAGGATGCCAGAGAGCACCTTGAATCCCTGGTTCCGGAAATCCGGGGCAATGCGGACAGGGTCATGGAAATCCGGACCGCCAGCGACCAGCAGGCCGATGCCATTGGCCAGGCCACGGATATTCTGGGGGGGCTTGAAAGCGTGGTGCAGGAAAATGCCAGATCCGCAGAACAGATGAACCTTGCCTCCCAGGCCTTAAACCGCATTGCGGATCAACTGGAAAGTCAGGTGCAGTATCTGCAGATCAAGCAGGAAGGGGATACGGGCTGAACCCTACCGGATGGGCACCCTTCCTCCCTGTTCAGGGCAGGGAATTCCGGTTCTGCTTCTTATAAAGCTTTGCAAGAAAACTGCCTGCCAGACCCATTTTTATCATGGCCGCCACTGCCATTATGATTACCTTGGTCATCCTTAACCTCCCCTTTTAAATCTTTAACGGCAAAGGGCTTCTTTTTTTCCATTTGATTGACAGAAAAACAGCTTTTACCTATGGTTTGCCAACGGAAATGCTGCTACACAAGCCGTTACCTTTTTTCTTTTGCTGTCTTCCCATTCAAAAATATAAGGTTATACAATACTATTTTTATTCAGATTATACAATCAGGAGTTTTTCTGCCATGCGTTTTTTTCTGTTTTTTGCCACAGGCCTTTTCCTCTGCACCATGGTTCAGGCAAAGCCCCTCAGGGTGGCCCTGCTGCCCATCCCCGATGCCCTCCCCTTCCATGTGGCGGAAAGCAGAGGCTATTTCAAAGAGGCCGGAGTAAGTGTGCAGGCCATACCCGTTGCCAGTGCCCTGGAACGGGATCAGCTCATGCAGGCGGGCCGCATCCACGGCATGATCAATGAAATGGCCGGGACTGCCATCTTCAACCGGGATGGCATCCGCATGCAGGTGCTTCAGATTGCAAGAAAGCCCATGGACGCCTCCCCCCTCTTCCGCATTCTGGCCCGGCCGGGCAGCTCCCACACAGGCCCCGAAGACCTGAAGGGCGTTCCCACAGGCATCAGCCGCCATACCATCATTGAATACCTCACAGACCGCATGCTGCAGAATGCCGGACTGAAAGAAGAAGATATCCTCAAACGCTCCGTTCCTGCCATACCGGAACGTTTTCAGCTTCTGATGCAGGGCCGGCTGGAAGCGGCCGTCATGCCCGATCCCCTGGCCTTTGCCGCCATGGATCAGGGAGCCGTTGAAATTGCCAACGATCTTTCGGCCCCCTTTTACAGCGCCAGCGTTCTCAGCTTTGGCACAGCTATCATCCGGGAAAACAGGGCCAAAACCCAAGCCTTTCTTTCGGCCTGGAACAGGGCGGCAGAAGACATCAACCAGAATCCCGAAGCCTTCAGGGAACTTTTCATCCAGAAGGTACGGACACCGCCGCAGGTGCAGAAAAGCTATCCCATCCCGCCCTTTCCCGTGGCGGAGCTCCCTTCACAGGAACAGTGGCAGGACATGATGAACTGGATGCTTGGGCAGGGCCTTGTAAATCAGGCCATGAAATATGAAGACAACATGGCTTTCCCCGAAGGGATCACTCCCTGACCATGAGCATG
Organism: Desulfobotulus alkaliphilus; assembly: GCF_007830435.1. GTDB lineage: Bacteria > Desulfobacterota > Desulfobacteria > Desulfobacterales > ASO4-4 > Desulfobotulus > Desulfobotulus alkaliphilus. The sequence continues at coordinate 207,387 of NZ_VLLC01000002.1, read as the reverse complement.
ATCCGCATTCATCAGCTTTTCTTCGGATACTCCGGGAAACCCCTTCTTTTTGAGAATTTTTCCCTGACCATACCCAGAGGGGAATCCTGGACCCTCATCGGGCCTTCGGGCTGCGGTAAATCCACCCTGCTTTCTCTCATGGCAGGGCTGCAGAAACCCCGCAGGGGAAGTATTGAGATTGAAGGCCGACCACTGCAACGACCAAGGCCGGAAAGCGGGCTGGTATTTCAGGATCATGGCCTGCTGCCATGGGCTACGGTGGCAGACAATGTGGCCTTGGGCCTGAACATCCGCCGCTATTACGGTGCCGATGGCAGGCATGCCCCCAGAGGATGGGAGCACGATGGGGAAAAACAGAAAAAAACCGTATCCCGGTGGATACAGCGCCTCGGGCTTGAGGGAAAAGAAGCGCTGTATCCGGCCCAGCTTTCCAGAGGACAGCGCCAGCGGGCCGCCATTGCCCGGACCATGGTCATGAAACCCGACCTGCTGCTCATGGACGAGCCCTTCTCCGCACTGGATCCCCCCATCAGGGAAGAACTTCAGGGCCTGATGATACGGCTTGGCCGAAGGGAATCCATCACCCGCATCACCGTTACCCATGATATTGCTGAAGCCGTCATCCTCGGAGAAAAAATCCTTGTGGCCAGAGCAGGAACCAACCACAAACCACAGATTCTTAAAAACCCTGTGGCACTGGAAAAAGATCCCCGAACCCATAAGGATTTCAATGCCATGTGCAAAGGGGTGCGTCAGGCCATGGGAGGCCTCCAATGAGATCCTGCACAAAAGGCATACTGGAACCTGCCGCAGGTCTTGCCGCCCTTCTTCTTTTCTGGCAGGCCGGGGCCATGGCACTGGACCGGCCCATTCTTCCCGGCCCGGTAACGGTTCTGCCCCTTTTTTTTCAGCACCTGTGGGGAGATCTGGGCCTGCACTTCATGGCCAGTGCGGGCCGGGTCATCCTTGCCATCCTCATTGCCGTATGTACTGCCGCCCCTCTGGGGCTGGTACTGGGCCAGTCTCCCCACATCAACCGCTTTTTTTCCCCTGTAATCACCATTTTATATCCCGTACCCAAAATCGTTTTTCTGCCGGTTATCTATGTGCTCATGGGCATTACGGATTTTTCCAAAATTTTTCTCATCTCTTTAATTCTTTTTTTCCAGATCCTTGTGGTGGTCAGGGATGAAGCCGCCGGACTCACGCCGGAACTCATTGCATCGGTGCGATCCCTTGGGGCCGGAAGGCGGGCGCTTTTCCGCTTTGTTTATCTGCCCGCCACACTTCCCGCCATTCTCACGGCCCTTCGGGTTTCCGTGGGAACGGCCGTGGCCGTTCTTTTCATTGCAGAACAGGCCCTGACCCAGTGGGGCCTTGGTTACTATATTGTGGTGGAAACCTATCAGGTGCTGCGCTATCCGGAGATGTACACAGGCATCCTTGCCATGGGGCTGCTGGGCAGCCTTCTTTACGGTCTCATCCGCATCATCGAAAGAAAATTTGCCCCCCATCTTTTCATCAAGGACACGGGATGAATACCATTTCTGAAAAAGAGGCCTGGATTCTGGCCACAAGACCCAAAACCCTGCCCGCAGCCTTAGGTCCTGTCATCCTTGGCATTGCCGCTGCATACGGCATGGAAAAATGCCATTTCATATCCGGCCTTCTTGCCCTGACAACGGCCCTGCTGCTGCAGATTGCCGTCAATCTTGCCAACGACTATTTTGATGCAAAGGCAGGCCATGACAATGAAAACCGCTTAGGCCCCCTGCGGGTCACCCAGAGCGGTCTGATCGATGGAAAAAAAGTTCTGGCGGCCATGGTCCTGTGTATGGTTCTGGCCCTTTTTTCCGGACTCTATCTGATTTTCCGGGGCGGCACTCCGGCTTTTTTCATCGCTGTTTTTTCTTTTATCGGTGTGCTGGGCTATTCCGCAGGCCCCTTTCCCATGACGGAAAAGGGCCTTGGGGAAGCCGCAGCCTTTCTTTTCTTCGGACCCGTGGCCGTCTGCGGCACCACCTGGGTTATGGCCCTTGAATTCTCTGCGCAGGCCTTTGTCGCTTCCCTGCCTGCGGGACTTCTCATTGCCGCCATTTTGTCGGTGAACAACATCCGGGATATTGACAGCGATGCGGCCACGGGAAAACGCACCCTTGCCGTGCGCATGGGAGCCATTCCAAGCCGCTATTTTTTCACAGCCCTTGTGACAGGGGCCTATGTCTTCCCCCTCGTCCTTGCCCTGAAAACCAACACCTGGATGCTGCTGGTCTTCCTCTCCTTTCCCAAGGCCATTTTTGTCATTCAGTCCCTGTGGCACATGGATGGCAGACTTTTAAACGAGGTGCTGGCAGACACGGCAAAACTGTCCTTTTTCTTCTGCCTTCTTTACGCAACCGCCATGGTGGCAGGATAGTATCTCTCCTGCCTGTGCCTAAGATCTAAGGTCTTTAAGGTCTTTAAGGTCTTTAAGGACCCTAAGGACTTTAATGACCTTAAGGCCTGTAATACAATAACATGGCCAATTATTTATATTCAATTATTCCAAAACCCAGGTAAAATAGCCCTGTTATTATTTTACAGGCCCTTAATAACCTTAAAAACTTCACAACTTTAAAAAGGCCTTTGTGCCTTCAAGGAAAAAAATGTTTACCATTGATATCCCAGGCTTTGGAAAAGTAAAAGCCTTTCACCTTGTCCTTGATTATAATGGTACGCTGGCCCAGGATGGAAAACTCCTCAACGGCGTAAAAGAACGCCTGCAACAGCTCTCCGAAAGCATCAGAATCCATGTGGTCACCGCAGACACCTTCGGTTCTGTGGAAAAGGCCCTTGATGGCCTGCCCCTCAGCATTGTTCCCATCCCGCCGGGAAATCAGGGGCAGGCCAAAAAAGAGTATGTGGAAAGTCTTGGAAAGGACAGCGTCATTGCCATGGGCAACGGCCGCAATGACGCTGCCATGCTGCAGACCGCCCGTATCGGCATCGCCATTTTGATGAAGGAAGGGGCAAGCAGTCAGGCCCTGCTGCATGCAGACCTCACAAGTACCCATATCTGCGATGCCCTGGACCTGCTTCTGCATCCCTTACGTCTTACGGCAACCTTGAGAGATTAAAAGGAGACCCCCATGATCCCCCGTCTTTTTACCCTTGCCGCTGTCCTCTGCGGAATCCTTGCCGTCCTCACCCTGATTCCCCGCGCCGAGGCATCCAAAGAATGCCTGTTCGGATACAGGGCCATCTGTACCTTTACACCGGGCAGCACCTTTATTCTGGGCATGATGGCCTATATTTTCCATGATATGAAAAGGAAAATGCAGCAGCGTATCTCCTGATGCCTGCGATCTTTAAAGGTCAGCATTAAAAGCCTTTATTTGCCTATGTGATTACCACTGTCTTTTAGCCATATGAACCTTAATCATAGAAATTATATGACCAGATTTTACGCTTGTTTGCGGGCACCCGTAAAGGGTGCCCCTACAAAAAACAGGGCCGTAAAAACCAAGCGTTAAGGGCAGGCCTTGCGCCTGCCCGCATTAAAGCTCGCTACCATGGGCCTGACAACAACCAGACCAGCAAGCTGTGGCTGAGTCAGGGTAGTAATCAGATTTGCCTATGTGAAAAAACCATATTATATACATATTCAATTAAGGTTGGCTTTTAAAATCCTTCCTTCTGTTCCCGAAACCACTGGAAAGGAAAACCATGAGCACTGCTTTTGTCACCATTGATCCGGATCTCTGCAACAAAGACGGCATCTGCGCCGCAGAATGCCCCGTTAAAATCCTGGGCTTTCCCAAAAAAGGAGAAATGCCCGCACTGGTGCCGGGGGGGGAAGCCCTGTGCATCCGCTGCGGTCACTGTGTCTCCGTATGCCCGACAGCCGCCATCCGCCTGAATTTTCTGGCGCCCGAAGACTGCATTCCCGTGGACAGGGAGCTGCTTCCCGGTGAAAAAGCCACAAAACATCTGCTGGCCACCCGCCGGTCCATCCGTAACTACAAAAAAGAAAGCGTGGACAAAGCCCGTCTGGAAGAGCTGCTTCAGACGGCCAGTTGTGCGCCCACGGGCCATAACAGCCGCTGCGTTCAATGGCAGGTCATTTATGATACGGATGAGGTCCGTCGCCTCACCGCCATGGTCGCAGACTGGATGCGCTACATGATCAAGGAACAGCCCGCCATGGCCAAGGCCTTTCATCTGGAAGAAACCGTTGCCGGTTTTGATCTGGGGCTGGACGTGATCTGCAGGGATGCCCCCCATATTGTCATTGCCTGCGCCCACAAGGCCGCCCCCACAGCGGCCATCGACTGTGCCACCGCCCTTGCCTATCTGGAAGTGGCAGCACCTTCCATGGGCCTTGGGACCTGCTGGGCCGGATTCTTCAACATCGCTGCCACCTTCTGGCCCCCGCTGAAAGAAGCACTGGCACTGCCCAAGGGTGTCAACAACCATGGGGCCGTACTTGTGGGAACTCCCCGCTTCAGATATCACCGCATCCCGCCCAGAGAGGCTGCGGCCATTACCTGGAAATAAAAAAACACAGGAAACACCCATCGCTGTTTCTTCTTTAATCCGATGGTGTTTCCTGCTGTTCATGCCCCCTTCTCCCCCCAATTCAACATATTGATTTTACATGTCACCCCATTTCGAGTAAGCTTTCAGTCAGTTTTCAAGTGACACAAACCTCCACACGATAAAATCAGAATCCTGCAAATGACTTGCTAAACAACAAAATAACTTTTCCGGAGGCTTCCCCGAATCATGACTGTCCGGAGTATTGTCCCGATGGAATCAGGCCGGTTCACCCCTCCCGTTCTCAGGCAGGACCAGTATCTTTTCAGAAAAGATCTGGTTTATTTTGGCCGTTCTGTACTTCAGGAAACCGGAAGACTTGCGGCTGTGGCTCCGGCAGGTCAGGGAAAAACCACCTTTGCCGCCCAGATTGCCAATGCGGATCCCGTTATCTGGCTTTCCTGCGATTCTGAGGATGCAGATCCTTCGGTGCTGGCCACCGATCTTCTCCTTGCCACCCATGCCACCCTCAGGGACTGGCAGGACGAAGGGCTGCGCACACGGGCCCAGAGAGCCGAACTGATGCTGCAGGGGCCAGAAAAATTTGCCCTTTCCTATTATGCCGCCCTTACCCGCCACACCCCGGATATCCTCATTGTGCTGGATGACCTGCACCTTGCTGCCCATGCCGCCAGCCAGCCCCTTTTGGAAGCCATGGCTGCACAGAGACCCCGGCATATCCGGCTGCTCTGGCTTTCCCGCACCCTTCCGGAACCTCTGGCCGCAGGACTTGATGCAGGAGATTTTCCACGGCTTTCCATGGACCGGCTTTCCATGGCCCAGAGCGAAATACACAGACTCTACAAAAATGTTTACGGCATCCCCATCACTCCGGAAACCGCTGAGCATATCTTTAAAACCACCCGGGGATGGGCCATGGCCGTTGCCTCTGCACGGCAGAGGGTCAAAGGCAGCCCTTTTCTCAGGGAAGAAATCTTTCGGGATACCGATCTTCAGCGTTTTTTCCACGACACCTTCCTTGGCCGTCTCACGGGCCTGCGCAGAAGTTTTGTCCTCTGCCTCAGTGCTTTAGAACGTATCCCCCTTGCCATGGTTGAAGAACTGGCTCCGGACAATGAATTTCCTGCCATCTTTCAAGAACTTGGAGAAGAAGGCCTTCTGCTGCAGCAAACGGGAACGGACACCTGCGCCTTTCACCATCTTATCCGGGATTTTCTTCAGAATAAAAGAGACCTTGAAGAACCTCTTGGCATCCGAAGAAGTTTTTTTGCGGCCATGGCCCGCTGGCATGAAGAAAAAGGGCTTCTTACCGAAGCATTGAGATGTTTTACCCTGACAGGGGATGGAGAAGGTGCTGAACGACTTATGGACACCTGCTTCCAAAGATTTATGGAGCTGCGGCAGGATGCCCGCATTGCATCCCATCTGGCCGCATTTGAAACATCCGAAGAATACCCCACACTGGCGCTGGCGCTGGCTTTTTTCTCCATGGCGGAATCCCCCCCTGAAACAACGGCGCGACTTCTTCATACATCAGAAAAGGGCTTTGCCGACAAAGAGCACCCCACAGGAGAGCTGCGGACACTGATACTCATGATACGAAAACGCCTTTTCGGTGATCCCCTTTATGACCATCCAGACAAACTTTTTCTCCGCATGAAGGAACTTCTGAGGCATCCGGACCTCTGTCTGTCAGAAGTGGATCATCTCCTTGTGGCACTGGGATGGGGGCAGTTTGCCATCCTCCATGCCTTTTCACGAAAAATGGTTCAGGAAAAGGTAGCCCCTGTCCTTGACCGGAAACTGCCAGCCTCCCTTGTCTCCATAGAAGCCGAACTCACCGCCATCCTTACCCATGGCGAAGCCATGACCGGAAGACACAGAACCGCCCTTGATATCTCCGAAAGGGGACATGCCCTTCTGGCTGATCCGGGAATTTCCACCTGGAGTGCCTTCTCCCTGCGATTTGCAAGGGCCAATACCCTTGGACTCTGTGGTATGGAAGCAGCCTTTGCCCGGGAAAGCAGCCATATTCTCCGCATGCCCCCTCCCCTTCTGGAGCAGACGCTGGCAGTACCCTTCATCCGTATCCGGGAAATCAGCTTCCTTGTACAAAAAGGACTTTATGATCAGGCAGAAGCACTGGCTGCCGTAAGGCTGCAGGATCCCCGTATGGCAGGGCAAGCCTCCCTGGGGGGAGAATTTCTCCAGTACAGGGCATGGGCCCTCGCCCTTGGCGGAAAAAAGGAAGAGGCCCTCAGAGTGGCGGCGCTTTCGGAAAAAGCCCAGACAGAAGGTGGCAATGCCTTTTTTCAAATGATGAATCTTCTTATGACCGGAACCGTCTCCGTACTTTGCGGCAGAGAAGAAGATGCCCTGGGCAGGCTGCACAGGATTCTTAAACAAAGGCTCGTACCAGAAGAAGTCTGCCTCCGGGAAGGGGCCTTCTGGATGCTGAGTCTCCTGCATTTGCGCAAAGGAAGAAAGGACAAAGCATGCCTTCATCTTGAAGAAGCCCTGAAACTGTCGGAAATTCGGAATGCACCCCACTTTATTTTTACCCCCTGCTGGTTGCCGGAACTTCTGGAGCTGGCCATGGAACAGGGCATCCTGAGACAAAGAACAGCCATTCTGGCTAAAGAAGTACTGGGCATGGCCTTTGATGCCAAAAATAAAGCAGCTCCCCTGATGAAAATACGCCTGATGGGAAGTTTCACACTCTGCTACGGTGAAAAATGCATGACTGCATCGGATTTTTCTCCCCTTCACCGCAGTCTTCTCGGACTGCTCATCCTTGCTCCGGGCCACAGCGTGGCCGTCTCCACGATTCAGGAAAAACTCTGGCCCCATGTGATGGCGGAATCTGCCCGGACATCCCTGGATACCGCCCTGCTGCGTCTCAGAAAGCTCCTTTCGGAAAAACTGGGAAAAGCTGCGGTTAGCAGCCTTGTACTCAGCAACGGAATCCTTTCCCTGAGCCCCCTTGATGTGGATGCCTTTGCTTTTCTTGAAGAAGTGGATGCAGCGGAAAAAAGCAGATCCTCAGGCTATCCATGGATGGCCGAGGCCCATGCAGCCCAGGCCGCTGCCCTGGACAGGGGAGATTACAGCGGAGAAATTCTTGGAATTGAAGGGGCAGCCATCCTTGGAAAACGCATTGCTGCAGCCCGCAGAATTCTTATGGATTGTACATAAAGTCCTCCTGTCCCCTTGCCAACAAAACACCATACCTCTGATATTTTAATACAAAACATCAAGATGCCTGCAAGATATTGTGAACCTCCTCCGGGTATCAAAGGGCTGATTTTTTTAAACCTTCATTTCCCCGGATATTGAGTCAGAAATATGTCAGATGCCCTGAAAGCTGTTTTGGCCTAATACTTCATCTCAGCAACAGGAAATTCAGTTTATTTTGTAAGCAGTAAACAGCATCAAAAACACTTTCAAGGGACGTTGTTTTAAAAACTGACTTAAAGATTTTGACTGGAGGCAGTATGAAACGTTTGCTGATTTTTTTATTTCTGGCACTTTTTGTGGTTGCGGGATGCAACAGCAGCAGTTCTTCAGGCAGTCCTGATCCGGGTGGAGGTGATACCGGAGGAGGGGAACAGCTTGGAGTCATTGTAACAAGATCTCCGGTTGGAGGTGGTACAGTTAGTGGTCCTTATGATCAAATTAGTAGCGGAGTTTATCGAATTAATACAGGAGAAAAAGCTGTTTTTACCATCACAGCGAATACGGGCTACAGAATTGAAAATGCAAGCGGTTGTGGTGGAACCCTTGAAGGGCAGGTGTTTACCACGGCCCCGGTTACTGAGACATGCTATTTAACTGTTAACTTCACCGAGCTGCCAAACCCAATAAGCTGTTCCACAGCGCTTCCTGTATCACCGCTGTTCGGACAACAAAGTGTATCACTGACACCTGTTTTTGAATGGAGTGCTTGTGAACACGCAGATGGAAATGCTGTCGAGTATGACATTTATCTGTGCGCCGCACCGGATACGAATGATTCTATTGATGGCCACTGCAGAATAAGCAATCCACTGACTAATTACAAAAAAGTGGCCACAGGCTTAACAGAGACAAAATGGATACCTTCTGAAGCACTGGATGAAGAGACCAAATATTTCTGGTTTTTACAGGTTCGTTCAGGAAACGACATATTAACTCGTGCGGTTGGGGCCTATGATGATGCCCACTGGTATTTTACCACTTCAAAAATGGGAGGCCGTGTATGGAGTTATGCGTGGCCCACCATAAACCGCCCCATGCCCCAAACAGCTCTCAGCTCTGATGGCGGATTATTTATTGGAGATCTGTGGGATGGTCTTGTCGTTGCTGTTAATATCTCTGATGGTGAAGAACAGTGGCGTTTCGATCTTACAGAACTCAGCAACCGGGATATCACAACTTCTATTGTTGATATTGACTATCTTGGCGTATTGCCTGACGGCTCGGTTCTGGCTCAGCATCGTTCCAGTACAGACCAAAACACCAGAGGATGGCTTGGAGCACTCAGTGCCATTGATGGCGATGTAATATGGGAGAATGCAAGTCTTTACCGGCATCGGTCTGAACCTGCCATTATGCCCGATGGCAAGGTTGCAATGATTGCAAAACGTACAAGGCATAGTGATGATCCTTTGCTGATGGTATTTGAAAATGGTATTGAGCAGTGGGTGTATGATGGCAAAAATCCGGGAGACAGTCAAAAAACAGACTTCTTTACTGGAAACGACCTCTCTTACATAGCCGCTTCTCCCAGTGGAGGCATTTATGGTTTCACCTTTCCTGGCCACCCCCTTCCAGATTCCCGTGAAAAAATGAGCATGAAGCTGATTCAGGATGGTTTAATGGAATGGGACAATCGTTTCAGTGGTACCAATTATGATGATCCGCAGTATATCAGCCGCTGGAGATCCACTGATGGCTTCCAGGCACCGATTGCTTATGACCTGAACAATGATCTTTATATTATTGGCGGAGCAGTCGTAACCGGGTGGGGTGATAAAAATGCAGAACGTGGCCGTCATCGTCTGCATAAGGTATCTCATATTAACGGTGAAGTTTTATGGACCTGGACCGGCAATATTCCATATGCAAGAATTAATAGCAGGGGAGTTGTAATCAGAAAAGACTCCCTTTACCTTGTTATGGGAACAACGCTTTTTGCAGTTGATACTGCAACAGGCCAGACCCTATGGCAGATGCCATTACCTGCAGGCGACAGCATTGACCAGACGGAAGCCCGCCGGGCCTCCATCGCGGTTTTAGAAAACAACAGACTGCTTGTTGTACTGGGTGATGTACAGGATGCCACCAATGCCTGGGTGATAGATGAAGCGTCCAAATCCATCCTTCTGAGTTATTTCCCGGATATTGAACCTGAGCAGATTCTTGCCACGCAACAGGGCATGCTGGGCGACTGTCTTAATATGAACTATGAGGGTCTGGCAATTTTCTGTATAAGCCGCTCCTCAACATCCCACTCCATCGATGCAGTTGATTTAAGCGCCTATGGTGGCCTTGATGCCCAGGCTGCCTGGCCCATAACAGGACAGAATCCGCAACGAACCCACAGCAGAAGGTAGAAAAACAGAGTCTCTTTTTCGGCATCTGATCGACGATGGATGGCGCGGTGCAGGCAATGGTTTCGAACACGTTAACTGCCCGGTAAAATTCCATTACGAATTTCCATAATTGACAAGCTCTGATTACAAAGGCCCTGCCCCATCGGACAGGGCCTTTGTCTATTACGGACAGCCAGCAGGATGCTGCCAGACAGTCATACATCAGCTCTGCAGTTGCTTCCGCCAAACACACCCTACATCGGCGGTTCTTCCTGAAGGGTATTGAGGTAAGCCAGCAGCCGTCCAGCCTCCTTGCGGGCCTTCTTATCCCTTTGTGGAATACGCTCTAAAAACTTTCTGGCCTTTTCCGGCTCTCCGGCCTTATAGGCGCAATAGCCGAGGGTCAGCAGCATACGGCTGTTGTGGCCCTGTCCCTTATGCCCGTGCAGGTAGCGTTCCCCCGCATCCATGGCTTCCCTGTAACGGTTTTCTCCCATGTGAATGGCCATGGCCAGCTCAAAAAGGGCCGGATCCCTGCCCTGCCTGCCGGCCTCCTCAATGCGCTGCAGTGCTTTTTCATTCATCTGGGCCGCCTGCAGCATCTGCACTTCCCGCACAAGAAGCCCTGGACACCCGTCGCCCTTTTCCTGCGCAGTGGCATAGGCTGCGGCTGCCCGGGCCGGAAGGTTCACATTGGCATAGAGATCCCCCAGTAAACGGAAATCCGATGCCTTTGGATCTGCCTCCAGAGCCAGTCGGATTTCCAGTGCTGCGATGGCTTTTCCATAGTCTTTCATCCGGAGATACATGTGGGTGGCCAGCTCCCACATTCCCCTGTTTTCAGGTTCCCGGTCCAGTACCGTCTCCAGAAGGGCGATGGATTTTTTTTCATTGCCCGTTTCCATGGCCGCCTGGGCATGGGCACGGACCCACTCCACCCTCGGGCTGGCATCAAGCTGCATGAGACGATCCAGACGCTGCCAGGCCGCAGTAGCATTCTTATCCATCAGATGGAAAAGGCCACTGTGGTATAAAAGGGCGCCATTTTTCTCCCTGCAGGTTTCCCATGCCCTTTCCATGGCATGGGCCGCTTCGCCATAGGCCTTTGTATCATGGGCTGCAATGGCAAGATTCTGCCAGATCCGGCTGTCTTCAGGGGCCAGTTTCACCGCCTTCCTGTAAGCGATGAGGGCAGCAGCACTGTCCTCCATCTGCAGTCTCACATTGCCCAGCCAGAAGAAAAGGAGAGGATGCTCCATTTCCGGATTTTTTTCGTAAAAAGTTTCCAGCTTTGCAAGGGCTTCCCCAGACCGCCCTTCTCCCATATCCTGCCCCGCATCTGCCAGTACCTGCTGGAGAGAACGGGGCAGGGGCATTTCCGAAGATGCGTCAGCAAGGCCCTGCAGGCCAAAGATCAAAAAAAACAGAATCAGGAGATAGCAAAAGGGGTCAGACCCCTTTTGTGGGCATAAAAGGGGTTTGACCCCCTTTGCTTCTTTTGCTTTTTTCATCTTAATTCCCTCCCAGCTGAAAACGAACTGGCGTCACCACCCATGAGGCCACCCTGCGGCCTTCCAGCACGGCGGCTTCAAAGCGCCAGTTGGATATGGCCTGAATGACCGCATCCTCAAAAACCCCTTCAGGATCGGCTTCAAGCACATGAATATTCCGGGGTACACCATCCGTACCCACGAGAAACCGTACCCGTACCCAGCCCTCAATGCCCATGCGCCGGGCCCGGAATGGATAAACCGGAGGCGTCTGCACCATGGTCCTTGGCGCAACATCCACCTCCCCGGCTTCAAAGGTCATGGGACCGGCAGGCGGCGGCGGTGCAATGGCAGGCCCTGCTACGGCAGAAAGACTGAGATCCGGAGTAAAGGGAATGGGTTCCATCTGCGGTACCTCAGGCAGGGGCCGCTGCATGATCTGCTCCATGGGCACATCGGGTTCCGGAGGCTTTTCTTCCGGAGGTTTGAGCGGCTCAGGCTCAGGTTCAGGCTCAGGCGGACGCAGGTCTTTCAGCTGCACAGACACCATGCGGTCCAGATCCGATGCACTCGGTGGCGGACCGATCATCCATGGAACCATGGCAAAAATCCCTAAAGTAACAAGGAGGGCCAGCCCCATGGCAGCTACAATGAAAAAGGGGTCTGCCCCCTTTTGTGCTTTTCCTCCGCTGTTATGGGCTTTTGGTGGCAATGCTCACATCCTTTGCCCGGGCCAACCGGCAGTGGTCCAGAATTTCCACCACAATCCCCGTGTCCGTTTTTTTATCCGCCACAATGACCACGGAAGCTTCCGGCATCTCTGCCAGCGCCCTTTCCACCCGGGCCCGAACACTCCGCATGTCTATGGCTTCCTTGTCCATGAAAATTCCGCCTGCGGCATCCACGCCGATGAGAATACTGCCCTGCTCTTTCAGGTCACCGGTACTGGCCGTGGGACGGTCCACATCAATGCCCGTTTCCTTTACAAAACTTGTGGTAACAATAAAAAAAATCAGAAGAAGAAAAATCAGGTCGATCAGGGGCGCAATATTGATATCACTTCCCTGATTTCTGGCCCGGAGGCTCTGACGTACGTTAATCATCGAAGCTGCCTTTCCAGCATGGCGTACAGACGGTCCAGACGAAAGGTGGCCCTTCTGGCCTGCCTTGTCAGATACATGGCCATGATAATGCCGGGAATGGCCACCATAAGACCGCACTGGGTAGTGACAAGGGCCTCGGAAATACCAGCGGCCATGCCACGGGCATCCCCGGTCCCGGCAAGGGCCATGACATCAAAGGTGACAATCATTCCCTTCACCGTTCCCAAAAGACCAAAAAGGGGAGAAACCGCTGCCAGCACCTGAATCTGGGGGATTCCCCGGTTCAGATCCCGCCGGATACGGAGGCCGCACTCCCGGAGAATGCTCCTGTCCAGCATGCAGATGCCGCTTCTCCGGCTCCTGAAATCCTGAATCAGCCGAAGGGAAAGCCCCTGACCCAAAGGAAGGGAGCGGGTGCTGTCCAGTGCCATGGCCACAGCCGTATCCGGTGGCAGATCCCTTGTCAGAAGGCGACGGAAAAAAAGCAGTCTCTCAAAAATTCCCGCCCACATGAGAAAGCAGACCAGAGCCAGGGGCCAGAGAATGCCTCCGCCTGCGGAAAGATGGCTCAGGATGTCCTGAAAACCCGCCATCATCCCTGTATCCTCCCTTTACAGCAGGCGGGCAGGCTGTGTTCACGGGTAAGAATATTGCAAAGGGCCACGGCCTTTTCCTCCATATCGCCCACAATATGTTCCACCCTGCGGGTGAGGAAGGTATGGATCAGGGTGATGGGAATGGCCACGGCCAGACCGAACATGGTGGTGGCAAGGGCCTCGGATATACCGCCGGACATCATGCGCGGATCTCCCGTGCCAAAGAGCGTGATGGTATGGAAGGTCCGGATCATACCCGTAACCGTCCCCAGCAGGCCGATCAGGGGAGCAATGCCCGCCATGACATTGAGCATGGGAAGGAAACGTTCCAGACGGGGGAGCTCCCGCAGAATGGCTTCCTGAAGAATGCTCTCCAGTGTCTGCCTGTCTTCCCTGCGTCCTCCCAGACCGGCAATCAGGATATTGAACACGGGCTTACCCTTTCCGGGCTGCACCGTAGCGTCACAGGCTTCCCAGTTTTTTTCCGCAGCCAGCTCGTTAACCCGGCCCATGACCTTATCCGCATTGGTGTGAACCCTGTGCAGAAACCAGAGCCTCTCTAAAGTGACCAGAAGTGCCACAAGGGCAATGAAGAGAATGGGCCAGACCAGAAAACCGCCGCTCTCCACCTGACTTTTCAGGGTGGACCGGTGCAGCACCTGCTGCAGGGCGGCCCCCTGGGAGATATCCATGGCAAGGGAATCACTCCTGCCATCCATATAGGCAGCAAGACTTTTCCGGGCAGAACGGGAAGGCTCCCGGCCCAGCATCTGAAACCTGCGGTTTTCCGGCAGATACTGCAGATAGCCAAGGGTTCCGTCCTCCGCACGGAAAGCTGCGGTAAAGGGTCCGATGCTCAGAATTTCCGAGGCCATCATCTGTCCGTCTGCCCCAAGGATCTCTCCCCTTTCCAGACGGACAGCCCCTGTTTTTGCCATTTCGCCAAAATACCCATCCACAATTACATCAAAATCTTCCATACCGGCAAAGCGACCGGCATCCAGAATACGGCGCACCGGTTCCAGTCGGGCAGGTTCGCTGGCCGTAAAGGGAGACTCGCTCAGCATGGCATCCAGCTCCCGTGCGGCAGAACGCAGGGTGCCGGAAACGGCTTTCATGGCAGATACGGTAAGATCCCGCTCTCCGGCCATGGCTTCCCTTTTTTCCATCAGGGCTTCCACGGAACTTTCCAGCGCTGTCCTTTCCTCCGCCAGCCTGTTTTTTGCTGCTGTCAGCTCTGCGATTCTCTCAGCAAGCTTCTCCCGGTCCGCAAGAATTGCCCTTCTGGTTTCTATGGCTTCGCTTTCCGCAGCAAGACGTGCTTCCCTGGCCTTTACGGATATGGCACGCATGTCCGAAGAAATGGCCGCCACGGGAAAAAGCAAAAACAACAGAAGCAGCAGGCAAAAAAACAGCCCGAATGGAGATAAGTCCTTGTCCCCTCTCCCTCGGAGAGAGGGCACGGGGGTAAAGGAAAACCGAGCCTGAAACGACCCCGGCGCATAAAAGGGGGCTGACCCCTTCTTTATCTTACTCATGGCAGAATCCTCCCCACGGGCAGGGTCACCAGTTCCGGCGCCCGCTTACGGGTAGCCACGTCAAAGGCCCTGACAAAGGCGGCATCCCAGGATGCATCCAGGGGCTGCCATCTCTTTTGGCCTGCGTCATAAAAACCAACCCTGCCGTCCCCCGTCCGGTAAAAAAGCCCCAGCCGACCAAGACGCAGCACCTGAGCCAGGACCTCATTCCCATCCAGCGCAAGGGGAATCCTGCGAAGCTCCACCGTAAACCCATAGTCCGCTTCTATGCGGAGGGCTTCCATAATGCGGCGAAGGCGTTCCGCAAGCCCCGCATCCGGATCCACCATAAGATCATGGAGCATGGAAAGTCTCTGGTTCCGCTCATCCTCAAGAAAAGGGATGTCCGATGCCATACTCTCCCCAAGGCGAAGCAAGACCTCATCCAGCCTGCCGTCCAGTTCCTCTTCCAGCCTCTTTGCTTCCATCAGCTCCCGCTCAATGGCAGCCACATCCCGCTCCAGATGGTCTCTGGACCGGGAAAGCCTGTCCCGGTCCCTTTCCAGACGCCGGTTTTCCTCCTCAAGGCTTTCCAGACGGGCTAAAAGATCCCGCCGCTCCCTGGCCCATGCCTCACGGGCCTTCTGGGTCCGGGCCTCTGCTTCCATGCCCTTTTCATGATCTTCCATCACGGCCTGCGGCCTGACATCCGTCTGGGCAGGAACTGGCGTATGGAGCATCAGCACCAGAAATCCTGCCAAAACAAGCTTTTGCGTACCCTTTAAAATCATCATTTTTTAGTCTTTTCTAAATTTTTATAAGTCATCACTTTATTTTCGGCCTCTATACAACCGCCCATCTTACGGGTCAAGTCAAAAATAGAGAAAGCCACTACTTTTTTTGACAAAGCAAAACCGTTTTCAAGCACCAATCCATGCTGCCCATTACATGGCACTCATATTGCTATTCCCATGTGCAGTGTTTCATCGGACCTTTTAAGTCTCTGTAATTAAAAGGACCAGAACAAAGGAGCTTTATGGTATCTCCGATGCGTGTCATTGCAGCCACAGCACCCGCCCCCTCCGGCAATATTACCGGTAAGGGGGACAGGGACAGCTACGCTCTGGCAGGCGCAGACAGGCTCCTTAAAAACACAGGCCAGTGGCAAAGGTGGCAGCAGATCCGTCAGGTTAATGACACCCTTGCCAGAAAACTGGCTTCTCTGGTCATGGAAAGAAATGCCCTCATGAAAAGGGCTGAAGCCGGGGAAAAGATCAGCTGGGATGCCTTTGACGCCCTTACCAGCCAGCTTGGCAGGGAAGGCATTCATCTCTGGGATCAAAAAGCCCTTATGGCTTCGGGATGGGCCAAAAAATTTAAAAACCCCCCTCCCCTTATACATGAAGGCGGTGCGGCATCTTCAGGGCAGATGGATGAAAACAGCCCTTCCCTGCCTCCCCTTGATGGCCTGCATCTTCACGGGATGTCCCAGATGCCCACGCCGGAAGAAAGATTTTCTTCACCAAAAGAGCCTGACTTTCTTGTGCTCAATGCCACCTGGGATCGTTACACCCTTGCCTCCGGCCTTGGGGCCTACGGAAGCAAGGATCAGCTTTTCATGCCCCTTGGGGCGCTGGCTGCCATTCTGGAAGTGCCTCTGCGGGTCAGTCCCCAGACGGGCAGGGCCACAGGCGAAGTTCTGGGGCAGAATTTTGATCTGAATCTTGAAAATAATGCCATCACCCTTGGCAGGAGAACACTGACCATCCCGGACAATGCCATCATCCATAATGAAGAGGATATTCATGTGGATGCCAGGGTACTGAAGGAGTGGCTGCCCCTTGATTTTGATTTCAGCTACAGGGAAATGGCCGTAAGGCTTCAGCCCAAAGACAGCTTCCCTTTCCAAGAACGCATTGAAAGACAGCAGCGATGGAACCGGCTTGGCTCTTTTCAGGGATCTGTGGGGCCTTCCGTGCTGGAAGAAAAAACGAGTCCTCCCTTTGCCAGCCTGCCCGTGGTGGATCTTTCCCTTTCCGCATCCCAACACAGCCGCAGCAACAATCCAAGACAGGCAAGCTATACCCTTTCCGGCGCAGGCAACCTTGGAGGCGGAACAAGCCATCTCTATGTAAGGGGGGATGACAGCCATAACCCAAGGAGGGTGGAAGCCCGCTTTGAAAAAACAGATGCATCAGGCTCTATGCCACTGGGGGCCACCCGCTTTGCCCTTGGGGATGTGCCCTCACCTTCCGTCCCCATACTGGGCAGACCTGCAACTGCCCAGGGCCTGCTTCTGGAAAACCGCTCCCTCTACAGGGAAAGGGAATTTGACAGTACCCGTTTTGAAGGCAATCTGGCACCGGGCTGGGAGGTGGAACTTTACCGGGGAACGGCCCTCATGGATGTTCAAAGGGTGGGTGAAGATGGCCGTTATCTTTTTGACGATGTATCCCTCTACTACGGTATCAACGATTTCAAACTGATTTTCTATGGTCCCGAAGGCCAGCGCAGGGAAGAAAACCAAAGGCTTGAGGTGGGCACAGACATGCTGCCCAAGGGAAAGATGAGCTACAGCGCAAGCCTCACCCGTCAGGACAGGGTCAGTTATGAAGAAAACCCGTCCCGGAACCCGGATGCGGGAAATGCTGTGGCCGTCGGGGTGTTTGAATACGGCCTTGGGGAACGGACCACCCTTTCCACAGGTTTTATCAGCGATACCCTCAATGAAAACAGGCGGACACAGCTCCATGCGGGTATGGAAACGGCCCTGAGGGGGGCATCCCTCCGCATGGATGCAGTGCACAATACGGAAGGCGGGTCCGCCCTTCGCCTTGGCAGCCAGACGGCTCTCAGGGATCAGCGCATCCGGGCCAGCTTTGAGCTTCAGGACAGGCTGGATGGCAGACAGCGAAACAACCCTGTCCGCAGCATCACAGACCTTTCCCTTTCTGGAACCCTTGGCAAAGAGGATGGCTTCCGCCTTCCCTATACCCTGTCCGGCCGCTACACGGACAGGGAGGACAGCTACGAATCCCGCATCAGCCTTTTAAACAGCCTCCGCACAGGGAGGGTTCACTGGAACCACAGAATCAGCCATGACTACAACAGTGCCAGCACAAACCCGGAAAGCATCCGGGGCAGCATCCGTGCCTCCACCCGGTTAAAAAACACCCATATCCGCACCCATGGAGATTACCGTCTGGATGATTACGAAAAAGGCTTCACGGGAGCAGGCCTCACCGCAAACCGGAATCTGAAAAAAGACCTCGATATACAGGGAAGCCTCAATAAAAGCTTTACGGGAACAGAGCGAACGGCAGCAGATATTCAGCTCAATATGCGAAAGGAAAAACTCAGCATCAGTCCAAAGCTTGCCGCCGATGACAAGGGAGACTGGAGTGTTTCCCTGAACATGAACATGGCTTTAGGCCCTGATCCCCACAGAAAAGCCCTTCGTCCCCTGCCCAGAAACAGCAGTACCCAGGGCCTTGCTGCCGTACGGGTATTTGAGGACAGCAATGTCAATGGAGTTATGGACGGCAATGAAAAGGGGCTTGCGGGGGTAAGGGTTCGGGCGGTGCAGTCGGGGAGCAGGGCAGTGACGGACAAGGACGGCATTGCCTTTCTCCAGCTTTCTCCCCACAGAAAAACCGATATTGTGATTGAAGAAGAAAGCCTTGAAGACCCGGCCCTTTATCCCCTGCATCCCGGAGAGGCCGTCACCCCAAGGCCGGGAGATGTGCGGCCCCTTTCCTTTGCCGTCATTCGCACGGGTGAAATTGATGGCACCCTCTATGGTATAAACAGCTCAGGGGATTCTGTCCCCCTCAGGCAGGTGGAGGTGCTGCTGAAAAATGAGGACGGTGAAGTGGTGGACAGGGTTCTTTCTGAATACGATGGTTTTTACCTCTTTGAGCGGGTAAAACCCGGAAATTATACTGTGGAAGCCCTGTTGCCCCAGGATGACGGCACCTTTATGTCCAAAAGCCTGAACACCACCGTGGATGAAACGGGCAGCATAGAAAGCGGCCTTGATATGGTAATGGCTGATGAAGACAGGGCAGGCATAAAGACATCGGTACTGGCAAGGGATGAAATGGTACTCTTCAGCGATGGCAGGTGGACTGAGATGCCTGAGGAAAAAAGACCTGATTCAACAAGAGCTGTCTTTGAAGGTCCGGAAGCGGTGCTTTATCAAAATGGTCAGTGGGTTTCCGGTGCTTTGGGAAGGGCCCTTCCTGAACAGCGGCCTGTACTAAAGGAAGACAGGGTTCTTTATGATGCCCATATACTTAAAACCGGAGACAGCAAAGCAACAAAAACCACTGCCACCCACAAGATACCCCACAAAACCCCTCTGAAGGGCAGAACTTCCTCCTACGGGGTCCATGCGGGTTCTTACAAAAGCAGGGAAAAGGCCCTCAAAGGCATACAATGGGCCAAAGCACAGATGCCGGAATTGAAAGACCTTGAAGGAGCAAAAATTCAGCCCGTGGATCTTGGGGAGAAGGGCCTCTGGTACAGGGTGATTCTGGGCAATTTTGAAAACAGGACAGATGCGGACAGACTGGCTGCCATGATGGCAGAAAAAACCGGATACGGCAGGGTCTTAAACTCGCTAAACAGAGAAGAAAGGGCCGTGCATCTGGCAAGCTACGGCAATATTGAAGATGCAGAAAAGGGCATTATCAACCTTGAAAGACAGTTCCGCTCCCTCATGGGAAAAGAGCTTTCCATGGCCATTGCGAAAGAAGGCAATACCTTCAGGGCACTGGTTCAGAATTTTAAAGCCATGGAAGATGCGGAGCAGTTCAGGGAAAAGGTGGCAGAAATGGGAGGCTATGCGAGGGCTCTCTAATACATCAAGGGCTAGGCAAAACAGAAAAAAACACCCTCCAAAGGGCTGCTATGCTTTGCAGGGGTGCTTGAATCCCTAGAGTTCATTTTTCAGTAGTTCAGAACAAGGGGAATTTCCTTTAAAAGGGGATTCCCTTCCTTTTCCCTGTCATGGAGAACAAGACGCAGGGTGCTGCCGGAAGGGGGAAGATCTTCCTGCAAGGGAAAACTTATATTCAATTTTCCATTGGGTTGATAAATGGCAAATCCTTTTCTTTCCGCAATTAGAGTATCTTCCCAGAAAAAAGCGGCATCCATAAACGCAGATCGGTTTCCCTCGGCAATAAGGAGAGTTTTCAGGGCTTTTCTGTCTCCGGGCAGGCTCTCCAGCTCAAGGCCTCTGGCATCAAGGCTTACGCTGGTTTCTCCGTGGCGGATAATCAGGGGTAAAATTGTCGATACCAGCGTATGAATGGTAATGGTAGTTGAGCTGGCCGGTTCATCCTTCCCAGGCATCTGTACCCGGTCCGGAGTTTCGGGCAAGGGGGATACTTTCATATGAACCCTGTATTCACCATCCTGAAGGTCAGCAGGCTTTCTTACCATGATGCGAACCGCCTGCATTTCATGGGGTTCCAGACGAATCTGCCGAGGAGAAAAACGTACCATTCTCAACAGATCCCCATGGTCTTCCAGATTTTTTATTTCCCTCGTCCGGCCACTCATGTCCTGTTCCATAAGTACTGTTTCAATTCTATATGAAACACTTCTGTCATTGGTGTTAACAATCCGCATGGTGGCAGAACGTTCACGGTCTTCCAGAACAAAACGCAAAGGCGTTACCAGTGCACCCGTTGCCAAAGAAGGAGCTGGTAAGCAGAAAAAAAAGGCTGCCAGAAAAAAAGCGGGAAAAAGCAGATTGCGCAACATACATCACCTTTATGGATGATTATCAATGAATTCAACACCGATAACAAAACTACCAGTCAACTCACCTACAGCACCTGAACTCAATACTAATTTGCCGCCTATGGTCACAAAATGAGGCTCCGTGCCAGAAGCAGTAAATCGGGTTATGGTATATTTTTCCATATCCCTTAACATAAGATTACCATTGGTATCTTTTACCTCATCCGGAGAAAAAGACAGCCTAATCTCCTGCCCTGCCCTGTCCGGGACTATACGGATGCGGGGAAAAAGCACAGACTGTATGTTAAAAATTCCTGAGGGAATCAGTACCGTAGCACCCGGATTTTTTGCATCCATAATCAGGGTCCCGCCCGCAGGAAGAACAACAAGACCTTCCAGACGAAAAGAATGCTCAAGCCTTGCTTCCGCACCCATGGCTACAGCATGAGTGCTGAGAAGCAAAGCAAAAATTATGATATTCTGTATGAATAAAAACTTCACGGTCTTGATATTGTCACGGTCACAGTTCCTTCATAATCACCTGGTTCCTGGTTGGCGGCAACTGTAAGCAGACCACCAATATGGATATAAAACGGATCATCATTGTCGGGAAAAACAATGTCTGCTTCTAAAGTAGAGTTCTCTTCAATTTGAGATAATGCCATTGTTGTAGTTGGATCTGTTAAAAGCGCTAAAGTTATAGCTCCTCCATAATCAATTTCATACGCCCCAACAGAATTGGTGTTAACCGTAATCAGCCCAGACTCAACACCACTTACATAGCCTTTAGAAGAATTAAATATAGCTGTTGTTACTCTATCAGAAGAATCTGTGCTGGTTCCATTTCTTGCGTTAATCCTTATAGTAAATTCTTCGCCACCCGGTATAATTTCACCAAAATCCAAAGGATCTTTTACGGCTCCAAGACTGAATGGCACTACACTTGCTTTTACCTCTACATCCACAGAAGCTTCGCTCGGATCAGAATAAGCCATACATGGCAACAAGATCCACGCTAACGCAGCAGCAAAAACGATCCACTTTTTTTTCATTTCCACCCTCCTTTTTTAAAACCCATCCGACCATCGGGAATCAAACGCCATCCATCACATTTTTTTAAGCAACATTCCTTTGATAATATTCTTATTATCGGATTGAATTGATAGCAACTTAAATCTATATTTTATCATTATCGAAAATAAATTTCCGTCAGGACAATAGAAAAAGGGCTTTCAAAATGAAAACAACCCCTTCACCCCAACCCCAAAAAACCACCCTCACCCTCACCGGCATGCCCGGAGCAGGCAAAAGCACCTTGGGGGTTCTTGCCGCCAAAATCCTTGGCATGGATTTTATGGATACAGACCTTCTCATCCAGTCCCATGAAAAAATGAGGCTTTCAGAAATCATAGAACAAAAGGGCCTTGATGCCTTCAGGGAAATCGAAGCCCGTCATGTGGCAGCCCTTAAGGTTTCCCACACCGTCATTGCCACAGGGGGGAGTGTCATCTACAGCGAAAAGGCCATGGAAAATCTTGCCTCTCAGGGCCCCATTCTCCACCTTGCACTTTCCCTGCCAGAACTTGCAAAACGCCTTGGAAATCTCGATGAAAGGGGGGTGGTGAGAAAGCCGGGCCAGAGCCTTGAAGCACTTTTCCACGAACGCATGCCCCTTTACAGAAAATGGGCAGATGCGGAAATTACCTGCGACGGCCTTTCCATGGATGATCTTCTCTGCCGCATCCGGCAGATTTTTCCTCCTTTATCGCCATAAACCCGGCTTTCCCTGTCAAAAAACAGGCTCTGCAAATCCGGTTTTTTTAAACCCTGCCAGTGCTAAAGCCTAAAGCCCTGACACCTCTCTTTTCTCTTGCTGCATGTGCAGACAAAAAAATCCCTGCCCAGAAAGCTTAAAAGCCTTTTCGGACAGGGACATGCATCTTGAAAAGATCATTCAAAAAATCAGGGAGCAGGGGTCAGCTCCACCCGCCTGTTCCGCGCACGGCCTTCTGCCGTATCATTATCTGCTATGGGGTTGTCCGGTCCATACCCCACCACCCGAAGCCGAGCGCCATCAATCCCTTTTCGGACAAAATAATCCCGCACCGCTGTGGCCCTCTCCCGGGAAAGGCGACGGTTATAGGCATCACTACCACGACTGTCCGTATATCCGGCCACTTCAATTTTTAAATCCGGATTCCGGCGAAGAACAGCCACGACTTCATCCAGAATGCCATGGTATTGCGATTCTATGACATTGCTTGCCGTACCAAAGGTAAGGCCCTGAATCTCCCAGCATCCCAATGCATTAACCCTTGCACCGACAGGGGTTCCGGGGCAATGGTCCAGATAATCCGGCACACCATCCCCATCACTGTCCAGGGGGCATCCCCATTGATCCACGGGAACTCCCGGGGGGGTGTCCGGACAACGGTCCCGGTAATCCGGCACACCATCACCGTCACTGTCTATGGGGCATCCCCATTGATCCACAGGAACTCCCGGAGGTGTGTCCGGGCAACGGTCCCGGTAATCCGGCACACCATCGCCATCGGAATCCAGGGGTTTCGGTGGCGTAAGAATGGGAGCTACAGCAGGCGTACGGCCAAAGGTCCATGCAAGACCGGTATGGGCAGCCAGATTCCACTCCATGCCATCCGGGGGCAGAATCCCCCGAAAATCCATGCGGAAAGCCAGATCCTTTACGATATCCACAAAAAAACCGCCGCCTGCGTTCAGGGCAAAATCCCGATCTGCCTTACCGCCTTCGGGATCTCTGGAAAGAACCCCCATACCGGCAGCACCATAGGGACGAAAGGTCTTGTCCGGCCGGAAAATATGCAGAGCATTGGCGGAAACATGCAATGCCCTGGTATCCACAGCTGTTTTCTTATGTTCTGTTTTTGAACCATGGACCATGATTTCCGCCATCCAGCGGGGATCAAAACGATACCCCAGACCTGCCCCAAGGCTGAAACCCGTATCCAGATCCTGATCATGATGGAAGTGATGCACCCCCAGCATGGGGCTGAGGATCACCTCTTTCTGAAAAGCCTCTGCATGGGCAGATGACATTCCCCCCATGACAAGGAGAATCCCCAGAAAATAAGAAAAACATTTTTTTTTCGACATAGAAACCTCCTTGAAAAAGTTAAAAAGCAATCCACACACATCCTGTTCATAAAAAAACCAGAATACAGGCTAAACGATCATATAAAAGTGTAACTGTTCAGCACAGTTTTCCAAGTACCATACCTGCAAGACAGATGCACAGGC